>CAVZJF010000024.1:0-184369 GCA_963775525.1 uncultured Alphaproteobacteria bacterium | reverse complement strand
CTTTCCGCCCGTCACCTCGGCATGCGAACGGCATTCAATCCGACCCCCCGTTCTCTTCCTTAATTATTGATAATTTCCGTCGGTTGCGGCGTGGACCTGGACTTTTAACAGGATCTGCGGTAATTGAAATGTAAGGGAGCCGTTTTTCAGTCGCGGCAGCGGGAGCACTTTGGATTTAGCCGGCGGTCGCCCAGCATCCCGAAATGATTGAAGCGGAGTCGGCGCTGCGTTCGGCAGCGAGCCGAAGCCGTGCGCTCGCGGTAGCTGCCGACGTCGCGATGCAATATCCGCGGCGTCCAACGGTTTAGGGGATAGGGTCGATAATGACATCTCGGGCAGTCTTCGCAGGCTACGACGCGAACGGCTACACTAATCTGTGGGTAACAGACGGTACCGCGGCGGGGACGAGCGAGTTGACCGTTGCCGGGGCTACATCGGGCTGTTAATCTATCGTAGCTATTCACCGTCTCTCGGCAGAAAGGTACTGTTTGAAGGCTTGGACGCGAGCGGTCAAGCCGAGCTTTGGGTGACGGACGGAACGTCGGCGGGGACGAGCGAGCTGATCAGCCGGTCCGTGGGCTCTTCGGTGTGTCCGAGGCTTCCGTCCCGATTTCACCGTCCTCGGGCGGCAAGGCTCTGTTCGAGGGCGGGACGCGAGCGGGAATAGGAATCTTTGGGTAACCGACGGGACGGCGGCGGGGACGAGCGAGCTGACGTGCCGGCGTTTCTCAGCGGGCGCCTGGTTCACCTCTGACTTCACCGTTCTTGGCAACAAGGCGCTGTTCGCGGGCGAGGACGCGAACGGTGACGTTGATGGCAACCCCCTACCAATCTTTATGTGACGGACGGGACCGTCGGCGGGGACAAGCGAGCTGACGACGAGGCGTTGCCGTCGGGTTGTTCAGACATCTTACCGGATCTCACCATTCTTGGCAGCAAGGCGGTGTTCGAGGGCACGGACGCAAGCGGCCACCGCAACCTCTTGGGTGACGGACGGGACCTCGGCGGGGACGAGCGAGCTGACGGTTGCCGGGCCTGCGTCCAGTGGGCTGTTGACTAATGCCCGAGAGCCCGATTTCACCGTCCTGGGCAGCAAAGCACTGTTCGTCGGCGCGGGCGCAAGCGGCCATCAATGGTCTTTGGGTGACCAACGGAACGTCGGCGGGGACGAGCGAGCTGGTCGCCGGCGCCGATCGGGGCTGTTTCAACCTTGTCGTCAGGAACCTGATTTCACCGTCCTCGGCGGCAAGGCGCTGTTTCTCGGGCACGGACGCGAGCGGTCACGTCAATCTTTGGGTGACGGACGGGACCTCGGCGGGGACCAGCGAACTGACGGTCGCCGGACGCCTAATTCCGGGGGCTTGCCTTCAACGATGTTACGACCAATTTCCGTCTCGGCAGCAAGGTGCTGTTCGAGGGCGCAGACGCAAGCGGCCATGCAGGACTTTTGGGTGACGGACGGGACTTCGGCGGGGACGAGCGAGCTGGCGGTCGCCGGAGCTTACTCCGGCGGGCTCTAATCCCCGTCCGGATTTCACCGTTTTCGGCAGTAAGGCGCTGTTCGCGGCGCCGACGCGGACGGTCATGCCTAATCTTTGGGTGACGGACGGGACAGCGGCAGGTACGAGCGAGGTGACCGTCGCCGGGCCTATTCCGGACGGGCTGACGCCCTCCGACATTACCGCCCTTCCGCCGCCGCCGGCGGCGCCTTCGGGGTTGGCGCTGGCGGCGGGGTCGGACAGCGGGGTCAAGGGCGACGACATTACCAATGTGACCAAGCCGGTGATCACCGGGACGGGTGTGGCCGGCGACACGGTGACGTTGTATGACGGGGCGACCAGGCATCGGCACGGCGGTGGTGGCGGCGGGCGGCACCTGGTCGGTGACGCCGGCGAGCGGCGCTGGCGGTGGGGGTGCACAGCCTGACCGCGACCGAGACGGGCGCCGACTGGCGACGAGTGCGGCCTCGGCGGCGTTGAAGCTGACGATCAAGACTTCCGCGCCGGCGCCCTCGGGGCTGGGCTTTGCGGTGGCGGCGGACAAGGGAACGGCGGGCGACACGTTTACGGTCGCGGGCAAGGGCGAGGCCGGCGACACGGTCACCCTCTACGACGGCGCGGCGGCGATCGGCACCGCGGTGGTGGCGGCGGGCGGGACCTGGTCGATCACCACCGCGAGCCCGCTCGCGGTGGGCGCGCACAGCCTCTCCGCCCACGAGGTCGACGTCGCCGCCAACACCAGCCCGTCTTCGCCGGCGCAGAGCCTGACGGTCAAGAATGCCACACCCAACGCGGTGATCTTTGTCGGCACCGCCGGCACCGACACTTTCACCGGCGGGGCCGGCAACGACATTTTCGAGTTTTCCGCCGCCACTCTCGCCAATGCCGACACCGTCAAGGGCGGCGGCGGCAGCGACGAATTGCTGATGACCACCGCCGGCACGGTCTTGGCGGGCGGGGTCAGCGGGGTCGGAATCTACGAGCTCGGCAATGGCGGGGCCGACAGCCTGACCCTGGCGAACGCCAATTTCACCGGGGTCGCCGGGGCTTCGATCACGGTCTATGGCGGCAATGCCGGCAACACCGTCGACGCCTCGGGCTTGACCGGGGCCAACCGGGTGATCTTTGTCGGCACCGCCGGCACCGACACTTTCACCGGCGGCGCCGGCAACGACATCTTCGAGTTTTCGGCGGCGAACCTCGCCAATACCGACACGGTCAAGGGCGGCGGCGGCACCAACGAATTGCTGATGACCACCGCCGGCACGGTCTTGGCGGGCGGGGTCAGCGGGGTCGAAACCTACGAGCTCGGCAATGGCGGGGCCGACAGCCTGACCCTGGCGAACGCCAATTTCGCCGGGGTCACCGGCAGCTTCGATCACCGTCGACGGCGGCAATGCCGGCAACACCGTCGACGCCTCGGCCTTGACCGGGGCCAACCGGGTGGTCGCGATCGGCGGCGCCGGGACCGACACTTTCACCGGCGGGGCCGGCAACGACTGGTTCTATTTCTCGGCCGCGAACCTCGCCAATGCCGACACCGTCAACGGCGGCGGCCGGCACCAACTACCTGGACATGACCACCGCCGGCACGGTCTTGGCGGGCGGGGTCAGCGGGGTCGAAACCTACGAGCTCGCCAATGGCGGGGCCGACAGCCTGACCCTGGCGAACGCCAATTTCACCGGGGTCGCCGGGGCTTCGATCACGGTCTATGGCGGCAATGCCGGCAACACCATCGACGCCTCGGCCTTGACCGGGGCCAACCGGGTGGTCGCGGTCGGCGGCGCCGGCACCGACAATTTAACCGGCGGGGCCGGCAACGACATCTTCGAGTTTTCGGCGGCGAACCTCGCCAATACCGACAAGGTCGCGGGCGGCGGCCGGCAGCAACGAATTGCTGATGACCACCGCCGGCACGGTCGCGGCGGGCGGGGTCAGCGGGGTCGAAACCTACGAGCTCGGCAATGGCGGGGCCGACAGCCTGACCCTGGCGAACGCCAATTTCACCGGGGTCGCCGGCAGCTCGATCGCGGTCTATGGCGGCAATGCCGGCAACACCGTCGACGCCTCGGCCTTGACCGGGGCCAACCGGGTCGTCGCGATCGGCGGCGCCGGCACCGACACTTTCACCGGCGGGGCCGGCAACGACTGGTTTTATTTCTCGGCCGCGAACCTCGCCGGCACCGACACCGTCAACGGCGGGGCCGGCGCCAACTACCTGAACATGACCACCGCCGGCACGGTCGCGGCGGGCGGGGTCAGCGGGGTCGAAACCTACGAGCTCGCCAACGGCGCCGCCAACAGCCTGACCCTGGCGAACGCCAATTTCACCGGGGTCGCCGGCGCGCGATCACGGTCAACGGCGGCAATGGCGGCAACACGGTCAGCGCCGCCGGTGTCGCCGCGCCCGATCGCATCGTCGTCCACGCCGGCACTGGCGCCGACATGCTGACCGGCGGGCCCGGCAACGACGTCTTCTACGCCGGCGGCGACACGACGATGACCGGCGGGGCGGGCGCCAACGAGTTCGCCTTCAGCGCCGCCGGCGCCAACACGGTCGCCGATTTCGCCGCCTCCCCGACCAACCAGATCGCGTTCAGCAATGCCGGCTTCGCGCTCGGCCAAAGCGGCGCCGCGTCGACCCCGAAACCGTTGCCGGCGGGCCTCTTCGTCGCCGACGGCACCGGCGCCTTCACCGCCGCCACCCAGCGCTTCGCCTACGACACCAGCACCGGCGGCCTCTACTACTCGGCCAGCGGCGCCACCGCCGCCGAGCACCTCGTCGCCACCCTCAGCGGACACCCCACCCTCGCCGCCTCCCAGCTCTTCTTCATCACCTGAGCCAGCCGACCGCGCCGCCGGACCGCCCGGAGGCGCGCGCGGCGGGCGTGCCCGCTCGGCAATTATTAACATTCGGGCATAGTGTACGATACTCGCGGCATATCTAAGTTTAATCTTGATTCTGTTTGACAATTGTCGTAGATTGCTCACGTGATCCTTTAAAATCACTCGCCAATGTCGCGGAAGACGGCTGCGGACAAGAATGCAGATGTCGCGGACGGGAATGCCGATAGCCGAAAAGCTCATTGCCCCGCTGCGCCGCCGCCCCGCGGCGGGGTCGACCCCGTTGCCGCCCGACGAACGGCGCGATGACGAGCCCGCGGCGCGGCGGCCCCCGGCGGCGGCAGGCGCCATTCCGGGCGCGCCGGCGCCGCCCGAAATCGCGGACAAGACCGCCGAAATAGCGGACAAGGCCGCCGGCGCGGTCGTTTCCTGCGAAACCGGGTTGTCCTGCCTCTTTCAGCTCGGGATCCAGAACGGCAATTACGTCGATGCCGGAGCGGTGCGCCGGCGCAACCTTGTCGACGGCGCAACCCTGCCGATAGCGCAGCTCGCCGCGCTCGCCGGCGAGTTCGGGTTGAGCGCCGAGCGCGCCCGGCTCGACTGGCGCGCGTTGCAGACGCGGCCCTTTGCCCACCCGTTGGTTCTGATCCTCGCCAACGCCAATGCCGTCATCCTGATGGGCGTGCGGCGCGGCGGCGAGGAGGTCGCGATCTGCCGACCCGCTGTTCCGCGACGGCGAGGTGTTTTTTCTGGCGCGCGCCGAGCTCGAACGGTCGTGGCACGGCGAGGCGCTGATCGTCGCACCGCTGCCGCCAAGCCGCGAGGACGCGAAATTCGGCTTTTCCTGGTTCACCCGAAAGCTGTTCGCCGAACGCCGGCTGATGCGCGACGTCGTCGTGGCCGCGTTGGCGATGCATCTGATCGCATTGTCGGTGCCGATCTTTTTTCAGATCCTGGTCGACAAGGTGGTGCCGAACCAGGCCTTCTCCACCCTCTATACGATCACGGCCGGCATCTTTGTGCTGATCCTGTTCGACTCCGGCTTTAACTACATGCGCAATTATCTACTGGCCTTTATCACCCGCAAGCTCGACCACGTCATCGCCACCGACACGATCGCCCATCTGTTGACCTTGCCGATCGACTATTTCCACGCCAACCCGTCGGGGGTCACCGCCTACAAATTGCAAGAGGCCAACAACGTCCGCGATTTTCTGGCGAGCCGGCTGTTCAACACCTTTCTCGATTTTCTGTCGGTGGTGATCTTCCTGCCGGTGTTGCTGATCTATTCCTGGCAGTTGACGCTGATCGTGCTCGCGGTCTCGGCGATCGGTTTTGTCACGCTCGCGGTCATGTCGCGCGAATTTCGCGTCAAGCTGCGCGAGGTCAACGACATCGAGGGCCGGCGCAAGGCGTTTTTGTTCGAGATCCTGAACGGCATCGACACGATCAAGACCTTGGCGCTCGAACCGCGCTCGATGCTGCGCTGGCGCCGCTACGCCGACGAGGCGGCGGCCAAGACCTTGACCCTCGACCATACCGCCGCGCGCGCCCGCAGCGTGATCATGAGCCTCGAGCGCGGCATGAGCGTCGGCATCGGCGCGCTCGGCGCGCTGTTCGTGCTCAGCGACCAGATGACGGTCGGGGCGCTGATCGCCTTCAACATGCTGGGGCTTGCGGCTGGCGCAGCCGCTGATCCAGGCCTCGGGGCTGATGCAGGAATATCAAAAGGCGGTGCTGTCGCTGAAATTGCTGGCCCAGCTGATGCAGACCAAGCCCGAGCCGGCGAGCGGCCAGCTGGCGCCGGCGGTGCGCGGCCACATCGAATTCGAGGACGTGACCTTTCATTACCCGGGCTCGGCCGCACCCGCGGTCAAGGAAATCTCGTTTGTCGTCGAGCCCGGCCAGGTCGTCGGCATCGTCGGCCGCAGCGGCTCGGGCAAGACGACGATCACCCGGCTGCTGCAAGGGCTCTACCGGCCGCAAACCGGGCTGATCAAGATCGACGGCCAGGATTTGAAGGAGCTCGACCTCGCCCATCTGCGCACCCAGATCGGCGTCGTCCTGCAGGAGAATTTTCTGTTCCGCGGCACGGTGCGCGACAACATCGCGGTGACCAAGCCCGCCGCCTCGCTCGACGAGGTGGTGCGGGCCGCGCAGGTCGCCGGCGCGCACGAATTCATCCAGCGGCTGCCGCACGGCTATGCGACGATGCTCGAAGAGGGCGCGGCCAACCTGTCGGGCGGCCAGCGCCAACGGCTGGCGATCGCCCGCGCGTTGATCCACGCGCCGCCGGTCCTGGTCTTCGACGAGGCGACGAGCTCGCTCGACCCGGAGAGCGAGGCGATCGTGCAGCAGCATCTCGCCGGCATCGCGCATGGCCGCACGATCGTCATCGTCACCCATCGGCTGTCGTTTGTCGCCCGCGCCGACCTGATCGTCGTCGTCGACCAGGGCCGCATCGTCCAGGCCGGCCGGCACGACGCCCTGCTGCGCAGCTGCCTGCCCTACAACCAGCTGTGGGCGCAGCAGGCGCGGATGTACCAATGAACGGCGCCGCGCCGACGGCGCCGCGGCCGAGCCTGCCGCCGCACCGGCGCCGCGGGCGCTGATCGACTACGATTTCGAGAGCGTGCTCGCCGCCCCGCCAAAGCGGCGCATCGTGCTGTGGCTGATGGCCGGGCTCATCGCGGCCGCGGCGGCGGCGCTGGCGTTGGCCAAGGTCGACATCGTCGTCAGCGCCAACGGCCGGCTGGTGACCAGCGACAGCGAGATCGTGGTCCAGCCGCTCGAAACCTCGGTCGTCCGCTCGGTCGCGGTCAAGATGGGGCAAAAAGTCAAGGCGGGAGAAGTATTGGCGACCCTCGACCCGACCTTTTCCGGGGCCGACGAGGCCGAGCTCGGCGCCAAATTGCGCCATCTGAACGCAGCCTACGACCGCATCGACGCGGAACTCGCCGGCGGCGTCTACGACCCGCCCAACCCCAATGACGACGAGCGCACGCAAGCGGACATCTTTCGCAAGCGCCGCGACGAATACGCCGCGCGCATCGCCGCTTCCGACGGCAAGATCGAGGAGGGCAGGGCGGATCTCGCGGCGCACAAAACCGAGGCGGAGGGCCTCGAGCAGCAGATCCGCCTGGCGCTCAGGCGGAGGATATCTACCGGATCCTGGTGGCGAAGGATCTCGCCTCGCGGCTCAAGCTGATCGAGACCAGCCAGCGCCGGGTCGAGGCCCAGTCGCGGCTCGCCACCAATCTCGGCGAGCAGCAAAAGCTGGCCGACGAGATCGCCGCCGCGCAAGCCGACCGCGCCGCCTTTATCGGCGAGTGGAAGCGCAAGCTCGCCGAGGAAATGGCGCAGACCCGCAGCGATCGCGACGCGACCGCCGCCCAACTGTCGAAGGCGCAGCTGCGCCACGACCTCGCGGTGCTGCGGGCGCCGCGCGACGCGACCGTGCTGGAGGTGGCGGCGCGGCCGCAGGGTGCGGTCGTGCGCGAAGCCGAGCCGATGATCCGGCTGGTGCCCACCGACGCGCCGCTCGTCGCCGAGGTCGAGATCGACACCCGCGATGTCGCGCGGGTGCGGCTCGGCGACCCGGTGACGATCAAGTTCGAGGCGTTGCCGTGGCAGCAATACGGTCTCGCCCACGGCGTGCTGAAGACCCTGACGCCGGATACGATCGAGGACGACAGCGCGCGCGAGACCGCCGAGGACATGACCGCACCGGGCCTCAAGACCCAGGTGCGGCAGAGCCCGATCCATTACCGCGCGCGGGTCGCGCTGACCGAGACCAAATTCCGCAACCTGCCGCCCGGGTTCGAGTTGCGGCCGGGGATGCGCCTTGTCGCCGACATCAAGATCGGCCGCCGCTCGATCCTGCAATATGTGCTGAACCCGCTGACCCGCGTCATCGACGAGAGCCTGCGCGAGCCCTGAAAATCACGGACAGACCCGATGCCGATTTATTTTTGCGACAGCCTGAAAGACGTTTCGATCCTCAACGGAGTGGCGCGGCTCGAATTTCAGCGGCTGGAGGCCGTCCCCGCCGGCGACAGTCGCGAGGTTCGCATGGTCGCGGAATTCACCGTCGCGATCCCGATCCAGGGGCTGGCCCAGACCCTGAGCCTGCTCGAAGGGGTGCGCGACCGGCTGGTCCGCGAAGGGATCTTCAATGAACCGGCGCCGGCCGAAACGCCCGAGCCGCAAACGGCAGCGCCCCGCGGCCGTCCGGCCGCCCGATTTCCGAATTTTTGGGCGCTCCGCGTCGACTCGATCTCACGCGCGGCCGAGCCTTGCGGAAACGACCTCGGCTCTTGTCTCATACGGCGGCGCACTGCATTGATGAGCCTCCGTCGCCGTCCGCGAAAGGAGCCCCCGAAATGCGCAGCCTGTGGTCCGATGCCGAAGCCGCGGCGGCTGGTCGACAGTTACGACGAGAAGGGTGTCGGCCGCGACGTGGCGTTGCGCGTCTACACCTCCCGGCTGTTGGGCGGCGATCCCCAGGCTGGTGCTGCATGGCGGCGGCAACACGTCGGTCAAGACCGTCGTAAAGGACCTCCTCGACGACGACGCGGAAGTGCTGTGCGTCAAGGGCAGCGGCTGGGACATGGCGGCGATCGAGCCCGCCGGGCTGCCGGCCGTGCGGCTGGCGCCGCTGCGCAAATTGCGTGGCCGCGAGAGCATTGTCCGGACGAGGAAATGGTGCGGGTGCAGCGCGCCAATCTGATCGACCCCGGCGCCCCGAACCCGTCGGTCGAGACCCTGCTGCACGCCTTCCTGCCGCATAAATTCGTCGACCACACCCATTCGACCGCGGTGTTGAGCCTCGCCGACCAGCCCGACGCCGCCCTGCGCTGCGCCGAGCTCTATGGCGGCCGGCTCGGGCTGGTGCCCTACATCATGCCCGGCTTTCAGCTCGCCAAGAAAGCCGCCGAGGTCTTCGACGCCGATCCCGCGGTCGAAGGACTGGTGCTGCTCAAGCACGGCATCTTCACCTTCGGCGACACCGCCGAGGAAGCCTATGAGCGGATGATCGCGGCCGTCTCCCAAGCCGAGGAGCGGCTGTCGCGCCGGCGCAACACGACCGTCTTTCCCGCCGCTCGGCTTGCGGCGGCGATCGCCGGTCCGGCCGAGGTGGCGCCGATCCTGCGCGGCGCATGCGCCATACCCTCGCCGGTCGATGCCGGCGCCTACAAGCGCTTTATCCTCGAATTCCGCACGAGCCGGGCGATCCTCGATTACGTCGACGGCGCCGAGCTTGGCCGCTACAGCCAGGCCGGCGTGGCCACCCCCGACCACACCCTGCGCACCAAAAACCACCCGCTGATCGTGCCGGCGCCCGAAACTGGCCGACTCGACGATTTCACCGCGGCGGTGCGCGGGGCGGTCGACCGGTTTGTCGCCGATTACCATGTCTATTTCGCCCGCCACAACCCGCGTCAGGCGACGCCAAAGCGCGAGCTCGACCCGATGCCGCGGGTCATCCTGGTGCCGGGTTTGGGGCTGTTCGGGCTCGGCGGCAGTGCCCGCGACGCTCAAATCGCCGCCGACATTGCCGAGATCGACAGTCGCGACCGTGACCGACGCCGAGGCCGTCGGCGCATTTCGACCCGGTCGGCGAAGCCGATCTGTTCGACATCGAATACTGGTCGCTCGAACAGGCAAAGCTCGGCCAAATCGCCGACAAGCCGCTCGCCGGGCAGGTCGCGGCCGTGACCGGCGGCGCCGGCACGATCGGTTTTGCGACGGCGCGCGCGATGGCGCGCGCCGGCGCCGAGGTCGCCCTGCTCGACATCGACGGCGACGCTGCCGCGGCGGCGGCGAAAAAGCTCGGAGGCGCGGCGCTCGGTGACGCCTGCGACGTGACCGACCCGGCAGCGGTGCGGGCCGCCTTCGACCGGGTGGCCGAGCGCTTCGGCGGCGTCGACATCGTCGTCTCCAATGCCGGCGCCGCCTGGCAAGGCCGCATCGGCGAGGTCGAGGACAGGGTGCTGCGGCAGAGCTTCGAATTGAATTTCTTTGCCCATCAAACGCGTCGCGCAAAACGCCGTGCGCATCATGCTGGCGCAGGGAACCGGCGGCTGTCTGTTGTTCAACGTGTCAAAGCAGGCGGTCAACCCCGGCCCCAATTTCGGCCCCTACGGCCTGCCCGAAGGCGGCGACCCTCGGTTGATGCGGCAATACGCGCTCGACTACGGCGCCCAAGGCATCCGCGCCAACGCCGTCAATGCCGACCGCATCAAGAGCGGGCTCTTGACACCGGAAATGATCGCCGACCGCGCCCAGGCGCCGCGGCGTCAGCGAGACCGATTACTTGGCCGGCAATTTGCTCGGCCGCGAAGTCACCGCCGAAGACGTGGCCCAAGCCTTCCTCAACCACGCCCTGGCACTCAAGACCACCGCCGACGTCACCACCGTCGACGGCGGCAACATCGCCGCCGCCCTGCGCTGACCGCGGGCAGCCGGTCGATTTGGCCTCGGCCGTACGGCAAAGGGGATGACTGCATCCGAGCATGATGATATCATCGTGCAATCAAAATTCTCGGGCGCATTTCCTTATGGCGCAAGTTGTCATTCGCCACATCGACGATCAGGTTCTAAAGCGGTTGAAAGCGCGTGCGAGCGCACAACACAAGTCATTGGAACAGTCGTTGCGCGAGCTGTTGAACGAGGCGGCAAAGCCTGATCGCGCCGAACTGCTCGCCGAGCTGGAGCGCATTCGGGCGATCGCGCCGTCCCGCGACCCAGGCGGGGGCTACCCGACAGCCGAACAGCTGATCCGCGACGACCGCGACAGCCGGTGACCCTGGTTATCGACGCCAGCGTCGCGCTGAAGTGGTTTCTGCCTGACGAGCCGCTTGGCGCCGAGGCGCTCGCGATCGTCCGGAGCGAAGCGGTGCTGATAGCGCCGGATCTCCTGATCGCGGAAGTATGCAATGGCGCGTGGCGATCGGCGCGGCTCGGCCGGATTGGTCGAGGTCAGGTGGATCAAATCGCCGCCATTCTGCCGCGCTTCTTCGAAGCCTTGATCGGCGCGGCGGGCCTGGCTCCGCGCGCGGTCGCCATTGCATCCGAACTCGACCACCCGATTTACGATTGCCTCTACGTTGCGCTCGCGGAAGCGCGGCAGATTCGGCTTGTCACCGCCGATGCCCGCCTCCTCGAAAAGCTTCGATCGACGGCCTGGGCGGCAAATACAGTGCACTTGGCCGACTACGGCAAAACCCCTGACTACTGCGCGGCCTGTCGTGCCGGTTCGGGGGTGAGGGTGGCGGCGGGCAGGCGGGGCAGGACTTCCTTGGCCATCAGGCGGATGCCCTTTTCGGCCTCCTGGTGATCGAGAAAACCCGAGCGGCCGATAAAGATGAAATTGGCGAAGCCGCCGACCTTGTCGTAAATATCCATGATCTGCTTGTAGACCGTGTCGGGGTTGCCGGCGACGAGGATGCCGCGGGCAATCGCCTGCTCGGCGCTGACCCCGATCAGGCTCTGGCCGGGACGCATGTTGGCGGCACCCCCCGGGCGCGGCTCGCTGCGGTAGTTTTGCCCGGCGATTTCGGGCGGCGAGCGACCCGGCAGCAGCTTCGACATCTGCGGCGACTGCTTGAGGCTGGTGTTGAGGAACCACAGCAATTTCGAGCCGACGCGCACCCCCTCCTCGTCGGTGTCGCCGACATAGGCGAGTGCGGCATAGGCGAAGCGGTCGGTGCCGGGGGCCGGCAAGCCCGCCTCGACGCGCGCGGCGCGATAGGCGTCGAAGGCGCGCTTCGAAGCCTCGGGGCCGCGCAGGACCAGCGCGTTGACCATGCCGCGGCGGCCAAGCTCGGCCGAGGTCTCCGGGTCGCCGGTCGCCGCCCACATCGGCGGGTGCGGGCGCTGGTAGGTCGGCGGCCAGATGTTGACGTGGCGGTGGGTGTAGTGCTTGCCCTCCCAGCTGAACGGGCCGTCATGCGAGGTCAGCGTCTTTTGAATGAGGTCGATCGCCTCCCAGAAGCGGTCGACATAGCCGACCGGGTTGGCGTTGCCCGAGACCATCTCGCTGTCGCCCGATTTGACAAAGCCGATGTCGAGCCGGCCGCGCGAGATCACGTCGGCGGTGGCGTACTCCTCGGCGATGCGCACCGGGTCGGGGCGGATCGTGATCAAGGTGCCGAGGCTGAGGATGCGGACCTTCTTGGTCTGGCGCGCGAGGATGCCGAGGATCATCGGGCTCGCGCCGTAAAGGCTGTTGATGCCGGCATGATGCTCGATCGAGACCACGTTGACGCCGAGATCGTCGCACAGCAGATGCTCGTCGAGGCATTCCTCGAACAAATCCGCGGAAATCTTCGGGTCGCAATATTTGTTCGGCAGGCTCGCGCGCACCGAAGGCGCCGAGTTCGAGGACCTCCTGCGGCACAAACGGGTAGACGTTTTCACAATGATACCAGGCACGCATAAAGATGATCTCCGTGGTCCACGACCGAGCCGCGATCTTGGGTCATTCGCCCGGTGGTGACAAGATGGGGGGCGGCAGAGGCGGCAAGGAGGGAGGCATGCGGGGCGAACAGGAAGCCGGCCCTCGGCGCGCGAGGGATCCGACTGTGAACCGGCCGTTGCTCGTCGTCGACGGCGACTTGTTCGCGCACCGCAGCTACCACGCGTTGCCAAAGTCGATCCGGCGGCGCGGCGGCGGGGGCGGCGGCGCGATCGTCGGCTTTGCCAATTTTCTGGTGCGGTTATACGCCGAGGAGCAGCCGCGCGCCGTGCTGGTCGCCTGGGACACGCTCGACGCGCCGACCTACCGCCACGAGGCGCTCGCCGGGTATCAGGGCGGACGCGATTTCGCCGCCGAGCTGTTGGAGCAGCTCGACATCCTGCCGCAATTCGTCGCGGCGTGCGGCTTTGCCGCCGCCAAGGCGCCGGGGTACGAGGCCGACGATTTTCTCGCCGCCGCGGTTGCCCAGGAGGAAAAGCACGGCGGCGCCGCCGTGGTGGCGAGCGGCGACCGCGACGCCTTTCAGCTCGCCTCGGACAAGACGGTGATCCTGCACCCGGTCCGGGCCGGCGAAATGGCGCGCATCGGGCCCGCGGAAGTGCGCGACCGCTACGGTGTCGACCCCAAGCAGGTGCCTGATTTTATCGCGCTGCGCGGCGACCCGTCAGACAAAATCCCCGGCGCCAAAGGTGTCGGGCCCAAGAGTGCGGCGGCCTTGTTGCAGCGCTACGGGTCGCTCGAGGCAGCCCTCGCCGACGGCCGGTTCGCGGCCCAGGCCGACGAGCTGCGGCTCTATCGCAGGGTCGCGACGATGGATGCCGGCGCCCCGCTGCCTTCTCTGGGCGATCAGGCGCCGAACTGGGCCTCGGCTGCGTCCTTGGCGCGCGAATGGGAGCTCGGCCGGCTGGCCGAGCGTCTCGATGCGCTCGAGCGCGATTATGCGGGCATCGGCTGATTTAGCGGTCGACCCGGGTTGCTTAATTCAGCGGCGCGGCGCGTGCTCTCCCTTCGGCCGCGCCGACACCGGTCAAAATGCTGCGGAATCAATCGTCCCCGCTCGGAATGCAGAAGAAAACCGGTAGACCGCGGCCCAAGGTCGGGTCCCATTCCTTGCGGACCTGGCCCTCGACCGAAAGACCGCTGCCGGTCGTGGCGCTGTGTCTGCGTCCCTCAGAAACAGTCTCCTTACCGGGCTCGCCGGCCAAGTCGCCACCGGGCGTTTTGTCGCGGCGATGCCAGCGACGCAGATGTTTTTCAATCGAACGTTGATCCATGCTCGATCCTCCCGGGCGAGGATCTAGGCCAAGCCTGTGGATGATTGCAACTCTCTTGGTAAATACCATGTGATTACAACAACCTGCTTGTCGATGGCGGCCGAGAACACAAATGAGGGACGAGAGCTTGACGATATGGACGATCGGGCATTCGACCCGCTCGGTCGCCGAGCTTGTGGGGCTGCTTCGCCAGGTTGCGGTCACGTTGCTCGTCGACGTGCGTTCGGTGCCGCGCTCACGGACCAACCCGCAATTCAACCTCGACGCCCTGCCGGCGGCGCTCGCCGAGAGCGGGATCGCCTATCGCCACCTGCCGGCGCTTGGCGGCTTGCGTGGCCGGCGCAAGGACGGCGCGCCGTCGCCGAATACGCTGTGGCGCAGCGATCCTTTCCGCAATTACGCCGATTACGCCGCCGCGAGCCCCGCCTTCCGACAAGGACTTGACGAGCTGATCGCCCTCGCTCGCGACAACCGCACCGCGATCATGTGCGCCGAGGCGGTATGGTGGCGCTGCCATCGCCGAATTGTCAGCGATTACCTGCTGGTGTCGGGCGTCGCGGTCAACCACATCCTCGGGCCGAGCAAGATCGACCCGGCAACCCTGACCCCGGGCGCCCACCCGCTCGCCGACGGCACGATCCTCTACCCGGCGCCGGCCGAGGCGCAGCTTTCGCTGCTGTAGTCCGAACCCTTATCCGACTTGCGGCGCCGCCGTCACTCCGCCGCGACCGCGACCGGTTCGCGCTCCGCCGCGGTCTCGAAAAACCGGCGGCCGGTGGCGCGCTGGTTCTCGTAGATGGAGCCCTGGTGCTCGGCCGGCGGCAACGGCAGCCGCACCGGAACCGGCGTCAGACGCGGCGCCAAGCTCGGCGTTCCGGCCAGCAGCATTTCGTCGAACTTCTCGATCCCGTCCTTGAAGCCGAGCAACGGCCAGGCATCGGCGGCGCGATACTGGAACAGCAGGAACCGCCGCTCCTTGCCCGAGAAATTGGTCGCCGAGCCGTGCACCGCGCGGACGTGGTGGACCGTGATCGAGCCGGCCTTGCCCAGGCACGGCACCGCGCGCGACACGTCGACGCCGCAGGAATCCGGGTCCATCGCGCCGCAGAAGCGGCCGTCCGTGCCGTGATGGTCGTAGATCGGACCGAGATGGCTGCCGGGAAGCACCATCATCGGGCCGTTTTCGAGACCGCAATCGTCGAGCATGATCCCGACCGCGGCGAGATCGTCGTTCGTATGCGGATAGAACGCCCAATCCTGGTGCCATTCGACCGGCGCGCCAAAGCCGGCCGACTTCATGTTGAGCTTGCCGGTGTCGAACCGCACCGTGCCCCACAGATCCTTCAGCGCCGCGACGATCTTCGGATGGCGGGCGGCTCGCGCATACTCCGGATGATGAAGATGCGGCGTCTTGATCCGCCGCACCCGGGGTGCGGCCGCCGAATGCGAATCTTCGAGGTCGTAAATGTTGTCGTTGGCGCTGACGGCGCGCGCACCCTCTACGAATTCCTCGGTCACCCGGCGCAATGCGTCGACCTCGGCCGCGCTCAGGATGTCGGGCAAGACGACGAACCCGTCGCGCCGATAAGCGGCGAGGGCAGTTTCCGAAAGCATGATCCCTCCAGGCGGCGCAACGTCGGTAAGAATTGCTGACCGTCGGCGCCGTGTTTGTCAACGGAGATCCGCGGCAGCCATGGGCGCCTCCGAGCGTCCCTCGACCGACGCCCTAGTCGTACGAATTCGACAGTTGGTGCCCGATCCCTTCTTGCGTCATTCCCGCGAAAGCGGGGGCGACGAAGGGTGCGCAATGGGAAAAATCTGTCTGGTTCACACCACCAGCTTGGGTACTCGCCAGTCTCCGTCCGTGATAAAGTCTGCCGGGACCGGCACCTCAAGAATAAAGTTCGGCGTAAAGCCGACCCGACGCACAGTCGCCGGTCTGTGTCGAGAGAGGGGAGGGAGGCGAGGATGAAGGAGCAAAGTCTCCGCGCGCTGACCGCGACAATGGTGCTGTCGGCAATGGCGGTGTCGGCGGCGCTGTTCGCTTCCCAAGCGGCATTTGCCCAGAAGCGAGGGGGGATTTTACAAGAATACATGATCGACAGCCCGGCCAGCATGTCGATTTACGAAGAAGCGACCGTCGTCGCCGAGCGGCCGATGATGGCGGTGTTCAACAACCTCGTGCTGTTCGACCAGCATGTGCCGCAAAACAGCCTCAACGCGATCGTGCCCGAGCTCGCCACCAGCTGGTCGTGGAACGAGGAGCGCACCGAGCTGACGTTTCCGCTGCACCAGGGCGTCAAATGGCACGACGGCCAGCCGTTCACCGCCAAGGACGTAAAATGCACTTGGGACCTGCTGGCCGGAAAGTCGAGCGACAAGCTGCGCATCAATCCTCGCAAGGCCTGGTACAGAAACCTCCAGGAGGTGACGACGAACGGCGACTTTGAAGTCACGTTTCACCTGAAGCGGCCGCAGCCGGGGTTTCTGGCGCTGCTCGCCTCGGGCTGGTCGCCGGTTTATCCTTGTCATGTTTCGCCACGCGACATGCGCAGTCATCCGATCGGCACCGGCCCGTTTAAATTCGTCGCGTTCAAGCCGGACGAGTACATCAAGGTGGCGCGCAACCCCGATTACTGGAAACCGGGCCGTCCCTATCTCGACGGCGTCGACTACACTGTCAGCCGCAACCGGTCGACCGTGGTGCTGGCGTTTATCGCCGGCAAGTACGATTTGACCTTCGCCGGCAGCGTGTCCATCCCGCTGATGCAGGACATCGAGAGCCAGATGCCGACCGCGGTCTGCGTGTCGCCGCCGGGCAGCGTCAACACCAACCTGATCGTCAACCGCGACGCGCCGCCGTTCGACAACCCCGATTTGCGGCGGGCGATGGCGCTGGACCTCGACCGCAAGGCGTTCGTCGACATCCTGACCCAAGGGCGAGGTCATCTCGGCGGGGTTCTGCAACCCCCGCCCGGCGGGTTGTGGGGGCTCCCGCCGGATGTGCTGCAAACCTTGCCCGGCTATGGCGCGGACGTGCAAAAAAATCGCGCAGAAGCGCGCCGGATCATGCAGCGGCTGGGCTACGGCCCGGACAACCGGCTCAAGATCAAGGTGGCGACGCGCGATATCGCGCCCTACCGCGATCCGGCGGTCATCCTGATCGACCAGTTGAAAGAGGCTTATATCGACGGCGAGCTTGAGACGGTCGACACGACGCAATGGTATCCCAAGATGATGCGCAAGGACTATACGGTAGCGCTCAACCTGACCGGGAGCACGGTCGACGACCCTGATCAGGGCTTGTACGAAAATTACACGTGTGGCGCTGAAGGTAATTACAACGGATACTGCAATCACGAGCTGGACAAGCTGATCGACCGCCAGTCGATGGAGGAAAATCAAGATAAACGCAAAAAGCTCGTCTGGGCGATAGAAAGGAAGCTGGCGGAAGACGACGCCCGGCCGATCATCTATTACAACCGCGGCGCCGCCTGCTGGCAACCCTACGTAAAAAATCTGACGATCATGGTGAACAGCATATACAACGGCTGGCGGATGGAAGACGTGTGGCTCGACAAGTAGCCATCCCGGCGTTGCCGGCGCCCGTTGCAGCCGTTAACCGCTTCCACTCTTTCAGCCGCCCGCCCCGACCGCTAAGCTCGGCTTTGTTGATGAAGGAGCCGAGCCCATGACCAGGATTGTCCGCGCCACCAGCCCCGCCGCGCCCGAGCCGCCGGCCGGCACCTGGTCGAACTGCCTGGTGGCGGACGGCGTCGCCTACATCGCCGGGATGACGGCGCGCGGCAGCGAGCCCATCGGCGACGAATACGTTCAGGCCAAGGCGATCTTGGCCAAGATCCGCAGCCTGGTCGAGGCGGCCGGCGGTACGATGGCCGATGTCATGAAGGTGACGATCTTTGTCACCGACATCACCCAGCGCGAAAAGGTGTGGCAGGCGCGGCGCGAATTCTTCACCGGCAATTTCCCGGCCTCGACCTTGGTGCAGGTGGCGGCATTGGCCGATCCCTCGCTCAAGGTCGAAATCGACGCCGTCGCCCATATCGGCGCCAGCCGCGGCTGATTTGCATGCGGGTTCTGCGCGGCGGCTGACGGCGATCACAACGACCGCCCCCGCCCCGACCGTCCGGGTTACAGCCACAACAGGCCGACAACGATCGTCAGCACGGTCAGCGGCGCGCCGACCCGGAAATATTGCCAGAACGCGATCGCCACGCCGCGGCGGCCGGCGCGCTGGACGACGATCAGATTGGCGACCGAGCCGAGGATCGTCAGATTGCCGGCCAACGTCGCCGACATCGCGACGACGAGCCAGGCCCGCCGCGGGTCGGGCAGTGCTGCGACAAACGGCTTCAGCACCAATACCGCCGGGACGTTGCTGACGAGGTTCGAGAGCACCCCCGTCGCCAACGCCAAGACCGGCATCCGGTCGAGGTGCTGGCGGCCGATCTCGGCGATGACCGCGGGCGACAGCAGCACTTTTTCGAACCCGGCGACGACGACGAACAGGCCGGCGAACATCAGCAACAGCGGCCAGTCGATCTCGCGGTAGATCTTTTCGCTTCTGACGGCACGGGTGACCAACAGCACAGCACCCGCGACCAGCGCGACCTTGGCCGGCGGCTGGCCGGCAAAGAACCCGGCCATCATCGCCACCGTCACCAGCGCCGATTTGATCGCGAGCGGTCGATACACGTGGGCCGGCGCCGCCGCCCCGCCGAGCCGCTCGCCCGCGCGAAATTCGGCCGGATGAAACAACGCGATCAACGCGAATGTCAGGACGAGCCCGATCGCGGCGACCGGGGTCAATTCGGCGGCGAAGGCCCCGTACGGGATGCCCGAAAAGCTGCCGATCATGATGTTCTGCGGGTTGCCGGTGATGGTCGCGACGCTGCCGACATTGGACGCCATCGCCACCGCCAGCAGATAAGGGAGCGGGTTCGCGGCGCAACCGAATGACGAGATCGAGGACGAGCGGCGTCAGCGCCAGGCAGATCGTGTCGTTGACCAGGAAAGCCGAGAAAAAGCCCGAGGTCGCGATCACCGCCGCGAGCAGCAGCAGCGGATGGCGGGCGCGGGTAACGACCCAGTTGGTGACGAGCCGGAAAAAGCCCGAAAGACGCAGATTGCCGACCACGATCATCATGCCGAGCAGCAAGGCGATCGTGTCGAAGTCGATCGCCCGCAGCGCCCGGTCGAGCGACAGCGCGCCGAGGCCCACCATCAGGCTCGCGCCGAAGAGCGCCGCCCCGGCCCGGTCCAAGTAAAATCCCGGCAATTTCCCGAGGGCGATGACGACATAGGTCGCGGCAAAGACCAGGATCGTCGCAACCCGAATGCCGTTGGACCAAAGCTCGGCAAAGGCTGCCGCCTGCCCGGCCGCGGTGAAAAATGTCGCGGCAAAAAGGATCGCTGCGACCAGAGTCGCGGCGATCGCGACAGCGGCGCTCCACCGCCGCCACCCGCGCTGATGCCGGCCGCGCGCGCGCCCCGAGTTGCCGAGGCCCGGCGGCGTCACCTCGAATCGTCCGCGGCGGGCGGGCCCAAGACCCCGGCCGGAATCGGCTCGCCCGCGGCTGGCGCGGCGCCCGGTCGCGCGGTCTCCGGCAGCGCCAGCGCCAGTGCCGCAAAGGCTGTCGCGGCAACCGCGGCCGAGGTCAAAAACGCGGCCGAATAGCCGAAATGGTCGACGATCAGCCCGGCGGCGAGCCCGCTCGACGACGCCCCGATCCCTTGCGCGGTGGCGATGCCGCCTTGCGCCATGTTGTAGCGTCCGGTGCCGCGCATCAGATCGGCCAGCACCAGCGGCGTGATCGCGCCAAAAATCCCGGCGCCGACCCCGTCGAGCAATTGCACCGCGATCAGCCAAAGGCTCGCGTCGGAGACCGTGTACAGGACCGCGCGGATCGGCAGAATCGCCGAAACCGATCAACAGGATGGGCTTGCGGCCCCAGCGGTCGGCATTCCACCCGACCATCAGCGCGATCGGCAGCATGATCATCTGGGCGGCGATGATGCAGGCCGACATCATCGCCGTCGCCCATTCCTTGTGGGCAAGCGCCAGCTTCTGGCCGACCAGCGGCAGCAGCGGCGCGTTGGCGAAATGGAACAGCATCGTGCAGCCGGCATAAAGCAACAGCGGACGGCAGGTCAGCAAGACGCCGAGACCGGAAGGCCGCGGTTCGCCGTCATGCTCCTCCTCGCCGCCGCGCGCCCGGACGTGGTCGATCGCACCCGCCGGGATCGACAGCACCGCCACGGCGGCGAGTACGGCGAAGAACGGCACCAGCAGAAACACCGCGCGCTGCGACAACGCCCAGCCGACGACGCCCGCGGCCGCGGCGATCGCGACGTTGCCGCCATGGTCCCAGGCGGCGTTGCGGCCCATCCTGCGAGCCAGCGCGGCACGGGCAAAGAGTCCCAGGGTCAACGCCGCGACCGCCGGGCCGAAGACGTCGCCGACCGCTGCTACCGCCGCGTTGGCGACCATCACCGGCCAAAAGGCGGGGGCGGCGAAAATCGTCACCGCTCCGGCCGCGAGGACCGCCAGCGCTGCGACGACGAGCCCGCGCTTCCACCGCGTCGCGTCGATCAGTCCGCCGACCGGGGTCTGAACGGCGAGCCCCAACAGGCCGCCCGCGGTCGTGACCAACCCGACCGCCTCCTGGCTCCAATGCTGCTGGGTGACCAGAAAGACGTTCAGATAGGGGCCGAGCGCGCCGCGCACGTCGGCAAGCAGGAAATTCAACGCGTCGAGCGAGACCGGGTAGAATTTTCGGCGCGCCACCGCGTCACCCCGCGCGGGGCCGCTGCGCGCTGCTGCCGCGCAACCGGCTTTCTATTATGGTACCCGCGGACGGCAGCCAGGGAGACGAGCAATGGCAGGACGGCGCAACGCGACCGAGGATGACATCACCGAGGAGGTTCTGGAGCGGTTCGCGCAGACGCCTGACCCGCGGCTGCGGCAAATCATGCTGGGTCTGATCGGGCACCTGCACGCCTTCGTCAAGGAGGTCAACCTGACCGAAGCCGAGTGGTTCCGGGCGATCGACATCCTGACCAAGGCCGGCCACATGTCGGACGACAAGCGTCAGGAGTTCATCCTGTTCTCCGACACCCTCGGTGTGTCGATGGTGGTCGACCTGTTGAGCCACCGCAAACCGGACGGAGCCACCGAGTCGACGGTGTTCGGCCCCTTCCACCGGCTCAACGCGCCGGAAATGCCGGCCGGCGGCAACATCGCCCGTCTCGACAAACAGGGACCGCCGACATTGGTCAGCGGCCGGGTTCTCGACCTCGACGGCAGGCCGGTCGCCGGCGCGCTGCTCGACGTGTGGCAGGCGCAGACCAGCGGGCTCTACGACTTGCAGGATGCGAGCCTCGACGAGATGCACATGCGCGGCAAGTTCCATACCGACGGCGAGGGCCGCTACCTGGTGCGCACCGTGCGTCCGGTGCATTACCCGATCCCGTCCGACGGCCCGGTCGGGGCGATGCTGCGCGCGACCGGCCGCCATCCGTGGCGCCCGGCGCACATCCATTTCGTCGTGTCGGCCAAGGGCTACGAGCCGGTGACGACCCACATCTTCGACAGCGCCGACGAATACCTCGCCAGCGACGCGGTCTTCGCCGTCAAGGACTCGCTGATTTGCGATTTCGAACGGCACGACACCGCCGAGGGCGAGGCGCGCCGGCTCGGCCTCGAGCCGCCCTATTACACGACGCAATTCGACTTTCGCCTGAAGCCCGCCGCCGCCCGGTCGCCGGACGTGCTCGACGCCCAGCAGCGTCTCGCCGCCCTCGGCGCCGAGCGCTGAGTCGTCAGCCTTGTGGGGCTGCGCTGATCGCCTTTAGAGTTCGCCGCGACCGGCCATGGAGGATCGAATGCCCGAAGGGACGACAGGCGGAACCGACATCTTCGAGATCATGCACACGATGCGGGCGATGCGGCGGCTGAAGCCCGACCCGGTGCCGGACGAGCTGGTCCGCAAAATCCTCGCCGCCGGCCAGGCCGCCGCGAGCGGCGGCAACACCCAGCGCTGGCGCTTTCTGGTGCTGAAGGACCCGGCCAAGAAAAAGGCGGTTCAGGTCTACTACAAAAAGGCGTTCGACGAGGTGGTCGGGCCGCGCTATGCGTCGAGCGCGCCGCCGCCGGGTTCGGACCCGGCCCGCTACAAGCGCCAGCACGCCGCCGTCGAATACCTGACCGACCACTACCACGAGGCGCCGGTGTGGATCGTCGCCTGCCTCGAAGACGGCCCCAACGCCAGCCGCTCGGCCGGCTCTTCGATCTACCCCGCGGTCCAGAACATGCTGTTGGCGGCGCGCGCGCTGGGTCTGGGCTCGACCTTGACGACCCGGCACATCAGCTACGAGAAAGAGGTCGACGCGGCGATGGGCATCCCGCCCGGCTTCCACTCATACGCCATCCTGCCGATCGGCTACCCGATGGGGAATTTCGGGCCGGTCGGGCGCGGGCCGCTGTCCGAGGTCGTCTATCTCGACGGGTGGGAAAAACCCTATCCCGGCATCTGATCACCGGAGGAAGTCATGCCTAGAGTTGCCCCGGTTACCGGCAAGGCCGACGTGCCGGCCGAGCATCACGCCGTCGTCGACGACGTGGTCAAAGTCTTCGGCGGCGTGCGCGGCCCGTTCAGCATCATGCTGCACAGCCCCAAGCTCGCCGAGCGCGTGCTGCCATTGGTCACCTTTTTCCGCGAAGGAAGTGTCGTTGACGCGAAGCTGCGATCGCACGCGATTCTTGCTTCGGTGCGCGAAAAAGAAGCCCCTTATGTCTGGGCGGCCCAGGTCGGCGCCGCCCGACGAGCCGGGGTGCCGGAGGCGACGATCGACCTGCTGCGCGCCAAGGGCGACCCGGCGGGGCTGCCGGCGGACGAGCGCGACATCGTCAACTACACGCGCCAGCTGATCGGCGCCAACAAGGTCGACCCGGCGCTGTTCGACCGGCTCAAGGACCGCCACGGCGTCCAGTGGCTGGTCGAGCTGACCGGTGCGGCGAACTATTTCGCGTTCCTCTCCGGCATGGTCAACGCGTTCGAGGTCCCGGCCCCGCCCGACGGCGACAAGCTGCCGGGCTAACCGCCCCGCCCTGCCCTTTGCCCCGCCTGCCCTTTGCGTCGTGACGGCGCCCGGGCTGATTGTGGCCGCCCCGGCGTCGGGCAGCGGCAAGACCCTGGTGACGGCGGGCCTGTTGCGGCTTTTGCGCCGGCGCGGGATGCGGACCGCGGCGGCCAAGGCGGGGCCGGACTTTGTCGACCCGACCTTTCACGCGCTCGCCGGTGGCGGCCCGTGCCCGAACCTCGACGTCTGGGCGATGCGGCCGGCAACCCTCGCCGCGATCGTGAGCGGCCTCGAAACCGCGGCCGAATTCGTGCTGTGCGAAGGTGTGATGGGCCTCTTCGACGGCACCGGCGCCGGCGGCGAGACGGGCTCGACCGCGGAATTGGCGGCGATCACCGGCTGGCCCGTCGTGCTGGTCGTCGACGCCCGCGGCCAGGGCGCTTCGGTCGCGGCATTGCTGCGCGGCTTTGCCGGCCACCTGCCCGGGACGCGGATCGCCGGCGTCATCTTCAACCGGGTCGCGAGCGAGCGCCACCGCGCGCTGCTCAAGGGCGCGGTGGCGCGTCATCTGCCCGATCTCGCGGTGCTGGGGTCGCTGCCCGCCGACCCGGCATTGGCGCTGCCTTCGCGCCATCTGGGCCTGGTGCCGGCAGCGGAGGCCGCCGAGGCCGAGAGGGTCGTCGAACATGCCGCCGGCCAGTTGGCTGCCCATGTCGACATCGACCGGCTGCTCGGATTGGCGCGGCGCTCAAGGCTCGCCGGCGGGGCTGCCGGCGCCGGCATCCCGCCGCTCGGCCGGCGCGTCGCCGTTGCCCGCGACGACGCCTTCCGCTTTGCCTATCCGACTTTGCTCGACGGCTGGCGGCGGGCCGGCGCCGAGCTTTTGTTCTTCTCGCCGCTCGCCGGCGAGCCGCCCGGCCCCGCCGCCGACGCGGTCTACCTGCCGGGCGGCTACCCCGAATTGTGGGCCGGACGGCTCGCCGCGTCCGGCGCCTTTCTCAACGGGTTGCGCCGCGCCGCCGGCGACGGCAAGCCGGTCTACGGCGAATGCGGCGGCTACATGGTGCTCGGCGACGGTCTGACCGACGCCACCGGGCATCGGCACCCGATGGCGGGCCTGCTGCCGCTCGAAACCAGCTTTGCCGAGCGCCGCGTGCACCTTGGCTACCGTTCCACGGCCTTGCTCGGCAAAACCCCGCTCGGCGCCGCCGGCGCCGGTTTCCGCGGCCATGAATTCCACTACGCGACGGTCGTCCGCGAAGGCCCGGCCGAGCCGCTGTGGTCGGCGGCCGACGCGGCCGGCGCCGATCTCGGCGGTTGCGGGCTGCGCCGCGGCTCGGTGTTCGGCTCGTTCATCCACCTGATCGATCGCTAGGGTCCTGCGGCTAAATCGCGGACCGACACCAACTCGGCGCCATCCGAACCGTAAGCGATGATCGCCCTGTCGCGGGTCAACAGGGCGAGGCGCTCAGCCCGCGCCTGCGCGATCAGCATCCGATCGAATGGATCACGATGCCGCAATGGTAGGGCGACCAAGAGCCTTGCAATGGTCAGCTAAGACCGGGAGCAGATCGAACCCCTCGGGAATTGTGAAGAGGCGCTCGTCGGCGGCGAGGCGGCCGAGGGCTATCAAAATCGCGATTTCCCACAGGGTGACCGCGCTGATGTAGCAGGAAGGCGCTTGGTCGAGCGCCCGCCGCTCGCCGGTAGTCAGTCGTTCCGGCGCGATCCTCGCCCACAGAGCAATATGCGTGTCGACCAGGATAGCCGCGGTCACTCGGGTGAGTTCGAAGTCGCGGACGACCTCTTCCGGAATGGTCAAGTCCTCCGATAGGAACACGCCGCGCAGATCGCCATATTTGATCGGCTGGCGTGCGGGTAACGGACCGAGGCAGGCGACGGGGCGGCCACTGCGGGTCACCACGATTTTCTCGCCCGCCTCGGCACGAGCGACGAGGGCGGCAAACTGGGACTTGGCCTGTGCCACCGAAATTGTTGCGCTCAACACTCTCTCCGCGAGACTATGACCATCGTTGGTCAAGATAGTCGCGCGCTGCAGCCTTGCCAAGTCGCGAAGGCGATAGCTTTATTTTCGTTCGGTTCCGCAGAAGAGCGCGTAGGGGAGGAATGTCATGGCCCAGACGGCGCGGATCGACCAGGTGCTGAGGGAGGCGGCCGACCGCGGCGACGTGCCGGGGGTGGTGGCGATGGCGGCGACGCGCGACGGCCCGCTCTACCACGGCGCCTTTGGCGTGCGGGCGTTGCCCGACGGCCCCGCGATGACGCCGGACACGGTGTTCTGGATCGCCTCGATGACCAAGGCGGTCACCTCGACGGCGGCGATGCAGCTCGTCGAGCAGGGCAAGCTGGCGCTCGACCAGCCGGTCGCCGAGCTATTGCCCGAGCTTGCCGCACCCCAGGTGCTCGAAGGTTTCGACGCCGCGGGCGAGCCGCGGCTGCGCCCGGCGCGGCGCCCGATCACCCTGCGCCACCTGGTCACCCACACCGCCGGCTTTGTCTACGACATCTGGAACGCGCAGATGGGCCGCTACATGGAGAAGGAGGGCATCCCCGGGATCATCTCCTGCGAGAACGCGGCGCTGGCATTGCCGCTGACCTTCGACCCGGGCGAAAGATGGGATTACGGCATCAACATCGACTGGGTCGGCAAGGCGGTGGAGCGGGCCAGCGGTCAGCGGCTGGGCGAATATTTCACGGAGCACCTGTTCGCGCCGATCGGCATGAAGGACACCGCATTCAAGCTGACGCCGGACCGGCGCGCGCGGCTGGCGGCGATGCATGCCCGCGCCGCGGACGGCACGCTGGCGCCGATCCCGTTCGAAGTGCCGCAGGAACCGGAATTCGAGATGGGCGGCGGCGGGCTTTACGGCACCGCGGCGGATTACCTGGCCTTTGAGCGGGTGTTCCTGAACGAGGGGCGCGCCGCCGACGGCCGGCAGGTGCTGAAGCCGCAGACGGTGCGGCTGATGGCGGCGAACGCGATCGGCGATCTCGATGTGCAGGGGCTGAAGACCGCGATGCCGGCCTCCTCCAACGACGCCGAGTTCTTCCCCGGCATGGTCAAGAAATGGGGCCTTGGCTTTATGATCTCGACCGCCGAGGCGCCGGGCGGGCGCAGCGCCGACAGCCTCGCCTGGGCCGGGCTCGCCAACACGTATTTCTGGGTCGACCAGGCAAAAGGTGTGGCCGGGGTAATATTGATGCAGTTGCTCCCGTTTGCCGACGCCAAGGCGCTCGGTGTCTTCGACCGCTTTGAAAAAGCGGTCTATGCGGCGCTGGGCTAGTGCTCGGACGCAATCGCATGATTCAGCGCAAGTAGCCGTAGGATGGGCTGAGCCTTGAGGCTGGGCAAGAATCCAATTGAGATGATAAATTGGCGGCTTCTGCTTCCGCTTTCCCGGCGAAAGCCGGGACCCATGGCTCGCGCTGCACCGAACTTCACAAATGATTGCAGTACCTTACCAACGGTCACGCGCTCGCGCGGCGGAACGATGGACCCCGGCTTTCGCCGGGGAAGACGAGTGGATCGGTTGCCGATCTGGATACTTGCCCAGCCTCCTTGCGAAGCCCATCGCCGCCGCCGCACCAGATGGGTTTCGCCGCGCGCTCAACCCATCCTACAGGGCTGATCACCCACACGCCGCGGCGCCGGGTTCGCTCCCGGCGTTCGCCTTAGCCGCCGCCGGCGCCGATGCCGCAAGCATGGGGTCCGCGCCGCGACCGAACCCGGCGTGGAAAAACCTCCCGCCCTGTTTCGCCTGACGCGGCCTGATCCGCCGGACCAATGCTGCGCCTGCCGACAGCCGCATAGCCCTACCTGACATTTGGCTGGCATCTGGTCGGCAGAGCCCTTGTTAATTGATTGACCGAACCAAATGGGCGATTTATGTCTCTACCGCAGGAAGAACACGACCGGCCTTGTTGACGCGGCAATATCAATAACGCTGCGCGCTGCAAGGCGCACCGGCAGGAGGAATGTGACGTGCCCAATTTCTGTCGACCGAACAGGCACGCCAGCCTCGCTCTATTGAGAAACCGAGCGCGCACCCACGATGCGCCGCTGTTGCGGATCATTGCCGCGGCCGTGGCGTTGCTCACAGCGTGGCCGGCCACCGTTTACGCCGACCCCGACCCGTGCACGGGAGTGGGGACCGTCACCTGCTCGGGCAACCAGTCCGCCGGGGTGGTAAATCCGCCACCGGGAACGACCGTTCTCAATGTCAATTCGCTGACCAGCGCTATCGCCCCGACAAGCGGTCAGCCGGGAATCCTGTTCTTCGGGACTGGAAATCTGACGCTCAACAGCGCGACAGGTCCCTTTGGGATAATTCAGACAGCGGATTTTACCGATGCCATCGTCGTCGTCAGCGATGGCGCGGTCAATGTAACAAGCTCGGGCAACATCTCCGTCCAGGGCCTTTTCGCCAATGGGATCAACACGCTCTCCTTTAACGGCGGCGATGTCGGCGTCACCTCGTCGAGCAACATCTCCCTCGCCAATGGAGGAGACGGAATCCTTGGAGTCACCGACGGCAGCGTCACCGTGGCGTCCTCGGGCCCCATATCGGTAACCGGCGACGGCACCGGGATCAGTGCATCCGGCGGGCTCAACGTCTCCGTCACCTCGTCGGGCGGCATCTCGGTCACCGGCGACGGCGATGCGATTGATGCCTTTGACACCAGCGGTCCGGCGGGCGGGGGCGGAGTGACGGTGACCTCCTCGGGCGCCATATCCGTCGCCGGTGATTCGGCCATCGGGATCAACGTCTCCTCCGACGACACCGACGAGGTCAGCGTAAAATCGTCGAGCAACATCTCTGTCGCCAATGGCGGGAGCGGCATTGTTGCTTTCGGCCTGGGCCCGGTTGCCGTGAGCTCCTCCGGCGAGATTTCCGTTCTGGGCAGCTCAGGCGTCGGGATCGCCGCTGCCTCTGGGGGGGCCGGGACAGTCGATGTCACGGCGTCCGGCGGCATCTCGATCGCGGGCGACGGCGCCGCGATCAT
The DNA here is from genome assembly GCA_963775525.1 of uncultured Alphaproteobacteria bacterium. GTDB lineage: Bacteria > Pseudomonadota > Alphaproteobacteria > ATCC43930 > CGMCC-115725 > AP-15. Next base: position 156,145 of record CAVZJF010000024.1, on the reverse strand, counting down.
TGCCGTTTCGGTTGGCGGGGCCGCCGGCGTCACGTCCACCGCGAACATAGTTGTCGGCGGCGACGGCGTCGGGATCACAGCGATTGGCGTGACCGGAACGACGGTGAGCTCGTCGGGCGGCATCTCCATTGGGGGCGGCGGCAGCGCGATCGACGCCATCTCGGTGACCGGCGACGCCGACGTCACGTCGTCAGGCCGCGTCTCCATTAAAGGCGACGGCGCCGCAATTGCGGCTCTTTCAGCTGCCGGGGCCGCCAACGTCACGTCATCGGGGAATATATCGGTCGGCGGCAATGGCGGCGGCATCACCGCCGATGGCAACACCGCCGAGGTCACCTCGTCGGGCAGCATTGCCGTCGCGACCGGCGCCGGGATTACCGCGACCGGTACGAACGGGGCGGCCGTCAACTCGTCGGGCATCATCGCCATCGGCGGCAACGGCGATGCAATCGACGCTGTTTCCGCGGCTGGTGCTGCGAATGTCAATTCGTCTGGAAATATATCGATCGGCGGCGCCGGCAGCGGCATCTCGGCTCAAGGCAACACCGCCGAGGTCACCTCGTCAGGGAATATCGCCGTCGCGACGGGCATCGGCATCACCGCGACGGGTGCGAACGGGGCCATCGTAAATTCGTCAGCCGGCATATCGGTCGGGGGGCAGTCGGGCGTCGGCATCATGGCCGCCGGAAGCAATGCCGTCGCCGTCAACTCGTCGGGAAACATCGCGCTGTTGGGCGCAGGAAGCACCGGGATCGCCGCCTTCTCCCGCCCCGCTTCGTCTCAGGGCGCTGGCGTCGGCGTCGTCTCCTCGGGTAACATAACCACCACGGGACCGGGTTCCACCGCAATTATGGCGCTCGCCACAGCCGGCAACATCGCCGTCAAGATCACCGGTGGGACGATTACCGGCGGGTCGGGAGCCGGCGCGGGCATCGCTCTTGTCGGAGGCGGGAACAACACTCTCGCAAACGCCGGCGTGATCACGACAGCGGCCGGTCTCGCGGGCACCGCGATCCTCGGCATGCCGATCTCCAGCTCGCCGTCGGCTCCCCCCGCCGTCGTCGGCAGCAACACCGTCAGCAACGCTGGAACCGTCATCGGCAATGTCAACCTCGGACCGGGGCGCAATGCCTTCAACAATCTGCCGGGCGGCACCTTCAATTCCGGCGCGAGCGTCGCGCTCGGCGCCGGAAACCCGCTCAACAACAACGGAAATCTGTCGCCCGGCGGCAGCGGCGTCATCCAGACGACGGCGCTGACCGGGAATTTGGTGCAAGGCGGCCTCGGCAAGATCAGCGTCGACGTCAATCCGGCGACGGGCCAGGCCGATCGCATCAACGCCAGCGGCAGCGCCAATCTCGCCGGCCGGATCGTGGTCAACCTGACCAACACAACTCCTTCTGTCGGCGCGACCGCTGCGACCCTGGTGCACGCGCAGGGCGGGGCGGTCGATGACGGCCTCGTGCTCGGCCCCCTGCCGGCGGTCGCGGCCTACCAGCTGGAATTTCCCGACGCGAACGACGTGGTGTTAGAGGGCGGGTTGAATTTTGCGCCGTCCGGGCTCAACGGCAACCAGACCGCGATCGGTCAAAACATCAACGCCATCCAGCTGGCCGGAGGCTCGCCGAGCTTTCTTCCGGTTGCCCAGGCGATCCTTACGATCCCCGACCGGCCAAGTCTGCAACAAGCCTACAACCAGCTTTCACCCGAGACCTACACCGACAACGAGATCGGCGATTTCTATTCCGGCTTGCGCTTTGCCAGCAATCTGATGAGCTGCGAGGTCCCGGACGGGCGCTATGTCTTCATCAAGGAGGGACAATGCGTTTGGGCGCAGGTCGGCGGCAAGTTTCTGGACCTCAACGCGAACTCGGCAAGCCTCGGCTTTAGCGAGAACGCGTTTGTGATGGCGGGCGGCGCGGAAGTGATGCTGCGGCCGGATTGGTTTGCCGGCTTTGCCCTCGGCTACGACCACGGGAACATAAACACGGGGGACACGCTGGCGCAGTCGCAGGCGAACCGCGCGCATTTCGGCGCCTCGATCAAATACAATCCCGGCCCGTTTCTGTTCGCGGCGGCGGTCTATGGCGGCTATGGCTGGTACACGACCGACCGTTTCATCAATTTCGCCGATTTCAGCGCGACCGCCTCGTCCGACAGCACGATCAGCCGCGTCGGCGGGCAATTCCGGGCCGCGTATCTGATCGATCGCGGAGCGTGGTATCTAAAGCCGGTCGTCGACCTCAACGTCACCCGCGTCAACCTCAACAGCTTCAGCGAGCAGGGTGCGGGCGGCGCCGACCTGATCGTGCCCGGCACCGGCTCGACCGTCTTCAGCGCGTCGCCCGCGGTCGAGGTCGGGACCCAGACCGGCCTGCAAAACGGCGCTCTGCTGAGGCCCTTCGCCCGGCTCGGCGTGACCGCGTTCAGCAACACCGATTTTGCCGTCAGCGCGGCCTTCAGCGGCGCCCCCGCCGGGGTCGCGCCATTTCGCGTCGCGACCGGCATCGACGCGGTGACAGGCGATTTCGCGGCCGGCGCGGATCTTTTCCTGCCGGAAAGCCGGTGGGCGTTGAAGCTCGCCTATAGCGGCCATTATGGTGCGCGGGTGCGCGATCAGGGCATCAGGCTCAAGGCCAGCCTGCGCTTCTGAGAAGCCGGTCGCCGGCCCGCGCCGGTGTCGCGTGCTCGCCCGGCGAGTTCGGCGCAAACGGATTTTTCTTGCACCCGGCGCCAGGAACACCAGAATATCTCGATATAGGGCCAGTCGCATCTTGGGAACATACATGAAACGGACAGCCAGCTCCTTGCTACTCCTATTTTTCTTGGTTTTCTTGGGTTCTGCCGGCAATGCCGCCGCGTGCGCGGACACCGACCCGGTTCCGTGCAAACGACTTCGAATTCTACAACAACAATCCCGTTAATGGCCCCACGATCTATGTATTCTTCGAGTCTTTCATACAAGACCCGGCCAAGGCTGATCTGTGGATGCAAGCTCTCTTTAATAACGGACCCAATCCTAAAGTAACCGACTGGGTCCAAACCGGAAGCAATTACGTCAGCCCGCGAAGATTTGTGACTACCATGCTTCGTCGGGCCTATGTTCAAGTCGGCAATGATGAAGGAATCCCACCGGGAGGCTCGGTGGAGATAACCGTGCCGTTCTACACCCAATTGCTGACCACAACTAACGACAATCTTGGAAAGATCCCTGATCAATACATAGATTGGTGGAATTCGGGCCGCATCGTTTTCTTTGACAGTGCTGCTGCCTATCACTCGGCCAAGGTTACCAACAGTCCTGAAACTACGGTGCCGGGCGGCGGGTTGCCGCCTGCCCCGGTCAAATACCTCGCCGGCGCCGCGGTGCCGACCTGTACGTCCTCCAATGGCAAGACGTGCACCGTGGCGTTGTTCCAGAATGCGCTCCAGCCGCTCGACGGCATTCCGTTCCAGCTTCAGGAATACACACTCAGCTCCGCCGAAGGGCCGCCCCTCAACGTAACCTTGCCGGCGCCCACCAGAACAAAGATCGACCTGACCTTCGTGAACTATAACGTGTCGTCGCTCGATTCGGTATTCATGCCGGTCGCGATGGGGCCGCTGACCCAGGCCGGCGACAGCGTGGACAAGGCGACCAACAAACCGGTGCCGTATGTCGGCACGGATCTCTCCACCGCCCAATTCCGCGCAACCCTGGACAAGTTTTCGAGCGCCGGAAATAATTGGCCATTCTACGTTCCCGCCTACTTTGACGACATGGTGCGTCCCAACTTCCCGTCATCCGCCGCCAAAGCCTGTTCTCTCGCACCCTTCACCGCCCCCAGCACCGGCGTTTACAACCTGCCGAAAATTCCTGGCTCCTTTAACGTCTTGACCGCGTCATATCTGGGAATTAGCGGCGCGTCTGTTCTTCCCCCGGTTCCTCCGGTGCTGAGCTCGAACCCCGCCAACTACAAGACCAAATACACGACGAACGCATGCACCCTCCCGACCTCTCCTCCCTTTGTGAACCCGCCCAAACTGGGGGTCGCCGGCAAGGCGTTCGTCGATCTGTGGAGTAAATGTTATCCCAGCACGTTGGACACCAGCACCACCTGTAAGGACATTCGGACCGTAGCCAACCTTTTTGTTACCGCGAGCTATTTTGGCAATGCGGCTTGTAAGTCTCCGCCGACACCTCCGTTCTACATAACGATGCAGGCGGTGTACGGTTGGGTCCCGATTGTCTATAGCGGCTGCACCGGACTCGACTTGAAAGAAACAACTCTGGGGACGCCAGGGTACCAGGACGCCGCTCTCGCCTATTGCCGACTGCAATATAATTACGCGACCTTGCCGGCAAACCAGAAAGCTGTTTACACGTTCAATCCGTATACGGCCCTCATTCATGCGCGGTACAGCCCGGTATTGGGCGGCGGCGTCTTCTCCAGCGCGTACGCGTTCTCGATCGATGACGCGCTGTCGTTCAAGAGCGTGGTGGCTCAGGGGTTGATCCTCACCATTGCCGGGAGCAACGGCCTGGAGTTCGACAAAAAGATCGGCCAGACGGCGCCGGTGGCGACGGCGATCCCGGAAACTCCGCAGCAGATCGTGGATCACTGCAAGCTCAATTGAGGCCAGTGGTCCGTCCGGTTGCGGCGGCGGATGTCGGCGGCGACGCCTGACCTGGGGCATCGCCGACCGGGGTGACGGAAGGGCAAGGGGAATGGCGGGTTTTCGCGGCATCGCGGTCGGCCGGGCGCCGTCGCCTGGCGAATTGGCGCTCGCCGAAATCGGCCGGCAGGCGGTGGCGCTCGATCTCGGCGCCCCGCTTGCGATCCGGGTCAGCTCGCGGGCGCGCCGCGTCGGACTGCGCATCGACGCCGCCCGGCGCCGGGTCGAGCTGGTCCTGCCGCAGGACGCGCCGCCCGAGTTCGGGCTGCGCTTTCTGCGCGCCAAGCGGGGCTGGATCGCGGCTCGGCTCGAGGCGCTGCCGCGGCCGGTGCCGTTTGTCGAGGGTGCGGTCGTGCCGGTGCTGGGCGTGCCCCATCGCATCCGCCGATCGCTCGATCCCGCCGCACCGCCGGTGACGATCGCCGAGCGCGAGATCCACGTGCGCGGCGACCCGCAGCATCTGCCGCGGCGGGTGCGCGACCACCTCGCGAGCTTGGCCCATGACGAGCTGGCGCGCCGCGCCCGCCCGCTGGCCGCGCGGATCGGCCGCAAGGTCGCGCGGGTCAGCGTGCGCGACACGAAAAGCCGCTGGGGCAGCTGCTCGGCCAACGGCAATCTGTCGTTCAGCTGGCGGCTGATTTTTGCCCCCGAGGAAGTCGTCGACTACGTCGTGGCGCACGAAGTCGCCCATCTCGCCGAGATGAACCACGGGCCGCGCTTTTGGCGGCTGGTCGAGAGCCTCGCACCGGGCAATGCCCGGCCGCGCGCCTGGCTCGACCGCCACCGCGCCCGGCTCCTGTCCTACGGCTGATGCCCTACGGCTGAGCCGCGATGCCGGTCTGCGGGCGGCGAGCCTCGGCGCGCATGACCCACCCCAGCAATGCCAGGCCGGGCAGGCAGGCGGCGGTCGCGAGGATAAAGAAATTAGACCAGCCGAGAGCGTCGGCGAGCGCTCCCCCCGATGCCGACAACGTCGTGCGTCCGACCGCCGCCAACGACGACAGCAGCGCGTATTGGGTCGCCGTGAAGGCGATGCTGCACAGCCCCGAAAGATAGGCGACAAAGGCCGCCGAGCCCATCCCGCCGGTCAGGTTCTCGACCCCGATCGTCAGCGCCAGCGCAACCAGATTGTGCCCGGCCCAGACCTGCAGCGCGTACATCAAATTCGACAGCATCTGCAGGATGCCGCAGACGAGCAGCGCGCGCATGACGCCGAGCCGCAGGACCACGACCCCGCCCAGCGCGAGACCGGCGAGGCTCGCGGCAAAGCCGTAAACCTTGCCGATATTGGCGAGCTCGACCTTGGTGAAGCCGAGCGAGACGTAGAGCGGGTTCGACATCGTGCCGGCGAGCGCGTCGCCGAATTTGTAAAGGACCACAAAGGCGAGGATCGCCAGCGTCCCTCGGCGCGTCAGCAGGTCGGCGAAGGGTGCCAGCACCGCGCGGCGCAGCCAGGCCGCGGCCCGGGCGACTGCCGTGGCGCCGGGCAGCGGCTCGGACGGCGCGCCGCCGGGCTCGGGCGTAAACCAGACGGTGACCATCCCGACCAGCATCAGCGCCGCCATCAGCCCGTACGAAAAACGCCAGCCGCCGAAACTCGCCGCGTAGAGCGCCCCGGCCGAGGCGGCGAGCATGCCAAAGCGATAGCCCCACTGGGTCGCCGCCGCACCCGCACCCTGCTCCTCGGGCCGCAGCAATTCGATGCGGTAGGCGTCGATGACGATGTCCTGGCTCGCCGACAAAAACGCCACCGCGAGTGCGGCGAGCGCGGTCAGGCCCGGCGCCGAGCGCGGGTCGACGACGCCGAGCGCCAATATCGCCAGGGCGAGCAGCGGCTGGATCGCCAACGCCCAGCCGCGCCGCCGCCCGAGCCGGGGCGTCCACAGCGGGATCGGCAGCCGGTCGACCAGCGGCGACCACAGAAACTTGATGCTGTACGGCACGCCGACCAGCGCGAACAGCCCGATCGCGGTGCGCGACACCCCGATCTCGGCCAGCCGGAACGACAGCGTCGCGAAGGTCAGCGCCAGCGGCAGCCCGCTCGAAAACCCCATCAGCAATACCGCGACCAGCCGCGGCCGGCGATAGATCGCGAGCGAGGAGACCCAGGCGAATGCCGTCGGCGGTGTTGCCTGCGCGACCGGCCGCTCACCCCCGCGCGCCTGTCGCGCGCCTGCCTCCCTCGCCCCGCTCGCGAGGCGAGGGCCGGGGCGAGGGGCCATCGCGGCGCGGCTCGGGAAGCGAGCTCGCCTAAGGCTTCGGCGCCGCCTTTTGGGCGTCGGCGGCGACCTGCATCTTGACGATTTTGTCGGGGTTGGCGACCGTGCCGTTGGCGGCGGTGTCGCCCTTTTTGATCTGGTCGACGTACTCCATGCCGGAGACGACGTTGCCCCAGATCGTGTACTTGCCGTCGAGGGACGGCTCGGGCGCGAACATGATGAAAAATTGGCTGTCGGCGCTGTCGGGGCTGGAGGCGCGGGCCATCGCCACCGTCCCGCGGGCGAATTTCTCGTTCGAAAATTCGGCTTTGAGCGGATGGCCGGAGCCGCCGGTGCCGTCGCCCTTCGGGTCGCCGGTCTGCGCCATAAAGCCGGCGATCACCCGATGGAAGGTCAACCCGTCGTAAAAGCCGCGGCGGGCGAGCGCCTTGATCTGGGCGCAGGTGGCGGGCGCCAGGTCGCACCGCATTTCGATGACGACGCGGCCTGCCGGCACGTCGAGGTAAATCGTGTTTTCGAGATCCGCCGCCATCGCCTTTCCTCCGCAAACAAGCGCGATGACCAGCACGACGAGCCGACCGAACGCTGCCATCACTGTGATCCTGGATATCCCCCGGGGCGGCGAGCTTATCCGAACCGGCGGCGCCGCGAAAGCGGTTCAGGTCCGCCGTTCGTACCAGCCGCCGCGGCGGAAGCGGTCGAGATAGGACGGCAGGATGGTTTCGACGGCGGTTGCCGGGTATGCCCAGCGTGGCCAAGGTCAGCGCCCCGGACGAGACCACGCTGTCACGCTTTAACAGCTCGACCTGGTCGGGTGTCAGCGGCGGGTTCGGCAGGATCGACATCAGCCGCGCCTGGAATTGGGCGAGGCCGAACGGCAGGTCGACCAGCAGCCGCTTGCGGCGAATCGCGGTCAGCAGCAATTCGACCAGCTCACGGAAGGTGTAGGTCTTGGGGCCGCCGAGCTCGTAGGTGCGGCCCGCGGTCGCCGGGTCGTCTAGGCATTTCAGCACCGCGTCGGCGACATCCCCGACATAGACCGGCTGAAACCGCGTTCGGCCGCCGCCGATCAGCGGCAGGACCGGCGAGACCATCGCCATCGCGGCAAAGCGGTTGAAGAACTGGTCTTCCGGACCGAACACGACCGAAGGGCGCAGGATCGTGACCGTCGGGAACGCGTCGCGCACGGCAGCCTCGCCCGCGGCCTTGGTGCGCGCGTAGGCCGACGCGGAACGCGGGTCGGCGCCGAGCGCCGAGATGTGGACAAAGCGCTCGATGCCGGCCTCGCGGGCGAGCCGGGCGAGCCGGGCCGGGCCGGTGTGGTGAACCCGCTCAAAAGTCTGCGACCCGCTCTCGCGCAGGATGCCGACGCAATTGACCAGCGCCTCGTTGCCGGCGAGGAACGCGGGCAACAGCCGCTCGTCGTCGATCGCGATGTTCAGGACCGCGATCTGCCCGACATTGCCGAACGGCACCAGAAACTTGGCTTCCTCGGCATGGCGGCAGCCGACCGGGATCACGTCGCCGCGCGCGGCAAGCCGCTGGACGACGTAGCGGCCGATGAAGCCCGACCCGCCGAGCACCGCGGTTCGGCGATTTCTCATATGACCCCCTGCTGCGCACCGCCCGACGAATGGGTCGGGGCCGATTTTCTATAACGCACCCCGCGCATTGCCGAAAGCCGGCGCGCCTTCTCCTGCATGGCGGGGCGCGCTAGAACGGGCCGACTTGCGCAATGTCGGAGATCTGAGCGATGGCGGAGATCACAGCAGAGACCCCGGCGGTGGCGGAGACCCCGGCGGTGGCGGAGAGCCCAGCGATGGCGCGGCTTGGCCGGTTGAGCAACGAGTATCCGATACCTGAGCGGATGCGGGCCTGGGTCCTCGGCGGGCCGGGCGAAATTCTGCCGACCGAAAAGCCGGTGCCGCAACCCGGCCCGGCCGAGGTGCTGGTGCGCGTCGACGCGGTGGCGATCTGCGCCACCGACCTCGAAATCATGCGCCACGGGCTGCCGGCGATGGTCGATGGCGACCTGCCCTTCAACAAGAACTTCACGATCGGCCATGAGTATATGGGGACGGTGGTCAAGCTCGGACCGGCGGTCGACGAATATTCACTCGGCGACCGCGTCACCGTCGAGGTGCACGCCGGCTGCGGCCGTTGCGCGCGGTGTCGGCAAGGCATGTACACCGCCTGCCTGAATTACGGCGACCTCGCCAAGGGCCACCGCGCCAACGGGTTCACCACCGACGGCGGCTTCGCCCAGTACGCCGTCAACAACGTCAACACGCTGGTCCACGTGCCGGACGACATGACCGACGCGGAGGCGACCCTTGTCGTCACCGCCGGCACCTCGATGTACGGGCTCGACGTGCTCGGCGGGCTGATCGCCGGCGAGGGTGTGGTCGTCACCGGGCCGGGGCCGATCGGACTGCTCGGGGTCGCGGTCGCCAAGGCGCTCGGCGCCGACCCGGTGATCCTGACCGGCACCCGCGAGCGCCGGCTCGAGCTCGGCTTAAAGCTCGGCGCCGATCATGTCGTCAACGCCCGCCAGGAGGACGCCGTCGCCGCGGTCAGACGCATCACCGGCGGCAAGGGGGTGCAGTTTGTCGTCGAATGCTCGGGTGCGCCCAATGCCCTCGACGAGGCGGCGCGGATGGTCGACCGCGGCGGCCGGATCTGCCTCGCCGCCTTCCCGCACGACAGGGTGCCGGTCGACCTCGCCTATCTCGTGCGCAACAACATCTATGTCTACGGCATCCGCGGCGAGGGGCAGAGCGCCACCCATCGGGCGATGGCGCTGATGAAGCAAAAGCGCTTCGACGCAAAGCTGATCCACACCCACACCTTCCCGCTCGACGAGCTCCCCACCGCCCTCGACTACGCCCGCGACCGCATCGACGACGCCATCAAAGTCGTCGTCAAGGCCTCGGCGTAAGGACGGGCGGCGGTCGCCGGCGTCGTCCTGCCAGGCGGTGTCGCGCTCGCGCCACCGGGCCGGCGCCGCTCTTAGACCGCGGCGACAGGGTCTTGTCTGGCGAAGGTTGCACCCCTATCTGACGCAATCGTTCGTGAATCGCAAATATTGCTGTTAACGCAAACATGTTCATGCCGATCCCAATTCCCGTCCTGCCATTTCTTTTCCCGGTTTATGCGGATTCAATTCCCGGTTCGGTCGAAACAATTCCCGATTAGGTTGGCGTCGGGAATTGACCTGTAAGACATTGATCAGACTTTCGTATTTTTACCGATTTGGGGGTTGCGCGGGGGAAAATCCCGGTAATTGCCGATTTAGCGGGAATTGCAGGTTGGCGACCCCACGGAGCCGAGGTTGGGCATGGGTGGGATGCTTTGGGGGAGGCGAGGCTTGCCCCTTGCTGCCGGGCGCGGTACTCCGTCGGAAGCGAGCGAGAGCGGAGGGAACGAGATGATTTCAGGCGAGTTCGATGTCGTCGTGGTCGGCGCCGGCAATGCCGGGATGTGCGCGGCGCTGGCGGCGCGCGGCGAGGGCGCGCGGGTGCTGGTGCTGGAAGCGGCGCCCTTCGACGAGCGCGGCGGCAACAGCCGCTATACCGCGGGGGCTTTGCGCTTTGTCTACAACGGCGTCGACGACTTGCTGAAGCTCTGCGACCTCTCCGAGACCGAGATCGCGACCAGCGATTTCGGCACCTACACCACCGACAAATATTACGACGATCTCGGCCGGCTGACCGACTACCGCAGCAACCCCGACATGGCCGAATTGCTGATCACCAAGAGCCAGGAAACCTTGTTGTGGATGCGCGGCCAAGGCATCCGCTTTGCGCCGATGTATTCGCGCCAGGCGTTCAAGCATGACGGCAAGTTCGTGTTTTGGGGCGGGCTGGCGCTCGAAGCCTGGGGCGGCGGGCCGGGCCTCGTCGAGGGTCTGTTCAAGGCCGCCGAGGAGCGCCAGATCCAGATCGCCTATGAGGCCAGGGGCGAGGCGTTGATCGCCGACGACAGCGGCGTCCACGGTGTGATCGCCAAGGTCGAGGGCCGTACGACGCATATCCCGGCGAAATCGGTGGTGCTGGCGTGCGGCGGGTTCGAGGCCAATGCCGAGATGCGCACCCGCTATCTCGGCCCCGGCTGGGATCTCGCCAAGGTCCGCGGCACCCGCTTCAACACCGGCGCCGGCATCAAGATGGCGCTCGACATCGGCGCCATGGCTTACGGCAACTGGTCGGGCTGCCACGCGGTCGGCTGGGACTACAACGCCCCCGAATTCGGCGACCTTGCGGTCGGCGACAATTTCCAGAAGCACAGCTATCCGTTCGCCGTCATGGTCAACGCCGACGGCGTGCGGTTCTGCGACGAGGGTGCGGATTTCCGCAACTACACCTACGCCAAATACGGCAGGCTGATCCTCGAGCAGCCGCACCAGTTCGCCTGGCAGATCTTCGACCAGCAGGTCGTGCATTTGCAGCGCGACGAGTACCGCATCCGCCAGGTGACCAAGGTCACCGCCGACACGATCGAGGCCTTGGCCGACAAAATGGCCGAATACGCCGCGGTCGACAAACCGCGGTTTCTCGAAACCATCCGCGAGTACAACGCGGCGGTGCAGCGCGACGTCCCCTACAACCCGACGGTCAAGGACGGCCGCACGACAAAGGGTCTCGCGATCGACAAGACCAACTGGGCGATGCCGCTCGAAAAGCCGCCCTTCGAGGCCTATTGCACGACCTGCGGCGTCACCTTCACCTTTGGCGGGCTGCGCATCGACACCGACGGCAAGGTGCTCGACACCGCACAGCGGCCGATCCCCGGGCTTTACGCGGCGGGCGAACTGGTCGGCGGGCTGTTCTACTTCAACTATCCGGGCGGCACCGGGCTGGTCTCGGGCTCGGTCTTCGGCAAGATCGCCGGGACCTCAGCCGGCAAGGAGGTGCGCCAAACCGACGCCGCCTGAGTTGCTACAGGAAAAGCGATCTCAGGGAAAAGCCATTGGGCGTGCCCGCGGTCCGAGCCGAAATTGATGCTCTCCACATTCGCGGACTGGGCTTCGGTCATTGCCCTTGGCGTAACCGTGGTGAATACGTATCTGATCATACGCATCAGACAGGGAATTGTTCTAAACCTGACACTGGAGCCGATCCTGTCGAGATTGAGAGACAACTCCGAAAACATGAACCGGCATCTGTCTTATTATCAACTTCATTCTGTCAGCTTCTTCGAAGTCGTCGGCGTATGCGAGGCGAACGTCAAGGCGATTTGACGTAGTGGTGCGAACGCAACAGATGGTACCGCGAACAAGCCAGCGTTTCCGCGGGTTTCGACCGTGTCGTGAGGGTACCAAGTGTCCGATTCTCACCAGTAGGTTGGGATACTTCCGAGGTTGGTTTCTGCGGGATGTTCTGAGATCAATGCGCAAATATCGGAAAGATCGCACCCAGCCAAATGCTCAAGAAGTTTACAGTAGCTTGCTGCATGTCTGCCAGGATCAGCAAACATGTTGGAAGAGAGAAGGATCACCGGGTGATGGCCCTGACGCAGGACGACTTCGTCGGCGCGGTCGCGAGACTAAACGATCTAACCCGCCGCCAGGTAATAAGATGGTCGCCTTGCGCGCCAACGACAGCACCGCACGCCGGACTGAGCACCGCCGTGAAAATGTTCACGCCAAGACTTTCATTTGAGGCCACCTATGACGACCGGATTTACGGATTACACAATATGAATCTTTATCAAACCCTCTGTTGCCAGGGCCATATAAATATACTTTAGACATGAGAGATCAGGACGGCAATGTCACGTTTGTGTTCCCTGACGTAGAGGGTATTTCCGACTTGTTTCGGTCGGTCCAGACTCAGAAACTCGATATAGAGGGATTCATCAAAAAACTGGTCACTGGGTGATTTGAGCGCTGCGCGCCTCAGCCTGGCCTTGAATCAGCGGCGCGTACCAGTGCACGCACCGCGGCCTCAGGACAGGGCGTGCGAGATGTCGTCGATCCCCGGGCTTTACGCGGCGGGCGAGCTGGTCGGCGGGCTGTTCTACTTCAACTATCCGGGCGGCACCGGGCTGGTCTCGGGCTCGGTCTTCGGCAAGATCGCCGGGACCTCAGCCGGCAAGGACCTGAACCAAGGCTGAACAAGACATAGTGAGCAGACATCGGGCGGCGGGCGCGAACCGCCGTCCGTCGCTTGCGTCAGCTGACGGCTAATATCGCCAAGCGTAGGGGTGGTGATGCCAGTACCGGGCATAGGGGTGCCAATAGTGGGGATGGTGATGCCACCACCAGGCATGTGGATGCCAGCAATGCCAACCGTAGGCGTTGACCCAGCATCGCGCTTCTGCTTGTGGAACCACAGCAGCGCTGCCTAACAGCAGCGCCGCGACGCCGGCGAGGACGAGTTTCTTCATCGTCATATCCTCCTCTGAACTTGCGTTCCCGAGGATAACGACGCAGGGCGCCCGATTAGTTCCGACTTTTTCTTTCCCGTGAGGCCGGCGGGCGCCGCTCGACAGCGCGGCCGCCGGCTCAACTCGGGTGTCAGTCGCGGCGGTAGGGGTAGCAGCGGGCGCGTTCGAGCGCCATGCCGAATTGCTGGCCGAGCGAGCGGATGGCGTCGGCGTGCTCGACATAGGGGTCGGCGTTGGCCAAGCCGACGATGATCGGGCGGAAGGTGCGCTCGTCCTGTCCCCCCGGCGGCAGCATCGCGGTGGCGAGCGGGTTGCCCTCGTCGTCGCGCAAGGTCAGGAACAGCGGCATCTCACGCTGGATGTGCGCCTTCAGTCCAATCTCCTGCTCGAAATTCAGCTTGGACAGCGGGTGAAACGTCTGCGTCGCCTTTTCCTGTTCCTTGCGAAAGAACTTTTCGACGGCGTGGCGCATCGAATCGGATTCGTCCGCCGCCTCGGCCTCGGTCTCGATCCGAAACCAGGTTTTTCCCCCTGGAGCATCGCAAACGTATTTCATGCATCCTCCAATGTTTCACCCGACAGCCGGAAGCGCGAGCGATCCGCGACATGTACTTCGTCATCGGCGAAGAAGAGAACCGACGGAGAGGCCGCGCCCGCAACCCTCAGCGATTATTCTCATAGCATTGTGCCGCGAGAATGCCCTGCTGTCGAGCCTCGGGCGAGCTCTGCGGCGCTGCCGGCGATCACCGCCGGCGCCGTCCCGGCGGGAGGCCGGCCGGCGGCAATTCGTCGACTGCGTCACCCTCCGACGTCCAATCGCGCCACAGCGAAATCAGCGCCGCCATCACTACCGGCCCGAGAAAGAGCCCGAGCAAGCCAAAAGTCTCCAGGCCGCCGATGATCCCGAGCAGCACCCACAGAAACGGCAGCCGCGCCGCCCCGCCGATCAGGACCGGGCGCACGAAATGGTCGGCGACGAACACGACGAGAAAACCGAAGGTCACGACCACGACGGCCTCCGCAGTCTTGCCGAGCGCCAGCAGATAGAGCCCCGCCGAACAAAAGGCGAGCGGCGCGCCGAACGGGATCACCGCCACGATGCCGGTCAACGCCGCGAACGACACCGGATGCGGCAGGCCCGCCCAGGCATAGGCGAAACCGATCAGGACGCCCTCGGCCAAGCCGACCAGGACCAGCCCGGTCACGGTGCCGTGGACCGCTGCGATCATGTGGCCCCCGACCCGCTCGCCGCTCGGGCCGAGCATGCGATGGCTGAGACGCAAGAGCTGGCGGCTGAGGCCGAGGCCGTCGCGGAACAGAAAAAACAAGGTCAGCAAGGTAAAACCGAAAATGATCATCCGATGGACGATCTCGACACCGATCTCGCGCGCCGACGCGGTCGGGATGCGGGTGTAGATACGGCCGAGCAATTCCTGCATCGTCTGCGGGTCGTTCAGATTGGCCTGCCACCATTCGACGATCGCCTGCCCGCCCGGAAGCCGCGGCAGCCATGCCGGCGTCGGCAAGCCGGAATGGCGCAGCTCGGTGATGTAGCGAATGAGGCTGCCGCTCTCCCGCGCGACCTCGACCGCGGCGTAGACAAGCGGGACGATCAGAACGAGGCCGACCAGCAGAGTGGCGGCGAGCGGCAACAGGATCCGATGGCCGCGCGGCGGAAACGCGCGTTCCGCCCGCCGGTAGAGCGGCCACAACGCGATCGCCAGGATCGTCGCCCAGGCGAGCGCCGGCAGGAAACGGTGGAGGATCCACAACCCGAGCAGGCCCAGTGCCGCCGCCAACACGACGCGCGACGCACGCTGCGCCGTCGCCATCGGCGCCGGCTCGATGTCCTGCGTTTCCTCCGGCGGCTCGGCATCGCGGTCCATCGTGCGCCCTCGCCTGTTTCTGATCGCAAGCTTAACGATCGTTGTCCTGGCCGAGTAGAGGGCTGCTGTTGGTTTCGTCAAGACCGGCTCTGACGCAATCGGTCGATACCCGCCCGAACCCCGGCCGGGCTTGTCGCGGCGTGCCGGCTCCGTCAGCGCCTGGCCGCTGACGATTGCGAAGGCGACCGGCATTCGCGCACCGCGCCGGCGCGACCAAGCTGATCCAGGTCGAGAGCAGAAATGTCGAAAGGGTCCGCCGCCTGGCTTAAGTGGCGATCCGGTGGAGGCGGCTGACTGCTGCCGCTCTCGGTCGCCAAAACGACAAGGGCGCCCGTCCCGTCGGCGGGCGCCCTTTTTTGGTGCTTTCTAACGCCCGGTTACGAGCCCGGGGCCGGCGGCGGGCCAGGCGGCGGCGGCGGCGACCCGCCCTCGATGATCTCCGTGCGGCGGTTCTGCGGCTCGCGCACGCCTGGAGGTGTCGGCACCTTGAGGTCGTTCTGACCGACGCCGGTGACCGTCATCGCGCCTTGCGGCACGCCTGCCTGGGTCAGCCCGCCGGCGACGTTTTGCGCACGCCGCTCCGACAGCTTCTGATTGTAGGCCGGCGACCCGGAAGTGTCGGTGTGTCCGATGACCTGAACCGGCACTGGCGGCTGGGATTTAAAGGTCGCCGCCGCAGCCTCGATGATCTGCTGGCCTTCCGGCGTGATGTTGGCCCTGTCCCAGTCGAAGAAGACCGTGAAATTATGCTCGGGCGGCGGCGCCGGTGGTGGCGGCGGTGGGGGCGGCGGGGGCGGCGCCGGCTGTGCGCAGGCGGCGAGCGCAAGAACCGAGCACAGCAGGAAAAAGCGTTTCATCTGTTCCTCCGGCAGTTGAACGCCGCACAGTATGTTAAATCCCGCGATCCCACTAGTAGCAAAACGCCGCGTTTCTAGTTGGCCGCGGTTTTGTCGGATACCGCGACATGACCGCGATCGTCACGCCTTCGCGATCGCGCCGCCGGGGCGCCAGCGGCTCAGCCTCCGGCCGCACCCTCGGTATTGACGTAGACCGCGTAGATCGACTGGCTCGCGGCCATAAACAGCCGGTTGCGGCGGCGTCCGCCAAAGCACAGATTGGCGCAGCGCTCAGGCAGCGCGATCTGCCCGATCATCGTCGCGTCCGGGGCGAAGACGACGACCCCGTTGAGCGCCGCGGTCATCCCCCAGCCGCACCACAAATTGCCCAGCACGTCGCAGCGGAAGCCATCGGGCGACCCTTGGCCGGCGCTGACGAACACCCGGCCGTTGGCGAGCCTCGTGCCGTCGTCGACAACGTCGAAGACACGGATCTGCCGCGGCGCCGAGCGCAACTCGACGACGTAGAGCCGCTTTTCGTCGGGTGAAAAGCACAGCCCGTTAGGCCCGTTGACGTCGCCCGCGACAACCGCCGTCTGACCGGTCCTGCCGTCGACGCGATAGACGTTCGTCGGCAATTCCGGCGGCGATCTCTCACCCTCGTAATTGCCCAAAATTCCGAACGGCGGGTCGGTGAACCAGATCGAGTCGTCGGATTTGACGACCAAATCGTTGGGCGAGTTGAGGCGCTTGCCGTCGAAATGGTCGAGGATGACCGTGATCGAGCCGTCATACTCGGTGCGGGTCACCCGCCGCCCCTCGTGCTCGCAGGTGACGAGACGCCCCTGGCGGTCGCGGGTGTTGCCGTTCGAATGGCTGGACGGTTTGCGGAAGACGGCGCAGGCGCCGGTCTCTTCATCCCACCGCATGATCCGGTTGTTGGGGATGTCGCTCCATAAAAGATAGCGGCCGTCGCCGAACCACACCGGACCCTCGGCCCAGCGGAAACCGGTCGCGAGCCGCTCGACCGCCGCGTTGAACGGCGGCTTGATCGCGTCGAAACGCGGGTCGAGGGTGCGGACCGCCGGGTCGGGATAGCTCTCGGCCGGCTGCCAGCGGCTGACGACCGCCGGGACCGCGGCGCCGATAGCCATCATATCGCCCGGTCCCTCTCGGGTTGCGCTCAAAACCTCACCTCCGACTGACGAAGACATCCGCGAAGGCGCGGAGCCGGATCGAGCTGCGGCCCGGCCCCGTCGCGCCGGGCTCTCCCCGGTCCCGACCGAAAGCGTCCGCGTTGCGGACAGGCTCTCGTCAGATGGCCTTTTCCTCGCGCAATTTCGCGAGCTCTTCCTTGCCGAGGCCGAGCAGCTCGCCATAGACGGCGTCGGTGTCGGCGCCGAGCAGCGGCGACGCGGTGATCGGCACCTTCGAGCCGGTCATCTTGACCGGCCAGCCCGGCATCTTGAAGTCGCCGCGCACCGGGTGCTTGACGGTGACGAATATCTCGCGTCGGTTGAGCTCGGGGTCGTTCGACAATTCCATCGTGTCCATGACCGCACCGGCCGGGATGCCTTGCTCGCCGAGCCGCTTCATGACCTCGAGCTTGTCGTGCTGCTTGGTCCATTCGCCGATCATCTCATCGACGACGTGGCGGTTTTTGAAGCGTTCCTCGGGGCTGTCGAAGCGCGGGTCGCCGATCAGGTCCTCGCGACCCATCATCTTCAGGATCCGCTCCCAATGCTGCGGGTTGGCGCGGGAGGTGTAGACATAGCAGTAGTCGTTTGGCCCGCCGCCCTTGCACGGATAGGTCTCGCTCGGCGAATTGGTGCCCATGATGCTCTGATTGCCCATGCGCGGCGCCGCCTTGCCCATCAGATACTGCGCGGCGTAGGAGATGCGGCCGTAATTGATCACGCATTCCTGCATCGCCAGTTGGATGCGCTGACCCTGGCCGGTGAACTGTCGCTGGTAAAGCGCGGCAAGGACGCCGATCGCGCCATGCAGGCCGGTGCCGGTGTCGCCGATCGTCAGACCGGGCTTGATCGGGCGGCCGTCGGGCTCGCCGGTGATCGACATCGCGCCGCCGGTGGCCTGCGCGATCATGTCGAAGGCAAGAAAGTTCTTGTACGGGCCGTCGTCGCCAAAGCCTTTGACCTGGACGTAGATGATCCGCGGGTTGATCTCGCGGACGACGTCATAGCTGAAACCCAGCCGCTCGATGACGCCCGGCGCGAAATTCTCGGCAAAGACATCGGCCTTTTCAATCAGCCCGCGCAGGACCGCGCGCCCCTTCTCGGATTTCAGATTGGCGGTAACGCTGCGCTTGTTGGCGTTGAGCAGCATGAAATAATGCGAAGTCGACGCCTTTCTGGTCGGTCGAGGCGCCGCGGCCCTGTTCGCCCCTGGTCGGCTCCTCGACCTTGATCACCTCGGCGCCGAGCCAGGCCAAGGTCTGAGTGAGAGAAGTCCCCGCCTCGAACTGGGTGAGGTCCACCACCCTTACTCCATGCAGGGCCCCCTGCTGTACGCTCGGGCTCTGGCCGTTGGTCTCGGGCGTCGGGTCGTTAGGCATGGGATTCCCTCCAGGTCGTAATTGACTGCCGCGGCGTGCGGTCTCTATCTCAGTCTATCGCCGCACCAGCAGGATGACCATACGGGCGATATGCCCCGCCATCCTGATTCCTGGCTGAACTGTCAGCTTTCTTCATTACCCCGTCAACGCTTTCGCGAGCGCGGACGGACCCGTCGGGCGGCGATGCTGCGGGCGTCCCCGGCGGCGGCGAAGGGGAGCGCCGACAAAACTTCGCAGGCGAGTGTGAGATGGTTCACATGCCGCCGGCATAGTGACGGCCAATATTGTGACAATGACGTTTCGGCCGGATCTGCGTCCGTGGGTCTGCCGGCGGCACGGGGAAAGGACGCCCCAATGACTGCAGAAGCATATCTACGCGAAGACGGCCCTCGATCTGTCGCCGCCGGCCTCGCCCCCCTCAAGCACGCATTAGGCCACCTGACCAGGATGTTCGGCTACAGCCTGGTGTTCGCTGCCTATGCAGCTATTTTTATCGTATCCATAGCGACATTAGGCCTGATCGAGATCAGACAAGCCAATTTGAGTAATTCTAATGCTCTGATCGCCATGCTCGAGCAGCAAGAGCATTATTTCACGGGCGACCATTTCGACCATGTCATAGACGGCCTGGCCAAAAACATCGGTCAATATAAAATCTTGGCTGCGTTGCCCTGCTCGGATCAACCGGATGCGGTTTCGCCCGGCCAAACCCGCCCGACCGTGGCCCTCGGGAATACCGATCCGCCCGCGCAAAACGCCGCGCTGCGGTCTTGCGCCGAAATCAAAGCGAAAGCCAATCAGCACGTCCTCGGGTTGATATCGTTGCAAGACAATTTGATCTTTGAAAGGGCAAAGCTTCCCAAATATTATGACGAATACACCGACGGCCTGAGAGACAAAACTCCGCAGCTGGTTCCGCTGTTGCGGTACATGAACTCGTCTACCCCGGTAGTGACCGAATGGGCGCGATTGCCGTTCGAGTTGTTGGAAATGCTGCTGCTGGTGTGCATGGGCGCCCTCGGCGGCGTCATCGGCGTGACCCGCTGTTTTGTCGACACGTCAACGCCAAACCCAACCGCTCGCGACCTGTGCTATCGGCCGGTCGCCGGCGCCGTCATCGCGCTCGGGATCTATGTCCTTTTCAGAGCCACGCAATTGTTCTTTGGCGGCGGCAATCAGGACAACGCCACGACGGCTTCGACCAGTGTCTTTCTGCTGGCGGCGTTGGGGCTGGCATCGGGATTTTGCGCCCGGGAGGCCGTTGCTCAAGTCGAATTTGCCGCGATGCGGATACTGCGCCGCGCGGAAAGCGGCCGGGATGACAGTCAATCGGAAACCGCAAAGCGCGACAATGCCCCGGGCGCGAGCGGCATCGCGTCTGCGGCGTCCCGCTGAGACCGGGCGGCGCGGCTCAGCGCAGGTGGCAGGCGACGTGGTGGCCGGGGCTGACTTCGCGCAATCTCGGCACGTCGATTTTGCAGCGGGCTTCGGCGTAGGGGCAGCGGGTGTGGAAAGTGCAGCCCGGCGGCGGGTTGACCGGGCTCGGCACGTCGCCCTGCAACAGGTGCTTTTTGCGTTTGACGCGGGGGTTGGGGACCGGCACCGCCGACAACAGCGCCTCGGTATAGGGGTGGAGCGGGTTGGTGAACAGCATCTCCTTGTCCGCGTGCTCAACGATCCGTCCGAGATACATCACCGCGATGCGGTGGCTGATGTGCTCGACCACGGCGAGGTCGTGGGCGATGAACAGGTAGGACAGGTTCTTGTCGCGCTGCAGGTCCATCATCAGGTTGATGACCTGCGCCTGGATCGACACGTCGAGCGCCGAAACCGGCTCGTCGCCGACGATCAGCTGCGGGTTCAGCGCGAGCGCGCGGGCGATGCAGATGCGCTGTCGCTGGCCGCCTGAAAACTGGTGCGGAAAGCTGCTCATCTGCTGGCTGCGCAAGCCGACCTGGTCGAACAGCGCGGCGACGAGGCTGTCCTTTTCCTTGCCGTGGGCGATGCCGTGCACCTGCAACGGCTCGCCGACGATGTCGCCGGCCGACATGCGCGGGTTCAGCGACGAGAACGGATCCTGAAAGATGATCTGCATCTGGCGCCGGTGCGGGCGCATCGCCGCCTTGCCGAGCCGGGTGATGTCGTGGCCGTTTAGCTTGATCGAGCCGGCGGTCGGCTCGATCAGCCGCATCACGGTGCGCGCCACCGTCGACTTGCCGCAGCCCGACTCGCCGACAAGCCCCAGGGTTTCGCCGCGGGCGATCGAAAAGCTGACGCCGTCGACGGCGTAGACATAGCCGGCGGTGCGGCGCAGCAGGCCCTTTTTGAGCGGAAAATGCTTTTGCAGCCCGGTGACTTCAATAACCGGGGCAGCTGCCGCCGGCGCCGGTTCGACCGCGGTCGGCGCGATTGCCGTATCAGACATTGCCGCCGCCATACAACCGCTCCGAATGCCAGCACGAGACCCAGTGGCCGGGCCGGAGCTGCTCGTAAGGCGGAAATTGCGCGCGGCAGCGCTCGTCGGCAAAGGCGCAACGCGGCGCAAAGGTGCAGCCCGGCGGCAGGTTGCTCAACGCCGGCACCATGCCGGGAATCTCCGTTGAGCCGCTCGCCGCCGTTGGCCGGCCGGCCGCTCATCACGGTAAGCCGCGGGATCGAGGCCAGCAGCCCATGGGTGTAGGGGTGCAGCGGCTCCTCGAACAGCGCGTCGACCTCGGCCTCCTCGACCTTGCGGCCGGCATACATGACGATGACCCGCTGCGCCGTCTCGGCGACGACGCCGAGATTGTGGGTGATCAGAATGACGGCGGTGCCGAGCCGGCTCTGCAATTCCAGGATCAGGTCGAGGATCTGGGCCTGGATCGTCACGTCGAGCGCCGTCGTCGGCTCGTCGGCGATCAGCACCCGCGGGTTGCAGGCGAGCGCCATCGCGATCATCGCCCGCTGGCGCATGCCGCCCGACAGCTGGTGCGGGTATTCGCGCGCCCGCTGCGCCGGCTCCGGGATTTTGACCAGCCGCAGCATCTCGACCGCCTTGTCGGCGGCCGCCTTTTTCGACAGGTCCTGATGCAGCCGCAATGCCTCGCCGATCTGGCTGCCGATCGTCAGCACCGGGTTCAGCGAGGTCATCGGCTCCTGAAAGATCATCGAGATCCGGTTGCCGCGGATGTCGCGCATCTCGTTTTCGTCGAGGGGAACCAGATCCTTGCCTTCGAGCACGATGCGGCCGTCGACGATCCTGCCGGGCGGGTCGGGGACGAGGCGCATGATCGACAGCGCGGTCATCGACTTGCCGCAGCCCGACTCGCCGACGACCGCCAAGGTCTCGCCGCGGCTCAGCGAGAACGACACGTCGTCGACCCCTTTGACGACGCCGGAACGGGTGAAGAGGTAGGTGCGCAGCCCTTCGACCTCGAGCACCTTCGGGGCATTGTCGCCCGCTTGTCTCATCGCGGCCGGGCCTCGCCGGTCAGCCGCGCTGGCGCGGGTCGAGGATGTCGCGCAGCGCGTCGCCCAGGAGATTGGTGCCGAAGACGACGGCGCTGATCGCCAGACCGGGGAAGATCACCAGCCAGGGTGCGGTCCGGACATATTCGGCGGCGGATTCCGACAGCATCCGGCCCCAGGAGGGATTGGGCTCCGGGACGCCGAGGCCGAGAAAGGAGAGCGAGGCTTCGGTCAGGATCGTCGAGCCGAGCTGCGCCGTGCCCAGCACGATCAGCGGCGCCAGGGTGTTGGGCAGCACGTGGCGCAGCGCGATGCGGAACTCGCTCATGCCGATCGCCTTGGCCGATTCGATAAAGGGCAGCTCGCGCAGGGACAGGGTGTTGGCCCGCACGACCCGCGCCGAGTAAGGGATCAGCGGGATCGAGATGGCGATGATCGTATTGCGCAGCGACGGCCCGAGCGCGGCCGCCATCAGCAACGCCATGACCAGGAGCGGCAGCGATTGAAGGATGTCGATCAGGCGCTGCGCCGCGAGGTCGATCCAGCCGCCGAGATAGCCCGACAGCAATCCGATGAAGACGCCGATGCTGCCGCCGAGCACGGTCGAGCCGATGCCGACCGCGAGCGAAATGCGCGCGCCGTAGACGATCCGGCTGTAGACGTCGCGCCCCATGAAATCGCAGCCTAGCCAATGCGCGGTGCTGGGCTTCGCCAGGGACAGCGCGGCGTTGGTCGACAGCGGGTCATAGACCGTGATCAGGGGTGCGGCGATCGCGGCGAAAACAAAAAGCGCCATGATCACCGCGCCGACCGCACCCAGCGGATAACGGCGGGCGAAGTAACGGACGGCGCTCCATCTGCTGTCGACATTGGCCCCTGCCTTGGCCAATTCGGCGCGGTAGTCGACGGTGCTCACGGGGGTTTCCTCTGCTCTGCGGGGGAAGCGAGCGGGCTAGTCCGAATATTTGATGCGCGGGTCGAGCGTCGCATACAGCATGTCGATGGTGAAATTGATCAGCACCACAATGATCGCGATGTACATGACCAGGTTCTGGACGATTGGATAATCGCGCCAGCGGATCGCCTCGACGAGAAACCGCGCCACGCCCGGGATGTTGAAGACCGTCTCGGTGACGATCAGGCCGCCCATCAGAAAAGCGGCCTCGATGCCGATGACGGTGATGACCGGCAACACCGCGTTTTTGAGCGCGTGACGGAAGTTGACGACGCGTTCCGAGGCGCCTTTGGAGCGCGCGGTGCGGATGTAGTCCTGGCGCAGAACCTCCAGCATCGACGAACGGGTCAGACGCATCATCAGCGCCGAACTGCGAAAGCCGACCACCGCCGCCGGTATGCTGTACATCGCGAGGCCGGACAGGAAGCTCTTTGGCGCGTCGGAATAGATCGGGATCGTGCCGAACCAGCTGACCGCGGCCATCAGCACCAGGAGCCCGAGCCAGAAGGCCGGCATCGACAGGCCGGACAGGCTCACCACGCGCAGCAGATAGTCGAGCCGGGTGTTCTGACGCACGGCGCTGATGACCCCGAGCGGGACGCCGATCACCACGGCGAACGTCAGCGCCAGCCCCGCCACCTTGGCGGTGATCGGGATGCGCGGCAGGATCTCGGCGAGCGCCGGCCGGTCCGACACGTAGGAATAGCCGAGGTCGCCATGCAGCAGCCCGTTGATCCAGCTCAGGTATTGGACGGGCAAGGACTGGTCGAGGCCGAGCTGGGCCATGATCGCCTTCTTTTCCGCGGGATCGACGAACCCCGCCGCGTCGAACAGGATGTCGGCGATATTACCGGGCGCCACCCGCAGCATCAGGAAGATGATGACCGAGATCCCGAACAGGGTCAGCAGCATCAACCCGAACCGCCGCACCAGATAGGAACCCACTTCTCTCCTCCCTTGCCGCCGGGACCCGATCCGGCAACCGACGACCCGAAGCTAGCACGCCTTGCGCGGCGCGGTCGATCGAGTCTGCGTGATCGACCGGGTGTCACGGCATCGGCGCGGCCGGCGCTCGACCGATCGACGCGGCGGCGCTATCTGTCGAGCCAGACGTCTTCGAAACGCTAGCCGTTGTAGATGCTGTTGACCATCATCGTCAGCCCCTTGACCTGCGGCTGCCAGCAGGTGGCGCCACGCGGGTAGAAGATGATCGGACGGGCCACGTCCTCGGCCAGCTTGCGCTCGATCTGCCAGACCAGTTGCTTGCGTTTTTCCGGGTCGGCCTGGCGCGACTGCGCGTCGACCAGCTTGTCGACCTCGGGGTTGCAATAGCCGTTGTAGTTGCGCTCGGCGCCGCAGACGTAGTTTTCGTAGAATTGCGGGTCGGGGTCGTCGACGCCGCTTTCGGTGCCGTTGAGGCCGACCGTGTAGTCCTTGCGCATGACCTTGGGATACCATTGCGCCGTGTCGACGGGATCGAGCTCGGCGTCGATGTAGATCTCGTTTCAGCTGGTCGATCAGGATCACCGCCGGGTCGCGGTAGGCGGGGATGTTGCGCGACGACACCTTGATGGCGAGCCGCTTGTCGGGCCCGTAGCCGAGCTTCTCCATGATCGAGCGCGCCTCGGCGCGGTTCTTTTGCACGTCGGGATCGTAGCCCGGCAACGTCTTCAAGACGTCGGGCGGCATGCCCCAGACGCCTTCGGGCGGCGGCAGCATCGCCCCGCCGATCGCACCCTGACCTTCGGTGATGATGTCGATGAACGCCTTGCGGTCGAGGCTCAGCGCCATCGCCCGGCGCAGCTCGGGATTGTCGAACGGCGGCTTTGAGCGGTTGACCAAGAGGTTGCGGCTGACATTCGCCATCGTGACCGCGCAGATCGCCTGCGGCGCCTGGGTCTTGAAGTCTTTCAGGTTGGGGATCGAGACGCCGTAGGACGAGGTCACGTCGACCTTGCCGGCGAAAAACGCGAGGTTGCGGGTCGAGGTGTCCTTCATGACCACGTAGTCGATGCCGTCGAGGTAGGGCCGGCCCTGCTTCCAGTAGTCGGGGTTCCGGGTTACCCGGATCGACTCGTTGGGCGTGAACTCGACAAACTTGAACGGGCCGGTGCCGATCGGATGGCGGCGCATCGCGGCCGCGGAGACGTGGCACGGATAGACCGGCGACCAGCCCGAGGCGAGCAGCGCGATAAACGCCGGCTGCGGGCGCTTCAGGTGAAACGTCGCCTCGTAGTCGCCGTTGGCCGTGACCTCGGCAAGGTTGCTGTACCAGGATTTGCGCGGGTTGATGCGCAGCTTGTCCGCACCCTTGTCGGTCAAGAGGTCCCAGGTGCACTTGACGTCGGCGGCGGTGAAGGGCTGGCCGTCATGCCATTTGACGCCCTGGCGGAGCTCGAAGGTCAGCTCGGCGCCGTCCTCGCTCCATGACCAGCTGGTGGCGAGGTCGGGCACGATCGAGCCGAGGCTGTTCTGCGCCACATGCTGGTCGTAGAGCACGAGGTTGTTGAAGACGCCCATCATCGGCCGCTCGGCCGCATTGGTGGATTCTTCGAGGATCGACATGCTCGCCGGGTTGTCGAAATGGCTGAAGCGCAGGACGCCGCCCGATTTTTGGGCGAGGGCCGCCGGCGCGCCCGGCCACGACAACAGCGCCAAGACCGCCGCCAGCATGCGCAGTCCGCGACCCATAAGCCTTCCTCCCGGCGCCGTGCCGCGGCCGCGCCCTACTTGTCGAGCCACACATCCTCGAAACGCCACCCATTGTAGATGCTGTTGACCATGATCGTCAGCCCTTTGACCCACGGCTGACGGCAGGTCCCGCCGCGGGGGTAGTAGATCACCGGCCGGACCGCATCCTCCGCCAACCGCTTTTCGATTTCCCAGACCAGGCTCTTGCGCTTTTCCTGGTTGGTTTCCATCGATTGCCGGTCCACCAGCTTGTCGACCTCCGGGTTGCAATAGCCGGTGTAGTTGCGCTCCGAGCCGCAAACGTAATTCTCGTAAAACGCCTGATCGGGGTCGTCGACCCCGGTCTCGGTGACCTGGAGGGCTGCGGCGAAGTCTTTGCGCATCATCTTCGGATACCATTGCGTCGTGTCGACGACTTCGAGCTCTGCGTCGACGTAAATCTCCTTTAGCTGCGAGATCAGGATCACCGCGGGATCGCGCCATGTCGGGATGTTGCGGGTAGCCAGTTTCATCTTGAGCCGATTGGCGGGTCCGTAGCCGAGCTTCTCCATGATCTTCAGTGCCGCGGCCCGGTTTTTCCCCACGTCGGGACCATAGCCCGGCAATGTCCGCAAGATTTCGGGCGGCATCCCCCACACACCCTCCGGTGGTGGCAGCATGACCCCGCCGATGTCGCCCCGACCGGCGGTGAGGATGTCGATGAACGCCTTGCGGTCGAGGCTCAGCGCCATCGCCTGCCGCAATTCGCGGTTGTCGAAGGGGGGCTTGGTCGGGTTGATGACCAACGTGCGGTTGACGTTAGTCGCCGTCACTTCGCAGATTGCCTGCGGCGCCTGGGCGGCGAAATCCTTGAGTGTCGGAATGCTGACCCCATAGGGCGAGTTGACATCGAATTTCCCGGCGAAGAACGCCAGGTTGCGGTTCGATATCTCCCGCATGATGGTGTACTCGATGCCGTCGAGATAAGGCCTCCCCTTCTTCCAGTAATCCGGGTTTCGGGTCAGCGTGATCGACTGGTTCGGTTTGAACTCGACGAATTTGAACGGGCCGGTGCCGATCGGATGCTGGCGCATGTCGCGCGGCGAGACATGGCAGGGATAGACCGGCGACCAGCCGGAGGCCAACAGCGCGAGGAGCGAGGGCTGCGGGCGCTTCAGATGAAAAGTGACCTCGTAATCGCCATTCGTGGTCACCTCCTCGAGGTTTGAATACCAGGACTTGCGAGGATTGACCCGAAGCTTCTCGTCGGCCTTGCCGGCCAGCAAGTCCCAGGTGCACTTGACGTCCTTGGCGGTGAACGGCTTGCCGTCGTGCCACTTGACGCCGCGGCGCAGCGGAAAGGTCAATTGGGTCCCTTCCTCGCTCCACGACCAACTCGTCGCCAGGTCCGGCACGATCGATTGCAGGCTGGTCTGCGGTACGTCCTGTTTATACATTATGAGGTTATTAAATACGGACATCATCGGCTGTTCGGCGGCGCGGGTCGATTCCTCGAGAATTGACATGCTCGCCGGACTGTCGAAATGGGACAGCCGCAGGATGCCGCCCTGCTTTTGGGCAAATGCCGGCGGCCCGGCGATCAGAACCGCTGAGAGCCCGGCGAGCGCCGCCAAACCGCGCAGGTTACGCCTCATCTCGGTCTGCCTCCCTCGGCGGCCGCAGGTTTGTCGCCCCCTCGCGGGACCGGCCCCGGCAACTTCTCGGTCGCGGCCGCCCGCCAAGCGCGGCCGACGGCTCTCACCAGCTTACGATAAACTGACATCGGGCTCCAAGAGGCTTCGCATGCCGGAATCGTAGACCTTATGCGGCATCGTAGGCTCTATGTCCGGCCCCGCCAACTTCCGGCTGGCAGTGCCGGTCGAAACGCCGCTAAGCTCGCCACAGGCCACGGAACCACAACAGCGAGACGGGGAGCAGGCAGATGGATTTCGGCGCGTCGATGTTTTTCACGGACTACTCGATGGGTCCCGGCGAACTGGCCCAGGCGCTCGAGGCGCGCGGCTTCGAGTCGGTTTGGGCGCCCGAGCATTCGCACATCCCGAGCTCGCGGCTGTCGCAGCCGGCCTCGGGCGGCCAGCTCGGCCGGCAGTATTACGACGTGATGGACCCGTTCGTGACCTTGGCCGCGGCGGCGATGGCGACAAAGGCTCTGAAGATCGCGACCGGCGTCTGCCTGGTGATCCAGCGCGACACGATCCAGACGGCAAAGCTCGTCGCCTCGCTCGACCAGGTTTCGGGCGGGCGGTTTCTGTTTGGCATCGGCGGCGGCTGGAACCAGGAGGAGATGGCCGACCACGGCACCGTCTTCAAGACCCGCTTTAAGCGAATGCGCGAGCAGATCGAGGCGATGCGCGCGATCTGGACCCAAGAGGAGCCCGAGTATCACGGCGAGATCGTCGACTTTCCAAAAATGAAGACCTGGCCGAAGCCGGCGCAAAAACCGCACCCGCCGGTGATCGTCGGCGGCGCCTTTCCGCACAGCGCGCGGCGCGCGATCCGCTATGGCGACGGCTGGGTTCCCAATGCGAGCCGGCCGAGCTATGCCGACGTGACCGAATTCCTGCCGCAATTTCGCCAGATGGCGGCCGATGCCGGGCGCGATCTCGCCGCCGTCCCGGTCTCGATCTTCGGCGCGGCCGAGGATCTCGACCGGTTGAAGCGCCATCGCGACCAGGGCATCGCGCGGGAGATCGTGGCCCTGCCCTCGGCCAAGGCCGACGAAATCCTGCCGGTCCTCGATCGCTGGGCGGAGCTGATCCGCCGACCGCGCACTGATTTGCACCGCACCCCGATTTGAACCACACGCCGATTTGAAGGGAGCCGACCCCGATGCTGACCCTGAACCAGGCGTCGATAATCGTCGACAAATCGTTGGAGAAGGGCCGAGAGCTCGGCTTCAAGCCGTTGACCGTCGTGGTTCTCGACGCCGGCGGGCATTTGAAGGCGATGAAGCGCGAGGACGGGTCGAGCCTGCTGCGGCCCGAGATCGCCGGCGGCAAGGCCTGGGGCGCGCTCGGGCATGGGGTTTGGCGGGCGCGAGTTCGCCCGCCGCGCCGCCGCCAACCCGGCCTTCATCCAGGCGCTGAGCGTCGCTTCGGGCGGCCGGATCGTGCCGGTGCCGGGCGGCGTTCTGATCCGCGACGCGACCGGTGAAATCGAGGGCGCCGTCGGCATCAGCGGCGACACTTCCGAGAACGACGAGGCCTGCGCGGTTTACGGCATCGGCTGCGCCGGGCTCGCCGCCGATACCGGCGATCCGGCATAGCTTCTCGGTCGGTCGCGCGGCCGGCTCGCGTTTAATCTCCGACGCCCGGCCGGCGGCGGAGATTAAAACTTGAAGACCAACCGCTCCGATCGCGGTTGCCGGGCCGGCAGCCGGCGTATGCAGCCACCCAGCAAAACGGGTTAACCTTATATTCCGACGCACTTTTTGTAAGCGGCGCGCGACCCTTGCGGGCGTCGTCGCGCGCCAATCGCAACTTTTTGCGCTGATTTCGGCCAAACCGACAAGCCGCCCTCGTTAATGCGCCATAAGGCTGTATAAAATTAACTATATCTTATTATAGTTGCGTTTTACTTCTCGTTGATATACGACACCCTCGACCTCTCCCACGGGCCATTTGATGCGGGATTTGATCGCCTGCCCTCAGGCTGCGCCAAAGGCTGTCGTCCGGCCGGTGCGCAATCGCACCGGACACCGCGAGAAGACGGTTATGGCGGTAGCCCCGGCATTGGCGGGTGCGGTCTGATGATTTTACGCGGCGCTGGCGGCAGGCTCGCGGCACGGGCCTCGAACGCAGGAGCGTATGGCGGCGGAACGCGGCCGGCGCAGGCCGCGACGCCCGCTCTGGTACGATGTCACCTGGAACCCGACGGCCGGCTGCTCGCCCGTGGGCCCCGGCTGCGACCATTGCGAGGCGCTGCGCACTGTCGCACAGCTGGCGCGCATGGGCGGAAAGAGCGGCGCGCGCTATGCCGGCCTGACCGCGACGGGACGGGCGGTCCGCAATGGACCGGCGAGCTGCGCGTGCGCGACGATTTGCTGACCTGGCCGCTGCTGCAGCGTCGGGGGCGGCGGATCCTGGTCGACTCGCTGTCCGATCTGTTCCATGAAACGCTTGCGATCGAGACGGTCGACGATGTGCACGCGGTGATGGCGATCGCGCATTGGCACCGCTTTTTGGTGCTGAGCCGGCGGGCCGAGCAGATGCGCGCTTATTATTCCGATCCGCGGACGCCGCAGCGGATCGCCATCGCGATCCGAGAGTTGCGGCGACGGTTCTGCCCTCGGACGCGGCGCGTCGCCGCAGGCCGGCGGCAGCGGCTCGGCGCCGGTGCGCGCGGAGAGCCGCCGGCTCGAGGCGCCGAGCCGCCGATGGCCGGTGCCGGGCGCCGCCGCGCTCGACGCGTGGCCGCTGCCCAATTTGTGGCTGGGGGTTTCGGTCGAAGACCAGGATCGCGCCGGCCGGATCGGGCAGCTGCTGCAAACCCCGGCGAGCCTGCGATGGGCCTGTTTCGAGCCGTTGCTGGGCCCGGTGCGGCCCGATCGGGTCCCGGTCGATGATGACGGTTACGTCGATGCGCTTGGCGGCGGCCGCTTCGAGGTCGACGGGCGTGGCCGGCAGCTTGCGATTGCCGCGCCGGCGCTGCCGCCGCTCGACTGGGTCGTCGCCGGCGGCGAGACCGGCGCCGGCGCCCGGCCGGCCGACCCCGCCTGGGTCGGCGACCTGCGCGACCGCTGTACCGCGGCCGGCGTGCCGTTCTTTTTCAAGCAATGGGGCGAGTGGGCGCCGGGCCCGGAATATCCGGCGCAAAAAATGGTGCGCCTCGGCCGCCGGGCGGCGGACCGCCTGGTCGACGGCCGCGCGTGGGACGAGATGCCCGCGGCAATGCGCGAGCCCAGCCGCAGACCGCGCTGATCCGCGCATCTCGCGGCTCGTCGCTTTGTGCGATGATCAGCCGATGTATCTCCGCGTGGGCTTCGTCGGGGCGGAAAAATCGGCAGCGGCTCCTTTGCGCGCAAGGCGACCCGGGCGATCGGCAAAAAACGGCTCTTCGGCCTGCTCCTCGCTGCCTTGTTCGCCCTTCCGCTGCTGGTGAGCGGCTGCATGCTCGGACGGCCGAACGGCATCCCGTGGTACCTGGCGCGCCGCGACCCGAGCGGGCTGGCACCCGACCCGGCGGCCAATCCCGAGCCGGTGATCCAGGTTTACGCCGCCCGCGCCGTGTCGTGGCGCGGGGTCTTCGCCGTCCACACCTGGATCGCCGTCAAGCCGGCCGGCGCCGCGCGCTACTCGCGCTATGAGGTGCTGGGTTTTGGCGTCGCCAACGGCGCGCCGGCGGTGCGGACCGACCGGATGGGTCCCGACAATTATTGGTTCGGGGCGCGGCCCCGGGTGGTGCTCGACCGGCGTGGTCCGGGGCTCGACCCGGTCATCGCCAAGATCCGCGCGGCGGTGGAAAGCTATCCCTATCCCCACGAGTACCGCGCCTGGCCCGGACCGAACAGCAACACCTTTACCGCCTACGTCGCGCGTCAGGTGCCGGAGCTCGGCCTGGCGCTGCCGGCCAACGCGGTCGGCAAGGACTATCTGCCCGGCGGCGCCCTTGTCGGCGCCGCGCCGAGCGGCACCGGGTTTCAGTTGTCGCTGTTCGGGGCTTTGGGGCTGCTTGTCGCCCTCAAAGAGGGGATCGAGGTCAATCTGCTCGGCCTCAACATCGGCATCGGCTTCGCCCAGCCGGCGCTGAAATTGCCGGGCATCGGCGAGGTCGGTTTCCGCAGCTAACGCCGGCCCGGTGCCCGCCGACGGCCTGCCCGCGCGCTATTTCGGGTAGACGCGCTGGTAGACCCCGGGCGAGCCTTCGTCGTGGCGCAGGTTCGGGGACATCCGCCGGGTCCACGGATTGCTCGCCCGGGCCCGGCTCCACGCCTCGCTCTCCGGCACCTTGGCGTGCTCGAATTCGTAAAGCGTCAGGTATTTCGGCTGGCCCTCGACGGCGACGTAGCGGCGCGCCGCCGATGCAGCCCGGCACCGCCAGATAGCCCGGGATGTAGACGGTGTTGTACCAGGCGTTGAATTCCTCCTCGACGGCGCTCGACACGTCGATCCGCCCCATCTGCAGCACCGGCGCCATGGCGGCCGTCTGCTCGATCGGGTGGGTGTGCACCGGGAAGATCTGGCGGTAGGCGTTGCGCAGGAAATTGCGGCCGATGCGGCTCGTCCCGGTCTTTTGGCGCTGCGCCGAGGGCTGGTATTTGAGCGTGTCGAGATAGGCCGCGCTGCGCAGCACGTTGTGGTCCTCGAGTTCGTAGATCGCGAGGTATTTCGGCCCGCCCTTCAGCGCCGAATAGCGCCCGGCGCTGAGAAAACCGGGAACCTGCAGCAGCCGCGGGAGATGCTCCTCGTCGTACCAGCGGTTGAACTCGGCCTCGAATTCGGCGTCGATGTCGGTCCACACCATCAGCAACCCGGTTCCGCGCGTCTTGGCCATGGCCACGTCCTCCATCGGCGTTTCTGCCGCGAGCCTAGCATGCGGCGATCTTCGTTCAATGCGGAACCAATGGCGCGGAAGCAATGGCGCCAAAGCAGTGGCGCCGGGCAGCGGCAGAAGCAATGGCGGGCATGGCGATGCTGCGCTACGATCTTTGCGCAGCCCGCATGAAGGAGACGACCATGAGCCGCGCCTACAACGTCATCGACGCCGACGGGCATGTGCTGGAGCCGGCCACTTTGTGGGACGACTACATGGACCCGGCGTTTCGCGACCGCGCGCCGCGGCTGGTCGTCAACAACGACGGCAAGGAGATGCTGCTGATCGAAGAAAAGATCCTCGGCAGCCAGCAGGGCATGGGCGGCATCGGCGGCGTCGGCGCGCGCCAGGGCGCGGTCCAGGCCTCGACGATGGCCTACAAGGAAGGCCGCCCCGGCGGGTTCGACCCGCACAAGCGCATCCCCGACATGGATCTCGACGGCATCGACGCGGTGTTCCTCTATCCGAGCATGGGGCTGTTCGCCGGCTCGGTGCAGGACCCGCCGCTCGCCGCCGCGATGTGCCGCGGCTACAACCGCTGGCTCGCCGATTACTGCAAGCCCTATCCCGACCGCCTGTTCGGCATCGCCATGCTGCCGATGCAGTCGATCGACCTGGCGATCAAGGAGATGCAGCTTCGCGCGCAAGGAACTGGGCTTCCGCGGCGGCTTCATCCGGCCCAACCCCTACAACAACAAGATGATCCACGACCCGGATTACGAGCCGTTCTGGCAGGCGGCCGAGGATCTCGATTTCGCGATCGGCTTTCACGAGGGCGGCAACAGCGGCATGCCGACGGTCGGCATCGACCGCTTCGAGGGCCGCGCCGCGCAGCACATCATCAGCCACACGATGGAGATGATGCTGGCCTGCATGAGCGTGATCTGGGGCGGGGTGTGCGAGCGGCACCCGAAGATCCGCATCGGCTTTCTGGAATCGGGCGGCGGCTGGATCGCGCCGTGGCTCGACCGCATGGACCGCCATTTCGACGATCAGGGGTTCAACGATTCCGGCCTGACGACGCGGCCGAGCGAATTCTTCCAGCGCAATTGCTGGATCTCGTTCGAGCCGGTCGAAGGCAGCCTCAAGGTGCTCGCCGACTATATCGGCCCGCACAAGATCCTGTGGGCGACCGACTACCCGCACCGCGACGGCTTCTTCCCCGGCGCGCCGAAGATGATCCTCGACCGCCTCGACCGACGCCTCGCCCGAGACCCGGCACCGGGTCATGGCCGGCGGCGCCATGGGCTTCTACGGCCTGCATAGCAGCGCGGTCGGTTATAGCGTCATTGCGGCGGCGCGGCAGTGCCGAGCCATCTCGTCGGGCCGAGGTGAAGCTGCCCGGAATGCTTCGCTGCGCTCGCAATGACAGCCGAGTCAGTTGTAATCATGGGGGTACTGTCATGGGTAAGCTCGATGGGAAAGTCGCCCTGGTCACCGGCTCCGGCCGCAATATCGGCCGTGCCACGGCGTTGAAGCTGGCCGGCGGAGGGCGCCCACATCGTCGTCAACGCCCGCACCAACCAGGCCGAGGCCGACGCCGTCGCGCGCGAGGTCCGCGACCGCGGGGTCAAGGCGATCGCCGTCCTCGCCGACATCGCCAAAAAAGACCAGGTCGACGCGATGGTGGCGCGGGCGTTGTCCGAGTTCGGCCGTATCGACATCCTGATCAACAACGCCGCGATCCGGCCGCACAAGCCCTTCACCGAGGTGACGGTGCAGGATTGGGAGCACGTCAGGGGCGTCGTGCTCGACGGCGCCTTCTACTGCACCCAGGCGGCCATCCCGTCGATGGTCAAGAACAACTATGGCCGCATCCTGTTCTTCACCGGCGAGGGCGCCTTTACCGGCGGCAGCGGCCGCGCCCACGTCTCGGCGGCAAAGATGGGGCTGGTCGGGCTGGCGCGGGCGCTCGCCTCGGAGTTCGCGGCGCAGAACATCCGCGCCAACGTGGTCTCCCCCGGCAGCATCGACACCCGGCGGGACAATCCCGAATGGTATCAGGGGCGCGCGCCGAACGCCGCCGGCATTCCGCTCGGCCGGCAGGGGCATGTCGACGAGATCGCCGCCACCTGCCTGTTCCTGGTCAGCGACGACGGCGGCTTCGTCACCGGCCAGACGATCCACGTCAACGGCGGCGCCGGCTACTACTGATCGGCCCGCCCGCCGGCATCGCCGGCAACAGAGAATTCCCGGCTTAATCTCTTCGTAAGCTGTAAAGCCGGGAACTCGATCGTCCGACTGGCTCGCGTTCACCGTCGCCATCGGCCATCGTCGCCATCGGCCGCTTCACGCCTCCGACCCCGACGACGATCAGCATCGGCAAATTTTGCCGACAACTGCGCCGGGCAGGCCCGTTGTCTTCGGGCCGCCGGCGAGGCAAGCTCTGCCCCGCCGCAAGTCGAGAAGGGAGGAAAGAGCCATGCCGATCGAGCCGATGCTGACCGAAGAGACGCCGGCGAACGCGCTTGTCGCGCGGGTGCTCGAAGAAGCCGGGATCGAGATGGTCTTTGGCATTTCCGGCGGCCATACCGGCCGCATCGTCTCGGGCCTCAGCCAATACCAGAACTCGATCCGCACCGTGCTGGTGCGCGAGGAATCGCTGGGCGGGGTCATGGCCGAGGTCTACGGCCGGCTGACGCGGCGCCCCGGGGTGCTGCTCGGCCAGGGCCCGTGGGTGCTCGGCAACGGGCTGATCGGCACGATCGAGGCCTATCTGTCGAGCTCGCCGATGCTGCTGTTGACCGATTTCAGCGACGCCCCGCGGTTTCCGCTGCACGCGCCCTACCAGCAGGGCACCGGCGACTGGGGCAGCTGGGACGCGCGCCGCGCCTTTGGCGGCGTCACCAAGCACGTCATGCAGGCGCACGACCCGGTCGCCGCGGTGCAGGCGACCCAGCTCGGCATCAAGCATGCGCTGGCCGGCCAGCCGGGCCCGGTCGCGGTGCTCTACAGCCATGATTCGCTGGCCGGCTCGGTGGCACCGGATTCGCAGCCGATGCTGTACCCGACCCGCTATTACCTGCCGGGATTGCCGCCTCCGGCCGAGCAGCGCCAGGTCGAGGCCGCCGCAGCGGCGATCCTCGCCGCGCAAAAGCCGGTGCTGATCATCGGGCAACGGCGTGCGCATCGCCCGCGCCTATGACGAATTGCGCCAGCTCGCCGAGGCGGCGGGGCTGCCGGTGGCGACGACCGCGGCGGGCAAGGGCACCTTTGCCGAGACCCATCCGCTGGCATTGGGCGTGTTCGGCACCTTTGGCACCGAGGCCGGCAACGCCTGCGTCGCCGAGGCCGATCTCGTCGTCGTCGTCGGCTCCAAACTCAGCCCAAGCGACACCGCCTGGGAAAACCGCGCATTGCTCGACCCGACCCGGCAAACCTTTGTCCAGATCGACATCGAGCCGCGCAACGCCTCGTGGAACTACCCGGCCGAGCATGTGCTGCTCGGCGACGCGGCGGTGATCCTCGGCCAGCTCGCCGCCGAGGTGCGGGCGCGCGGCGCCGGTCGCCGGCAAGCAGCCGAACGCCGCGTCGCCGGTCATCGCGAGCGCCACGGCTATTTCAACGACCGCGCCTATTTCGCCGACGACGTGCCGATCCTGCCGCAGCGGCTGATCGGCGAATTGCAGCGCGGCCTGCCGGAGAATGCGATCGTCACCTGCGACGCCGGCGAAAACCGCATCATGATGACGCATTTCTACCAGACGAAGCGCGCCGAGGGCTTTCTGCAGGCCGCGGGCTCCGGGCCGATGGGGTTTGCGATCCCGGCCGCCCTCGGCGCCAAGCTCGTCCACCCCGACCGGCCGGTCGTCGCGGTGTGCGGCGACGGCGGCTTTGCGATGACGATGAACGGGCTGATGACCGCGGTCGAGCACGACATCCCGATCATCACCGTGGTCTCCAACAACAAGGCATTGGGCTGGGTGTTGCACGGCTCGGGGCCGTTCTCGGCCGAGTTCAACGATTGGGACTTCGCCGCGATGGCCCGCGCGATGGGCTGCCGCGGGGTGCGCATCGAGGACCCGGCGGCGATCGCACCGGCCCTCGCCGACGCGCTGGCGACCCGCGCGCCGACCGTGCTCGACGTGCGCACCTCGCTCGCCGTCACCTTTGCCGACATCACCTCGCAATTGGCGAAGGATGCTTCGCCGCGCCGGCGCTGAGGAGGGCGCCGATGGCATCGGTTTCCGATATCGACGCGGTACTGCGGCGCGCCGTCGAGGCGGGCGAGGTGCCGGGCGTCGTGGCGCTGGCGGCGACCGACCGCGGCATCCTTTACGAGGGCGCATTCGGGCAGCGCGACATCGCGCGCCGGGCCGGCGATGACGCTCGACACGATCTTTCGCATCGCCTCGATGACCAAGGCGGTGACCTCGGTCGCGGCGATGCAATTGGTCGAAGCAGGGCAAGCTCGCGCTCGACGAGCCGATCGGCCGCGTCCTGCCGGAATTGGCCGCGCCCTACGTGCTGCAAGGGTTCGACGCCGTCGGGAAAGCCGCGGCTGCGGCCGGCAAAGCGGCCGATCACTTTGCGCCACCTGCTGACCCACACCGCGGGCTTCGGCTACGAAATGCTGAACAGCGAGCTGATCCGCTATATCGCCGTCACCCATACGCCTTCGACCAGCACCGGCGAGCTCGCCTCGTTGCGGCTGCCGCTGTTGTTCGACCCCGGCGAGAAATGGCAATACGGCATCAGCATCGACTGGGTCGGCCGCGCTGTCGAAGCCGCCAGCGGCCAACCGCTCGACGATTATTTCCGCGACCATATCTTCGCCCCGCTCGGCATGAGCGACAGCGGCTTTGCGCCGTCGCGGCAGCAGCGCGAACGGCTGGTGCGGGTGCATCGGCGCAAGGCGGACGGATCGCTGGAGCCGATCGCGATCGACATGCCGCCGCGCAACCCGGAATTCTGGGCCGGCGGCGGCGCGCTCTATTCGACCGGCCCCGACTATCTGAACGTTTCTGCGGATGCTGCTGGGCGGAGGGCGAATTGACGGCGCCCAGTTGTTGCGGCCGGAAACCGTGGCAGAAATGGGACGCAACCAAGTCGGCGATCTCGCCGCCGGGGTGATGCGCACGGTGATGCCCGAGCGGACCAACGATTTCGCCTTGTTTCCCGACGGCTCGTGCCGCTGGGGCCTCGCCTACATGATCAACACGCTGCCGGGACCCGAACGGCCGCAGCGCCGGCAGCCTGAGCTGGGGCGGCATCTTCAACAGCTATTATTGGATCGACCCGGCAAAGCGCGTCGCCGCCGTGATCCTGACCCAGATCCTGCCCTTTGCCGATCCCGCAGCCCTCGCCCTCTACGCCGCCTTCGAGCGCGCGGTATACGCGATGCTGGCGTCGAGATGAGATTTCGCGATGACACCGGCAAGAGCGTGACGCGATCGGTTCGCTTGACACTTGCGGCGCGAAATCAAATGGGTGATCGGCGCCGGCATCACCACGACGCTGGCAATGGGCGGCATGATCTGGACCGCAATGCAAATTTTGTTGCGGTCGGTTCCCCATTCTCGAGGGTCGTCGCACCGGCGACTGCACTACTATACTGACCACAGCCCTCGCCCGCAGGTCTCAACCAGCCGGTTCACGTCCTCGGCATGTTATAAGACCGCGATGCTGACCCTTTCCGACGTAACCTACCGCATCGAGAAGCGGCGCCTGCTCGACCGCGCCAACGCGCAGATCCCGGATGGCGCCAAGGTCGGGCTGGTCGGCCGCAACGGCGTCGGCAAATCGACGCTGCTCAACCTGATCCGCGGCGTGCTGGAGCCCGAGGACGGCACGATCGAGTTGCCGGGCAGCCGGCGCATCGGCTTTCTCGCCCAGGAAGCGCCCGGGGGATGCGGCGAGCCCGTTCGAAACCGTGCTCGCCGCCGATCGCGAGCGCACCCGCCTGCTGGCCGAGCGCGACGCCGACCCGGCGCCGTTGCGCGCCGCCGAAATCGAGACCCGGCTCGTCGAGATCGACGCCTATTCGGCGCCGAGCCGCGCGGGGCGCATTCTTGCCGGGCTCGGGCTCGACGAGGCGATGCAGCACCGGCCGCTCGACGACCTGTCCGGCGGCTGGCGGATGCGGGTGGCGTTGGCGGCGGTGCTGTTCCCCGAGCCCGATCTGCTGCTGCTCGACGAGCCGACCAACCACCTCGACCTCGAAGCCTCGCTGTGGCTCGAACGCTTTCTGCGCGGCTATCGGCAGACCTTGATCCTGGTCAGTCACGACCGCCGCGTGCTGAACGCGGTGACGACGACGACCTTGCATCTCGAGCGCGGCAAGCTGACCGCCTATTCCGGCGGGTTCGACGCGTTTTTGCGGGCGCGGCAGCGAAAATGCCGCAGCGGCTCGCGAGTCGTCGCCAAACAGCAGGCCGAGCAGCGCCAGCGGCTGCAGGCTTTTGTCGACCGCTTTCGCGCCAAGGCGTCAAAAGCGCGCCAGGCGCAGAGCCGGCTGAAGGCGCTGGCCCGGCTCGAACCGGTGGCGCTCGCCGCCGCCGAGCCGCCGCCGCGGATTTCCTTTCCCGAGCCGCCGCGGCTGAGCCCGCCGCTGATCTCGCTCGAACGGGCGAGCGTCGGCTATGCGCCCGGGCAAGCCGGTCTTGTCGCGGCTCGACCTGCGGCTCGACCCCGACGACCGCATCGCCCTGCTCGGCGCCAACGGCAACGGCAAGACGACCTTCGCGCGCCTGCTCGCCGGCCGCCTGGCGCCGCTCGGCGGGTCACATGACGCGGTCGCCCAAGCTTTGCATGCGGCTACTTCGCGCAGCACCAGATCGAGGAAATGCGGCCGCAGGAATCGCCTTACGACCATTTGTCGGCGCTGATGCCGACGGCCTTGCCGGAGGCGGTGCGCGCCCGTCTCGGCGGCTTCGGTTTCAGCGAAGACAAGGCCTTTGTGCCGGTCGCCGATTTGTCGGGCGGCGAGCGGGCGCGGCTCAACCTCGCGCTCGTCACGTTTGACGCGCCGTCGCTTGCTGATCCTCGACGAGCCGACCAACCATCTCGACATCGAAGCCCGCGAGGCGCTGGTCCAGGCGATCAACGAGTTTGCGGGCGCGGTGGTGCTGGTCAGCCACGATTGGCATCTGCTCGAACTGGTCGCCGATCGGCTGTGGCTGGTGGCCGACGGAACGGTGCGGCCGTTCGACGGCGATCTCGACGACTACCGCCGGCTGGTGCTCGAACCGCCGGAGCCGGTCGGCGGCAATCGTCGGGCCGAGACCGACCAGCGCCGGGCGGCGCGGCGGAGCAACGCGCGAACAGCGCAAGACGCTCGACCCGTTGCGGCAGCGCGCCCGCGAAGCCGAGCAGACAATCGCCCGTCTGACCGCAGAGCGCGCGGCGCTCGACCGGGCATTGTCCGGGCCGCAGCCGCAGGGCGGCGCCGCGATCGCCGACGCCTTAAAGCGCCGGGCTGATCTCGTCGGGCGGATCGAGCGGGCGGAAACCGAATGGCTCGCGGCCGAGGAAGCGGTGGGGCGGGAGCAACGGCAGTGAGGATGCGGTACGAAGCGGTCGGCGACCCGCCGCCGCGGCCGATGTCGCTGTTGAGCGTCCTGCGGCAGGAATACGAGGAGCTGCACGGCGCTGGAGCGGGTCTGCCGCCGGCCGGCGACACCCTCGAACGGCTCTATCGGCAAATCCACGATCTCCATCCGCCGCGTGCCGCGTTGTGTCTCTCTGGCGGCGGCATCCGCAGCGCGTCTTTTGCGCTGGGCGTGATCCAGGCGCTGGCGAGCCGCGGGCTGTTGCCGCACTTCCATTATCTCTCGACCGTCTCGGGTGGCGGTTATATCGGCGCGTTTGTGTCGGCCTGGCGGTGGCACGAGCAGAACGACGAGCGGGTCTTTGAGGGGCTCGTCCGGCGTGACGGCGGCCGCGACTTCACCGAACCGGCGGAGCTGACGGAATTGCGCGCCAACAGCAATTTTCTGACGCCGAAGCTCGGCCTGCTCTCGGCCGACACATGGACGGCGATCGTGCTCTACCTGCGTAATCTGCTGCTCAATTGGTTCATCTTTTTGCCGCTTTTTCTGGGGGTGCTGCTGATCCCGCACGCCAGTTGGAATGCGTTGATCTGGTTTAACAATCTGGTGGGCGTCCTCAAATGGGCGATATTGGCGGTCGCGCTGTTGCTGCTGCTGACGGGGCTCGCCGTGTCAGTGGCGGGACGGCCGGCGCGCGACCGGCCGCGCGCCAACGGTTATCCCGAGCGCCGGTTCGCGCCGACCACGCGATCGGTGATCCTGTTCATCTGCCTGCCGATCTTTTGCGCGGCAGGCTTTCTCGCGATCTTTTCGGCTTGGCTGCCGCCCAATCCGCACCCGATCTTGTGGGGAGTTCTGCGCGTCGCCGAGCCTGGCCGGGAGGTCTTTTATCCGGTCCTCTACCCGGCTCTCGTCGGCGCCCTCGTGTACGCTGTCGCGTGGCTGATCGGCTTTTTCGCAGGCGGCGGCCGATTGCGCGACCTTCGGCAGTTTCGCAAGCGGCGGCGCGACCCGGTGCCGCCGCCGGCCGAATTGGTCTGCTACGCGATCTCCGGCGCCGCCGCCGGCGTCATCGTCACGATCGGCATCGCCTTTTATCAGCGTCTGTCGGGGCTCGCCGCCGCTGAGCACGCCGCCGCACTGCTGACCTTTTTCTTCGGCGGCTACAACCGCATTTCGGTGATCGTGGCGATCGGGGTCGCCTGGACGATGGTCGCCGTGTTTGCCGCCGATCTGCTGTTCACCGGGCTGACGAGCTACCATCGCAACGGTGACGCCGACCGCGAGTGGTCGGCGCGAATGGGCGGCTATCTCGCCGCCGGCGCCATCGGCTGGGCCGTCTTTGCGATCATCGTGCTCTATGGCCCGTTTGCCTTGACCCGCCTCACCGCCGGAGCATTTGCGATGGTGGGAGGCGCATCGGGGCTGGTGACATTGCTGCTCGGCGGCAGCGCCAAGACCGCGGCGACCGCCGCCCGCCAAGCCTCGGAACGGTTTTCGGTCACGACAATTGTCAATATTGCCACTCTGGTCTTCATTCTGGTCTTGGCGATCCTGCTGTCGCGGCTGTCGCGTTCCGGGCTCGAATATCTGGTGGCGGTTTTCGGGGTGGAAGCAAACAGCTTCGCCAAGGCCGCGATTTCCGTCGCCGCCGCCGTCGTGCTGATCGCCCTGTCGGCGCTCGCCTCCTATTGGATCAACGTCAACCGCTTCTCGTTGCACGCGGTTTACCGCAATCGTCTGGTTCGGGCTTTTCTTGGCGCGGCGCGCGCCGGCCACCGCGAGGAGGCGCGCACCCATAGCAGCCCGGACCCGTTCACCGGCTTTGCCGAGGCCGACAACCTGCCGCTCGCGGCGCTGTGGGAGTTGGGCGGCAACAAGGGAAGGCGGTGCCTCTTTCCGGTGGTCAACACGACCCTGAATGTCGTCGCTACGACCAACCTCGCCTGGCAGGAGCGCAAGGCGGAGCCCTTTGCAATGACGCCGCTGGCCTGTGGCAACCGGATTGTCGAATTCGTTCCCACCCGATATTACGGCGGGCCGCGTACCGGCATTTCGCTCGGCACGGCGATGGCGATCTCGGGCGCCGCCGTCAGTCCGAACCAGGGCTATCACTCCTCTCCGATCGTCGGCCTGATCCTGGCCTTGTTCAATGTCCGGCTCGGCTGGTGGCTCGGCAATCCCCGCATGGGACCACGATTTTATCGCCGCGCCGGACCGCGGCTCAGCATCTGGCCGGTGCTCGAAGAGCTGTTTGGGAAGACCAACGACAACGGTCCCTACATCTATCTGTCCGACGGCGGCCATTTCGAGAATCTCGGTCTCTACGAGATGGTTCAGCGCCGCTGTCGCTTTATTCTCGTCAGCGATGCGGGTTCGGACCCGAAATGCACGCTGGAGGACCTCGGCAATGCCGTGCGCAAAATCTGGATCGACCTCGGCGTCCAGATAGAGTTCGAGCGGATCGACGTGGCGTCGCGGCGCGAGCCGCCGATCGACGGCGTCTATTGCGCGCTTGGGCGCATCCGATACCCGGAGGCGGGCGATAGCGACGGAACCTTGATCTATGTCAAACCGGGGTTTCACGGCGGCGAGCCGCCCGACATCCGC
This sequence comes from uncultured Alphaproteobacteria bacterium, assembly GCA_963775525.1. GTDB lineage: Bacteria > Pseudomonadota > Alphaproteobacteria > ATCC43930 > CGMCC-115725 > AP-15. The sequence goes on along the minus strand of CAVZJF010000024.1, from coordinate 113,862 downwards.
AGCTATGCCGCCCTGCACCCGACATTTCCCCACGAGGGCACCGGCGATCAATGGTTCAGCGAATTGCAGATGGAGAGCTACCGCGGGCTCGGCAGCCATATTATCGGTCTGATGTGCGGCGCCGGCGCCGAAAAACCCTTGTCGCTGGCCGATTTCCACGACCGCGTCCGAAGCTATCTTGAAGCGACGCGACCAGCCCCCTTGTGAGATAAGCGTCATTCCCTTGCGGCGAGACCCCCCTCTATCTCGCAGCCCCCTTCGGAACATTGTCGCGACGAGGGTTACGCTCTTCGGGAGACGCAGGGCTGTCCGGCGACCGAAACCTGGATGAAATGTAAGCGGACCGCGCCATCTCATCGCCGGGCAGATCCTCTCGACTGCAACCGCTCCGTGCGGCCCGCGCACGTTCCCTGGATGGCGCTGACCAACCATCTCGGGCGAAACCGTGCGAAGGAGGCTCTGTGCAGTTACGCGCCGCCTCCCGGCGCTGCGCAAAAACCGCGCCGCGGGCGGGTGGCCCCGAATCGGGTAAGCAAAACCTACGCCGCCCCGACGCGGCTGATGGCCGCACCAGCTCGCCAGCGGATTGATCTACTTTGACAATCCGACCGCAACCAGTCTATTTCAAAAACCTGACAGGGGAAGTCTCAATCTAGGTTGGGTCCGATCGGCGAGGCGCGAAGGCCGCCCGCCGCGAACCCTCTCGGAGTTGATGTTAGAATGGCCGACAGTCCCGCGATCACCGATCGGAACCTTGAAGCGACGACCAACATTTCGCTCAAACGGGAACCGGCCTGCTTCGCCTTTTTGTCGCCGCGGTCGATCGCATCGCCGATGCCGGTCGATTCGATCAACCTCGACCTCGCCTCCGCCGACTATTTCGACGGGCGTGCGTCGTTGTGGACGACGCTCGAAATGCGCTCCTCGGTCAGTGACGACCATCCGACGGCGTTGCTCGGGTTCGACGAGACCTTTCTGCGACCCTTCGCCCGGGCGTTGATCGAGGCTGCGACGACCCGCGCGGCTTACCGGATGACAATTCTGCAGGAGACACACGATAGCGAACGCTGCCGCGTCGTCGAATACGTCACCGGTCCGGGACGGGCATTGCACGAGCTGATCCTGCAACCGTTCGACAATCTCGTGCTGGTCAGCGCGGCGACCGGCAAAGACAAGGACGCCGACGAGACCTTGTTTCAATTGCCGCGCACCGACAGCTTTCTGCGCGCCTTCGCCAAGATAGCGTATGTCGCCGACCAGGCCTTGCACGACCTTCTCGACGACATCGAGCGAATTGCCCGTCACCGCAAGCCGGTTGACGGCTGAGCCGGCGAGATCTCCCGAAACCGGCTGACCTGGCAGCGACGCGGTCGCTACCGCGCTGCGACAGGCCAACCTCGCAACGACGGGGCCACTACCGCTGACCCCCTTACGGCGAATTCATCTCCATGTAATCTCGGCGTCATCCCCTCGAACCATCTCTCACAGAGCCAGAAGTATCGCCAAACAAGCATCCTGGCTTTAACGAGGAGGGGAAAAATGACCGCGCCGAATATCAACACGGAAAGCGATTTGCCGCCGGGCGACACGGTTCGCTGGTCGCCGCATCGCAAGGCGTCCGTGGTCAACGGCGTGCGCAGCGGCGCCATCAGTCTCGACGAAGCGTGTCGCCGCTATCAGCTTTCAGCCGGAGAGTTCCGCGCCTGGCGGGAGGCGCTCGAGGTCCATGGCATCGGCGCGTTGCGCGTCACCCGCGTGCAGCTTTACCGGGACGCCCCGACGCGCCAGTGACCCCGGCGGCGCCGCTACGGGTCCCGTGCCGCTCGGCGCAGGCTGATCCGCCGCGGCAGCCCGTTTCTGCCAACCGATTTCTCAAAGACTGGCCGCAAACCGCCGTCGTGCGGCGCCGGGGCAAGTCCCGGCGCATGGCGGTCAGACGCGTTCGTGCGACCGGTCGGCGGCGCCGGCAGGGGCGGCCGTCGTCGCCGCGCCAACCGGCGGCGGCACCTGTACCGCGGCCGACGGAGCGGTTTCGGGCTCGTCCTCCTCGCGCATTCCGGCCTTGAAGGCCTTGATGCCCTTGGCAAAATCACCCATCACGCGAGGCAGCTTTCCCGCACCGAACAGGATCAGGATAATGGCCAAGACCACCATCCAATGCATCAGGCTGAAAGAACCCATTTCCACGACCTCGGAAGGCTGACGCGGCCCCTTTTAGCAGGCTCGTCGGCCGATTTGCAAGCTGACGGCGGCGCGATCGTCGCGGCGCTGTACTCACGAGGTCGTACGCGCTACCGGAAAGTCAAGTCCAACCATCCCTGGAGCACCGCCGATGCCCGACCTCCCGCCGCCGCATCCCGCCGATTGGCCGCGCCTTTCAGCCGCCGCAGCCGGGCTCGACCCGGCTGCCATTGCCGCGGCGGCCAGCCACGCCGCCGAACACGAGACCCCGTGGAAGCGCGACCTGGCGGAAATGGTCGCGACCGATTTCAGCGAGCGCCCGCCATGGAACGAGACACTGGGCCCGGTGCGGCCACGCGGCGGCCCCAACGGCGTCCTGCTGCGGCGCGGGGACATTGTCGCGGAATGGGGCGACACGACGCAGGTCGACATGACCTTCAGCGTCGCGAAAAGCTACCTCTCGATCCTCGCCGGCCTCGCCTGGGACCGCGGGCTGATCGCCGACCCGCACGACAAGGTCTCGCGCACGGTCGAGGACGGCGGCTTCGATGCGCCGCACAACAGCGCCATCACCTGGCACCATCTGCTGCAGCAAACCTCCGAATGGGAAGGCGTGCTGTGGGACAAGCCTGATCTGATCGACCGCAACCGCTCCTCCGCCGGCCGGCCGAGCGCCGCACCGAAGGGCACCCACCGCGACCTGCGCGCACCCGGCGGCTTTTGGGAATACAACGACGTGCGCGTCAACCGGCTGAGCCTGGCGTTGCTGCGGCTGTGGCGGCGGCCCCTGCCCGAGGTGTTCAAAGAGCTGGTGATGGACCCGATCGGCGCCTCACCCGACTGGGAATGGCACGGCTACCGCAACTCCTGGGTCGAAATCGACGGCCGCCCGGTGCAATCGGTCTCCGGCGGCGGGCATTGGGGCGGCGGGGTCTTCATCCATGCGCGCGACCAGGCGCGGATCGGCTTGATGCTGCTGCGCCGCGGCCTGTGGGGCGGCCGGCGCATCCTGTCCGAAGCATGGATCGAGCGCATGCTCGAACCCTGCGCGCTGTTCCCTCAATACGGTTATCTGTGGTGGCTCAACACCGATCGCGGGCTTTATCCGAGCGCTTCGGCCACCAGCTATTACGCGCGCGGCGCCGGCGGCAACCTGACCTGGGTCGATCCCGAGAACGACATCGTCGCGGTCATGCGCTGGACCGATCCCGCGGCGATGGACGGCTTTATGAAGCTCGCGCTGAACCGGGTGCAAGCCGGTCTTGAACCAGGTATGGGAGGAAGGAATGGCTGACTTGCTGGACAAGGTCGTGCTGGTGACCGGGGGCGGGGCCGGGATCGGACGGGCGACGGCGCTGGCGATGGCCGAGGCCGGAGCATCGCTGGCGGTCGCCGACCTCGACCTCGCCGCGGCGAGCCGGACCACGGTCGAGGCGGCGGGGAACAGCCGGCGGGCGATCGCGATCGAGGCCGATTGCGGCGATGTCGCCAGCATCGACGCGATGGTGGCGCGCGTCGTCGCCGAGCTGGGGCGGCTCGACGTCATCGTCAACAATGCCGGCGTCACCCGCTATGCCGAGATCATGGACCTGACCGAGGCGGATTGGGACCGCATCCATCGGGTCAACGCCAAGGGCGTGTTCTTTTGCCTGCAGCGGGCCGCGCGCCAGATGATCGCGCAACGTCAATCCGGCGGGGGCGGCGGGCGGATCATCAACATCGCCTCGATCTCCGGGCGCGGCTATCCCGGCGCGTCGAACGCCGCCTATGCGGCGAGCAAGGGCGCGGTCATCGCCTTGACCAAGACCGCGGCCCAGCAACTGGGCCGCTACGACATCAACGTCAACGCCATCTGCCCCGGCGTGACGCGCACCGAATTGGGCGCCCGCAACGCCGTGGCGCGCGCCGCCGAGCGCGGCGTCACGGTTGCCGAATTGCAGGCCGAACAGGACGCCCGCATCCCGATCGGCCGCGCCAACATGCCGGAGGACATCGCCGCAATGGCGGTGTTTCTGGCTTCGCCCGGCGCGCGCAACATCACCGGGCAGTCCTACAACGTCGACGGCGGTCTGGTGCCGAGCTGACCCGTCGGCATGTTTGGCTTCCCGCGCGGTTCCGGCGCCGGCGCTGCGCCGGCCGGCCGCGCGACCACGGGCTCCGGCTTGCCGCAGCTGCTCAGCGCGCGGCTGCCGTTTTTCTATGGCTGGGTGGTGCTGGCCTGCCTGTGCTGCGCCGGTTTCTCGCGCCAAGGCGGCGCCACCGCCACCTTCTCGGTGTTCGTCGAGCCGCTGACGCGCGAGTTCGGCTGGTCGCGCACCGCGATATCGGGCGCCGCCTCGTTGGGCGGGGTGCTCGCGGCGTTGCTGTCGCCGCTGATCGGACCGCTGCTCGACCGGCACGGCTCGCGCGTGGCGCTGTGCCTTGCCGTGCTCGGCACCGGCATTGCGGCATTGCTGCTGTCGCGGGCCCAGTCCCTGCCGGTCTTTTACCTGCTGTTCTGCATCGCACGACTGAACTGGGCCGGTCCGTTCGAGCTCGGCATCTACGGCGCTTTGAACAACTGGTTCGTGGCCCGGCGCGCGCTGGCCAATTCGATCGCGACGGTAGCGCAGATGACGGGGTTGGTGGCGATGCCGCTGGTCGCCCAGCTGGCGATGCGCGGCCATGGCTGGCGCGCCGGGTGGATCGCGATCGGCGTGACCGTGCTGGCTGTCGGCTTTGCGCCGGTCTGGCTGCTGATGGTCCGCCGGCCGGAAGATTTGGGATTGCTGCCGGACGACGCCGCGGCGCCCACGGCGGCGACGCGCAGCGACCACCCATCGGGACACGTCGAGGCGACATTCTCACGGCGGCAGGCGGTCGCCACCCCAGCCTTCTGGCTGCTGCTGAGCTACACAATCCTCGTCTACCCGGTTCAGGCCGGCGTCAGCCTGCACCAGGCGGCCAACCTGATCGAGCGCGGGGTTGCGCCGACAATGGCGGCGATGATCGTCAGCCTGTTCTCGCTGATGTCGGGTGTCGCCAGCGCCGCCTGCGGGCTGATGCCCCGGTCGCTGCCGATCCGCTATCCGATGGCGCTGAGCGGCGTTCTCCTGACTGCCGGTTGCGCGGCGATGATCGGGATCGCATCGGCGCGCCAGGGTGCCATCGCCGCGGCCCTGTTCGGGCTCGGCATCGGCGGCATGCTGACCCTGCTGCCGATCGCCTGGGCCGATTATTTCGGCCGGGCGCATTACGGCGCGATCCGCGGGCTGGCCCTGTCGGCCCAGGTGCTGGCCCAGGCTGCCGGCCCGCTGTTGTCGGGCGTGCTGCGCGACTGGACCGGCAATTACACGCGCTCGCTCGAATGCTTTGGCGCACTCTCGTTTCTCAGCATCCTTGCGGCTTTGGCCGCGCGCCGGCCTCGCATCCGTGCCGGGTGAGGGCGAGCGGGATCAGCCGCGCCGCGTAGCACCGGCCTTGTCGAGCAATTGCTCGAGCGCCTCGTAAGGCTGGGCGCCGACCACCCCATAGCGCGCGGCGACAAAAGTCGGCACACCGGTGACGCCGTAGGCGTGCGACTTTGCCCAGTCGGCGTCGACCGCATCCTTGAACCGGCGCTCGGTCAAAACCGACCGCGCCTCGTCCGCCGGCAGCCCGACCGATTGCGCGATCTCGACGAGGATATCGGGGTCGCCGATGTTGCGGGCCTCGACAAAATAGGCGCGGTAGAGGGCATCGTGGAGCGCCTCGCCGCCGGGCTGGGTGTCCGCCCATTTGCCCAATTCCTGGGCAAGCCGGCTGTTGTAGCTGTGGGTCCTCCTGCCATAGGGCAGGCCCTCGGCATCCATCAACCCTTTCATCCGCAGGTACATCGCCTCAGGGTCGACATTGCGGCCGGCGTGAAGCTCCGCCATCGAGCGCCCCTCGGGCGGGGTCTCGGGATGCAGCGGAAAGTGAACCAGCCTTGCCTCGACCTCGAACGCCCGCTTCAGCTTTTCAATACGCACGGTACTGAGATAGCACCACGGTCAAACGTAGTCGGTAAAGATCTCCAAGGTCACCGGCGTCGTCGTCATCAGCGCCTTTCCTCCAATGTCCGACTGTCAGTCGCTACCCTACGCCCCGCGCCCGCGCCGGGAAAGGCAAGATGCGTCTTGGGCGAGCCAAAACACAGCGCTTATTCACCGCCGATGGTAAACTGAGGCGTTTGGTTCAGGAGGGAAACGCATGCCGACGGCGGTCGAAGACAAGGACGCCATCCGAGAATTGATGGCGGAATACTGCTTTCGCCTGGATGACGGGCGGTATGACGACATGGCGGCGCTGTTCACCGAGGACGGCGCCTGGGACACGGCGTTCGGCCAGGCGACCGGACGCGCCGCGATCGCCGAACTGGCCCGCGGGCTGCGCGCCCGCGCCGGCGACAACCGCCCGCGGGCGGCGCACCTGGTGACAAATATCGTGATCGCGCTCGACGGCGACCGCGCCCAGGTTCGTTCCAACTGGATGGTCATGCAGAACAGCCCCGAGGGGCCAAAGCTCGGCTCGGGCGGCGGCTATCTCGACAATATCGTGCGACAAGGCGGGCGGTGGCTGTTCCACTACCGCAAGATCGACCGCTTTATCGCCGGCTGACCGCGCTCTGCCCGGCGGCGGCCGGCGAACGGGCGCGTCGTGCTGGTCGAAGGTCGTCATGCGCATCTTGACCAACCCCAAGCCGCTCCGCAGGTCGGCCCTCGCCGGACGGTTTTCGAAATACCAACGCCACCCCGCCAGCGCGTCGGTGCCGAGCCAGCCGATGAAATAGGTTTCGATCAGGCCCGCCGAGGGCCTGCACGATCATGACCAGAACATTGGGTGCGGCAGGCCACACGAGCCTGTCGATCGACCTGGCACGGCCATCTGGGTGGGATCCTGTGGCTGGGGACGACAGCCAAAAGGCCGCTTGGTGAGAGCGGCCTTGGGGTTGGGTATAGAGGAATTGGTTGCGGGGGTAGGATTTGAACCTACGACCTTCAGGTTATGAGCCTGACGAGCTACCGGGCTGCTCCACCCCGCGGCGGTGAGATGTGGTGTGTGGGCCCCCGGATCAAGTCCGGGGGTGGGTTCGACCATCGGCGCCGCGCCGGCGCCGGGTCTCACGCCAGTTATGAGCCTGACGAGCTACCGGGCTGCTCCACCCCGCGGCGGTGAGATGTGATGTGTGGGCCCCCGGATCAAGTCCGGGGGTGGGTTCGACCATCGGCGCCGCGCCGGCGCCGGGTCTCACGCCAGTTATGAGCCTGACGAGCTACCGGGCTGCTCCACCCCGCGGCGGTGAGATGTGATGTGTGGGCCCCCGGATCAAGTCCGGGAGTGCGGTTCGACCATCGGCGCCGCGCCGGCGCCGGGTCTCACGCCAGTTATGAGCCTGACGAGCTACCGGGCTGCTCCACCCCGCGGCGGTGAGATGTGATGTGTGGGCCCCCGGGATTAACCGGGTGATCCGCGGCGTTGGGTTGGGGTGAGGCGACGGGCGGGGCGGGCTGGGTGTGGGGGCTGGGAGAGCCTGGCGGCGACCTGCTCTTCCGCGTCTTGAGACGCAGTACCATCGGCGCTGAGGGTTTTCACGGCCGAGTTCGGGATGGGATCGGGTGTTTGGCCCCTCGCTGTGGCCACCAGGCTGTCCCGGCCCCCGGTTGATCGCGCCCCTTGGAGGTTCGCGTCCCCGGGAGGATTTGTGGAGATTTGCCCCGGGGATTTGTCCCGGGATTTGCGTCCCGGGGATTTGTGCCCGTGGGGAATTTGTGCCCGTGGGGAATTTGTGCCCGTGGGGAATTTGTGAATGTGCCGGGGGAAGTGTCGTCGTCGGGGCCGGTTGCGGTGTGGCGCTTGCCGCTGCACGCCGGCGGTTTTCCGTTTTGGCCAAGATTGTTGCCAGGATTGCCTTGGCCAAGATTGGCCAAGATTTGGTCGAGGATCGCGGATCGAGCGGGTTCGAGCGATTAGTACCGGTCGGCTCCACGGATTGCTCCGCTTCCACCCCCGGCCTATCGACGTGGTGGTCTTCCACGGCTCTCGACGAGACCTGGTTTTGAGGGGGGCTTCCCGCTTAGATGCGTTCAGCGGTTATCCCGTCCGCACTTAGCTACCCGGCGTTGCGGCTGGCGCCACAACCGGTCCACCAGAGGTGCGTCCCTCCCGGTCCTCTCGTACTGGGGAGAGCGCCTCGCAAGTCTCGAACACCCACGGCAGATAGGGACCGAACTGTCTCACGACGTTCTAAACCCAGCTCACGTACCGCTTTAAATGGCGAACAGCCATACCCTTGGGACCTGCTCCAGCCCCAGGATGCGATGAGCCGACATCGAGGTGCCAAACGACGCCGTCGATATGGACTCTTGGGCGTCATCAGCCTGTTATCCCCGGCGTACCTTTTATCCGTTGAGCGATGGCCCTTCCACGCGGGACCACCGGATCACTATGGCCGACTTTCGTCTCTGCTCGAGCCGTCGCTCTCGCAGTCAGGCGGGCTTGTGCCATTGCACTCAACAGCTGATTTCCGACCAGCCTGAGCCCACCATCGCGCGCCTCCGTTACTCTTTGGGAGGCGACCGCCCCAGTCAAACTACCCGCCATGCAGGGTCCCGGACCCGGGTAACGGGCCGCGGTTAGATGCCAGAGAACTCAAGAGCGGTATTTCAAGGTTGCCTCCACCCCAACTGGCGCCAGGGCTTCGTCGGCTCCCGCCTATCCTACACATGAATTCCCTAACACCACTGCAAAGCTGTAGTAAAGGTGCACGGGGTCTTTCCGTCTGACCGCGGGAACTCCGCATCTTCACGGAGAATTCAATTTCGCTGAGCCGGTGTTGGAGACAGCGGGGAAGTCGTTACGCCATTCGTGCAGGTCGGAACTTACCCGACAAGGAATTTCGCTACCTTAGGACCGTTATAGTTACGGCCGCCGTTTACCGGGGCTTCAATTCAGAGCGTGAACCCCTCCTCTTAACCTTCCGGCACCGGGCAGGCGTCAGACCCTATACGTCGTCTTGCGACTTCGCAGAGCCCTGTGTTTTTAGTAAACAGTCGCCACCCCCAACTCTGTGCCCCCCGCCCCTGCTTGCGCACAGACGGGGCCCCCTTCTCCCGAAGTTACGGGGGCATTTTGCCGAGTTCCTTCAACACCGTTCTCTCACACGCCTTGGTATGCTCTACCAGTCCACCAGTGTCGGTTTCGGGTACGGTCTATACGCCGGCGCTGTTTCCCGGAAGTCCCAGGCCGCCCCCTCAATCCAGTAAGAGAGAACGGCTTTCGGCCTTCGTCACGCTCCGGCAGGCGGAGGAATGTTAACCCCCTTCCCATCGGCTACGGCTCTCGCCCTCGCCTTAGGGGCCCGGCTAACCCTGCGCGGAATAACCTTGCGCAGGAACCCTTGGACTTTCGGCGTGAGGGTTTCTCACCCTCATTTACGCTACTCATGTCAGCATTCGCACTTCCGATGCCTCCACCGACGCTCGCGCGCCGGCTTCGCTGGCCTACGGAACGCTCCGCTACCACGTCAGAAGACAGAGACCAGAGGTCAGAGATCAGAATTGCTGCGATGCAGGCCGGTGAGCATGCGGGCGATTTGCTGATACTCGCTCCGCCAGCGCTCGGCCACCTCCCCGTCGAGATAGCCAAGATCACGGCAATACAGGGTCCAAACCTGCATCTCATCAGCCGAACCCAGCGCCATCGTCACAAACCGGCGGAACTCCGGTTTTGAGACAAGCTGCCGGCCAAAACCTTCGGCCAGGTTGGCGCAGATCGATTTTGATGCCCGGCGGACTTGATCCGCCAGCGCGAACTGCTCGATCCGCGGGAAGTCGAGGCTCGCCCGATGCACTTCCAGCGACACCCGATAGGCGCGCCGAAACACTCGAGATCCTCGAACCCGTGGGCCCACTCGCTTCTCTGATTTCTTTCCATCTGTAGTCTGATCTCTGATCTCTGTCTTCTGACATCCGCAGCTTCGGTGCGTGGCTTGAGCCCCGTTACATTTTCGGCGCCGGACGGCTGATAGACCAGTGAGCTATTACGCTTTCTTTAAAGGATGGCTGCTTCTAAGCCAACCTCCTGGTTGTCTTGGCCTTCCCACATCCTTTCCCACTTAGCCACGACTTGGGGACCTTAGCTGGCGGTCTGGGCTGTTTCCCTCTCGACGACGGACCTTAGCACCCGCCGTCTGGCTGCCGACCTCCACTCGCCGGTATTCGGAGTTTGGTTAGGTTTGGTAAGGCTCGCGCCCCCCTAGCCCATCCAGTGCTCTACCCCCGGCGGTGAGCAGTCGACGCTCTACCTCAATAGATTTCGCGGAGAACCAGCTATTTCCGGGTTTGATTGGCCTTTCACCCCTAGCCACAAGTCATCCCCTACTTTTGCAACAGTAGTGGGTTCGGTCCTCCAGTGCGTGTTACCGCACCTTCAACCTGCCCATGGCTAGATCACCCGGTTTCGGGTCTGATCCCGGCAACTAAAGCGCCCTATTCAAACTCGCTTTCGCTGCGCCTACGCCTAACGGCTTAAGCTTGCTGCCAAGACCAACTCGCTGACCCATTATACAAAAGGTACGCCGTCACTCAGAGATCAGATGATCAGAGATCAGTTGTCAGATTCGCATCTGATCTCTGATCCTCTGGTTTCTGACCTCTGGAGCTCCGACTGCTTGTAGGCATCCGGTTTCAGGAACTGTTTCACTCCCCTCGTCGGGGTGCTTTTCACCTTTCCCTCACGGTACTGGTGCACTATCGGTCACTGAGGAGTACTTAGGCTTGGAGGGTGGTCCCCCCGTCTTCAGACAGGATGGCTCGTGTCCCGCCTTACTCAAGGATCTTGTCGCCGGTTTCCCGTACGGGGCTGTCACCCGCTATGGCCCGCCTTTCCAGACGCTTCCGGTACCAAACCACAAGACCACTGGCCTCGTCCGCGTTCGCTCGCCACTACTAACGGAGTCTCGGTTGATGTCCTTTCCTCCGGCTACTGAGATGTTTCAGTTCACCGGGTTCGCCTCCCGAGCCTATGGATTCAGCTCGGGATACCCCTTGCGGGGTGGGTTGCCCCATTCGGAGATCCCGGGATCAACGATCGCTCGCATCTCCCCCGGGCTTTTCGCAGCGTGCCACGTCCTTCATCGCCTCTCAGTGCCAAGGCATCCACCAGATGCCCTTGTCATCGTTCGATCCACGATGTCCTTTTCCAGACCCGGTCCCAGACCCGCCCTTGCGGGCACGCATGGTCCTTTTCCCAGGCCGCCCTCGCGGGCACGCCCAAAAAACCCGAGCCCGCCCTTGCGGGCAAACCCAAAAGACATCCCGGAAAACCGCCGCGCACAGGGACAAGCACCAATCGGGGGGCAAACCCCAATCGGGACCCGGCCCGCAGGCTCTCGCCCGCGGCACGGCGCTCGCATGAAGACACTTCTTCCGAACGGGTCGGCACGCAGGCTCGCCTGCGCCCCGAGGCCCGTCCGCCTCGGTCACATTCACAAATTCGCTTCACCTGTCAATCAACACCCGCCCCCGAACCCGCGACCGCCGGCGCGGACCCTTGTCCGCCCGGCCGCCCCGGTCCCGGGAACAAAACCTGGTCTTCTCCGAATGCCCTTCGGAACCTCAGATCCCAGAGGTCAGAACCCAGAGGTCAGAGATCAGTCGCCGACCTGCGGTTCCGGCCGTGGAGATGCCCGAGTGGAGGTGAACGGGATCGAACCGATGACCTCCTGCTTGCAAAGCAGGCGCTCTCCCAACTGAGCTACACCCCCGTTTCAGAGATCAGCGTCAGGAGACAGGGATCAGAGCGTTCTGCTTCCTGATTACTGACACTGATCTCTGTGATTCCTGGTTCCTGACTGGTGGGCCAGGGAGGATTTGAACCTCCGACCTCACGCTTATCAAGCGCGCGCTCTAACCAGCTGAGCTACTAGCCCCAAACCGGGCCGCCCCAGGCGCGCATAGCGCCCCGGCAACAAGGTTCGGCGCGAAGGCGCCCGACACCAAGATTGGGCGCGGGTGCGCCCCGCAAACAAGATTAGGCGCGCGGGGCGCGGCATTCGGGAGAAGGGATGCGCAGACGGCGGCCTGGTGCAGATGTCGGATGCCAGAGCCTGAACCAGGTTCCAGGCAACCGCACCTGCGTGTTGTGGAGGATCAGGATCGGTGTCCCACGGGTCACCCAACCGCCACTTGCTGGCGCCTGGGTCGTGACCCTTGGTAGCTGACACCTGGCTCCTGAATTCCAGAAAGGAGGTGATCCAGCCGCAGGTTCCCCTACGGCTACCTTGTTACGACTTCACCCCAGTCGCTGACCTTACCGTGGTCGGCTGCTTCCGGTTGCCCGGTTAGCCCACCGCCTTAAGGTAAAACCAACTCCCATGGTGTGACGGGCGGTGTGTACAAGGCCCGGGAACGTATTCACCGCGGCATGCTGATCCGCGATTACTAGCGATTCCGACTTCATGCTCTCGAGTTGCAGAGAGCAATCCGAACTGAGACGGCTTTTCGAGATTGGCGCAGGGTCGCCCCTTTGCCGCCCGCTGTCACCGCCATTGTAGCACGTGTGTAGCCCAGCCCATAAGGGCCATGAGGACTTGACGTCATCCCCGCCTTCCTCCGGCTTGTCACCGGCAGTTTCTGCAGAGTGCCCGGCATCACCCGATGGCAACTGCAGATGAGGGTTGCGCTCGTTGCGGGACTTAACCCAACATCTCACGACACGAGCTGACGACAGCCATGCAGCACCTGTGTCCCCGCCGGCCGAACCGAAGAAGGAGATCTCTCCCCCCCATACGAGGCATGTCAAGGGCTGGTAAGGTTCTTCGCGTTGCGTCGAATTAAACCACATGCTCCACCGCTTGTGCGGGCCCCCGTCAATTCCTTTGAGTTTTAACCTTGCGGCCGTACTCCCCAGGCGGTGTGCTTAAAGCGTTAGCGGCGACACCGAAGAGCTAGGCTCCCCAACGTCTAGCACACATCGTTTACCGCGTGGACTACCAGGGTATCTAATCCTGTTTGCTCCCCACGCTTTCGCGCCTCAGCGTCAGTATCGGTCCAGAGAGCCGCCTTCGCCACCGGTGTTCTTCCCAATATCTACGAATTTCACCTCTACACTGGGAATTCCACTCTCCTCTCCCGAACTCAAGCAAACCAGTCCCAAGCGCCGTTCCCAGGTTGAGCCCGGGGCTTTCACGCCTGACTTGGTCCGCCGCCTACGCGCCCTTTACGCCCAGTAAATCCGAACAACGCTCGCCCCCTTCGTATTACCGCGGCTGCTGGCACGAAGTTAGCCGGGGCTTCTTCTCACGCTACCGTCATCATCGTCGCGTGCGAAAGAGCTTTACAACCCGAAGGCCTTCATCACTCACGCGGCATTGCTGGATCAGGCTTGCGCCCATTGTCCAATATTCCCCACTGCTGCCTCCCGTAGGAGTTTGGGCCGTGTCTCAGTCCCAGTGTGGCTGGTCATCCTCTCAGACCAGCTACGGATCACAGGCTTGGTGGGCCGTTACCCCACCAACTACCTAATCCGACGCGGGCCCCTCTTTCAGCGATAAATCTTTCCCAACCGTCTCTCTCAAGACAGCCGGCGTATGCGGTATTAGCCGAAGTTTCCCTCGGTTGTCCCCCACTGAAAGGCAGGTTCCCACGCGCTACTCACCCGTGCGCCACTCCCGCCGAAACCGAAATCCCGACAGGCGTTCGACTTGCATGTGTTAGGCATGCCGCCAGCGTTCGTTCTGAGCCAGGATCAAACTCTCAAGTTCATCCCAGGGCCAGCCCCTCAAACCGCACCCGAAAGTGCCGCCCAAATCGCCGGCCCCATTACAAGGGCCTCCAAAACGTTCGCATGAATGCGCGAACATCAAGTCGGCCCCCAGCATCACGCCGGGCATTCTCATGCCCCGCATCACGCCGGTCAGCCGCCGTCCGCGCATCCCTTCCCATCTCTCCACAATCTCAAACAACACGCCCCGGAGCAGCTATTCGCACTTGCTCGCCCAGCGGGGCCGCGCTTGTAACCCCGCCAGCCCCCCAAGTCAACCCGTCTCGCATCGTCCTCGGGGTCGGTCAGGCTCGGCCGGCGGCATCACCGCGGCGGACGGCAAACATAGAAATCCCCAGCCCCGTTGTCCACCCCAACCGCAACATTTCTTTCATCCACCCCCCCTCAGATCAGATCAGATCAGATCAACCCCAGCCCCCGCAACTCAAACAGCATCCGATCCGTAGTACAAAGTCACCGTGTGCTTCGCCTCCGCGAAAAACAGCCAGCGCTCGATTATCAGGCCAAGAATGGCCCCGGCCAATGCGAGACCGGCGGCGACGGCCCCTGCTGCGCCGCCTAGGATCAGCGCCGCGAGGCTGCCGAGCGCCGGCATTGCGAACCCGGCGAGCCGCGTGATCCGCCGCAGCCGCCGCGAGTGCTTGCGGGCAATCTGAAACCCCATCTCCCTCAGCAGAAAGTTTTCCTCGGTGTGCGGGTTCTCGAAGCGGCGCACCCGGCCACGGCTGCCGAGCGCGGTGGCGCTGGCGACGGTGCTGCGCGCCGAATTCGTGTCGATAAACCGCCAATACCGTTCCTTGATCCACCACGCGACTGCCACGACGGCCAAGGTCAGCAGCGCCAGACCGGTAGCGCGCACCGTCCACAAGCGGACGAGAAAGTTCAGCACCAGCAGCCCGCTCATCAGTCCGAGCGCCAGATAGCCGGGCACGACCCAGCCGTTGTGCCATTGGTGAACCGGCTTCAGCGAGGCGTAGATCATGCCGGTGCAATAGATCGTGCCGGCCGCGAGCACGGCAGCGGCAATTCCGCACAAGCCGACAAAGCCTTGGGTCGCGCCGAAAAAAACCCAGCCGACACCGAATATCGAGACCGGCAGAAACGTCAGAACCGCGAACACGCCCTCACGCGACAACCATGAGGATCGCCATTGGGAAAAAGCGCGCCAGGCGCGTTCCGGCCGCCCGAGGTGAAAGACCGACGAACCGAGCCCGGCGGCGGCGAGGGCGATCGCGGCGGCGAGCGCGACAAAGCCGAACCAGCCGCTCTGCGGCAATAATCCCAGCGGCGCGCCGAGGCCGAGCAGCAGCAGCAGCGCGAAACCGGCGCCGGACGCGGTCGTGAACAGGACAATCGAAAAAGCGGGATGCATCGCTCGCGATCCGCGGCTGGGGCCGCGCTCAGCGCGACAAGAGCCGGTCGACCCAGCGCAGGAGCTTGTCGGCAGGGGACGCGGCGGCTGACTGCGCGTGGCTCGGCGGGGTCGCGGGGTGGCGGGACATCCGCCCCGGTCGCGGGGGCAGGTATTTGTTGACCGGCTTGTAGCCAAGCTCCGGCAGCAGATCGCGTCCGCGCCGCTCGTGCACCAACTGCGAAACCGGGGAATTGGGGTCGCCGAGGTCGCCGAAATGCCGGGCGTTGACCGGACACACCATGACGCAGGCCGGCTGGCGGTCCTGCTCCGGCAGATGGTCGTTGTAGATGCGGTCGATGCACAAGGTGCACTTTTTCATCACACCCGCGTCGGCATCGAATTCGCGCGCGCCGTAAGGGCAGGCCCAGGAGCACAATTTGCAGCCGATGCAGAGCGCCTCGTCGACGAGCACGATGCCGTCCTCGGCGCGCTTGTACGAGGCGCCGGTCGGGCAAACGGTGACGCAGGCGGGCTCCTCGCAGTGCAGACACGATTTCGGGAAATGGACCGTCCGCGCGCCCTCGCCCTCGCCCTCCTCGAAAGAATGGATGCGGTTGAACCACACCCCCCAGGCGCTCTCGCCATAGGGATCGAAATCCGGCAACGGGCCCATGTGACCGCCGGCGTTCCATTCCTTGCACGCCGTGGCGCAGGCGTGACAGCCCACACAGATGTCGAGGTCGATGACGAGGCCGAGCTTTTTCTGTCCCGGCAACGGTCTCGGCAATGACGTCACCGCACACCCCCGCGGCGGTCGCCGGCGCCGTAGCGCAAGATCGAGGGCGGCGGACGCAGCGACGGCGGATGCCCGACAGCCGGGAAGGAAGGCGCGCTGGCACCCGCCTCCATTGGTGAAGCGCGCTCGATCCGCACCCGCAAATCATACCACGCGGCCTGTCCCGTGACCGGATCCGCGTTCGAATAGGAATAGCCGCCGTCATCGGGAAGCAATTCCGATATCAGGTGGTTCAGCAGAAACCCTTTGCGAAACTCGGGCGCGTCGAGGTCGAGATCCCAGGCCCCCGCGCGCTTGCCGACGGCGTTCCAGGTCCACACCGTGTCGCGGTTTACCCCGTCCATCAGCTGGGTCGGGACGCGGATCCGCCCGTGGTGGCTTGCGACCCACACCCAATCCTCTTCGTCGAGCCCCAGCGCATGCCCGGTGATGCGGTTCACAAACAGCCGGTTGTAGCCGAGGATCTGGCGCAGCCACGCATTCTGCGAATGCCACGAATGGTACATCTGCATCGGCCGCTGGGTAAGCGCATGCAGCGGGAAGGCCTCGCGGTCGACCCGCGCCTCCTCGAACGGCATATACCAAAACGGCATCGGGTCGAAGTACTTGGCGATGCGGTCGCGGTGCTCGGCCGGCGGCAGAACCGGGCCGTGGCCCTGGGCCGCAAGGCGGAACCGCTGCAGCGGCTCGACATAGAGCTGCAGGACGATCGGCTGGGCCTGGTCGATCAGCCCCATCGTGACCGCGGTTTCGAGATAGGCCTTGTTGGCGTGCTTGAAATAGAGCTGGTCGGCGGGCAGCTCGTGCTTCCAGAAGCAGCCGTTGGCGACGTAGCGCTCGAGCTGCTTGGGGTTGGGCGCGCCGCGACCGGGGCGTTCGCCGTCGACCCCGCGCCAGCCCGCCAATGACCCGACCCCCGGCCGGCGCTCGTGATTGACGATGTAGTCGGGGTAGCCGCCGGGATAGCGCGGCTGGCCTTCCGGCGTCGTAAAGCCGGGGAGGCCGAGCCGGGCGCCGAGCTCGATCAGCACGTCCTGAAACGGGCGAACGTCGCGGTCCGGCGCGACGACCGGCTGGCGGATCGCGTCGCCCGGTCCGTCGGACCCGCCGATCGGCCGGTCGAGCAGCGAGATGCAGTCCCAGCGTTCCAGATAGGTCGTATCGGGCAGCACCAGGTCGGCATAGGCCACGGTCTCGGAATAGTACGCGTCGGAATAGATGATTCGCGGGATGCGGTAGTCGCCGGTCGCCGGGTCCTTGTCGGTCAGCATGCGCATCGTCCCGGCCGTGTTCATCGCCGAGTTCCACGCCATGTTGGCCATGTACATAAAGAGCGTGTCGATCGGGTACGGATCGCCCTTTGCCGCGTTGGCGATGACCATGTGCATCATGCCGTGGGCGGCGATCGGCGCTTCCCACGAAAACGCCTTGTCGATGCGGGCGGGACGGCCCTCGGCATCGACGATCAGGTCCTCGGGCGACATCGGGTAGCCGAGGGGGATCCCCGGCAGAGGCTTGCCGGCGACGACCTGGTCGGGCTTCCCGGCCGGCTTTGGCCCGGGCGGCGCCGGCTTCGGGTGCGGCGACTTGTAGCGCCAGCCGCCCGGGACATCGATCGTGCCGAGCAGCATCTGCAGCAGGTGCAATGCGCGGCAGGTCTGGAAGCCGTTCGAGTGCGCCGAGATGCCGCGCATCGCATGCAGGGAGACGGGACGCCCGCGCATCGTTTCGTGGCGGCGACCGGCCCAGTCGGTCCATGCGACCGGCAGCTCGATCTCTTCCGCGAAGGCCACTTGCGCCATCTCGGCAGCGAGCCGGCGGATCGTCGCCGCCGGAATGCCGCAGGTCTCGGCGACGGCCTCGGGCGCGTAGCGCTGGTCGAGATAGCGCTCGGCGACGAGCTGAAAGACCGGCACGGCGCGGCGGCCGCCGGGCAGCGCCGCGTCGCCGACGACGCGGGCCGCGACACCGGGCAAGGTCGCGCTGGCGAGCGATCCCGAGGGTTCGAGCACCAGCGGGTCGCCGGCCTCGTTGCGGGCGAAAAGGCCGTCATCGGCCGCGCCCGGGGCCTGGATCACCAGCCAGGCGGCGTTGGTGTAGCGCACCAGATAGTCGAGATCGACATGGTCGGCGGCGAGCAGCTCGTGCACCAGCGCCAGCACGAAGAGCCCGTCGGTGCCGGGCCTGATCCCGACCCATTCGTCGGCGATCGCCGAATAGCCGGTGCGCACCGGGTTGACCGAGACGAATTTGGCGCCGCGCCGCCGCAGCCCCGAGAGTCCGATCTTGATCGGGTTCGAAATCATGGTCTTCGGCGACCCCGAACATCATGAAAAAGCGGGTGTGCTCCCAATCGGGCTCGCCGAATTCCCAAAAGCTGCCGCCCAGCGTGTACATGCCGGCTGCGGCCATGTTGACCGAGCAGAACCCGCCATGAGCCGCGAAATTGGGCGTGCCGAACTGCGCCGCCCAAAATCCGGTCAATGCCTGGCTCTGGTCGCGGCCGGTGAAAAAGGCGAGCTTTTTCGGGTCGGTGGCTCGAATCGTCGACAGCCATTCGACCGCCGTCGCAATCGCCTCGTCCCACTCGATCTCGCGAAACTCGCCCGAGCCGCGCTCGCCGACGCGCCGCAAGGGCTTGCGCAGCTTTGCCGGCGAGTGCTGCTGCATGATGCCCGAGGCGCCTTTGCCGCAGATCACGCCGCGGTTGACCGGATGATCGCGATTGCCCTCGATGTAGCGGATGCCGCCGTCCTTCAGATGGACTTTGATGCCGCAGCGGCAGGCGCACATGTAGCAGGTCGTGTATTTGACCTCGTCGGACACCTTGGGCGAGGTGTCGACGATCTCCCGTGGCGAGAAATAGGCGCGCAGCCGCTCGAAAAAGCCGCTCTCCTCCGTATTCCTCGAGCCGACAATGGTGGGGTCGCGGCTGCTCACGCCTCGTCCTTTTTGTTCGGCGGAGCGGATAGGCCGCCGCGCCCGGCTCCGCGCGGCGAAGACCGAAGAGAGCCCGCCCCGCACCCGCCGCCGGAGACAGCGGGGGACGAAAACTACATGGATCATGCGATATTGCAACATCGCGCCGAACACCCCGGACGCCCTGGGCGGGCCGGCGAAGCCGGGTCCGCCCAGGCTTCTTGGCAACGCCGGATCCGGCATTTACGGTTGGCCGTCGCGATCGTTCCCAGTGCGAGGTCCGGTGACGGTTTCGAGGTTCGGATGGCCGGCTCCTGACGCGACATCATCGCGCGGTGAGACACCCCGGACTGGCGGCGCACCGTAACGGCCATGGTCTCGCTCCTGTTCCCTTGCGTCAGCAGGTCGAGCAGGCCGGTATCGCCGGTCAGCGCCTCCGAGCCCTGACCGCCCAGCCAGCGCGCGGCAATCATTCTCCATAGCGAGCGCACCGCATCCCCCCGATAGTGATGGCGCCGTCGTCATGGACGCGGAAACCGGCCGGAATATGGCGGCGGCGCCCGATGTGTTATGACTTCGGCGATGGCGCTTTTATTTCGTTCGTCGGTCGATTCGGCGGCGCGCTGGCAGGACGAGCTGCGGCGGCTGACATCCGAGCACGACATCCGCATATGGCCTGCCATCGGCGACCCGGCCGATATCGACTACGCGCTCGTCTGGCGTCCCGAACCGGGCCTCTTGGCGTCGCTGCCGCGCCTGCGCCTGATCCTGTCCCTGGGCGCCGGGGTCGACCACATTCTGTGCGACCCGCAACTACCCCGAAATGTCCCGGTCGTTCGCCTGGTCGATCCTTACCTGACGGACGCGATGAGCGAATACGTGGCATTGCAGGTGTTGCGGCTGCATCGCCAGGACCTCGATTACCGCTCGCAGCAGCAGGCCGGGATCTGGCGCGAATTGGCGCAGAAGAACGCCGCTGAACGCCCGGTCGGGATTCTGGGGTTCGGCGAGATCGGGCAGGACGCCGGACGCAAGCTCGCGGCACTCGGTTTTCCGGTTTCGGGCTGGAGCCGCGGCGACAAGGCGGTTCACGGCTTTCGGACCTATGCCGGCGCCGGCGGCTTGCCGCAGCTGCTCGCCGGAACCGAGATCCTGGTCTGCCTGCTGCCGCTGACCGCGCAGACGCAGGGCATCTTGGGCGCCCGCACCTTCGCCACGCTGCCGCGGGGCGCCAGCCTCGTCAACGCCGGCCGCGGCGGCCATCTGGTCGAGGAGGATTTGATCGCCGCACTCGACCGCGGCCAACTTTCGGCCGCGGCGCTCGATGTGTTCCGCGAGGAGCCGCTGCCTCCGGCGCACCCGTTTTGGCGGCACCCGCGCATCCTGGTCACCCCCCATGTCGCCGGCACCACGAACCCGACGACCGCCGCAGCGATCGTCCTCGACAACATCCGCCGCTTCGAGCAGGGCCGCCCGCTCCTCAACCAGGTCGACCGAGATAACGGATACTGAGACGATGGCCGATTGCCAGCCGAAGCCACGCCGGCGCCGCGGGAGAGATTTCTGACCGCGATCGTGATCTTTGGCAGCTTGCTGGCGGTCGCCTTGTGGGAATTCTGGCGGCGGCGCCGTCGGCTGGAGTTTCCCGCTGCGCGGCGGCGGCTGGCGAATATCGGGTTCTGGATCGTGAACCTGGTTGTGGCGAGTTTTGTTTTGCCGGTGTCGGCCGCGGCGCATTCGGCGCTCGCCGCGATCCATCTTCCGGCCTGGCAGGTTCCGGCTGGCGCGCCGACCCTCGTGGCGGGCTTTCTAATCCTCGACCTGATTCAATATCTGATACACCGGTGCGAGCATGCGGTGCCGCTCTTTTGGCGGTTTCACGCGCTGCACCATTCCGACCCGGATGTCGACGTCACGACGTCGGTGCGGCACCACCCGGTCGAATACGTGCCGGCTTCGGCGGTGTATTTGCTCGCGGTGGCCGTGCTCGACATTCCTGCGGTCGTTGCCCTGACGCATAGTCTCGCGGTATTCGGCGCCGCCGCTCTTCAGCACGGGAACATCCGCCTTCCCAGGTGGTTGGAGCGTTGGCTGCAGCCGGTGCTGGTCACCGTCGACATGCACCGCGTCCACCACTCCATCCTGGTCGAGCAGGCGAGCTCCAACTATGGCGCCGTCTTTTCGGTGTGGGACCGGCTCTTTGGGACCTACACCAACCTCAGCCGCGCGCAGCACGACAATATCGTCTTCGGGGTGCGCGAGTTGCCGCGGCGCGAATGTCTGCAACCGGCCGCCATGCTCCTCACTCCCTGGCTGCTATCCCGGGAGGGAGCCGGCGAGATGCCGGGCGGAAACGGTTCGCGCCCTACCGCCTTGGTCGCCGGGACGCGCGCCGAGGCGGGCGGGGGTCAGGAGCCGCTGCCGGCTAGTCGGCGCGGGCGGTGGTTCCGGTCAGCATGTCGGCTTTGCGATTGAGCGCCGCGATCAGGCCGTCGATGCCCTGAGTGCG
Source organism: uncultured Alphaproteobacteria bacterium (assembly GCA_963775525.1). GTDB lineage: Bacteria > Pseudomonadota > Alphaproteobacteria > ATCC43930 > CGMCC-115725 > AP-15. The sequence continues at coordinate 92,322 of CAVZJF010000024.1, read as the reverse complement.
CACGATGGCGGCGAATTCCGAGCGGCGTGTCGCAATTTCGCTGATCGTGCCGTCGAGGTAGATGTCGGAGATCAGCCAGCCGGCGCCCTCCTGGCGCATCAGGTAGTCGACCTCGACCGGTTCGCCGTTCGCTTTGACGATCCTGCTGCGCACCATGACACCGCCGGTGTTCGGCTCTTCGTCGGTTACTTGCAGCTTCTGGCCGTTATAGCTGTCGAAGCGATCGGCATAAATCGCCGAAACGTAGCGGCCGTAGCTTTCGGTCACCTGCTGTTGCTGCGCCGGCGTCAGCGCGGCCCAGGCGGGGCCGACCGACAAGCGCGCCATGACCGGCAGGTCAAAGCTGCGGCGAATGACCGGCGCAAGCTGCGCATAACGCCCGCTCTCGCCAAGGGTCGAGCCGTTTTTCATTGTCACCAGCAGGTTGTCGTAGAGGCCCTGCACGGTGTTGCCGGCGCCACCCGCCCTCGCGGGGTTTGGCGCGGCGGCCAAGGCAGCCAGAAGTGCGAGACCCACCGTCGTTCGCCCGAACTTCGACGGCCTCGGCCTCCTCTGCATTGCCGAAATCTTTGTTAATATCTGTTTGAACATGACCCGATCTCAACTGGACTTTGTCTCCCGCCGGTCTAGGTACGCGCGGCGATGCCATATTCAAGGACATGGCTGAGCTGCGAGCGGGGCATCGCGTTGTCACCGGGGCCGGTCTTGTAGCGCGCGGCTCACGTTCTACGAGCCCCCTGCCCCGACCCGCCAGACCCCGCCCCGATAAAATTTTACAGCCGCTGCCGTGTCAGGAAGGCGTCTACATCCCTTTCAAGGACGGCATCCAGGCAGATGTCTTGCGGATTCTGAAAACAATGGTGAAGCATGCAATCGCCCTTTGACTTGCTGGCCTTGCTTTTGGTGCTGGCCGCGGTTTTCGGCTATCTCAATCACCGTATTCTGCATTTGCCGTTGACGGTTGGGTTGCTCCTTCTGGCCCTGCTGAGCACGGTTGTGCTGATCGCCGTTGGCGCGGCATTGCCGCGGCTCGGCCTCCAGCTCGCAATTCGCGGCCTGCTTGCCGGCGTCAATTTTCCCGTGGCGCTATTGAATGGCTTTCTAAGCTTTCTGTTGTTTGCAGGGGCGCTCGAAGTTGATTTCGAGGAACTGTTCGCGCGCAAATGGACAATCCTCGCGCTGGCCGTGGTCGGCACGGTGCTGTCGACGGCGCTGATTGCCGCGGCGCTCTTTGCCGTGGCGGCAGCGTCGGGAATTGGCGTCCCATTCGCCTGGTGCCTGGTCTTCGGCGCTTTGATCTCGCCGACCGACCCGGTGGCGGTGCTGTTGGTGCTGAGGCGGGTCGGCATCCCGGAATCGCTGCAGGCGGTCATCGCCGGCGAGAGCCTGTTCAACGACGGCATCGGCGTCGTGTTGTTTTCGCTGCTGCTCTCCTTGGCGACCGGCAATGGCGAGGACCACGGCCCGTTGGCGATCGCCGCCACGTTTTTACTGTCGGCGGTCGGCGGCGGCCTGCTCGGTCTGGGGCTGGGCTACGCCGCGTTTTTGCTGATCCGCGGGGTCGACGACTACAATGTCGAGCTGATCATCTCGTTGGCGTTGGTGACCGGAACGTACAGCCTCGCCGGCATGCTGGGCCTGTCCGGCCCGGTTGCGGTGGTCGTCGCCGGCATTCTGATGGGCAACCACGGGATGCAGCACGCGATGAGCGAGGCGACCCGACAACATTTGAAGACCTTCTGGCTGTTGGTCGACGACACGTTGAACGCGCTGCTGTTTCTGCTGATCGGCCTCGAGATCGCCGCGATCGATCTGGAGCGGCGCGCGCTCCTCGCGACGATCGCGATGATCCCGACGGTGCTGGTCGCCCGCTGGCTCAGCGTCACCGCGTCGGCGCTGCCGCTCAGCTTGCGCCTGCCCGACCGCTTCGGGTCGTTTCTGGTGCTGACCTGGGGCGGGTTGCGCGGCGGCATCTCGGTGGCGCTCGCCCTGGCCTTGCCGCCCAGCCCGTACAAGGACGCGCTGCTGACGATCGCGTATGGAATTGTCGTGTTCTCGATCGTCGTCCAGGGGCTGAGCCTCGAATGGGTGGCGCGCCGGTCATTGCCGCCCCAGCCGGCTGCGGCCGCCGCGGAAGACGGCTGAACCCCGACCGGGTTGCGTTATAACGGGAGCGCCGTTCCCCCACCCGGCCGCCGCGAGCGGTTTGCCCCGTCAGGACGCCCGCTATGGACAAAAAGGTTCACATCAACTTCTGGTACGTCATCGCCGCGGTCCTCGCGATGCTGTGGATACAGAGTCTGTATCTGCAAAGCGTCGAGCGCACCTCGATCCCCTACAGCCGGTTTCAGACCCTGCTCAACGACGACAAGATCGCCCAGATCGAGATCGGCCCGAGCTACATCGAAGGTTCGTTGAAAAAACCGGAGTCCGACGGGCTCAAGGACTTTATCACCACGCGGGTGGCGCCCGATCTCGTGCAAAGCCTCGACAAGCACGGCGTCACCTATAGCGGGGTCGTCGAGAGCCACTTCATCCGCGACCTGTTGTCGTGGATCCTGCCGGCGATCTTTTTTGTCGGCATTTGGATGTTTGCAATCCGCCGCATGGGGCAGGGCGGGCTCGGCGGCCTGATGCAGATCGGCAAGAGCCGCGCCAAAATCTATGTCGAAAAGGAGACCAAGACGACCTTCGCCGACGTCGCCGGGGTCGACGAGGCCAAGGAGGAGCTCGAAGAGATCGTCAACTTCCTCAAGGACCCGAAAGTCTATGGGCGTCTCGGCGGGCGCCCGCCAAAAGGCGTGCTGCTGGTCGGCCCGCCCGGCACCGGCAAGACCCTGCTCGCCCGCGCGGTTGCCGGCGAGGCCGGTGTCCCGTTCTTTTCGATTTCCGGCTCCGAATTTGTCGAGATGTTTGTCGGCGTCGGCGCCGCACGGGTGCGCGACCTGTTCGACCAGGCGCGCCAGCATGCCCCGGCGATCATCTTTATCGACGAGCTCGACGCGCTCGGCCGCGCCCGCGGCCCGTTCTCCGGCGGTGGCCAGGACGAAAAGGACCAGACCCTGAACCAGCTTTTGGCCGAGCTCGACGGCTTCGACCCGGCGAGCGGCCTGGTGCTGCTCGGCGCCACCAACCGGCCCGAAATCCTCGATCCCGCCCTGCTGCGCGCCGGGCGTTTCGACCGCCAAATCCTGGTCGACCGGCCGGACAAGCGCGGGCGCGAGCAAATCCTCGCCGTCCACCTGAAAAAAGCAAAGCTCGGCGTCGATGTGAACCCGGAGCAGATCGCGGCGCTGACGCCCGGCTTTACCGGCGCCGATCTTGCCAATCTGGTCAACGAAGCGACCTTGCTCGCCACCCGGCGCAACGGCGAGGCCGTCGCGATGGACGATTTCAACAACGCGATCGAGCGCATGGTCGCGGCCTCGAAAAACGCAACCGGCTGTTGAACCCGCTGGAGCGACGGGTCGTCGCCTACCATGAGCTCGGCCATGCGATGGTCGGGCTGGCGTTGCCGGGGCTCGACACCGTCCACAAGGTGTCGATCATCCCGCACGGGGTCGGCGCCCTCGGCTACACGATCCAGCGCCCGACCGAAGACCGCTATCTGATGACCCGCGCCGAGCTCGGTTTCAAGATGGCGGGGCTGCTCGGCGGACGGGCCTCGGAAAAGCTGGTCTTTGACGAGATTCGACCGGCGCGGCCGACGACCTCGCGCGCGCCACCGACATCGCCCGCGCGATGGTGCTGCGCTACGGCATGAGCGACGCGCTCGGCAACGTCGCCTATGACCGCGACCGCCAGCCGTTTCTGCAGCCGGCCTATCCGGTTCCGCAGGAGCGCGTTTACAGCGACGGCACCGCCGCAGCCGTCGACCGCGCGGTGCGCGACCTTGTCGACCGCGCCTTCGCCGTCGCCACCGCCGTCTTGCAGCGCAATCGCGACTTGCTCGACCGCACCGCCGCGGCGTTGCTGGCGACCGAGACCCTGAGCGAGCCCGAAATCCAACAGCTGAAGCGGGAAATCCAGCCGGTGCCCGATCTGCTGCCGCCTCCGCCCGGCGGTGCCGTCAAAGAAATCGTCGCAGCCGGGTCCTGACCGGGCCGAGGGGGCGCACCGGCTGCGGCGCGCGAGATCGGCCCGAGCCTTGACCGGCCCGTGCGCGGACTCTCAATATCGCGCCAAAGCGATCGATGTGTCGGAGGATGCTCGGGACGGGACGTCAACCGGAGGCCCAACCCGCGCGTCAAGGAGAAGCCGATGTCGGAACGAGCACCCTTTATTAACCAGGCATACAGCGCCTATCACCACCGCGAGCGTCCCCCGGAAGACGAGGAACTGACCCGGGTCGGACCGGGGACCCCGTGCGGCGAATATTTGCGGCGCTTTTGGCACCCGGTCATCCAATCCTCGGAACTGGGCGAGCTGCCGCGCCGCCTGCGGATATTGGGCGAGGACCTCGTCGCCTTCCGCGACAAAAGCGGCGCCATCGGCCTGTTGGAGCTGCATTGTCCGCATCGCGGCACGTCGCTCGAATTCGGCCTGGTCGGCGATCACGGGATCCGCTGCTGCTATCACGGCTGGCTGTTCGGCACCGACGGCACGATCCTCGAAACCCCGGGCGAACCCGCCGACAGCACCTTAAAGGACCGGCTGTTTCACGGCGCCTATCCGGTGCGCGAGCATCAGGGGCTGGTCTTTGCCTATATGGGGCCGCCCGACAAAGAGCCCGATTTCCCGATCTTCGACACCTTTGACCTGCCCGGCTACCGCCAGGTCGCCCGCGCGCCGACCCTGTGGGAATGCAACTGGCTGCAGGTCAAAGAGAACAGCATGGACCCGGCGCACCTCGCCTTTCTGCACACATTGCCGGGCAGCGAGGGCTTTACCGAGGACCTTGCGGCGCTTGGCGAGTGGGACTGGATGGAGACCCCGGTCGGCATGGTCTATGTCGACACGCGGCGCCAGGACGACCGGGTGTGGGTGCGGGTCGCCGATCTGATCCTGCCCAACATCCACCAGTTCCCGCCGAACGCCGACCCGATGGCGCTGCGCAACTCGGTCAACCGGCCGATGGCGACGACCTGGGCGGTGCCGCTCGACGACACCCACACGATGCAGATCGGCTATCATCGCGCGCCCGAGGGCAGAGAGATGCGGCGCGGCTCCGGCTTTGGCCAGGACGGCAACCGCCCCTACGAAGAGCGCCAGCGCGTTCCCGGCGACTATGACGCGCAAGTCAGCATTCATGGCGGCACGGCGCGGCACGGGCTCGAACACCTCGCCTCGACCGACCGCGGCATCATCATGATGCGCAACCTGATCCGCCGCGGCATCCGCGCGGTGGCGAACGGCGAGGATCTCGGCTACCGCATCCTGCACAACGGGAGCGCGATCCCGACCTACAGCCACGACCGCGTCGTCGCTGGCGTTGCCCCGGCCGCGACTCCGGAGGCGGACAGGCAATTGCTGCGCGAGGTCGCCCGCAAGGTTGTCGGCGGCACGATCGAGGCCGGCTCGGTCGAGGCGTAGCCGAGGGCGCTGATCCTCCTCCGTATTCGATGATCACCGGGATCAGCGCCGTCACCCTGGCGACGCACGACATGCGCCGCGCCGTGCGGTTTTACCGGGCGCTCGGGTTCGATCTGCTGTATGGCGGCGAGGCGGCGGCGTTCACCAGCTTTCGCGCCGGCCCCGGTTACCTGAACCTGATCGCGCAGCCGGCGGAACGCCGCTGGTCATGGTGGGGGCGGCTGATCTTTTACGATTCCGACATCGACGGGCTTCACGCCCGTCTCGTCGCCGCCGGCTACACGCCCGACACCGCCCCATGCGACGCGGCCTGGGGCGAGCGCTTTTTCCACGTCACCGACCCCGACGGCCACGAGCTGAGCTTTGCCTGGCCACTGCGCGACCCGCCTTCGGCGCCCCTTGTGGCGCCGGTCTCGACCCCCAACTCGTGAGCCCCAAATGAGCAGGATAGCCTCGGTCAAGACCCATATGATCTCGGTCCCGCGGCCGCAGCCGACTTGGACCGCGCATGAGCAGATGAAAGCCTGGAACGTCATCCTGACCGAGGTGACGACCGATGACGGGCTCGTCGGCCATGGCGAGATCCACGGCGCGCCGATGCCCAGGATATGCGAATGGGTCGACCGCTGTGGCGAGGTGATCCGCGGCATGGACGCGCTGGCGCATGCCGCGGTGTGGGACAAGCTCTTCGCGCTGACCTCGCCGGGACCGGGGCGGATCGACGGAAAGGCCGGCTTGCCGCCGCCGGCGCCGCGCGGCGAGCGCGCCCAAATCATGGCGGCGATCGGCGGCATCGACATCGCCCTGTGGGACATCAAGGGCAAGGCGGCGGGGCTCCCGGTGTACCGGCTGCTCGGCGGCGAGAACCGGCCGCTCTTCACCTACGCGACCGGTGGCTATTACCGGCCGGGCGCCACCGATCGCGACTATGGCGCCGAGATGGCCGATTTCCTGAAGCTCGGCTACCGCGCCGTGAAGCTGAAGACCGGCGCCGGCACGGTCGCCGCCGAGGCCGAGCGGATCGGGACCGTGCGCCGGATGATCGGCGACGAGCCGCTGCTGATGCTCGACATGAACGCAGCCTACGATTTGCCGGACTGCATCGAATTCGCCCATATGGTCGAGCCGCACGGGATCTTTGGCTCGAAGAGCCCCTGCACTGGTACTTGCAGCCGGCCGATTTCGCGCAACTGGCGGCGGCGACGCCGATCCCGCTGGCGCATGGCGAGCGCGAGCTGACGCGCTTTACGGTGCGCGACTTTGTCGTTGCGGGCGGCATCCGCTATGTCCAGTTCGACGCAACGCGGGCCGGCGGGTTCACCGAGGCGTTGCGCGTGGCCCAGCTCGCCGAGCAGCACGGGGTCATGGTAGCGCCCCACACCGCCCCCGAAATCCATGCTCACATCGTTCTCGCCCAGCCGCGCTGCGCCTTTGGCGTCGAATCGCATGGCGGGCCGGAGCAGGATCCGCTGGCCTACGGGCTGTTCCGCGACCACCCGCATTTGCGCGACGGCTGTCTGGAGATCGGCGACCAACCCGGCTTCGGGCTCGACATCGACTGGGCCTTTGTCGACAAGCACCGCGTCGGCTGAAATTCGCCCTCTCCGCCCCCAGCGACGGAGGGGAAGGACAGGGCGATACGCCAAAAGCGCTAGTAGCCGTAGGATGGGCTGAGCCTTGCGAAGCCCATCGCCGGCGCCGCGCCAGATGGGTTTCGCTGCGCGCTCAACCCATCCTACAGGGCTGGCGGTGCGCGGGCGCGCGCGATCTAGCCGAGCGGGCGGCCGTGGCGGGCGATGAATTCGGGGAAGGCCTCCTCGGCGCGGGCGCCGCGGACGACGTGGGTCGTATAGTCCCGCTCCTCGGTCCATTGCTGTTCGAGGTTCTGCGCCATCTGCTTTAGGAGCAGCGCCTTGATCCCCTTCACCGCGGCGCGGTTGTTGCCGGATATCGTCCGCGCAAGCTCCATCGTCTTGGCGCGCAGCCGGTCGCGCGGCACCAGATGGTTCAACAGCCCGATGCGGTAGGCCTCCTCGGCGTCGACCACTCGCGCGGTAAACAGCAATTCCTTGGCGATCGGCCAGCCGACCTGGTTGGGCAGGGTCCAGGTGCTGTTGATCCGGCCGTAAGCCGCCGCCAGAAAGCGAAAGCGGGTGTCCTCGCATCCGACCCGGATGTCGAGCGAGGAGGCCAGCACCGCGGCCCCGCCATAGGCGAGGCCGTTCAACATCCCGATCGTCGGCTTGGCGCTGGCGGCGAGCTCGTAGCTGCCGCGCCCGCGTCTGGCATCGAGCTCGTCCTGGCTGAAGCGGCGGTCGTCCTCGCGCTGCTCGTGGATGTCGCCGCCCGCCGAAAACGCCTTCTCGCCGGCGCCGGTGAGGACGATGCAGCCGACCCCGTCATCGGCGTCGAGCTCCTTCACCGCCTCGTGCAATTCGCTCGCCAGCTTGCGGTTCATCGCGTTGAGCTTTTCGGGCCGGTTCAAGGTGACGATGCCGACGCCGTCCTCGCGGTCGACCAGGATGTGCTCGTAGGCCATTCTTTCCCTCCGATTTTACTGAACTCGGATCACCACTTTGCCGACATGCCGGTCGGCTTCGAGATAGGCCTGCGCCTCGCTGATTTCGCTCAGCGCGAAGGTGCGGTCGATGATCGGCCGCAGGCTGCCGTCCCGCAATGCCGGCATCAAATCGGCGACAAAGCGCCGGGTCGACTCCGCCCGCTGCGCCGGCTTGCGCAACCGGTTGCTGACCCCGTAGAGGTGCAGACGCCGCAAGGCCAGCCGATCGAGGTCGAGCTCGCCTTTCAAGACCCCGCTCATCCGCCCGATCGTGACGAACCGTCCGCCGACGGCGAGCGCATCGAGACAGGCGGGAAATATGTCGCCGCCGATATTGTCGACGATCATGTCGACGCCCTCCTCGCCGATGACGCGCGCGATCGCGGCGCCAAACCCGTCGCTGCCGGTGACGACCCCGGCGTCGAGCCCGTAGCCTTTCAGCTTTTCGAGCTTATCGGCCGAGCGCGAGGTGCCGATAACCCTGGCGCCGATCAGCTTTGCCAGTTGCAATGTCGCGACCCCGACGCCGGACGACGCCGCGGTCACCAGCACGGTCTCGCCGCGGCGCAATTGGGCGCTGGCGTAGAGCGCGTCGTGGACCACGACAAAGACGATCGGCACCGCGGCTGCTTCTTCCCATGTGAGCCGCTCGGGGGCCGGCATCGCCTCGCGCGCATCGATCAGCGCGTATTCGGCAAACCCGCCGCTGCACCGTCCCATGACCCGGCCGCCGGGTTGGAAGCCGGTCACTCCGGCGCCGATTTCGACAATCTCGCCGGCGGCGTCGCCGCCGCCCGGCCGCTCGGTCGGCGCGGGCCTGCCCGCAACCAGGCGCAGATTGCGGATTGTCCGCATTTCGGCGCGATTCAGTGACGACGCATAGACCCGCGCCAGGATATGGCCGGGCGGCACCACCGGCCGTTGGACATCGCGGATATCCCAAACCCCGCCCGCCGCTCCCGGCGCCATGATCGCCGCCCGCATGCTTCGTCCTCCCGACATCAAGCCAATACGCTACAGCTTGCGCGCCCCGACAGACAGAAGGCTGGAGATTACCACGGATGGCCGGATGCGCCGGAGATCATCCGAATTCGATCGGTCGGCGCCTCTTGCGCGAGGCGCGAGCGGCGTCCACGATGCTCTATCTTTGTTGATCGCACGGCGGTGAGGAGCTTGTGGCCATGGAATTCGGCATGTTTCATCAGTTTCCGTCATTGCCCGGGCGCAGCGACGCCGACACCTTTGCCGAAGCCTTCGAGCAGATCGACGCCGCCGAAGAGCTGGGGCTCGACGTGATGTGGCTCTCCGAGCTGCATTTCGACCCGCAGCGGTCGGTTTTGTCGGCGCCGCTCAGCATTGCCAGCGCTATTGCCGCCCGCACCCGCCGCATCAGTATCGGGATCGCGGTGCAGGTATTGCCGTTGTGCCACCCGCTGCGCCTGGCCGAGGAGGCTGCGACGGTCGACCAGATCAGCCGCGGCCGGTTGATTTTCGGCGTCGGCCGCAGCGGCCTGCCGCGCACTTACGAAGATTATGGCGTGTCTTACGCCGAAAGCCGCGACAGGTTTGCCGAGGTGCTCGACATTGTCGAGCAAGCCTGGTCGCAGCCCGCCGTCTGTTATGACGGCAAGTATTACCGCTTTCACAACATCGCCGTCACGCCAAAGCCCTTCCAGCAGCCCTATCCGCCGATCCGCATCGCCGCCGCCAGCCCCGACACCTATCCCGCGGTCGGCGCGCGCGGATTGCCGATTTTTCTCAACGCCCGCCACGGCTCGTTTTCCGAATTCGCACCGGCGATCGGCGAATATCGCGCCGCCTACAAAGCCGCCGGGCATCCGGGCAGGGGACAGGTCTATCTGCGGGTCCCGACCTACCTCGCCGAGACCGAGGCAGAGGCGCGCGAGCAGCCGCGCGAAAGCCTGATGCATTTTTATCGGGAGCAGACCGAGCGGCTGCGCAATTCGATGTCGCGCGGCGGCACACGGGCGATCGAAGGCCGCGCCGAACGGCTCCAGCGCCTGGAAAAATTGACCTATGACGAGGCGCTGGAGGGGCAGGTGCTGATCGGCACGCCGGCATCACTCGTCGCGCGCCTGCGCGCCTTGCAGGACGAGCTCGGCCTCGACGGCATTTTGGCCGAGCTCAATTGCGGCGGCCTGATCCCGCATCGGCAGGTCATGACCGCGTTGAAATTGTTGTGCGAGGAGGTCATGCCGCGCTTCCATTAACCGGCTCTCCGCCGCAGCCGAGGGGCGCAGCCATGTCGCTCTGAACCGTCAAGGCGCCGACTTTGGCGCAGTTGCGCGACGTGGCGGCGGAGCTCGGGCTGAGCTTTGCCGATGCCGAGCTGGCGGCCCGTTCGAGCGCGCCGTCGACTGGATGACGCTGACCGCGTAAGCCGTCGAGCCGGGCGATGGCTGCCCTCCTTCGATCGTCGGCGACGAGAAGCTCGGTTGCGACAGGTCGCCCGGGGTCTGCGGATTTTATGGCGTCCCCGACAGGACTCGAACCTGCGACCCACAGTTTAGGAAACTGTTGCTCTATCCGGCTGAGCTACGGGGACATTTGGTGAAGATACTCCGCCGTGCCCCACGGCGCCAGCGGATCGCGCTTCGGCCTTTAATGCAGCCTTTGATAGTGCGCCAAAGGGCGCCGGCGCGGTGACGATTGACCGCCCGAGACCGCAAACCGACGATTTGAATTCCGCGACCCGTGCGGCGCGAGACCAAGTGTCGTCGATTGTACCGCGCGGCGCCATAGGATTAGGATCGCCGCTGGGAACAGCCGGGGGAACGACAATGGGCAAGAGGATCGCGGTTGTCGGCGTCGGCGCGGTCGGCGGCTATACCGGGGCGCATATGGCGCGGGCCGGCGAAGACGTAACCTTCCTCGACATGTGGCCGGCCCATGTCGAGGAAATGAAACAGAACGGGCTGCGCATCACCCATCACGAGGGCGCCGAGCCGTTTACGGTGAAGGTACGGGCGTTGCATCTGACCGAGGCGCAGCACCTCGCCAAAGAGGCGCCGATCGACATCGCCTTTGTCTGCACCAAATCCTACGACACGCGATGGGCGGCGATGCTGATCCGCCAATACCTGGCGCCGGGCGGCTATGTCGTGTCCTTGCAGAACTGCATGAACGAGGAGACGATCGCCGGCGTTGTCGGCTGGGGCAAGACGATGGGTTGCATCGCCAGCAACATCAGCGTCGGCCTGGTCGAGCCGGGCCATGTCCATCGCGGCGGCGTCAAGGGCGGGGCGGCGCATACCGTCTACCGCACCGGCGAAGTCCACGGCGCCATCACCGACCGGGCGAACGAAATCTGCCGGCTCGTCTCCTATGCCGACAGCGCCAAGGTCACCGACAATCTGTGGGGCGAGCGCTGGTCGAAGCTCGTGGCCAACACGATGGCAAACGGCGTCTCGGCCTGCACCGGATTGCCCGGCGCGCAGATCGCGCAGAACGAGGCGATTCGCCATTTTCAGGCACGGCTCGGCAGTGAGGCGATCCGCATCGGCCAGGCTCGCGGCTACCGGCTCGAAGAGATCGACCACCTGCCGCCCGAGACCATCGCCCGCGCCGGCGAGGGCGATGCCGAGGCGCTGAAGGTATACGACCAGCGGCGACTGTCGCGGGTCGGGCGCGGCTCGCCCGATCAGCGCCCGTCGATGGGCCAGGACATGGCCAAAGGGCGGCGCACCGAGATCGAATTCCTGAACGGCTTTGTGGTGCGCGAAGGCCAGCAGGCCGGCATCGCGGCGCGCGCCAACGAGCGGCTCGTCGACATTGTCAAAAAGGTCGAGCGCGGCGAGTTGAAACAGGACCCGCGCCACATCACCGAGCTCCGGCTGAACTGAACCCATGCGGCTTTTCAAGGGGTTCGGTCCGATCGTCATGGCGATCCTGTTTTACGCGGTGGTGACGCCGGTTGGCCTCGTCATGCGGCTGACCGGCAGGGATCCGCTGCGTCTGCGCCTCGAACCGGAAGCGTCGAGCTATTGGCGTACCCGCCCCCGCGTTCGGAACGAACGGCAAACCTCGATGACCAGGCAGTTTTGAGGATCGTGCCGCCATCCGGCGCAGGCATGTCACCCGCCCCGCTGTCGCATCGGGTGGCTGCACGAGCGGACGCAGACGCATTTCGCCGTTAGGGGATAGCGGTGCGCGTCCTCGGCATATCGGCCTTTTACCACGACAGCGCCGCGGCGCTGGTCGAGGACGGGCATATCGTCGCCGCCGCGCAGGAAGAGCGCTTTACCCGCAAGAAGTACGACAGCCGGCTATCCGGCCAACGCGATCGCCTATTGCCTGGCGGAAGCCGGGATCGCACTCGGCGCCGTCGACTACGTTGCCTTTTACGACAAGCCGCTGCTCAAATTCGCGCGCTTGATTGAAACCTATTTGGCCTTTGCGCCGCGCGGCTTCCGCTCCTTCCGCGAGGCGATGCCGCTGTGGTTGAAAGACAAGCTCTTTCAGAAAACGAACGCTGACCAGCAGGCTGCGCGCCGCGGCGCCCGAATTCGACTGGGACAGCCGCCTGCTGTTTTCCGAGCATCATTTGAGCCACGCCGCCTCGGCTTTTTTTCCGTCGCCCTTCGAGGAGGCGGTGATCCTGACGATGGACGGGGTCGGCGAGTGGGCCACGACCTCGGTGGCGCTGGGCGCCGGCAACCGGGTTACGACGCTGAAGGAGATCCGTTTCCCGCACTCGCTCGGCCTGCTCTACTCGGCCTTTACCGATTTCACCGGGTTTCGCGTCAATTCCGGCGAATACAAGGTCATGGGGCTGGCGCCCTATGGCGAGCCGCGTTTTGTGCAGACCATCCTCGACCACCTGATTGATTTGAAGGAGGACGGCAGCTTCCGGCTGAACCAGGACTATTTCGACTATTGCACCGGGTTGCGGATGACCAACGACCGGTTTGCCGCAGCTGTTCGGGATGCCCGCGCGCAAACCGGAGGCATGGATCGAGCCGGTGCACATGGACCTCGCCGCGTCGATCCAGAGCGTTACGGAAGAAATTGTTCTGCGGCTGACGCGCTCGCTGGCGGCGGAGACCGGCGCCCGCAACCTGTGCCTTGCCGGCGGCGTCGCGCTGAACTGCGTCGCCAACGGCAAAATCGCGCGCGACGGCAGTTTCGACGAAATGTGGATTCAGCCCGCCGCCGGGGATGCAGGCGGCTCGCTCGGCGCGGCGCTTGCCGCCTACCATCTGGAACTCGACCGGCCGCGTCATCCCTCGAACGAGCTCGACGGCGATGTCCGGCGGCTATCTCGGCCCGGCTTTCGGCGATGACGAGATCCGCGCGGCGGCTGATCGCGGCCGGCGCTTTGTTCGAGGAACTGGACGCCGAAGAAGCTGACCGCCCGCACCGCGTCGGCGCTGGCCGAGGAAAAGGCGGTCGGCTGGTTCCAGGGCCGCATGGAGTTCGGACCGCGGGCGCTCGGCGCGCGGTCGATTCTGGCCGACCCGCGCAGCCCGGCGATGCAGCGCACGTTGAACCTCAAGGTCAAATATCGCGAGAGCTTCCGCCCGTTCGCCCCGTCGGTCTTACGCGAGGACGTCGCCGATTGGTTCGAGCTCGCCGGCGACAGCCCGTACATGCTGGTCGTCGCCGACGTGGTCGAAAGCCGCCGCCGGGCGATGAGCGAGGCTGAGCGCAACCTGTTCGGGATCGACAAGCTCAACATACCGCGCTCGGACATTCCGGCGGTCACCCATGTCGACTATTCGGCCCGCATTCAAACGGTGCACCGCGAAACCAACCCGCGCTACCACGCTCTGCTCAGCCGGTTCAAGGCGCTGACCGGCTGCCCCGTCCTGGTCAACACCAGCTTCAACGTGCGCGGGGAGCCGATCGTGTGCACCCCCGAAGACGCGTTTCGCTGCTTTATGGGCAGCGAAATCGACGTGCTCGTCATCGGCAACTGCTTCCTGCGCAAGGAGGATCAGAACCCGGCGCTGCGCCTCGACTACCGCGGCCGGTTCGACCCGGATTGAGATGCGGGCCGTTTCGGTGCTTTGGCAGATTCGTTAACAGCTGGCGCTTGTCTTTTGCCGGGCAATCGGTAACCGTTCGGTCATCAACGCGGGAGGCGGAACATGGCGAAGGCCAAGATCGGCGTCGTCGGATGCGGCGGCCGAATGGGGAGGATGCTGGTCGCCGAGATCGCAGCGACCGAAGGCTGCAGCGTCGCCGGCGGCAGCGAGGCGCCGGGCAGCGGCTATGTCAACCAGGACATCGGCGAACTCGCCGGCATCGGGCGAATCGGCGTTCCGATCGGCGAGGCGGTCGACAAGCTGATCCGCGTCAGCGACGTGATTTTGGAATTCACCTCGCCGGCGGCGACCGCCGAGCATGCCTCGCTCGCCGCCGAGCTTGGCAAGGCGATGGTTATCGGCACCACCGGGCTGTCGCCCGAGCAGGGCGAGGTGGTGCGCCAGGCGGCCCGCAGCATCCCGATCGTGTGGGCGCCCAATATGAGCCTCGGGGTCAACGTGCTGCTGAGCGTCGTCGAAGAGGTGGCGCGCCGGCTCGGCACCGATTGGGACATCGAGATCATGGAGATGCACCATCGCGGCAAGGTCGACGCCCCGTCGGGCACGGCGCTGGCGCTCGGGCAGGCCGCGGCGGCAGGCCGCGAGGTCGTGCTCGACCAGGTCGAGCAGCGCGCCCGCGACGGGATCACCGGGGCGCGCCGGCGCGGCGACATCGGCTTTGCCGCGCTGCGCGGCGGCGACATTACCGGCGACCACCACGTGATCTTCGCCGGCGCCGGCGAGCGGCTCGAACTGATCCATCGCGCGACGACCCGGGCGATTTATGCCAAGGGTGCCGTGCGCGCCGCACGCTGGGTCGTCGGTCGCCCCGCCGGGCTGTACGGGCTCAAGGAAGTGCTGGGGCTTTAATCCGGATCCGGACGTATCGCGGCGCGCCAGCGGGAGAGCGCCTCGCGGACCGTCGCCGCCAGCTCGCGCCGCGCGGCGGGAGCCAAAAAATCGCCGATCGCCAGAAACCGGCCGTGCGAGGCGACAAAGAGGCGATTGCGGTCGGCGTCCCGCTCTTCCAGCACGACCCGCAGCCAAAACGGCTGAAACCGCCACACCCGGCGATGGCCGCGCACGCTGATCCGCTCGACGGTGAAAGCGTCGCCGGCGAGGCGCAGGGTTTCGCTGCGCCGCGCGCTGCGGTAGTTCAGCCGGAAAGCGAAATAGATCAGCGCCACGTCGAGCCCGAAGAAGCCGGTCACCGGCCATGCGCCGACCGACACGAAACCGATGCCGACGGCGAGGCTGACAAGCCCGAGCGCCAGCATCATCACGTGAAAACCGCGCGACGGCAGGCTGCGGTGCGGCAACAGCACGCATTCGAAAAAGGGACGGGCGGGGAACGCCGCGGGCGCCGCGGATCCAGGGGTTGGAGCCATTGCTCCCCAAACATTACGGCGCGAGCGACGTCGGGTAAAGGGTCGGCGACGACCGGCACGTGCCGTTTGCCGGCGGCGCGCCGGCCTCTTACACTGATGCCCGATGCGCCTGATGTCGAAGCGACGGATCCGTGAGTTCTATCGCCGGCTTGCCGAAACCCGGCCGATCCCGCAGACCGAGCTCGAATTCATCAACCCGTTCACCCTGCTGGTCGCGGTCGTGTTGTCGGCGCAGGCGACCGATGTCGGCGTCAACAAGGCGACCCCGGCATTGTTCGCGCTGGCCGACACCCCGGCGAAGATGCTCGCGCTGGGCGAGGAGCGGGTGGTCGAGCTGATCCGCACGATCGGCTTGTTCCGCACCAAGGCGAAAAACGTCGTCGCGTTGAGCCGCATCCTGGTCGAGCAACATCGCGGCGAGGTGCCGCGCGACCGCGCCGCGCTCGAAGCATTGCCGGGGGTCGGGCGCAAGACCGCGAGTGTCGTATTGAACGTCGCCTTCGGCGAGCCGACGATCGCCGTCGACACCCACATCTTTCGCGTCGGCAACCGCACCGGGCTGGCGCCGGGCAAGACCCCATTGCAGGTCGAGATGGCGCTCGAAGAGCGCACCCCGCGCAAGTTCAAGCCCCATGCCCATCACTGGCTGATCCTGCACGGGCGTTATGTGTGCAAGGCGCGCAAGCCGGAATGCCCGACCTGCGTCGTCGCCGATCTGTGCCATTACCCGGCGAAAACCGGACCGGCCGAACTGATCGCCGCGCGTGCGGCGGCCGCCGGGCCTAAACCGCCCGCAAAACTGCGGCGACCGGTCAGGGCACCCGAAGAAGCCTAGTCGCGACCGCGCACCAGGTCAGCCCACAACGCGGACGGGCGTCGCGTCCGGAACAGCTTCGTGCGCTTCGCCGGCCGGCTGCGCCTGGACGTCGCCGGAAATCTGGCCGCCGCATTCGATCTCGATCTGGCCGTAGCGGATCGTCCCCGAGACCCGGCCGCTCGCCTTGATCAACAGCCGCTTGCGGACGACGAGGTTGCCCTCGAACCGGCCCCTCACCTCGGCCTCCTCGATCGAGGCGGAGCCCTTGAACAGGCCGCTCTCGGCGATGTCGACATCGCGGCAGTTGGTCAGGTTGGCCTCGACGCTGCCCTCGATGAACAGCTTGTCGCAGGAGTTGATCTCGCCCGACAAGGTGATCTCGCGGCCGACGCTGAGCCGGCGCATTTCGGCGTCGGTCTTGGGCTGGTCGGCCAACTCGGACGGACGGCGCAACAGCGAATCGCCCGGTCGCACCGGATCGCCCGGGCGCCCCAGCTCGGTTGTTCGCGGCGGCATCGTCGGCGGTCTGACCGGGGCGCCCGCCGGCGCTCCGACCGGCCGCGCGGGCTTCATCGGAATGCCCAGATCGTCGGACGAATTCTGCCATTTTACGGTCCTCTGTCTCGCTTCGCTTGCGGCTGAACATGGGTCGGACACCCGCTCGACATTGTTCCAGGATGGCCTATACCGCGGACCGGGCCGCCGACAGCGGCGCAACCTGCGGCAACGCTTCGAACACATGTACCATAAACGCAGTGGCGATGACCGGCGCCACGAGGTTGACGAGCGGCAGCGCGAACATGCCGGCGATCACGACGCCGCCGAAAAAGACGCGCCCGGCAAAGCGAAGACGAAGCGCCTTCGCCGCCGCCGCGTCGAGCCGTCTCAATGCCACCACTTCGAAATACCCCCGCCCGAAAAGATACCCGTTCAGCGCCAAAAAGAGAACGAGATTTATTCCCGGCGCCAACAGATAGAGGGGCAGCGCCAAAAGATTGAGGACGATCGTCGCCAGGCTGAGCCGCAACGCGACCGCGACGATCTCACCCCAGGGCTGATGTCGCGGCGGGTCTCGCCCGGGATAATCGGCGGCCTCGACGGCGGCCGCCACGCGATCGAGGAAAAACCCCATGATCAAGGTGACCACCGCCGGGAAAAAGAGCCAGCTCAGCGCCAGGGCAGTGAGCCCGCCCAAGAGGTCGACGAGCCAGTCGAGCGGCCGCCATGCGAACAGGGCGGTGCGGTACAGCACGGCGGCGAGCGCCAGCCACAGCAGCGCGAAGGTCAGCACCGACAGCCCGAGGCTGAGGGCCACGACCCGCCGCATTGCGGGCGCCGACAAAGCCGCCACGGCGCGTATCAGGGCGGTTAGCATATGCGACGGCTTGTAGCGCAACCGCTCGCACCGTCCAACCGGCGAGGTGTCTTCCCCCAATCCTCTGGGCTGGTTTGAAAGCGGCCCGCTCGCGATCGTATCGAGCGACCGATTTATCAAAAGGCCGGCCAAGGCACGCAAAGAGTTGTGGAAACCGATTCGTCACCCAGGCGGGGCGGAATTGGCCGCCGCGGGTCGTCCGATCGGCGGATCCTTATTGAGAACGGCCGAACGCATCGCGCAACCAATGCGGCATCGACGACGTTGACGGTGTGCCCGCCGCGCCCTGACGGGCGCGATGGCGCCGCGCCGTCGCCAGCCGTCGAAAAGGAACGGGAACGACAAATGGCCGCTGCTGATGCGAAGAGCCGGATTCGGGAAGGTCTGCCGCATCCGCTGGGGGCCACCTGGGATGGCGAAGGCGTCAATTTCGCGCTGTTCTCGGCCAACGCGACCCGCGTCGAGCTGTGCCTGTTCGACGATACCGGCGAGCGCGAGACCGCGCGAATCGAGCTGCCCGAATTCACCGACGAGATCTGGCACGGCTACCTGCCGGGCGCGCATCCCGGATCGATCTATGGCTACCGCGTGCACGGCCCCTACGAGCCCGACGCGCGGGCATCGCTTCAATCCCAACAAGCTGGTGCTCGACCCGTACGCCCGCGGGCATTTCGGCGATCTGAAATGGGACCCGGCGGTGTTCGGCTACCAGCTCGAAATCGGACGACGACACGACCTTCGACGAGCGCGACAGCGCGCCGTTCATGCCGAAATGCGTCGTCGTCGACCCGAATTTCGACTGGAAGGGCGAGGCCGGCCGGCGCGCCGTCCCGTGGGAGCACACCGTCCTCTACGAGATGCACCTGCGCGGCTTCACCAAGCTGCACCCGCAGCTGCCGCAGGAATGGCGCGGCACCTACAAAGGCCTGGCCGACGAAGTCATCGAGTACATCCGCTCGCTCGGCGTGACCTCCGTCGAGCTGCTGCCGATCCACACCTTCATCAACGACAGCCAGCTGCTCGACAAAGGGCTGACCAATTACTGGGGCTACAACTCGATCGGGTTTTTCGCCCCGGACCCGCGCTACGCCCATGAGCGCGAGCAGACCTTGCGCGAATTCAAGGAGATGGTGGCGCGGCTGCACGATGCCGGGCTCGAGGTCATCCTCGACGTCGTCTACAACCACACCGCCGAAGGCAACGAACGCGGCCCGACCCTGTCTTTCAAGGGCATCGACAACGCCTCCTACTATCGGCTGCTGCCTGACGAGCCGCGCTATTACATCAACGACACCGGCACCGGGAACACGCTGAACCTCAGCCATATGCGGGTGATCCAGATGGTCACCGACAGCCTGCGCTACTGGGCCGGCGAAACGCATGTCGACGGCTTTCGCTTTGACCTCGGCACCATCCTCGCCCGCGAGCCCAACGGCTTCGACAATCAGAGCGGGTTCCTCAAAGCCTGCTGCCAGGACCCGGTGCTGCGCACCGTCAAGCTGATCGCCGAGCCCTGGGATTGCGGGCCGGGCGGCTACCAGGTCGGCGGCTTCCCGCCGGGATGGGCCGAGTGGAACGACAAGTTTCGCGACGTAGCACGCGATTTCTGGCGCGGCGAAGCGCCGGCCAACGCACTCGCCCCGCGGCTTGTGCGCCTCGGGCGACCTGTTCAACCACCGCGGCCGCAAGCCCTGGGCCTGCGTCAACTTCGTCACCGCGCATGACGGGTTCACCCTCAACGACCTCGTCTCCTACAACGACAAGCACAACGAGGCGAACGGCGAGGAAAACCGCGACGGCAGCTCGGACAACCGCTCGTGGAATTGCGGCGCCGAGGGCCCGACCGACGACCCCGAGGTCAACGCGCTGCGCGCGCGGCAGATGCGCAACATCCTCGGCACGCTGCTGCTGTCGCAGGGCACGCCGATGCTGCTCGCCGGCGACGAGTTCGCGCGCACCCAGAACGGCAACAACAACGCCTACTGCCAGGACAACGAGATCAGCTGGGTCAATTGGGACATCGAGGAAAAGGGCGATTCGCTGATCCGCTTTGTGCAAAAGCTGACCGCGTTGCGCCACAAATACCCGATCCTGCGCCGCAGCCGGTTCCTCGACCGGCGTCTACAACGAGGAGCTCGGCGTCAAGGACGTGACCTGGATCAACGCCTCGGGTGCCGAGATGACGCCCGAGGAATGGGACGACATGAGCATGGAGTGCTTCGGCATGCTGATGGACGGCCGCGCCCAGCCGACCGGCATCCGCCGGCGCGGCGAGGACGCGACCTTGCTGATGGTGCTGAACGCCTACCACGACCTCGTCGAGTTCACGCTGCCGGAGACCGCCGGCGGCACGCAGTGGTCGTTGCTGATCGACACCAACCTCGCCGAGGACGCCGAGCTCGGCACGTTCGCGACCGGTGCCGCCTATGGCGTGACCGGCCGCTCGCTGCTGCTGTTCGCGCTCGATCCCGAAGCGGCCTCGGTCGCCGGTTAAATCGCATCTGACCCTTCACTTGCGCCGCCAGCGAGGGGGCCTAGACGCGGTCGTCGCCTCCCTTAGCCGCGAGTCCTGTTGCGCCGCAGCGCCGTCTGAACTAGACCCGCGGCCGCATCCTGCAACGCCCGCGCTCACGTCCCCGTTACCCTCGTCATGCTCCCCAAATTCGTCAGTTGTCGATGACGGCGCCGGTCGCGCCCGGCACACCGTCGGCGCGGGAGCCGATGGCGCTCTATCGCGCGTTGCGGCAGCAAGGGCGGCTCGATCCCGATCCGGCGCAGCAACTGGCGGTCGAGCGGCTGCAGAGCCTCTATCGCGCGCTGCTCGGCTACCACCCGGAGCACGGGCGGCGCGGCTGGCTCGCCCGCTTTGGCCTCGGCGAGAACCACGGCGCGCACGCCCCGATGGGGCTCTACCTGTGCGGTCCGGTCGGGCGCGGCAAATCGATGCTGATGGATCTGTTTTTCGCCACGGCGCCGGTCGCGCGCAAACGGCGGGTGCATTTCCACGCCTTCATGCTCGAAATGCACGACCGCATCGAGCAGGAGAGGCGCGAGAAAACCCAGGAGCCGATCGCCAAGGTGGCGGCCGACATCGCCGGTGAAGCGGCGCTGTTGTGCTTCGATGAATTCCAGGTCGACAATATTGCCGACGCGATGATCCTCGAGCGCCTGTTTACCGCGCTGTTCGACGCCGGCATCGTGGTCGTGGCGACCTCGAACCGCGCGCCCGACGAGCTTGTACGAGCACGGGCTGCACCGGGAGCGGTTTCTGCCGTTCGTCGAATTGCTGAAACAGAAGCTTTACGTCCTCGAGCTCGACAGCGGCCGCGACTACCGCTGGCCCGGCTGGTCGGGAAACCGGTGTACCACTCGCCGTTGAACGCGGCGGCGCACCAGGCCTTGGCGGCGACCTTCGCCGAGCTGACCGACGGCGCCGACGGCGAGCCCGCGACCCTGATGGTCAAGGGCCGGCTCGCTCTTGGTGCCGCGCGCCGCGCGCAACGTCGCCTGGTTCGGCTTTGCCGACCTCTGCGCGCAGCCGCTCGGCGCACCCGATTACCTGGCGCTCGCCGAGCGCTACGCAGCACTCATCATCGAAGGCATCCCGCGGCTTGGGTTTGAGCAGCGCAACGAGGCCCGCCGCTTCAACATCCTGGTCGACACGCTCTACGAGGCTCGCACCCTGCTCGTCGCCTCGGCCGAGGTCCCGCCCGGCGAAATCTACACCGCCGGCGACGGCACCTTCGAATTCCGGCGCACCGTCTCGCGCCTGATCGAAATGCAGAGCGCCGACTATATCGCCCGGCGCCCGCGACGGTGACGGAGCGCGCCGCGACTGACCGCGGCGCCGTCATCTTCAGATCTCGACCTCGGCGCCAAGCTCGACGACACGGTCGGGCGGGATGCGAAAGAACTCGGTTGAGCGCGTCGCCATGCGCGTAAGAAAGACATAGAGATGCTCGCGCCATCTGGCCATCCCCGGCCGCGCCGTCGACTTTATGTTGGCGCGCCCGACAAAGAACGAAATCTTGTCAAAGTCGAGATCGAGCCCGGGGATCACCGCCCGGCGCAGTTCCCGCGGCACGTTAGGGGTCTGGGCGAACCCGAAATGCGCGTCGATCTGCCAAAAGCCGTGGCCAAGCTCTTGCGCCTTGATCCGGTCCGGGCCGGCGACCCGCGGAATGTTGTCGGTCGCGACGCGGACCAGCAACACCGTCTGGTGCAATACCTTGTTGTGCCTGAGGTTTTGTAGCAGTGCCGGCGGCACGTGCTGGGTATGGGTGCTGAGAAAGACGGCGGCGCCGGAGACCCGGGCCTCCGGCGCCTCCTCGCAACTCGCGAGGAAATCGGCGAACGGCATCGTCGCACTCTCGATCCGCGCCAGCACCAATCGGCGGCCTGTGCGCCAGGTGGTCATGATCGTGAACATGACGAACGCGATCACCAGCGGGAACCAGGCCCCGCTCGGGATCTTTAGTGAATTCGAGCCGAACAGCGCCAGATCGACGATGACGATCGGCGCCAGCACGGCGGCAATCGTCGGCCATCGCCACCGCCAGGCCCCGCGCATGACGGCGGCGAAGAGCACTGTCGTGAGGGTCATCGTTCCGGTGACCGCAAAGCCGTAAGCCGCGGCAAGCGCGCCGGAGCTGCGAAACCCCAAGACCAGGGCGAGCACCGCCGCCAGCAGCAGCCAGTTGACTTGCGGGATATAGATTTGGCCACGCGCCTGCGTCGATGTTTGAAAGACATCGAGCTGCGGCAACAGGCCGAGCTGGATCGCCTGGCGCGACAGCGAGAACGAACCGGAGATCACCGCCTGGGAGGCGATGACGGTCGCCGCGGTCGACAGCAGCACCAGCGGGATCAGCCCCCATCCGGGCACCATGCGAAAGAACGGGTTCTCGATCGCCGTCTTGTCGTCGAGGATCAAGGCGCCCTGCCCGAAATAATTGAGGACGAGCGCCGGCAGAACCAGCCCGAACCACGCGAGCCTGATCGGAAACCTGCCGAAATGGCCCATATCGGCATAGAGAGCCTCGCCGCCGGTGATCGCCAGGGAGACGGCCCCGAGCACGATAAACCCCCGCAGCGGGGAGGCGATGAAGACGCCGACGGCATGGACGGGGTTCAGCGCCGTCAGCACGCGCGGGGCCAGGGCGATGTGAATCAGCCCGTCGACCGCGATCACCGCGAACCACGCCAGCATCACCGGACCGAAAAGGTATCCGACCTTCTCGGTGCCGTGCTTTTGAACAAAGAACAGCGCCACCAGCACCAGGACGGCGAGCGGCACCACGAACCGGTCCAGCGCCGGGGTCCCGACCGCGATCCCCTCGATCGCGCTCAACACCGAGATCGCCGGCGTGATCATGCTGTCGCCGTAAAACAGCGCGCCGCCGCCGATGGCGAGAAGGGCGAGAACGGTGCGCGCGCGCGGGGCCTGCCACCGCCTCCTGGGCGAGCGCCAGCAAGGCCAGGATGCCGCCCTCGCCCTGATTGTCGGCGCGCATGATCAACAGGACGTATTTGACCGCAACCACCAGGATCAGCGCCCACACGATCAGCGACAGGATGCCAAGCACATTCTCGGGCGAAAGCGCTACCCCGTGCTCCGGGTCGAAGCACTCGCGAAAGGTGTAGACCGGGCTCGTCCCGATATCGCCGAACACGATGCCGAGGGCGGCGAGCGACAGCCCCGCGATCCCGGTCGGCGGCGCCGGGCCGTCGCGCTCCTCCTGTCGCTGGGCGCCGCGTGCCCGGCCGGGATGACCTCGGTCGAGGACGCGATATCGCCGGTTGGGCCCGCCATCGGGTTCTCCTGCCACCAGTTGCTGGGGCGCCAGTCTTCAAGACGAAAATCGGCGCCGTGTCGACCGACGTTTACGCGCAGCCGCGCGCGGCGCTCAAATCGCCGATCTTGCAGCGCCGGGCGGCCGCCGCGTGCGGCTGTGTCGAAAGGCGCCCGGCCAGCCGCCGCCTTGCCCGATCGCGGAAATCGCGGTAAGACGCGGGCCGGTTTGCGCCTCCCGCTCGGCGCCGCAATGACGAGGCATTCCCATGGCACGCAACAAAATCGCGCTGGTCGGCGCGGGGCAGGTCGGCGGCACCATTGCGCTGCTCGCCGGGCTCAAGGAATTGGGCGACATCGTCCTGTTCGACATCGTCGACGGCGTGCCGCAGGGCAAGGCGCTCGACATCGTCGAGGGCTCGACGATCGAGGGCTATGACGCGATCGTCAACGGCTCGAACGACTATGCCGACATCGAGGGGGCGGATGTCGTCGTCGTCACCGCCGGCATCGCGCGCAAGCCCGGCATGAGCCGCGACGACCTGATCGGCACCAACGCCAAGGTGATCTCGACCGTCGGCCGGGCGATCAAGAAGCATTGCCCCAATGCCTTTGTGATCACGATCACCAATCCGCTCGACGTCATGGTGTGGGTGATGCGCGAGGCCTGCGGCCTGCCGGCGCACCGCGTCGTCGGCATGGCGGGGGTCCTCGACAGCGCCCGGTTCCGCTATTTCCTCGCCGAGGAGCTGAAGGTCTCGGTCGAGGATGTCAGCGCCTTCGTGCTCGGCGGCCATGGCGACATGATGGTGCCGTTGCCGCGCTATTCGACCGTCGCCGGCATCCCGCTGCCCGATCTCGTCAAGATGGGATGGACGACCAAGGAGCGGCTCGACAAGATCGTCCAGCGCACCCGCGACGGCGGCGCCGAGATCGTCGGCCTGCTAAAGACCGGCTCGGCGTTTTACGCGCCGGCGAGCTCGGCGATCGCGATGGTCGAGGCCTATCTGCGCGACAAGAAGCGGGTATTGCCCTGCGCCGCCTGGCTCACCGGGGAGTACGGCGTCAAGGACCTCTATGTCGGCGTGCCGGTGGTAATCGGCGCCGGCGGCGTCGAGCGCATCGTCGAAATCGAGCTCAACCGCGACGAAAAGGCCGAGTTCGAAAAATCCGTCGCCGCGGTGCGTGAGCTGGTCGAAATCGTCAAGAAAATGCCGGCGGCGGGGTGATCCGATGAACATCCACGAATACCAGGCAAAAGAGCTGCTGGCGAAATTCGATGTCAGGGTGCCGCGCGGCGGCGTCGCCTACACCGCCGCCGAGGCGGTCGGGGTCGCCAAGCGGCTCGGCGGCGCGGTCTGGGTGGTCAAGGCGCAAATTCACGCCGGCGGGCGCGGCAAGGCGGGCGGCGTCAAGATCGTCCGCACCGAGGACGAGGTCGCCGCCGCCGCCAAATCCCTGCTCGGCCATAATCTCGTCACGCACCAGACCGGCCCCGGCGGGCGCGAGGTCAAGCGCGTCTATGTCGAGGAAGGCTGCGACATCGCCCGCGAGCTTTATCTCGGCATGCTGATCGACCGCGAAACCGGCCGCATCACCCTGATCGGCTCGACCGAGGGCGGGGTCGAGATCGAAGAGATCGCCGAGCACTCGCCGGAAAAAATTCTCAAGATCGCGATCGACCCGGCGAGCGGAATCCAGCCGTTCCATGCGCGCGAGATCGCTTTTGGCCTCGGGCTCCAAGGCAAGCAGGTCGGGATCGCGGTCAAATTCGTCACCGCGCTCTACCAGGCATTTACCGAGCTCGACTGCTCGATCGCCGAGATCAACCCGCTGGTCGTGACCGGTGCGGGCGAGCTTGTGGCGCTCGACGCCAAGATCGGGTTCGACGACAACGCCCTCTTCCGCCATCCCGAGATCGCCGCCTTGCGCGACGAGGACGAGGAGGACCCAACCGAGGTCGAGGCCGGCAAGCACGCGCTCAACTACATCAAGCTCGACGGCAATATCGGCTGCATGGTCAACGGCGCCGGTCTGGCGATGGCGACGATGGACATCATCAAGCTTTATGGCGGCAGCCCGGCCAATTTCCTCGATGTCGGCGGGGGGGCGACGCGCGAGCGGGTCTCGACCGCGTTCAAGCTGATCCTCAGCGACCCCAATGTCGAAGGCATCCTGGTCAACATCTTTGGCGGGATCATGCGCTGCGACGTGATCGCCGAGGGTGTGGTCGCCGCGGCGCGCGAGATCAATCTGCATGTGCCGCTGGTGGTGCGCCTCGAAGGCACCAATGTCGATCTCGGCAAGAAAATCATGCAGCAATCGGGATTGCCG
Organism: uncultured Alphaproteobacteria bacterium; assembly: GCA_963775525.1. Classification (GTDB taxonomy): domain Bacteria; phylum Pseudomonadota; class Alphaproteobacteria; order ATCC43930; family CGMCC-115725; genus AP-15. Next base: position 66,478 of record CAVZJF010000024.1, on the reverse strand, counting down.
ATTCTCGCGGCCGAAAACCTCGCCGACGCCGCGCAGAAGATCGTGACCGCTGTCGAGGAGGCGCGCTGATGGCGATCCTGGTCAACGCCGCGACCAAAGTCCTGTGCCAGGGCTTTACCGGCTCGCAAGGCACCTTTCATTCCGAGCAGGCGATCGCCTACGGCACCAAAATGGTCGGCGGTGTCACACCGGGCAAAGGCGGGACCCGCCATCTCGACCTGCCGGTGTTCAACACGGTGCAAGAGGCGGTGGCCGCCACCGGCTGCGACGCCAGCGTCATCTACGTGCCGCCGCCCTTTGCCGCCGACGCGATCCTCGAAGCGGTCGATGCCGGGATCCCGCTCGTCGCCTGCATCACCGAGGGCATCCCGGTTGTCGACATGGTCCGCGTCAAGCGCGCGCTCTCCGGCACCAGGACGCGGCTGATCGGCCCCAATTGCCCGGGCGTCATCACTCCCGACGAATGCAAGATCGGCATCATGCCGGGGCACATCCATCGCCGCGGCAAGATCGGCATCGTCTCGCGCTCGGGCACCCTGACCTATGAGGCGGTGGCGCAGACGACCGCGGTCGGGCTCGGCCAGACGACCTGTGTGGGCATCGGCGGCGACCCGGTCAACGGCACCAACTTTGTCGAAGTGCTCGAAATGCTGCTGGGCGACGACGAGACCGAGGCCATCGTCATGATCGGCGAGATCGGCGGCACCGCCGAAGAGGACGGCGCCGCGTTTCTCAAATCGTCGCGCAAGAAAAAGCCGGTGGTCGGCTTTATCGCCGGTTCGACCGCCCCGCCCGGCCGCCGTATGGGCCATGCCGGTGCGATCATCGCCGGCGGCAAGGGCGGCGCCGAAGACAAGATGGAAGCGCTCCGCAGCGCCGGCGTCACCGTCGCCCGCTCCCCCGCCGAAATCGGCACGACGATGCGCGACGTGCTGCGGGGGTAATTGGCTTAGAAGCAGCGTTCGCAGACATGCAGGCTGGTTCGGCCTCGCGGAGTTGCCCTATAGTCTGAAGATCCCCGATGTAACGGGGCTAAGTTGGCGGTGCTCGGCCTGGGTCATGCCCACCGGAATCAATTGGAAGCCGGGTCTTCTTAGGCTGTGGTGCGTCGGTGCCGCGGTGTGGATCGCTGTAGCGGCGGCAATCTTTCGTCCCGACTGGCCAGCGTCTACGCTCTGGGGCCTGGGGCCGTTCGGCACCGTCAACCAAGCGAAATTGGAGGGCGAGCTCCACCCGGTTGATGGTGAGCTTCGTCGACTTGAGGGCTCCGGTGTTACCCCGATGCGTCTTATGCCCATGTAGTTTGAAGCTACCGCTCCGCACATCCAGATAAGGATAAGGAGGGCCCGATGAGGCAGCAAGCCGAAGTGATCGAGACCACGGTGAGCGAGGTTGCCGCCGAGCTGACGCGCCGCGGGCTCGATCCGCACGATCGCGTCACGGTTACGATCCAGCCTGACGAACTAATCCCCGGCCGTCGCGAGGCGCGCCTGCGTGTCATCGCGGCCGGCCTGACCGACGACGATATCGACCGGCTGATTGATGAGGCGCGCACCGAGGCACAGCCACTTATCCGATGAGGGTTGTCGTCGATACGAATGTGTTCATCAGCGCGGCGCTCAAGGAGAGATCACGACCAAACGATGCGGTTCATCTTGCTGCGGAACGTGACCGTCTTCTCAAATCCACCACGACTGAGCAGGAACTGTTCATCACTCTGGCACGACCGCGCCTTGCCCCGCTAATCCCACAGCGCTTCCTTCTGTGGCTAGAGGATGTACTGGCGGCGGCGGAATCGGTCACTATCACGGAGCGCATCGTTGCCTGCCGTGATCCCAAAGACGACAAATTTCTAGAACTCGCGGTCAACGGGCATGCCGACCTTGTCGTGAGCGGCGACGCCGACCTGCTCGCGCTCGATCCGTTCCGGGGTATTCGGATCGTCGCACCCGCCACCTTTGCGCGGGACGCAAAGCAGTAATCCGCGGGGAATCTTCAGCGCCGTCTCCCTATATTGTCAAATCGGTGGAAGCTGGTATCGGCCCCCAGCCTTTGCCGGCGTCAGCGGAAAAGGATGTCAGAGTTACCGATGGCTGATATCGACGGTGCGAGTTTTCTCTCCGGCGCCAATGCCGGGTTTGTTGCCGATCTCTATGCGCGGTTTCTCGACGACCCGGGCTCGGTCGACGAGAGCTGGCGCCGGTTCTTCGCCGAGATCGGCGAGGACGGGTCGACCGCACTCGCGGAATTGCGCGCGCCGGTTTGGGAAAGAGCGCCGGCAAGGCCGAACGGCAACGGTGCGACGGCGACCGCTCCCGATGCGGCGGCGCTGCGCCAGGCGACCTCGGACTCGATCCGCGCGTTGCAATTGATCCGCGCCTATCGGGTGCGCGGCCATCTCGAAGCCGATCTCGACCCGCTCGGCCTGGACAAGCGCGGGCCTTACCCCGAGCTCGACTACCGCAGCTACGGCTTTGCCGAGACCGACCTCGACCGCGAGATTTTCCTCAACAACGTCTTCGACCGCGAGCGCGCCAGCCTGCGCGAGATCATCGCGATCCTGCGCCGCACCTATTGCGGCAAGATCGGCGTCGAGTACATGCACATCCAGGTGCCGGCCGAGCGCGCCTGGATCCAGGAGAAATTCGAAAGGCGCCAACGCCGGTCAGCGCTGTCGGCAGCGGAAAAGAAAGAAATTCTCGACATCCTGACGACCGCCGAGACCTTCGAGCGGTTTCTCGACCGGCGCTACACCGGCACCAAGCGTTTTGGCATCGAGGGTGCGGAATCGCTGATGCCGGCATTGGAGGCGGTCCTGCGCCGCGGCAGCGCGCTCGGGGTCGAGGAATACGTGATCGGCATGCCGCATCGCGGCCGGCTCAACGTGCTCGCCAATTTTGTCGGCAAGCCCTATGCCGCGATCTTTTCCGAATTCCAGGGCAATTCGGCCAATCCCGAGCATGTCCACGGCTCGGGCGACGTCAAATACCATCTCGGCACCTCGGCCGACCGCGAGATCGCCGGCCGGACGGTGCATCTGTCGTTGGCCGCCAACCCGTCGCATTTCGAAGCCGTCAACCCGGTCGTGCTCGGCAAGGTCCGCGCCAAGCAGCAGCAGCGCGGCGACGACGCGCGGCATGAGGTCGCCGGCATCCTGATGCACGGCGACGCCGCCTTCGCCGGGCAGGGGCTGGTCGCCGAGTCGTTGGAATTGTCGGAGCTGACCGGCTTTTGCACCGGCGGCACGATCCACGTCATCGTCAACAACCAGATCGGCTTTACGACCGCACCCTCCGCCGCGCGGTCGAGCCCCTACCCCTCCGACGTGGCCAAGGCGGTGCAGGCGCCGATCCTCCATGTCAACGGCGACGATCCCGAGGCGGTTGTCGAGGTCGCCGTCGCGGCCGCCGACTACCGCCGCGAATTCGGCAAGGACGTCGTCGTCGACCTGTTCTGCTACCGTCGCCACGGCCACAACGAGGGCGACGAGCCCGCGTTCACGCAGCCGCTGATGTACCGTACGATCGCACGCCATGAGACGACCCGGCAGATCTATGCCGCGCGGCTGGTCGCCGAGGGGGTCATCGCCGAGGGCGAGGCCGAGGCGACGGCGGCGCGCTTTGTCGGCCGGCTGGAAAGCGAGTTCGAGGCGGCGAAAAGTTATCGCCCGAACAAGGCCGACTGGCTCGAAGGCGCGTGGGCCGGGCTCGCCGCAGCGTCCGAGGGCGACCGCCGCGGCGACACCGCCGTCGCGACCGAACTGCTGCGGGAGCTGGGCCGGGGGCTTGCGACGGCGCCCGAGGAGTTTCGGCTCAACCCCAAGATTTCCCGCCAGCTCGACGCCAAGCGCGCCGCGATCGAGACCGGCGACGGCATCGACTGGGCGACCGCCGAGGCGTTGGCGATCGCCTCCTTGTGCGCCGAGGGAACGCATGTGCGCCTGTCCGGGCAGGACAGCGGCCGCGGCACCTTTTCGCACCGGCACGCGGTGCTGGTCGACCAGGAGAGCGAAGCGCGCTACGTCCCGATCAATCATGTCCGCACCGGACAGGCGCCGTTTGAGATCGTCGACAGCCCGCTCTCCGAGGTGGGCGTGGTCGGGTTCGAATACGGCTACAGCCTCGCCGATCCGGCGACTTTGGTGCTGTGGGAGGCGCAATTCGGCGATTTCGCCAATGGCGCGCAGGTCATCATCGACCAGTTCTTGAGCGCCGGCGAGGCCAAGTGGCTGCGCATGAGCGGGCTCGTATTGCTGCTGCCGCACGGTTATGAGGGCCAGGGGCCGGAGCATTCCTCGGCCAGGGTCGAACGCTACCTGCAGCTTTGTGCCGAGGACAACATCCAGGTCTGCAATTTGACGACGGCCGCCAATTACTTCCATGCGCTGCGGCGTCAGGTGCGCCGCAATTTTAGGAAGCCGCTCGTCGTCTTCACCCCGAAATCCCTGCTGCGGGCGAAGGAAGTAGCCTCGCGGCTCGACGAGATGGGGCCGGGAAGCTCGTTTCACCGCGTCATCGACGAGACCGGGCCGATCGCCGCCGACGACCAGATCCGCCGCGTCGTGCTGTGCTCGGGCAAGATCTATTTCGACCTGGCGAAGGCGCGGGTGGCGGGTGGCGGCGACCGGGTGGCGCTGCTGCGGGTCGAGCAGCTCTACCCGTTCCCGTTCAAGACGCTCGCCAAGCTGCTGGCGCGCTGGCCCAACGCCGAGATCGTCTGGTGCCAGGAAGAGCCGCAGAACATGGGCGCCTGGAACTTTGTCGACCGCCGCATCGAGCAGGTGTTGTCGGGTCTCGACGTCGCCGCGCGGCGCCCGCGCTTTGTCGGGCGCGCCGAGGCGGCGTCGCCGGCGACCGGCCTGTTCAAGCGCCATGTCGAGGAGCAGGCGCAACTCGTCGGCGACGCGCTCGCCGTCTGATCGCGTTGGGTGGCGAGCGATGGCAATCGAAATCAAGGTGCCGAGCCTCGGCGAATCGGTCACCGAGGCGACGGTGGCGAAATGGCTGAAGCAGCCGGGCGACGCGGTCGCGGTCGACGAGCCGGTCGTCGAGCTCGAAACCGACAAGGTCAACGTCGAGGTGCCGGCGCCGGCGGCCGGGACGCTCGCCGAAATCGTCGCCGGCGAAGGCGCCAACCTGCCGGTCGGCGCCGTCCTCGGCCGCATTGCCGAGAGCGCCGGTACCGCAGCGGAGCCGGACCCGGTTGCCCCTCATCCCAACCCTCTCCCGCACGCGGGGAGAGGGAGGGACCCGCGCAGCGGGAGGGTGAGGGGCAGCAAGCCACGCAGAGTTGGCCACCTTCTCGCGACGGCGCCGATCCGAACGCGTCGGGTGACGGCAAAGCAACGGCGCTCGAACGCTCGGGGCCGGCAGTGCGCAAGCTCGTCGCGGAAAGCGGGCTGGATGCCGCCGCGATCGCCGCGACCGGACCCGGCGACCGCATCACCAAGGCGGATGTGATCACGGCGTTGGCGCGCCCGGCATCGACGCCTCCCGCAGTCGCCGCGCCGGATGCGGCGCCTGCCCCCACGCCTTCACCGCCGCCGCCGGTTGCCGAGCGCGAGGTGCGGGTACGGATGACGCGGCTGCGGCGGCGCATCGCCGAGCGGCTCAAGGCGGCACAGAACGCCGCCGCGATGCTGACCACGTTCAACGAAATCGACATGAGCCGCACGATCGCGTTGCGCGAGCAGTGGCGCGAGACGTTCGAGAAAAAGCACGGCGCCCGGCTCGGCTTCATGTCGATCTTTGTCAAGGCCGCGATCGCCGCGCTGAAGGAAATCCCGGGTGTCAACGCCGAGATCGACGGCGACGACATCGTCTACAAGAACCACTATGACATCGGCGTCGCCGTCGGCACCGAGCAGGGCCTCGTCGTGCCGGTCTTGCGCGACGCCGACCGGCTGAGCTTTGCCGAGATCGAGAAGGAGATCGCGGCACTCGGCCATAAGGCGCGCGACGGCAAATTGTCGATCGACGAATTGTCCGGGGGCACCTTCACGATCTCGAACGGGGGGATCTACGGGTCGCTGTTGTCGACGCCGATCCTGAACCCGCCGCAATCCGGCATCCTCGGCATGCACAAGATCGAGCGCCGCCCGGTCGCGGCGCCGGGGCCGAGCCCAGGTGCCGAAACGATCGAGATCAGACCGATGATGTACGTCGCGCTGTCCTACGACCACCGGATTGTCGATGGCCGCGAAGCGGTCGGCTTTCTGGTTCGGATCAAGGAGTTGGTCGAGGATCCGTCGCGCCTGCTGTTCGATATCTGATCGACGTCACTCTTCGGCGGCGGGCTGCTTGGCGGGCTCGGATGTGATGCGCGCAATCAGCGGCAGGATCTTGTGGTCGACGTCCTGCTCGGTAAGCGGCCCGACATGACGGTAGCGGATATGGCCCGCGCGATCGACGACGTAAGTCTCGGGCACGCCGTAAACCCCGAAATTGATCCCGTTCGTACCGTCCTGGTCGATGCCGACGCGCTGGTATGGATTGCCGAGATCGTCGAGAAAACGGCGCGAATCCACGGGCTTGTCCTTGTAGGCGATGCCATCGAGGGTGACGCCGGGCTGACGCGCGAGCGTCATCAACGCCGGCTGCTCCTCGCGGCAGGGCGCGCACCATGATGCGAAGAAATTGACGACTGTGACGCCGCGGGCGAGGTCCTTGCGGGTCAGCCCTTTTGCCGGATCGTACAAACCCGGCAAGTCAAAGTTTGGGGCCGGCCGGTCGATCAATGCCGAGGGCAGCAGGCTCGGATCGTGGTTCAGCCCAACCGCGAAGGCGGCGAGCAGCGCCGCGAACAGCGCCACCGGCAGCAGAAACAGAAGCTTGCGCGGCATGCCGAAGCTCTGCCGCGCTTACGCGGCGTCACGCAGGACGGGGGGGTGAGGATCGTGTCTGCTGCCCGGCACCGGCTTTGCCCCCCGCTAGCGGCCGGCGCCCGGCGGGCCGGGTTTCAGCGGCGCCGCGGCAGCCTCGGTCGCCGCGCCTTCCTGCCAGTGCCCGGACTTTTTCAGCGCATCGACGACTTCGCGGGGCATGTACCGCTCGTCATGCTTGGCGAGGATGGTCGAGGCGGAAAAAGCGCCATCCGGGCTCAGCTTTCCTTCGGCGACGACCCCCTGCCCTTCGCGGAATAAATCCGGAAGGATGCCGCGATAGACGACGGGGATGTCGGTCTTGCCGTCGGTGATGCGAAAAGCGATGCGGCTGTCGGCGCCGCGTTGGACGCTGCCGTCTTCCACCAGGCCACCGATCCGCACTCGCCGCTCCGCCGAAATCGCCTGAGTTTTCAGATCGCTGGGGCTGTAGAAAAAGACGAGGTTGTTGCTGAACGCGGTCAGCACCAACGCCGTGGCGCCGGCCAGCGCGCTCATCCCGAGCGCCAGCATGCCGAGGCGCTGCTGCTTGCGGGTCATCGCCGCCGGCCGATTTGCTGCTGCAGCCGTTCCAGGTTGCGCCGGCTGTCGCGGTAGCGCCGCCACGAAATCGAGCGCAAGCCCGCCCAACACCGCGAAAGCGAGCGCATACGCCGGCCACACAAAGACGGCATAGCCTCCCATCGCGAAATAGGCGGCGGCGGAACTCACGGCCGCTTCATCACCGCTGCGCCGCCGGATGCGCCGGCCCGGCCCGCTCCGATCGCGGACGCGCCGGCGCCGGGGCGGGCATGTTGTTCAGACGCAGCGCCAGCGCCTTGCGCTCGTTGAGCTCCGTGCGCATGCGCAGCAGCAGCATCGTCACGAACAACAGCATGAAGCCCAGCGTCATGACCAAGAGCGGCTCCAGCATCGACAGGGCAATCGTCGGCTTGCCGAGGCGCAAGACGCTCGCCGGCTGATGCAATGTATTCCACCAGTCGACCGAGAATTTGATGATCGGCAGGTTGACGACGCCAACCAAGGCCAGCACCGATCCCGCCCGGCCGCCGCGCGCGGGGTCGTCGAACCCGTTCACCAGCGCGATATAGCCAAGGTAGAGAAAGAACAGCACCAGCACCGAGGTCAGCCTGGCGTCCCACACCCACCAGGCGCCCCACATCGGCCGGCCCCACAACGAGCCGGTGGTCAGGCAGACAAACGTAAAGGCGGCGCCGATCGGGGCCGCCGAGCGGGCGGCGATTTCGGCCAGCGGATGGCGCCAGACCAAGGCGACGCCGCTCGCCACCGCGATCAGCAGGTAGATGTTGAGCGCCATCCACGCCGCCGGGACGTGGACATACATGATGCGCACGGTTTCGCCCTGCTGGTAATCGGGCGGTGCGACGAGCAGCGCCAGATAGAGCCCGACGGCGATGACCGCAACGCTCGCCCAGCCGCACCAGGGGAGGACCGCGGCGCTGATCCGCATAAAGCGTGCCGGGTTGGCAAGGCGGCTGATCATCGGCTTTGGAAGTTGCCCTGTAGCTGTTTACCATGGCGTAAACAAGGCCGCCGGTCAGCGGCAACGCGGTCGCAGTCTGTGGTCATTCGAGGGCCTGACGCAAGGCCGCGGCGCTCGCCCACGGGCACAGGGCCAGCGCCGCCAAAGTCAGCGCGCCGAGCAGCAGCAAATCCGCGCGCGGTCCGGAGCCGAGCGCGCTCGCCTCGACGGCGCCGGCGCCAAAGATCAGCGGCGGCACGTAAAGCGGCAGCACCAGCAGCGACAACAGGACGCCTTGCCGGCGGGCGCCCAGGGTCAACGCCGCGGCAACCGCGCCGATCAGGCTCAGGACCGGGGTGCCGACCAGCAGGCTCAGCACCAGAGTTTCAATCGCCCGCGGGTCGAGATCGACGACCAGCGCCAAGGCCGGGCTGATCAGGGCTAAAGGCAAGCCGGTCGAAACCCAATGCGCGGCGCATTTGGCGAATACCGCGAGCTCGAGCGGCAGCGGCGACAAGGCGATCACATCGAGGCCGCCATCCGCGTAATCCGGCTGGAACAACCGGTCGAGCGACAGCAATGCCGCGAGCAAGGCTGCGACCCACAGAATGCCGGGGGCGACGCGCGCCAGCACCTCCGGCTCGGGGCCGATGCCAAACGGAAACAGCACGACCGCGAGCAAAAAGAACGCGAGGACCAGGCCGGTGTCACCGCCTTGCCGCAGAGCGAGCTGCAGATCGCGGCGGAACAGTGCGAAAAAACTCGTCATCGTCAAACGGCAAATTCCAAATCGAAATCGTCGGCGCGCCACGCGAAGCGGTCGAGCGCCAGGGTCGCATGGGCATCGAGCGCGATCGGCGAGTGGGTTGCCAGGATCACCATTCCGCCGCCGGCGCAGTGCGCGGCGATCGCCTGTTCGAGCCGGACCTGGCTGTCGTCGTCGAGGGCGCTGGTCGGCTCGTCGAGCAGCCACAGCGATGCGGGCGCCGCCAGCAGCCGGGCGAGCGCCACGCGCCGCCGCTGTCCTGCCGAGAGCCAGCGACAGGGCCAATCGGCAATCGCTTCGAGGACAAAGGCGGCGAGCGCCTGTTCGCAACGCGACACCCGCTGCGCCGGCGGCAGTCCGCACAGCGCCGCCCAAAAAGACAGCATTTCGCGCGGCGTCATCGCCGGCTTCAACGCATCCTGATGGCCGATGTAGTGGAGCCGGGCGCGATGGGCCGGAAGATCGGCCGCTGTCGGCGCCGCTCCCCATAAATCCGCCCCGCCGCGGGCATCAGCAGGCCGGCGAGGAGGCGCAGCAGGCTCGATTTGCCGCTGCCGTTGGCGCCGGTCACGACCAGCGCGCCGCCCGGCGAAAGACGGAAGGAGACACCGGCGAAGACAAGACGCCCACCGCGACGGCAGGCGAGAGCCTCGGCGGTCAAGTCAGAGGCGCCCCCTGCGGCGTGCGCAGCGGTCGAGGGCGCGCGAACGGTCAGGTCGGGCAATACAAAAAGGCGGCTCCGGAGGGGGAATCCGGAGCCGCTTGGCCGTCGGCCGTTGCAACCGGCCGATTACGAGGTTTGGGGGACAAACCTGTAAGGCTAAGCCTTACGCCCCCTATATGGGGCGTGAAAAGGGACTTCCGTTTGAACAAAGTATGACGTTTTAGTGAATTTCATCAAGTGGCCGCCGATCCTCGATCAGCGTGCCGTCCATAGGCAGACTCCCGATCGGCATCGGGCTGATCGTGCCGCGCAGCTTGGTCATCGCCTGCACCGTTTCGGCAATTCTCGCCGGATCTTCACCCGGATCGCCGATCTCGACGAACAGGGTCATTTCGTCGGCGCCGTTCGGCCGCTCGACGACGAGGCGAGCGCGGCGAATCGCCTTGTGACGCTGCATGACGTCGACGATCTGTTCGGGATGGACAAACATGCCGCGGATTTTGGTGGTCTGGTCGGCGCGGCCGAGCCAGCCCTTGATGCGATGGTTTGTTCGCACACTGCGAGGCGGCCCCGGCAGCATCGCGGAAAGATCGCCGGTAGCAAAGCGAATAAGCGGATATTCGGGCCTAAGGGTGGTAACGACCACCTCCCCTACGGCGCCCGGCTCGACCGGCTCGCCGGTTCCCGGCCGGACGATCTCGACGATCACGTCTTCGTCGAGGACCATTCCTTCCTCGGTTTCGCCGTCCGCATCCCGGCTTTCATAGGCGATGACGCCGACATCGGCGGTACCGTAGCATTGCAGCACGCTCAGCCCGCGGCGCGAGAACTCGCGCCGCAGCGTTGTCGGAAGCGCCTCGGCGGAAACCAGCGCCCGCTTCAGCGACGACGCGTCCGATCCCTGGCCCGCGGCACGGTCGAGCAGGATTTTAAGAAAGGACGGAGTGCCGACATAGCCTGTCGGTTTCAGGTCCGCGATGACCCTGAGTTGCTGCTCGGTCTGGCCGGTGCCGGCGGGAATCACCGGACAGCCCAAAGCCTCTGCCGCGCTTTCGACCATCGCTCCGGCCGGAGTGAGGTGGTACGAAAACGAGTTGTGCACGAGATCGCCGGCGCGGAACCCCGCAGCAAACAACGCGCGGGCGAATCGCCCGTAATCGGGGCGCCGTGCTTCGGGTTCGTAGATCGGACCCGGCGACGCGAAAATTCGTCGTAACGTGGAGACGGGCACCGCCGCAAACCCGCCAAAAGGAGGGGACCGGCGCTGCAGCTCTATAAGTTCGGATTTTCGAGTCAGCGGCAACCGCGCGAGCGCCGCCCGGTCGACGACCTCGTCCGGCCGTATTTGCGCAAAAAGGCTGTGATAGGCCGGGCAATGTTCTTTTGCGGCGGCGACGATCGCGGGGAGCAGCGCCATAAGCGCCGCCTCCCGTTGGCCAGGGTCGCGCGCCTCGCGCTCATCGAAAACGGTGATTTCCACCAGCGGGCCTCCCTGCCTCGATTGGCCGATCGCCTGCAAGACGCAACCGAGTTGTCGTTGTTAAGTGTGCCGCGCAACAGGCCCAGTCAACAAGCGTCCCGGCGGCCAAATGGCAGCCAGTCCGGCGGCAGTCCAAATCGGCGAGCCGAAGCTGCCGCCGACACCGGCGCGCCTAGACTTGCAGTCGAGCCAACGGCTACCTACAGTCGCTGAGGTTGGGCAGACGCCATCACGAGGCGGGAGAAACAGCAGTGAACGCTTCGGGGGAAAGCGCCGAAAGTTCTTTTGGCCTCCGAACATTCTGGCCCGCTTCTGCGGCGTTCTTTGCGCGGCGGTGATCCTTGCCGCTCAACCAAGCTTCGCGCAGCCGGTTTCCGGCGATGAACAATCCCGTCTTCAGGCCCGAAAAGACGCTTTGTTTCAGCAGATGTTGCGCGACCCGGCCAATCTCGACGCAACCTTTGCCTATGCCGACGTTTCCGCCCGGGTGGGCGATTACGAGGCGGCAGTCTCGGCGTTCGAGCGCATGCTGCTGTTTAACCCGAATTTACCTCGGGTTCAGCTCGAGCTTGGAGCCCTTTACTTTCGGATGGGATCCTACGATCTCGCCCAAGATTATTTTGCGAAAGCCGCGGCGGGCAACCCGCCGCCCGAGGTGCGGGCCCGCATCGACGAGTACATGGCGCAGATCGAAAAAGCCACGTCGCGCCATCACCTCTCCGGCTATGTCTTCCTCGGCGGGCAGTATCAGAGCGACGCCAACGTCGCCCCCGGCTCGCCGCTGATCCTGTCGCCGATCGGCCCGGTCCTGCTCAACAATCAATTCTTAAAGCAACCGTCGGGGAGCGTATTTGCCAGCGGCTCGCTGCTGTACAGCTATGACCTCGAAGATCAGCGCCGCGATTCGATCGACGTGACCGCGGTCGGCTATATAAACCATTACTTCAACTCGAATGTAAGCCGCCTCGACCTGGCCCTGGTGGAATTGACCGGCGGCCCGCGCATCAACTTTCCCGGCGGCGGACTGCTCGGCAACGTGCTGGCTTCGGTTAAACCATATGTCATTGCTGACGAGGTCGGACTGGGTGAGGCGCAATATTTCGCAGCTTTCGGCACCGGGCTGGAGTACGACGAGACCGTGTGGCACGACATGCTGCTCAAATCGGTATTCGAGTTTCGTCGAAAGAATTTTACAAATACCACCGAGCGTCCGTTGTCCACCGGTCTCAACGGCAGCGACAAGCTTGTCACGTTTTCCGCGAACAAACCGGTTGGCGCAAACGCCGAGCTGAACCTGGAATTCGACTATCTTGATCAGACAACCGAATTGCCGTATTATTCGAATTCGACCTACGCGGTGATAGGGGCGTATCGCATGCATTACGCCTCCCCGTTCAAAATTACGGCGTACCCTTGGGAAACCTCGCTTTTTCTCGGCCGCGCATGGAGTTTTTACGCGTCGCCGGACCCTTGCTGCAACACCAGCGGCGATCCTACCACGACCTTTTCGGCGAGCAGCCAGCTAACCCAGCGCTGGCGCTTCGGCCTCACCCAGGCCATTCCGGTGACGCCCAGGATCGCAATCGTCCTGCAATTGGAACGCGATATCATCTCGTCGAACCTGCCGATTTACGCTTACAGCAGTAATTCGGTCTTGCTCGGTCCGCAAATCCACTTTTAGGAAAACAATGCTTTGGGCGAGGTTTTGATGACAGGGACTTTCGGGCGTTGGCGGCACGCCGTTCTCGTCGGCTGCCTGATGCTTGGGAGCGGGCTGGCGGGTCCGGCCGCCCTCGCCCAGCAGCGCGTCGGGGTCAACAGCGCGGTCAACCCGAACGCGATGGGCATTCCGCCCGGCGGCCTGCCGCGGCGGCTGGTCCTGGGCCAGGACGTTGTCTTCAACGAGCGGATTACGACCGAAGCTTCCGGTCAGACGCAAGTCCTGTTCGTCGACGAGTTGACGCTGTCGATCGGTCCAAACGCCAACATGGTCATCGACCAATTCGTCTACGACCCGAACGCCGGCACGGGCAAACTGGCGGCGAGCCTGACCCGCGGCGTCTTCCGCTTTGTCGGCGGCAAGCTCAGCAAGCAGGAGAACGCGGTCACGATGCGCACGCCGGCGGCGACAATCGGCATCCGCGGCGGGGTCGTCCTGGTCGACCAGATGCCCGGCGGAAAGCTCGATGTCATCTTTGTGTTTGGCAAGAGCGCCACGGTAACCGGGCTCAACGGGGTTCCGCAGACGATCTTCCGGCCCGGCTTCGAGGTCACCGTGGCGGGGCCCGGCGCTTCGCCGTCCGACCCGGCGCCGGCGCCGCCCGGCCGCACCGCCGCCCTGCTCGCCCAACTCGACGGCCGCGCCGGCGGCACGGGTGGCGCCCCGATGGCGCCGACCGAGGTGACGGTTACGAACAGCGGCATCGCCAACGTGATTTCGGCGAATTTCGCCGCCAGCGTCGAGGCCGCGGCGAAAACTCAGCCGCTCCAGCCGCAGCCCGAAAATGTCACTCCGGTGGTGCAGCAAGTCCAGCTGAACAACCAAAACGTCTCGGTTTCCGGCGCGACGGCCACACCCGTCGGCGGGGGCACCACCGTGTCTCTCAATCAATTCTTCACCAGCCCGACCACGCCGGGTTCATTTGAAACCTCGACCACGCCATCCTCGGGAACCGGGGTCGGCTTCGGGACGGGGACCAACACGGGAAGTGTCGGCAGCACGGCGGTCGGGGGCAACCCCACGGGCGGCAACCCCACAGGGCGGCGGCAACCCCACGCGGGGCAACGCGGCGGCAACACCGGGGGCGGCGGCAACACCGGGAGCAGCGGCAACACCGGGACGCCGGTCACCGTCAGTGGCGTCGCCGGCGGCTTTTTCAGCACCGGGAACCAGGGTACTGCCGCTGGTTTTGCGGGCGCCCTCTCGCCTTATGCCGGCGTCAATGTCGTCAACGGCAAGTTCAGCGTGAGCGGCGCCTTTGGCACGGTCAGTTTCCCGCTGCTCACGGGTACGGCAACCCTCGACGCCTCCGGAAACGGCACATCGAGCCCGCTCGGCCAAGTGACCGGCACGACTTATGTCGCGCCCGACAACAGCTTCTTCTATGCCAACCTGACGCCGGTCAACCCGTCATTGTCGTCGCAGCGCGAATTCATCTACGGCGGAACCCCGGTCAACGCGTCGTTCTACCAGGCGACGTCCACCGCCCCGAGCTATCTCGCTTTCAACATCCAGCCGGATGCTGCGCTGCAATCGAGCATCCCGTTCATCAGCCTGCCGGCCGGCAGTTCGCTGCCCGGCGCTGCCAGCGTCTCGCCGCTGATCCTCGCCACACCGCTCAACGCCACATTCTCGACCGGCAGCGGCGGAACCAAGGCGTTGCAGGCGAGCCTCGCCGTCGTCGGGTCGCAACAGAACCAAAGCTCGGTCATCGTGGTGCTGGTTGGCAACGTGTTCGACGCCTCGCTCAACGGCACCAGCGCAGCACAACCGATCATCAACGGCACGATCCACGGCAGCTATCTGGCGAACGGCGCCGGCCAGCCGATCCGAATTTTCTCTCCCTACGTCACGCCGGCCGACGCGAACGGCAACAGCTTTTATGGCGGCAAGAGTATTTCAGGTCTCGTGCTGAGCAACGGCAATTGCTGCGGACCGGGCGAGATCGCATCCCCGGGCTCGATGACCCAAACCGGTACCCAGGCGGTCACAAACTACCAATTCGCCCAACCGGCGACGGCGGCGACGGCGCCGCAGAGCGTCACAGGCGCCACGCAGACGACCCGGCAATTGACCGGATACTTTGGCGGGATCATGACCAAGGAGCCCAACCCTGGTTCGACCGCAAGCCCGATCCCCTATGCGCTTACCGGCTCGGCGACGATCAACACCAACGCCGCCAACCTGCAGGTCATGGCCAAATTGAGCGGCTCCGATCCTTTCGCCACCACCAGCAACAGCGCCATCAGCTCGGTCAACCTTGGCTACGGCTCGCTCACGGGCGGCACCAATTCGCGTATCGCCTTCATCAACGACAATTTGTTCGCCGTGATGGAGAATCCGGGAACGCCCTCCTCGGTTAACGGGGTCGCGGTCCCGGTCACCGACGCGAACAGCGGGTCAAATATCTACCTGGTCACCCAAAGTGCGGCGCCGGCCCCGGCCTCTTTGCTGCCGAACGGGCTGTGCACCAGCTGCCAGTATCTGCAATGGGGTTATTGGGGCGGCGAGCTCGACACGCCGGCTTTCGGAAGCAGCGCGGCCCGGACCGATGTCGGGCACATAAACTCATGGGTCGCCGGCATACCGACCACCGCCGCGGACATCGTCAACTTGCAGAAAAACAACGTGGTCGGCACCTACAACGGCGGCATGTTCGGCACAGTTGTCAACAACGGCGCACAATACCTGGCGTCCGGAGGATTGCAGGCGACTTACAATTTTGGCAGTCAAACTGGTTCTTTTAAAGTGATGAACTACGACGGCATCAGTTTCACTTCGTCAGGCAAGACGGCTGCTGTCGGGCGCCAACTACAGCTTTGGCCTTAACGCGCCGGGAATTGCCGGCGGCGTCAACGGCACCTTTTACGGCCCGATGGCCGCTGAAACCGGCGGCAACTTCGCCTT
The DNA here is from genome assembly GCA_963775525.1 of uncultured Alphaproteobacteria bacterium. Lineage (GTDB taxonomy): Bacteria > Pseudomonadota > Alphaproteobacteria > ATCC43930 > CGMCC-115725 > AP-15. Next base: position 50,578 of record CAVZJF010000024.1, on the reverse strand, counting down.
TCAAAAGACCGGCGGGACGCCCTATCTCACTTCCGGGATATTCGCCGCCAAACGCTGACCGAGGATTAACCAACAAAACCCGCCCGGGTCTCCCGGGCGGGTTTTTTGCTCGGCTTCGCTTGACCGTTAAGATCAGCGTCCCGGCGACGGACCCGTCCCCGCACTTCTGCTCGAATAAGGTGCGTTGACGGCGGCAGTCGGCGGCAGCGGGCTGGCCTCGGTGTTGTTCGCGCTCACATTGCTCCCGGGGTTCGGAGCGGCGCCGCTTGTCGAATAGAGATGGTAGGTGCGGTTGCTGTCCCAGTCGGCTGGCTTCTGATAGGCTTCCGCGCCTGGAATGCCGACGTTGCTTCCGGGATTGGGGGCCGCGACCTGGGGGGCGGAAGAAGCCCGGGGTTGGAGGGTCGGGGTACCCGCCGGCGGCAGGTTCGCGACGCTTTGGGCATGCGCCGACGCCGCGGCGCCGGCAAGGAAGACCAAGCTCAGGACAGTCGTTGAATACCGCATCTCAAAACGCTCCAGTGTCATCGATCGAGATTCACGCCGGGCGCATTTGCATGCGGTTTCCCCTGCACGCAAATGATTATTCCGCATTGCAAATATGAATTCAGTTCAATGTGGCCGCCGTGGCGCGGCCCCGCTGCCACCCGCCGTCATGCCACCCGCGTCGCACGCGGCGCGATGTCGCACCGCGTCGAGGCGCGAAGCACGCCCAAATCAGGACGCGGGATGGCGTTCCCAGGATCGAGGCTGCACCACGCGGCGCCAACGCCAACCGTGCCCGAAAGCCCCGCGATCAGCTCAGTTCGGCTTCGGCCCTGCGCCCGCGGTATAGGGGTGCCGGGAGGTGTCGTTGTCCACCCCCGTCGACTGATAGTGCGCATCGGATCCGGACGAATGAGACCCTGGGCTCGGACCGATTGACGTCGAATAAGGATGGTCGGCCTTGTTCACCGCATAGTCGGCGGGCGGCTGGTAGTGCGGTTCTCTGAAGAACTCGGCGCCGCCCGGCTTGGGAAAGAAGCTCTGCGTCGAGCCATACTGGCTCACGGCGCTTTGCGTCACGGGCGCGCCGCCACTTGGGGGCAACGCGGCAACCGACTGCGCCTGTGCGGCCGCGCTGCCGCCGATCACCAGCCCGAGACCCAGCAGGGCCGATTTGACGAAGCTCGTCATACCACTGTCTCCGGATAAGCTGTAAAACTCTCGGACCCGACTCTGGCGGCCCGGCCGCCCACGCGCAAATGATTATGTTGCATCGCAACCATGAATAATCTTCATTTCAACAATCTCGATCTGAACTTGCTGCGGGTTTTTGACGCGCTGATCGAAGAACGCAGCGTAACGCGGGCCGGCGAACGCCTTGGCCTCACCCAGTCGGCGATCAGCCACGCGTTGAGCCGGTTGCGTTATGTTCTCGACGACGAGCTCTTTGTGCGCGGCCCGGAAGGGATGGCCCCGACGCGGCGCGCCGCCGAGATCGCGCCAAGGTTGCGGCAAGGTCTGCTCCAGCTGCAACTGGCGTTGACCCCCGCCGAATTTGTCCCGGAAGAGACCACCCGGCGGTTCACGATCATCTGCGGCGAATATGTCGGCGCCGTCTTTGTCCCTGCTCTCGTTGCCCGGTTGCGCGCCGCGGCGCCGCTCGCTCAGATCAGAATCCGGCCGAGCAACACCGGCGTCGCCGAGGCGCTGCTGGCCGGAAGGGCGGATTTGGCGATCGGCAGCTTCCGGCGCGTGCCGGAATGGTTCGCGTGCGAGCCGCTGTTCGAGGAAACCCGGGTTTGGGTGGTCAGCGACCGTCATCCGGCCGCCTGGCAGGAGCTCACCCTCGAACGCCTCGCCAAGCTTGCGCATCTGATCATTTCGGCGACCGGAGAGGACGAGCAGGCGGTCGCCGGCTACGTTGTCGACCACGGCCTCGAGCGGCTGGTCATGCGCAGCGAGGTGGGCTTGCTGCAGGGCGCTTTGGCGGCGCGCGGTCTGAGCCGGGCGGTCGGCCTGACAACCCCGCATTTTCTGGCGGCCCTGGCGGTGGTCAGCCATTCGGACATGGCCGCGCCGCTGCCGCGCCGCCTCGCGACCGCTTTTGCCGGGGCCTATCGGCTCAAGCTGTTCGAGCCGCCCTATGCCTCACCGCCCTTCGAAATCATGGCGCTGTCGCATCGAGAGCACGGCGAGGAGCCGGCGATTTTGTGGCTGCGCGACATCATTCGCCAGATCGCCGCAGAACTGTGAGCGGCCCAGCCCGCCAGCACTCCGACAAAGCAAAAGGCCCAGCCGGCGCTTCGGCTGGACCCTTTGATTTGTTGGTGGAGCCAACCGGGATCGAACCGGTGACCTCTACAATGCCATTGTAGCGCTCTCCCAGCTGAGCTATGGCCCCGCGCCGCCGGGCGCTCGTCGCCGAGTTCCCGACCGTTAGCGAAAATTAGGAATGCCGGCCCACCCGGGCAAGCGAAAAACGCACCCGGGTCAGCGCCGCTGGGTCAGCGCCGCCGGGTCAGCGCTCGTCCTCCTCGACATTTTCGATGACCTCAGCCATGTCGTCCTCGTCCTCGCCGAGTTCGGAGGCGTCTTCGAGCAGCTCCTCGTCTTCTTCCTCGGCTTCTTCGAGCGGGATCGCCTCCTCACCCTCGACGACGACGTCGCCCTCCTCGGTTTCGACATCGGCATCGAGCTCGTCGCCGCCGACGGGTGCGACTTCCTTTTCGACCGGGGCGACGGGCCGCGTCCGGCGCGATTTCAAAAACGCCTCGGGATCAAAGGGCGTGGTGCATTTCGGGCAGATCACGGGTTTGCGCAGCAGGTCGTAATAACGCGTCCCGCAACTCGGACAAATCCGCTTTGTGCCCCATTCGGGCTTCGCCACCTTTTAGCTCCGTCTGTGTCGAGATCGGTCGACGCGCCATTGCCACAGGGACGTCACCCTGTCAAAAGCAAATCCATGCGGCGGCGCGCTCGCCGGCCTCCCGATATGGGCTGGGGGCGCCAACGCCGCAACCGTCAACCATCCTTTTGCGGGGCTGCTTTCCGTCATGGCCCATCCTCCCTCGTCTCGCCAGCCTGCGCCGCTGCAATCCGCCCGTCCGGCGACACCGCTCGCCGGTAGGATCCGCATACCTGGCGACAAGTCGATTTCGCACCGGGCGCTGATGCTGGGAGCGCTCGCGGTCGGCCGGACCGAGATCACCGGCCTGCTCGAGGGCGAGGACGTGCTTGCGACGGCGGCGGCGCTGAACGCCTTGGGCGCTCATGCCGCGCCGGCCGGCGACGGCCGCTGGCTCGTCGACGGGGTCGGGGTCGGGGGTCTTGCCGAGCCGGAGGACCTCCTCGATCTCGGCAACTCGGGGACGTCGGCGCGGCTGCTGCTCGGCATTCTGGCAACCCATCCGCTGACCGCCTTTGTGACCGGCGACGCGTCGCTGCGGCGCCGGCCGATGGGCCGCGTGACGGACCCCTTGAGCCGGTTTGGCGCGCATTTCCTGACCCGCGAGGGCGCCCGCTTGCCGCTCGCGGTGACCGGAGCGAAAAGCCCGATCCCGATCGAGTATCGCCTGCCGGTGCCTTCGGCGCAGGTCAAATCGGCGGTGCTGCTGGCCGGTCTCAACACTCCCGGCGCGACGACGGTGATCGAGCCGCAGGCGACGCGCGACCACACCGAGCGGATGCTGCGCCATTTCGGTGGAAAGGTGGTGGCGGAACCGGCCGAGAGCGGCGGACTACGGATCACGGTCGAGGGTTATCCCGAGCTCGCGGCGGCGCCGATCGTGGTGCCGGGCGATATTTCCTCAGCCGCGTTTCCGCTGGTCGCAGCGCTGATCGTGCCGGGATCGGAGGTCACGATCGAGGGTGTCGGCATCAACCCGTTGCGCGCCGGGCTGCTCGACTGCCTCGCTGAGATGGGCGCTGAAATCGCCCTGCTGAACCCGCGCGAGGAAGGCGGCGAGCCGGTGGCCGATCTGCGGGCGCGCGCCGGGAACCTGACCGGCGCCGACATCCCGGCCGAGCGGGCGCCCAAGATGATCGACGAATACCCGATCCTTGCGGTCGCCGCGGCCTGCGCCCGCGGCCGCACGACCATGCGCGGACTTGGCGAACTCAGGGTCAAGGAAAGCGATCGGCTGGCGGCGATCGCCAGCGGTCTCGCCGGCTGCGGCGTGCGCGTCGCGGTCGACGGCGACAATCTGGTCATTGAGGGAAACGGCGGGCCGCCCGAAGGTGGTGCGATGATTACGACCCAGCTCGATCACCGCATCGCGATGGCGTTTCTGGTGCTCGGGCTTGCTGCCCGCCAGCCCGTGCGGATCGACGACGGCGCCCCGATCGCCACCAGCTTTCCGGATTTCGTCCGGCTGATCAACCGGCTGGGCGGCGCCATCGCCGCCGCGGCGTAGTCCCGCGATGAGCGGCGAGCGGACGGACAAGCGGCCGTTCGTCGTCGCGATCGACGGCCCGGCGGCGTCCGGCAAAGGCACCCTGGCGCGGCGGCTCGCCGAGCGCTTTGGCCTTGCCCATCTCGACACCGGCGCTCTCTACCGCGCAGCAGCGTTCCTGGTCCTCGACGGCGGCGGCGACCCCGCGGATCCGGTTGCAGCCGAGGCCGCGGCTCGGCGCGTCGAGGCGAGACAGCTGTCGGATCCGCGGCTGCGCGAAGAAGCGGTAGCCCAGGCGTCTTCGGTCGTCGCCGCGAACCCCGCTGTCCGCACGGTTCTGCTTGGATTTCAGCGGGGTTTTGCGGCCCAACCCCCGGCGCCGGCGCGGGGTACGGTGCTTGACGGACGCGATATCGGCTCCGTCGTGTGCCCGTCGGCCGACGTCAAACTCTTTGTTACCGCCGCGGCTGAAGTGCGTGCGCGCCGCAGGCTGGACGAGTTGCGGGCAAGCGGAGCGCCGGCCAAATACGAAGATGTCTTGCACGAACTGCAGGAACGCGACGCGCGCGACGCCAGGCGTCAGGCCGCCCCGCTGGCGGCGGCGCGCGGCGCCGTGATCATTGATACGACGACGCTCGATGCCGACATGGTGTTGGCCCGCGCAGCCGACATTATCGAACGCGCTCTCGCCAGTTCGCGCTAACGGCGCGCCCGGTACTCGTGTAAAGTGCGCCGATCAGCGGCTGATGACGGGCGCCCACCGAACCGAATTGGCTGCGCCACGCTTCTGGCGGCCGCGCGCTCTGCGCCGATCCCGGTGGAGCTGGGTTATCAGATACGGGATCGAGGAGAAGGAATGGCACTGGCAACACAGACTACGGGGGCGCCGGCGACAGAGAGCTTCGCCGCGCTTCTTGATAAATCCTTGGGCATGGCAAGCGGTCTCGAAGGCACGGTCGTCAAGGGCCGGGTTATCGCCGTGGAAAACGACGCCGTGCTGATCGATGTCGGCCTCAAATCCGAAGGCCGCGTACCGCTCAAGGAATTCACCGGCGGGAGCGGCGAGCCCATCCTCCACATCGGCGATACCGTCGAAGTCTTCCTCGAGCGGATGGAAGACAAGAACGGAGAGGCTCAGCTGTCCCGCGAAAAGGCGCGTCGCGAGGAGGCGTGGACCCAGCTCGAAAAGAGCTTTCAGGCGAACGACCGGGTCACCGGAGTGATTTTCGGCCGAGTCAAAGGCGGCTTTACCGTCGATCTGAGCGGCGCGGTGGCGTTTCTGCCCGGCAGCCAGGTCGACATCCGTCCGGTCCGCGACATCAGCCCGCTGCTGGGATCGCAGCAGCCGTTTCAGATCCTGAAGATGGATCGCTCGCGCGGCAACATCGTCGTGTCGCGGCGCGCTGTGCTCGAAGAGAGCCGCGCCGAACAACGCTCGGAGCTGGTCGCGAGCCTGAAGGAAGGACAGATCCTCAACGGCGTCGTCAAGAACATCACCGACTACGGCGCGTTTGTCGATCTGGGCGGGGTCGATGGGCTGTTGCACGTCACCGACATCGCCTGGCGGCGCATCAACCATCCGTCCGAAGCACTCAACATCGGGCAGAACGTCAAGGTCCAGGTGATCCGCTTCAATCCCGAGACGCAGCGCATCTCACTGGGGATGAAGCAGCTCGAAGCGGATCCGTGGGAAGGCGTCGAGCTGAAATACCCGGCCGGCGCCAAGTTCCGCGGCCGCGTCACCAACATCACCGACTACGGCGCCTTTGTCGAACTGGAGCCGGGGGTCGAGGGCCTGGTCCACGTCTCGGAGATGAGCTGGACGAAAAAGAACGTGCATCCCGGCAAGATCGTCTCGACCAGCCAGGAGGTCGAGGTCATGGTGCTCGATGTCGACCCGCAAAAGCGGCGCATCAGCCTGGGCCTCAAGCAGACCCTGGCCAATCCGTGGGACACCTTTACCGACGAGCACCCGATCGGCACCGAGCTCGAAGGCGAGATCCGCAACATCACCGAGTTCGGCCTGTTCATCGGCCTGCCCGGCGACATCGACGGCATGGTCCATCTGTCCGACATCGACTGGAACCGGCCCGGCGAGGACGCGCTCGACAACTATCACAAGGGCGAAGCCGTCCGCGTCAAAGTGCTCGACGTCGATGTCGAAAAGGAGCGCATCAGCCTCGGGATCAAGCAGCTCGAGGCCGACCCGTTCGAAAGCGGGATGTCCAAGCTGCGCAAGGGCGAGGTCGTCACCGGCACAGTCGCCGGGATCACCGAGGGCGGCGTCGAGGTGACGGTCGGCGAGGGCCTTCTCGGCTTCATCCGCAAGTCGGAACTGTCGCGCGACCGCAGCGAGCAGCGTCCGGACCGCTTTGCCGTCGGCGAAAAGGTCGACGCGAAGATCACCACGATCGATCGCGCCACGCGCAAGGTGACGTTGTCGATCAAGGCTCGGGAAGTCGACGAGGAGAAGCGGGCCATGGCCGAATTCGGGTCCTCCGAATTCGGGCGCCAGTCTCGGCGACATTCTGGGTGCTGCGATCAATCGCGCCCGGCGGCAGGATGCCGAGCGGCAGGGTGAGGGCGAAGGCGAAGACAAAGCCTGACGCCTGCCTTCCGGGCACGGTTGCAGGAGGATTTGGCGATGCGGGGTGGGCGCGGACAAGCGAGCCGCGCCTCCTTCGTCTTGACCCCGCGCGCGTGCTTTGGCACGCTCGGCTGATCCTTCCCTCTAAGCGTGGGAGCGGCGCTCGGCATGACGAAATCGGAGCTCGTGCAAAAACTGTCCGAGTCCAACCCTCATTTGTACCAGCGCGACATCGAGGTCATCGTCACCGCGATCTTCGACGAGATCGCTACGGCGTTGGCGAGAGGCGATCGGGTCGAGTTGCGTGGGTTTGGAGCCTTCTCGGTCAAACGGCGAGACGCCCGCGTCGGTCGCAACCCCAGGACCGGCGACAGTGTGCGCGTCGCCGAAAAGCACATCCCGTTCTTCAAGACCGGCAAGCAGCTTCGCGACCGGCTGAACCAGGACGGGACGTAAGCAATAAGCCGTCGCGGGCGGGACGCGTCGGGTGCGCGCGGTCTATTGGGCAGGCGTCATTGTCATTGCAGCAGTGGTGAGCCTGTTTGCGGCCTCCAACCGCGAGCTGGTGTCGCTCGGTCTGTGGCCGCTGCCCTTCCTGGCGCAAGCACCACTCTACCTGGTGGTTCTGGTCGCCTTGTTCTTCGGTTTCGTCATAGGGGCCGTAGCCTCCTGGATCAAGGGGCGCCATCGGCGCCGCCAACTGCGCGAGTGCCGCCGGCAGAATGAGGCGCTGACGCGCGAGCTTTCCGCCACCCAATCGCAACTAGCGCACGGGCCGCGAGCGGCCAATCTAAGCTTGCCGCCAAACCGATAGCCCGCGTCGCACAAGCCGGCACAAATCTTTTGACCTTGCTGCCGGGTCGGGTTCAGTCTGACGGCGCAACCAAACAGAAAATCGGCAAACCCCGCAATGGAACTTCCCGACAGTGTCGCCGCGATCGGAGAGCGGCTCGGCGGAGATGACGCGATCGTCGTCGACCCGCAGTTATTGAACGGCGCCGACGTGTTCGCCGCCGAGCGCGAGCGGTTGTTCCCGCGCCCGTGGGTCGCCGTCGACCATCAACTCGCGCATCGACCAGCCCAACCGCTATGTCCGCTTCGATGCCGCGACCCGCTCGATTTTGCTGACGCGCGACGCCGAAGGCCGGCTGCGCGCGCTGCGCAATGTCTGCCTCCATGCCGGCTACCCGATTTGCGAGGCGGAACAAGGGTCGGCCGAACGGATGATCTGCCCCTATCACGGCTGGGAATTCGCGGCCGACGGGCGCTTGTCGAGCCCGATCTGTCGGGTCGGATCGATCCCGCGCGCCTGCGTCTGGCGAGCTATCCGGTCTGCATTCGGGACGGTCTGATCTTTGTCGACCTGTCGAGGCCAGTCGCGGCGAACGAGGAGACGGACGCCGCCGCGGTTGCGCCGGGCGCCGTCCCCGCCTGGCTTGCCGAGGCCGATGTGACACGGCGGGCGCGCTACAAACCAGCTGGAACTGGAAGCTGGCGCTGCAATTCCTGAAATCGTCGCCGCATTTGTTTGGCGACGACCCCGATCGAGGGCGACCTGGTCTCCTTCGGGCCGCTGAGCCTGATGACTGGTCCAGCCGGACCAGGCGGTGCTGCTGCGCGTCATTCCGAAATCCGCGTCGACCACCGACATCCAGCTGATCCGCATGGCGCCCGCGGCGCACGCCGGTGAAAGAACGGCCCCGACCGCGTCGCCCGGGGGTTGCGCGCGGCCGGCGACGCCGACGCCGTGGCTTGCTCGACCGGGCTCGATCGCGAATTTTTCGGCTGGTACTGGTCGCTGATGTCGGCGGCTTGACGAGACGCCGCCATGGCGACCGAAATCCGCACCTTGGCGCAAGGGCTGGAATTTCCCGAGGGGCCGGTGGCGCTCGCCGACGGCTCGGTGATGCTGGTCGAAATCGCCGCCGGCACACTGACCAGGATCGCGCCGGACGGCGCGAAGACGGTCGTGGCGCGGCCCGGCGGCGGCCCGAACGGCGCGGCGATCGGCCCCGACGGCAAATGCTATGTGTGCAACAATGGCGGCTTCGAATGGCATGTCGAGGGCGGACGCAAGCGCCCTTTCCTGCAGGCCAGGGATTACGCCGGCGGCCGGATCGAACGGGTCGATGTTGATACCGGCGCCGTCGAATGCCTCTACCGCGCGGCCGGCGAGATGCCGCTGAAGGGGCCGAACGATCTCGTGTTCGACCGGCAAGGCGGATTTTACTTCAGCGATCTCGGCAAGGTGCGGGCGCGCGAGATGGATCGCGGCGCGGTCTATTACGCCAGGGCCGACGGGGCGGCCATCACCGAAGTCGCGTTTCCAATGGTGACGCCGAACGGCGTCGGCCTGTCGCCCGATGAAAAGACGCTGTACGTCGCCGAAACCGAACCGGCGCGGCTGTGGGCTTTCGACATCGTCGAGCCGGGCGTCGTGCGCAAAGACCCCTGGCCGTCGCCCCATGGCGGCCGGCTTGTCGCCGGGGTCGGCGGATACCAGCGCTTTGACTCGCTGGCGCTCGACGCCGAGGGACGGATTTGCGTCGCCACCCTGATCAACGGCGGGATCACGGTGATTTCGCCGGACGGCCGGCATGTCGAGCATCATCCGATGCCCGACCCGATGACGACCAACATCTGCTTTGGCGGCCCGGACATGCGGACCGCGTTCATAACGCTCTCCTGGACCGGGCGGCTGGTCGCGGTCGACTGGCCGGTGGCGGGGTTGCGGCTAAACCAGCCGGCGTGAGCGCGTCGCCGGCGTCAGCGCATCGGGGCGTCAGCGCATCGGGGCGCCGGCGCTTGACTTCCGCCGGCTGAACTGGCGGGATCGTCGCCTTGGATCATGAAGGAGGGTTGGATGGCGCGGGCAAACCGGGTGCGGGAATTGTGGCAGGCGGGCAAGCCCGTCATCAATAGCTGGCTCGGCATCCCGTCGAGCTTTTCGGCCGAGGTCATGGCCCATCACGGCTGGGATTCGCTGGTCGTCGACATGCAGCACGGCATGATCGACTACCAGATGATGGTGACGATGCTGCAGGGCATCTCGACCACCGAGACGGTGCCGCTGGTGCGGGTGCCGTGGAACGACCCGGCCCATATCCAAAAGGCGCTCGACGCCGGCGCCTACGGCGTCATCTGCCCGATGATCAACAATCGCGCCGAGGCCGAGAGATTTGTCGGCTCGATGCGCTATGCGCCGCTCGGCTACCGCAGCTCGGGGCCGATCCGCGCCTCGCTTTACGGCGGCGCCGACTATCATGCCAAGGCCAACGACATCGTCGTCGCCTTTGGCATGATCGAGACCGCCGAGGCGATCGACAAGCTCGACGAGATCCTGTCGGTCAAGGGGCTCGACGCGATCTATGTCGGCCCGTCCGACCTGTCGATCTCCTACGGCCACAACCCGGGCGGCGACAAGCCCGACGAGTGGATGATGACCGCGCTCAAAAAGGTGCTCGACGGCTGCAAGAAGCACGGCGTCAAGCCCGGCATCCATTGCGGCGCGCCGGCTTACGCCAAGAAGATGATCGAGATGGGCTTTATGTTCGTCACCGTCGGCGGCGACACCCGCTTTGTCACGATGGGCGGCCAGGCGGCGGTTGCCGAGATGCGCTCGGACGCGCCTCCGAAGCCTGCGGCTGGGGGCAGCAGCAGCCCGTACTGATTGCAAGCAACGCTCCGGGCGCGGGGCCTCGGCCAGACATTACAACGGTATGAGCTGGCCGAGACCTTGATGGGGCTGGCTAAATCTTTCGACGGATCAGGATTGACCCAGATTTACGTCGATGCCGACGCCTGCCCGGTGCGTGAGGAGGTGTATCGGGTCGCCGGGCGTTTCGACCTCGTTGTCTTCGTCGTTTCCAACGGGTCGCGCCCCATTCGCCCGCCCGAGCTCCCCAACGTGCGCATGGTTCTCGTCGGCGATGCCGCGGACGCCGCCGATGACTGGATCGCCGAGCGAATTACTGCGGGCGACGTCTGCGTCACCAGCGACATCCCGCTCGCCTCGCGCGCGCTCGCCCAAGGCGCGCGCGTCGTGCCGCCGACCGGCAAGCCGTTCACCCCCGCCAATATCGGCAACGCGCTCGCCGGGCGCGAGATTGCCCGGCACCTGCGCGAAACCGGGATGAGCGGAGCCGGGCCGGCGCCGTTCACCCGCGCCGATCGGTCGCGGTTTCTGAGCGCGCTCGACACCGCCGTTCACGCGGCCTTGCGCGGCTGATGCGTTGCCCCTACCCGCCGAGCACGCCTTGCGTTTCGACATAGACCGAATAGATCGACTGGCTCGCCGCCATGAACAGGCGATTGCGCTTACGCCCGCCGAAACAAAGGTTGGCGCAACGCTCGGGTAACAGAATACGGCCGATCATCTTGCCGTCGGGAGCAAAGACGGCGACCCCGTCCTGGGCCTCGCCGCCGGAAAAGCCGCACCACAGATTGCCGTGGACATCGACGCGGATGCCGTCGGTGCCGCCTGGCTCCGCATTAAAGAACTGGCGCCGGTTCGCCGTCTTGGCGCCATCTTCGACCACGTCGTAGACCTGGACCGTCCGCGGTCCTTGAGCCCCCGGAGTATCGACGACGTAGAGCAGTTTTTCGTCGGGAGAGAAGGCGAGCCCATTTGGCCGCTTCATGTCGCCGACCGCGATCGTCATCTTTTTTGTTGCCGGATCGAGCCGGTAAATACGGAACGGCAATTCCTGCGGCGCGACGTGGCCGAGATAATTGCCCCGGATGCCGGCGCCGTTGTCGCTAAACCAGATCGACCCGTCCGACTTGACGACGACGTCGTTGGGGCCGGTCAGCCGTTTGCCGTCGAAGCTGTCGGCCAGCACCGTGATCGTGCCGTCGTATTCGGTGCGGGTCAGGCGTTGCGTGTCCATCTCGCAGGTGACGAGACGGCCCTGGCGGTCGCGGGTGTTGCCGTTGGCGTAGTTGGAGGGTTTGCGGAACACGTTGGTCGCCCCGGTTTCTTCCTCCCAGCGCATGATGCGGTCGTTGGGAATGTCGCTCCATAAGAGATAGCGGCCGTCGCCGAACCACACCGGCCCCTCGTTGAACCGGCAGCCGGTGACGATCCGCTCTACGGCGGCGTTGCCGAGGATCAGAGACTGAAAGCGCGGGTCGAGCACCTTGAAACTGGGGTCGGGGTAGCGGATGGGGTTCTGTCCGTCCCACTGCGCCGCGCTGGCGACCGAGCCGAGCCCCGCCGCCGACACCGCGCCGGCCAACATGAACGTGCGTCTTCCAAGCGCCATCGTTCCTCTCCCTCGAATTGTGGTTGTGTTGTGGCGAGCGCCGCGAAGCCCCCTGGGGACCTCGCCCGCGCGATACGAGATCGCGTCGGCCGTCTAGACACCACGCGATGTGAGCGGCAACCCCGAGGAATTATCCGCCGACAGTGCCCTGGGTCTCGACATAGAGCGAGTAGACCGACTGGCTCGCGGCCATGAACAGGCGGTTGCGCTTGCGTCCGCCAAAGCACACATTGGCGCAGCGCTCCGGCAGCATGATGCGGCCGATCAAGGCGCCGTCGGGGGCGAACACGGCGACCCCGTCCTCTCCTTCGCCACCGGAAAAGGCGCACCAGACATTGCCGTGGACATCGACCCGGATGCCGTCGGTGCCGCCCGGCTCGGCGTTGAAGAACAGGCGCCCGTTGGCGGCCCTGCTCCCATTGTCGACAACGTCGTAGACCTGGACGGTTCGCGGTCCCAGCGCCCCGGGAGTGTCGACGACGTAGAGCAGCTTTTCGTCGGGCGAAAAGGCGAGGCCGTTCGGCCGCTTCATGTCGCCGATCGCCACCGTCATTTCGCCGCTGGCGGGGTCGAGCCGGTAGACCCGCAACGGCAATTCCCACGGTGCGGTGTGGCCGAGATAATTGCCGCGGGTGCCGGCGCCGTTGTCGCTGAACCAGATCGAGCCGTCGGACTTGACGACGACGTCGTTGGGCGCCGTCAGCCGCTTGCCGTCGAAGCTGTCGGCCAGCACCGTGATCGTGCCGTCATATTCGGTGCGGGTCAGGCGCTGCGCGTCCATCTCGCAGGTGACGAGCCGGCCCTGGCGGTCGCGGGTGTTGCCGTTGGCATAGTTGGAGGGCTTGCGGAACACGCTGACCGCACCCGTCTCCTCCTCCCATTTCATGATCCGGTCGTTGGGGATGTCGCTCCACAAGAGGTAGCGTCCGTCGCCGAACCACACCGGTCCTTCGGTAAAGCGGCAGCCATCGGCGATCCGCTCGATCGCGGCGTTGCCGAGCACCAGCGCCGAAAACCGCGGGTCGAGGATTTTAATACCGGGATCGGGATAGCGGATCGGTTGGTCGGGCATGGGCGTTCTTCCCAGATTATTTCGGGGGGCGGCCGGGACAGCTTGGCGACGCCATTTTCAGCGCGACGGCCGCAAAGGATGCGCGAAGGTCGCTGAGGGTTTCTCCTCACGCTCCGCGTCCTCTGCGCCCGCCTCAGCATCCTTTGCGCTGAAGCGTCCTCTTCTTCAGGAATTCGGGCCGCGCTCCATCGACACCGGCTGCCAGCGCTTGAGGTCGCCCTTGGCCAGAACCGACGGGTTGACGCACGACATCGGCCATTTGCCGCCGAGCGCCAGCGACAATTCGAGGCCCACCCGCCGCCGCCGCGCCGGGTCGAACCGGGCGGTCGCCGAGGCGACATGCGCGGTCAGGATCACCTTGTCCATGCGCAACAGCGGGTTGTTGCCGCCCGGCGGCTCCTTTTCGAGCACGTCGAGCCCGGCGCCGGCGATCACACCGTCGTCGAGCGCCTTGATCAGCGCGGCTTCGTCGGTGGTCGGCCCGCGCCCGGTCGAGACATAGATCGCGGTCTTCTTCATCTGGCGGAAATGCTCGTCCCGGATCAGCCGGTTGGCGCTCTCGGTCGCCGGCGTGTGCATCGAGATGATGTCGGCGCGGGCGAGCAATTCGGCGAGGCTCACGGGTTCGACCCCGCGCTCGGTCATCACCATTTCCTCGATGAACGGGTCATAGGCGATGATGTGCAGGCCGAACGGCTTGGCGCGCTCGGCGACGGCCCGGGCGACGTGGCCAAACGCGATCAGGCCGAGGGTCATGCCGCGCAGCCGCGGGATCTTGAGCAAGGCCGGCCGGCCCTCGGACCAGCGCCCGTCGCGCACCATCCGGTCCTGCTCGATCAGGCGGCGATGAGTGGCGAGGATCAAGGTCATCGCATGGTCGGCGACTTCCTCGATAAAGGTGTCGGGGCAATTGGTGACCGGGATACCTTTGGCGGTTGCCGCCTCGACATCGACCGAGTTGACGCCGACACTGCCGAGCGAGATGATCTTGCAGCGCTGCAAGCCGTCGATCATCTTTTTGGTGATCGGGCGGCCCTTGGCGTAAAGCGCGTCGGCGTCCTTGGCGGCGGCGACGAATTCGTCCTCGGAGCCCGCCGGGACCTCATAGATCTCGGCGTCGATCGGCGTCAGCGCCTCCATTTCATAGCCGTAGCCGCCGCCGGCGACGGTAAAGCTCGCCCCCGCCGGTGTCGCGATCCTGAACTTGGCCAATGCCCCCTCCCAATTTCGGCAAAAATTCGCGGGTCGATCAGACCGTTGCCGCTGCCTCTTGTCAATCGCCGACACCTGCGCGGTGCATTGACCGGCGCGCGCGACGCGCCCATCTCCTGTCCAGATACCTAGCTAGAAGGCTCGTTATGGACCCACGGGAATGGTCGCTGCAAGACGCTAAGAACAGCTTCAGCGCGGTCGTCGAGGCGGCCTCAAAAGGAAAGCCGCAAACCGTCACCAAACGTGGCAGGCCTGCGGTCGTGGTGCTGTCGGTGGCCGACTACGAAAAGCTCGTGCGGAAGGCCGCGGGGCAGCGGCCGTCTTTCGTCGACCATCTTCTCGCGTTCCCCCAGGGAGGGAGTGGGTTCAAAATCGTGCGGGCGAAAATCAAGCCGCGCGACGTGAAGTTCTAGGCGTGTCGTCAATTATTGCAAGCCTACCCGTAATACGAGTTGTTGATTAGGTATAGATCGTAAAACGAGTTTATCCACACTGGAAATTGTGTGATCAATGAAAGGTCGGCTTTGACAAAAGGCTGACCTATGACCCGATATGGACTGCGTGACGACCAATGGGAGCGGATCAGGGACTGGTTGCCGGGGCGGATCGGCCATGTCGGCGCGACCGCCCAAGACAATCGCCGGTTCGTCGAAGCCGTGCTCTATCGCTACCGCGCCGGCATCCCCTGGCGCGATCTGCCGGAGCGATTGGGCGACTGGAAGAATACCCATCGCCGGTTCAGCCGGTGGGCCAAAACCGGGGTCTGGCAAAAAATCTTCGTACATCTCGCCGGCGATGCCGACAACGAGTATGCGATGCTCGACAGCACCATCGTGCGGGCGCATCAGCACAGCGCTGGCGCTCCCAAAAAAACATTACGATCAGGCGATCGGGCGTAGTCGCGGCGGCCTGAGCACCAAGATCCATGCGCTGGTCGACGCGCTCGGCAATCCGCTGGCCTTTCTGCTGACCGCCGGACAGACCCACGATCTGGTCGGCGCCGACGCGCTGCTGCCCCAGATCGCGGCCGATCGGCTGATCGCCGACAAGGCCTACGATGCCGACGCGCGTGTCCGCGAACCCCTGGCCCGTGCCGGCAAAGCCGCCGTCATCCCGCCGCGGACAAACCGCCTCGCGCCCCGCGACTTCGACCGCGATATCTACAAAGAGCGCCACCTGATCGAAAACTTCTTCTGCAAACTCAAGCAGTTCCGCGCAATCGCCACACGCTACGATAAGACTGCGCAAAATTTCCTCGCCGCCGTCCACCTCGCCGCCGCTATTATTTGGCTCAATTGACCCCATGTATCTGATCGACACGATGGTATTTTCTGAACTGTTTAGGCTCCGCCGTAATCCGATATTTCTGCGTTGGCTGAGCGAGAAAACAGAGGATTTGCTGTTTCTCTCCACGATCACCATTGGCGAGATCGAGCGAGGCATCGAAAGGCAACGCTCGCTCGACATGCGTTTCGCCGACGCGTTAGCCGCTTGGCTCAATCGCAGCCTGGACGTCTACGATGATCGCATTCTCCCGGTAACAACCGCGATCGCGCGCCGCTGGGGAGGGCTCAGCGCCCGGATCGGTTACAATGGGGCCGATTTGTTGATCGCGGCGACGGCGATCGAGCATGGGCTGACCGTCGCGACCCGGAACGTCCGGCATTTCGCGCCGACTGGTGTTCCGACCGAGAACCCGTTCGACGACTGAAGATCGGGTGCCGAGTTCAGTATCGACGGCGCGGGGTTAATCGCCGGAAACGGCGGCCGGGGCGGGCGGCGCCAGCGGGATCAGCGACAGGATCAGCGTAACCACAAACAATATCGACAGCCCGCCCATGACCCCGACCAGCCGGTTGAAGCCGGGAGCGATCGTGTCCGGCGGGCCTTGGCCCTGCAGCATGCTCATCAGATAGGCGAACATCGCCTGGGTGCCGATATAGCTCACACCGGTGGCGCCGGTCTGGATTTGCGAGCACAGCCAGATGCCTGGCGGAATGAGCACGATCCACAGCAGGAAGTCGTCGCCGACGAACGCAAGACAACCAAGACCGACCAGCGCGCCGAGCAGACAGCCGACAAGCCGATGCACCCCGCGCTGGATGATCGTACGGTTGTCGGACTGGATGATCGCGGTCGTCGGAATCCCCATGACGATGACCGCGGTGACCCCCACCGTGACCGGGCTTACCGGTGCTATCCACTCCGCCAATGCCGGCAACAGCATGACGGTCAGCCCGCCGCGGCAGGCATGCAGCAAGACCGGCCCGTTGCCCGGAAGCCAGGCGCTCAGCTGCGCCCCGAAACGTCGGCGCCAGAAAGCGAGCGGCGGCGGATCGAGCAGCGCCGCGCCCGGTGTCGATCCGGTAGCGGCCGGCGCCGGACTGAGCGCGCAAACGACCAACGACGCCGCGGTTCCGATCATCACGTCGATGACGCGGTCGACCGCGGTGTCGAATGCGCCCTGCGGCTGAGCGAACGACATCAGCATAACGAGGCAGGCCGTCACCGCGCCGACCAGCCAGGCGTAGCCGTGGCGCGAGGTGACAAACCCGAACAAGCCGACGCATGACAACAGGAAAAGGCACAGCAGAAACGGCAGCGACTGGTAGACAAACAACCGCAACACGAGGAGCGCCGCGAGCGCACCGAGGATGCTGCCGGCGACCCGCATGGCGGCGCGCGCGAGCGCTTCCGCCGGTGAGGCCCTGGTCACCATAAAGGCGGTAATCGCCGCCCACCACGGCTCACCCGAATGCAATGCCAGCGCGGCGAGCACCGCCAAGGTTACCGAGGCCGCCGCCTCCGCGGCCTCCAATCCGCGCCTGCCGCGCCACTCGAGCGAGCGCAGCTCGGTGGCGAGCGCACCCGGGATTTCGCGCAGCACCGGTCGGCCTTAATAGAGGATCAGGGTGCGCGCGTCGGACCCCATGTGCAGGGTGACGTCCGGCTTCGGATTCTGCAAAAGAACGGTTACCGGAAACCGCCGCTCCAGACGGATCCAGTCGGTCGTCGGCTCGACATACGGCAACAGCGTGTTAGGCGTCTTGCGGCGGCTGATCCCGCGCGCGATCCCTTGGATCACCGCGCGATGAACGTGCCAGGGATAGGCGTCGAGCCACACCCAGGCAGGATGCCCGACCTGCATGTGGCGGATCACGCTCTCTTTGTAGTTGGCGATGATCCGCCAGGCGTGGGCGTCGACCAAGCCGATCAGTGGCTGGTTCGCCACCGCCTGGTCGCCGATCCGCAAGATCAGGTTGGTGATCGTCCCGTCGGTCGGCGCCAGTATCTTGGTCTGGTCGAGCTGCCATTGCAGATAAGCGATTTCGGCGGTGATCGCCTTGATGGTCGCCTCATGCAACGCTTCCATCTGCCGCTCTTTGGAGACCGCGGTCTCGGCGTCGGCCAGGGCGGCGGCGGCTTCTTGCGCGTCGGCGGTCGCCGTGTCGAGCGCCTGGCGCGACAAAAACCCGGACGCGGCGATAGGCTGGGCGCGACGCAAATTGTCGCTCGCCAGCCGTTCCTTGGCGGCGGACACGTCGCGCGCCGACTTCGCCGACTTGACGAGATCGTGGTCGACCGCAAGCTGCGACTCGGCCTCGACGCGCTTGGCTGCCTGCTGGGCGAGCGCCAACCGGAATGGGGTCGGGTCGATCTCGGCCAGCAAGGTTCCCTTGGCCACGGTCTCGTTGTCAACGATCGGCACGGCGACGACGCGGCCGGTGATCTGCGGGGCGACGGCGACGAGATCGGAGGTCACATAGGCGTCGTCGGTGTAGCCGAAGAGGTAGCTCAATCCCCAATAGAGCCCCGCCGCGACCAACAGCCCAAGCAGCACCAGCACCACCCGGCGCCGGTAACGCCCTGTCGCCTCGGGCTTGGCGTCAGGAACGGTTTGGTCGGGGATCGCGCGGAGCGCCGCCGGCGACGGTCCCGGCAACCGCGATTGAATGGCGGCAAGCCCATCGCCGAGGGGCGGACTTGACGGGTTGCCATCCGGCATCGACAGCGCTCGACTTCAATAGCTGGGAGGAAGGGTCATCGCGTGACCCACCGATCATAGCACCGAAGGGCGATCACATGCAGCGGTAACGGGCGCGGCCCCGCGAACCTCATCGAGCCGGCTGGGGGCGTTCATTTGTTGCGCAGCGCGGGAGATGGTCGGAGGTGTCGAACCAGGCGATGCGGCTCTCGGTCCACAAATGCAAGGTGGGTGCGACCGCCGCGGGATCGTCCAAGGTGGCGATGCCGACATCGACGAGCGCCGGGTTGGCGACCGCTTCCCAGGTGAGCGGGGTGCCGCAACGGCCGCAGAAACAGCGCAGGGCCTTTGGTGACGAGCGGTAGGCGACGGGGTTGCCGGTGACGGCTAAGCCTGCGCGCGGCACCGTCAGCCACGCCACCACCGGGGCGCCGTGCGCGCGCCGGCACATGCAGCAATGGCAAAAGAGCGCTTCGACGGGTGGTGCTTCAATGCGATAGCGTATGTCGCCGCACAGGCAGCCGCCGCTCAAAATCTCCCAATTCTTCGCGCCGCGGGATGGCGCGCCGCTTCGGTTCTGGGGTTCTTGCATGGGCCGGCCCCTCTCCCGTTGATGTTCGGCCACTGCGCTTGGCTCCCCCTTGGCCTTACCGCGTTGCGCAGGTGAAGCGATCGACGCCGTCCGGCCCGCGCACGCGGTCCAGCGCACCGCGGCCTTGCAGATATTGGAGATGGGCCAGCGCCTCGCCAAGCGCGAACGCGGTCTGATGCTGGTCGAGCGGGCGGCGAAACAGCACCGGCAGCAAATCGACGGCGCTCTGTGGGCGCGTCAGCGCGGCAAGGAGCTCTCCGCACCGCGCCTCGTGATGCCCCGCCAACTCGTCGATGCGCCGATGCAAGCCGAAAAACGGCAGGTTGTGCGACGGCAGCACCAGGGTTTCGCATGGCACTGCCTCGCGCAGCTTGGCGAGCGAAGCAAGATACCGCGCCAACGGGTCGCCGTCGGGCTCGTGCGCCTGGACGCTGACATTCGGCGAAATCCTCGGCAGCACCTGATCGCCCGAGATCAGCACGCCGGTTTCGGCACAATGGAGACAGGCGAGTTCCGAGGCATGACCCTCGCCGACCACGATCCGCCATTGGCGCCCGCCAATGTCGATCGCCTCACCGTCGACAATGCGGCGAAAGGCGGGTGGGACCGACGGCACGCCGCGGCGATAGCTCTTTTCACGCTCGCCGAACAATTCGCTCGCGGCTGGGTCGAGCCCGGCGCGGCGGGCAAAATCGCGCCGGAGCGGAACAAAATCGTCACTGCCCCGGCTCAAGACCCTTGCATAGAGCCATTCCTTTTCGGTGATCCATAACGGCGCCCGCCAGCGCTCTGCGAGCCAGCCGGCGAGCCCGATGTGGTCGGGGTGGTAGTGGGTGACGATAATGCGCGTCACCGGCCTGCCGCCGAGACGCCCGGCAAAGATCTGCTCCCAGGCGAGTTGGGCCGCGGGCATGGCATAGCCGGTGTCGACGATCGTCCAGCCGGGCCCGTCTTCGAGCAGCCACAAATTGATGTGATCGAGCGCAAAGGGCAGCGGCATGCGCAGCCAGAAAACTCCCGGCGCGATCGCCAAGGTCTCGCCTGGTTGCGGCGGCGTCGCGGCCGGAAAGCGCAAGGGCGCGAAACTTCCATCCATGATCGATCTTGTTCCCGTGTCGCGAATTGACCGGCAAGTTAGGACGGTGCATTAGTGCCCGGCAAGCGACATGCCCGCCGGCCCGGCCGGCGGGCTGTTTGCGCCCAGGGCGAGGAAGCGAGCATGCGTGACTTCAATATTCCCGGCCGCTCGGCGGCGATGGCGGCGAACGGGATGGCGGCGACCTCGCAACCGATGGCGACGCTTGCGGCCCTCGACGTGCTCCGGTCGGGCGGCAACGCCGCCGACGCCGCGATCGCGGCGGTCGCGATGCAGTGTGTTGTCGAGCCGGAAAGCACCGGGATCGGCGGCGACTGCTTTGTGATGTACTCGCGCGCAGGCGGGCTGCCGATGGCGCTCAACGGCTCGGGGCGCGCCCCGGCCAAAGCCACTGTCGAATGGTATGTCGAGCACGGCGTCCACGAAATCGAGGTGCCGACACCGCACGCCGTGACCGTGCCCGGCGCGGTCGACGCCTGGTGCGCCTTCAACCGCGAATACGGCACCCGGCCGCTCGCCGAATTGCTCGAGCCGGCGGCGCGGGCGGCCGAGGAAGGCTATGTCGTGATGCCGCGGGTCGCCGCCGACTGGCGCCGCAACCAAGCAAAACTGCGCGATCCTGCAACCGCTTCCTTGTTCCTGCGCAATGGCCAGGCGCCCGTCGCCGGCGACCGTATGGCCAACCCGCCACTCGCCAGAACCTTACGCCGCATCGGCCGCGAAGGGCGCGAGGCGTTTTACGACGGCCCGGTGATGAAGGAGATCGTCGCTCGCCTCAAATCGCTCGGCGGTTTACACGAGGAAGAGGATTTCGCTTATCAGCGTTCGGACTGGGTCGAGCCGATCAGCGCCCGCTATCGCGGCTACGATGTCTACGAATGCCCGCCCAATGGCCAGGGCATGGCGGCGCTGATGATCTTGCGCACTCTTGAGGGCTATGCGCTCGACGGCGAGACCTTCACCGAGGCCGACAGAATGCATCTGCTGGCCGAGGCGTCGAAGGCGGCCTATTGGGTGCGCGACAATTTCATCTGCGATCCCGACCAGGTGCCGGTCGATGTTGCCGGCTTTCTGTCCGAGGCGCGCGCCGAGCGCACCCGCGGCACAATCCGCCTCGACAAGGCGTTGCCCGGGTCCCGCTGGGCCGAGGTCGAGCACAAGGACACGGTCTACCTCTGCGTCGTCGACCGCGACGGCAACGCCTGCTCTTTTATCAATTCGCTGTTTTCCGGGTTTGGCAGCGGCATCGTGGCGCCGGAATGCGGTGTCATCCTGCACAACCGCGGCACCGGGTTTCGCACCATCCCCGGCCATCCCAACGCGATCGCGCCAAAAAAACGCCCGTTTCACACGATTATCCCCGGAATGCTGGTCAAGGACGGTCGCGCCGTGATGCCCTTCGGGGTGATGGGCGGGCAATACCAGGCCGTCGGCCACGCAACGTTCCTGCATCGCCTGCTCGATCGCGGCATGGACCCGCAGCAGGCCGCCGAAGCCCCCCGCATCTTCCCCTACCGAGGCGCGTTGCAGATCGAGCCGACGCTGCCCCTGCCGCTGGTCGCCGATCTGACGCGCCGCGGACATCAGATCGAAGAGCAGGAAGTGCCGCTCGGCGGCTGCCAGGCGATCTGGATCGACCATCAGCGCGGCGTTTTGATCGGCGGCTCCGAACCGCGCAAGGACGGCCTCGCCCTCGGCTACTAGCCGCCGATCGCGGCACCCCGGCGAGGTTAACCTCGCCCGCTCAGCCGGTGGCGACCGCGCTCGACGAATTGGCGAGAGACGCCCCGGCGATCACCCTCGCCCTCGGCAGGATCTCTGGCAAGCCGACTAAAATCCGGTCGAGCGCCTGCGGCATTGACACGCAAGCGTAATCGAACCATCCCCGAAGTGTCATGGCTCGCCCCTAGCATGCCCGCGTAATCGGCAAAAGAGGAGCGGGTGATGCGCACAATATGGCGAGGCGCGGTTTTGGGTGCGGTCGGCGACGGTGACGGGGTGTCTCCTGCGGGGGCCGCCTTGTCAGCCGGCGCGCAGCGTGGCGACGAATTCGGCGAGGCCGGTCTGCCGCTCGCGGCGCAGCCGTTCGGCGGTGACGATCGCCCGCGCCTGGCGCGACGCTCTCTTCGATCGTGTCGTTGACGATCACGTAATCGTATTCGGCCCAGTGGCTGATTTCCTCGGCTGATTTGGCCATCCGCGCGGCGACCACGGCGGTCGGCTGTCCTGGGCGCGCGTCGCGCAGCCGCCGCTTCGAGCGCGGCAAGGCTCGGCGGCAGCACGAAGACCGCGACCAGATCCTCGCCGCACCTTGCCGGCGAGCTGCTGGGTCCCCTGCCAGTCGAGATCGCCGACGATGTCGCGCCCGGCGGCGAGCGCCGTCGTCGATCGGCTGGCGCGGCGTGCCGTAGCAATTGTCGAAGACGCGGGCATGCTCCAGCAATTCGCCCTGCCGCGACCATCTCGTCGAAGCGGGCCTGGTCGATGAACCGGTAATCGCGCGCCGTCGACCTCGCCCGGCCGCGGCGGCCGCGTCGTCACCGAGACCGACAGCGCCAGGCCGGGATCCGTCTCGACCAGGCGGCGCGCGATCGTCGTCTTGCCCGCACCCGAGGGCGAGGACAACACCAGCAGCAGCCCGCGCCGCCGGATCCGCGGCGGCGCTCATTCGACGTTCTGCACCTGCTCGCGGAACTGCTCGATCGCCGCCTTCAGCGCGAGCCCGATGCGGGTCAGCTCGATGTCGGCCGATTTCGAGCACAGCGTGTTGGCTTCGCGGTTCAGTTCCTGGCACAGGAAATCGAGCCGGCGCCCGACCGCCTCGCCTTCCCGCAGCAGGTCGCCGGCCTGCTCGACATGGGCGCCGCAGCCGATCGATCTCCTCGCGGATGTCGGAGCGCGCCGACGAGCAGCGCCACCTCCTGGGCCACTCGCTCCTCCGGCATCGCCGCGGCATCAGGGCCGGTGAGTCTCGCCAGCACCGCCAGCAGCCGCTCGCGGATCGCCGCCGGCTGCGCCGCGGCGCAATCCGCGGCCGCGGCGGACAGGGCCGCCATCTCGTCGAGCTGGCTGCGCAGCATCGCGGCGAGGCGCGCACCCTCTTCGGCGCGGGCCGCCGCCAGCCGGTCGAGCGCGTCGGCCCAGCTGCGCAGGACCTCGCCGCAGCGGGCCTCGATCACGGTTTCGTCCTCGTCCTCGACGGTCTCGACGACGCCGCGCAACGCCAGCAGGCCGTCGAGCCGCGGCGGCGCGGCTTCGATCTCGCCGGCCAACTCGTTGATCAGCGCCACCAGCTGGGCCAGCATCTCGCGGTTGACGCGCAATGCCGGCGGCGCGGTGCGGGTCGACCGTCAGATTCGCGGAGATATTGCCGCGGCGAAAGCGCCCGCGCCAGCGCCGGCGCGCAGTTCCGGCTCCAGCGCATCGAAGCCGGCGCCAGGCGCAGCCGCAGATCGAGCGCGCGC
Source organism: uncultured Alphaproteobacteria bacterium (assembly GCA_963775525.1). GTDB lineage: Bacteria > Pseudomonadota > Alphaproteobacteria > ATCC43930 > CGMCC-115725 > AP-15. The sequence continues at coordinate 26,930 of CAVZJF010000024.1, read as the reverse complement.
CCGTTGACGCTCTTGATCTCCCACACCCAGGAGATCCCGTGGCGCCTCGCCCTGCAGCCCGGGCAAACCCGGTCATGCTCGCGACGCCCACGCTGCCTTGCTCCCTCTGCGACGGTCGGGCCTTATAGCGCGCCATCGGCCGCGCCAACAACGCCGCGCGAGCGCTTAGCGCCGGGCTAGCGGCGCGGCATTGCCCGGCGGATCCGGCTCGACCAGCGGCGCTGCGCCGGTATTGCGCGACGTTGCGGTTGTGCTCGGCGAGCGTCTTGGCAAAGACATGGCCGCCGGTGCCGTCGGCGACGAAATAAAGATCGTCGGTCGGCGCCGGCCGCGCGGCGGCGCGCAGCGAGGCCGCGCCCGGATTGTCGATCGGGCCGGGCGGCAGCCCTTTTTCCAGATAGGTGTTGTAGGGCGACGCGATCGCGAGGTCGGCGTGGGTCAGCGGCCGATCGAGCTTCTTGGTGCCGCCCTCGCTCAGGGCATAGATCACGGTCGGATCCGATTGCAGCCGCATGCCGAGCCGCAGCCGGTTGATGAAGACCGCGGCGATTTGCGCCCGCTCGTCGGCGCGCGCCGCTTCCCTCTCGACGATCGAGGCCAGGATCAGCATTTGCTCCGGGCTCGCCAGCGGCAGATCGGGCGCGCGCTCGGCCCAGGCGGCGGCGAGCGCCCGCGCCATCGCCCGCTCCATGCGGGCCGAGCAGCTCCGCGCGCTTGTCGCCATAGCTGTAAATGTAGGTGTCGGGCATCAGCGCGCCCTCGGGCGGGGCCGCGCCGACGCTCGCCGGCGAGCGCCGGCGCGGCCTCGCACCAGCGCGATGATCTCGCGCTGGTCAGCCCCTCGGGGATCGTCAGCCGGTGCTTGACGGTTTTGCCGCTGGCGATGATGCCGATCGCCTCGAGCGCGCTGGTTCTGGCCGGAAACTCGTATTCGCCGGCGAGCAGCGCCGGACCCGTTGCCCGACAAGATCGCGCCGATCTTGAACGGCAGCGCGATGCCGGATCACCCCCTCGGCCGCGAGCAGCTCGGCGACGCCGTCGAGGCCGGTGCGCGGGGGAATTACCACCGCGCGCGCCTGGGTCAGCGGCCCGGGCCGTGTCGTCTCGGTATAAACCCACCACCCGGCGCCCCCCGCCGCGACGAGGACCGCCGAGACCGCCAGCAATGCCCAGCCGATCAGGCGAAGCGAACCGCGCATCGATCAAGAACTCCGGCTGCGCGGGCGGGATCAGCCGCTCACGGCGGGCCGGTAAAGACCAGCGAGGCGTTGGTGCCGCCAAAGCCGAAGGAATTGGACAGCGCGTAGTCGACCCGGCGCTTCTTGGCTTCCTTCGGGACCAGGTCGATGTCGCAGGACGGCGACGGGTTGTCGAGATTGAGCGTCGGCGGCACCATGCCGTCGCGCATGGCCAGGATCGAAAAGATCGCCTCGACGCTGCCGGCGGCGCCGAGCAGATGGCCGATCGCCGATTTGGTCGACGACATCGACAGCTCGTAGGCATGCCGCCGAACAGCCGCTTGACCGCGCCGAGCTCGATCTCGTCGCCGAGCGGCGTCGAGGTGCCGTGGGCGTTGATGTAGTCGATCCGCTCGGGCGGGATGCCGGCGCGGCGCAGCGCGTTGCGCATCGAGCGGAAGGCGCCGTTGCCGTCCTCGGCGGGCGCGGTCAGGTGGATAGGCGTCGCCCGACATGCCGTAGCCGACGATCTCGGCGTATATCTTGGCGCCGCGCTGCCGCGCATGCTCAAGCTCTTCGAGCACCAGGATGCCGGCGCCCTCGCCCATGACAAAGCCGTCGCGCGCCTGGTCCCACGGCCGCGAGGCGCGCGGCGGGTCGTCGTTGAACCCGGTCGACAAGGCCCGCGCCGCGGCAAAGCCGGCAAGGCCGAGCCGGCAGATCGCGGCTTCGGTGCCGCCGCACACCATGACGTCGGCGTCGTCGAGCATGATCAGCCGCGTCGCGTCGCCGATCGCGTGGGCGCCGCTCGAGCACGCGGTCACCACGGCGTGGTTGGGCCCGCTGAACCCGTAGCGAATCGAGACGTGACCCGAGGCGAGGTTGATCAGGTTGGCCGGGATGAAAAACGGCGTCAGCCGGCGCGGGCCGCGCTCGTGCAGGGTCAGCGCCCCCTCGGTGATCCCGGAAAGGCCGCCGATGCCGGAGCCGATCATGACGCCGGTGCGTTCGCGCTCCTCTTGGTCCGCGGGCGTCCAGCCGGCGTCCTCGACCGCTTGCGCGGCGGCCGCCAGCGCAAAGACGATAAACCCGTCCATCTTGCGCTGGTCCTTGGGAGGAACCCAGTCGTCGGCATTGAACAAGCCCGAGGCGGTGTCGCCGCGCGGCACTTGCGCGGCGATGCGCGCCGGCAGGTCGGAAACGTCGAACGACTGGATCGCGCTGATCCCCGACATCCCCGACAGGAGACGCTGCCAGTTGCGCTCGAGGCCGATGCCGAGGGGCGTCACCAGCCCCATGCCGGTTACGACAACGCGGCGCATCGCGTTCTCACAAACCGCAGGGCAAGACGGTCAGGCGCGCCGAGCACGCCCGGTTCGCAGGCAGGGGGAAAAATGGCCCGGCTCAGCTGTGCGACTCGATAAAGCTGACCGCATCCTTGACGGTTACGATCTTTTCGGCCGCGTCGTCCGGGATTTCGCAGCCGAACTCCTCCTCGAACGCCATGACCAGCTCGACCGTGTCGAGACTGTCGGCGCCGAGATCGTCGATGAAGCTGGCGTTCTCGGTCACCTTCGACTCGTCGACGCCCAAATGCTCGACGACGATCTTTTTGACCCGCTCGGCGACATCGCTCATCCGTAGTTCCCCTCAGTGGCTGGCGTGAAATCGGGTTCAACTTGTAGAGGCGGGCGCCATCCGTCGTCATCCTGCCGTCGGGGGCCGCAGTCAAGGCGCCGGTCACATAACATGATTTCCCCAGCGATGCCAATTCGGCTCATCGGTGTGCCGGGCGCGGCCCTATACCATGGCCATGCCGCCGTTGACGTGCAAGGTTTGTCCGGTGACATAGGCGGCCTCCGCGCTCGCCAGGTAGACGATCGCGGCGGCGACGTCGGCCGGAGCGCCAAACCGGCCGGCGGGAATCGCCGCGCCCAGCCGGCGGCGCTGCTCCGCCGGCAGCTTGTCGGTCATCGCGGTCTCGATAAATCCGGGCGCCACGCAGTTGACGGTGATGCCGCGGCCGGCGACCTCGGCCGCGATCGACTTCGACATGCCGATCATCGCCGCCTTGGCCGCGGCATAGTTCGCCTGGCCGGGATTGCCGGTCACCGCCACGATCGAGGTCACCCCGATGATTCTGCCGTGGCGCCGCCGCACCATGCCGCGCAGGACCCCGCGGCTCAGCCGGAAGGCCGCGGTCAGGTCGACATCGATCACCGCCTGCCAGTCCTCGTCCTTCATCCGCAACACCAGCCCGTCGCGGGCGAGGCCGGCATTGTTGACGAGGATGTCGACCCGCCCCATTGCCGTCTCGGCCTGTCCGAGAAGATGCTCCGCGGCTTCGGGCGCGGCGAGGTCGGCAACGCCGACATGAGCGCGCTCGCCGAGCTCGCCTCGGCGAGCGCTTCGAGCGCCGCGCGGCGGGTCCCGGCCACCATGATTTCGGCCCCTTGGGCATGGAGCGCCCGGGCGATCGCCCCGCCGATTCCCCCGGACGCCCCGGTCACCAGCGCGGTCTGACCCGTCAGATCGAACATCCCGTGTCCCGATCGTCCTCGATTGTTCGTCTCGTCATGTGTTCTTCCGCCGCGCCCGCAAGGAAGAAGGTAGCGTCAGGGCCGGCCACCACCAGGGCGCCAGGGCCACCGCCAGGGCTGCACGCCACCGGGGCCGGTCGGCGTCAAAGCTCGCGGATCAGCGCCTCGACTTCGGCGGGGGCGCCGACGGACCGCACCGCGACATCGGGTGCTATGCGTTTGACGAGCCCGGCAAGGACGCGGCCGGCGCCGATCTCGACGATCTCCTCGACCCCGGCAGCGGCGAGAAACAGCACGCTCTCGCGCCAGCGCACCATCGCGGTCACCTGCTGAACCAGCAGGCGCTTGATCTCGGCGGGGCTTTCGACCGGGCACGCCGTGACATTGGCGACGAGCGGCGCCAACGGCCGGCATAGCCTGACCTCGGCGAGCGCCGCGGCCATCGCGGCGGCCGCCGGCGCCAGCAAGGGCGAGTGAAACGGCGCGCTCACCGGCAGCATGACCGAACGGCGCGCGCCATGCCCGCGCGCGATCTCGATCGCGCGCTCGACCGCGCTGCGGTGCCCGCTGACGACAGCCTGGCCGGGCGCGTTGTCGTTGGCCACGGCGCAAACCTCGTCGTGGTCGATCCCGGCGCGAGCCGCCTCCGCGGCGACCATCCGCGCCGCCTCGGCGTCGAGCCCGAGCAGCGCCGCCATCGCCCCGGCGCCGACCGGGACCGCGCGCTGCATCGCCTGCCCGCGCAGCTTCAACAGCCGCGCGGCGTCGCCGACCGCGAGCGCCTGCGCCGCCGCCAACGCCGAATACTCGCCCAGCGAATGCCCGGCGACGAAGGCGACGTCGCGCCCGATATCGAGACCGGCCTCCGCTTCGAGGACGCGAACGACCGCGAGGCTCGTCGCCATCAGCGCCGGCTGGGCATTCTCGGTCAGGGTCAGCTCGCTCTCCGGCCCGTCGAACATCAGCCGCGACAGCGGCTGCGACAGCGCGTCGTCGACTTCGTCGAACAGACGGCGGCCGGCGGGAAGGCGGCGGCGAGAGCGCGCCCCATGCCGACCGCCTGCGACCCCTGCCCCGGGAATACGAATGCTCGCTTCATGCTGATCACTTCCCCCGAACGCGAAATCGGCCGCGCCTGTCCCCCCGCGCCGGCGACGCATCTTGTCGCGCGGACGGGTTTCTGTATAGTGCCCCGCTTCCCTTGCCGGCAGAGGCCGGCTTGGCCCGGCCGGCGTCGGCGCTCCGGGCCTCCATGATCCGAAAGGGATCTGTTCGATATGCCTCTCTACGAGAACGTGTTTATTGCGCGGCAGGACATCTCCGGCGCACAGGTAGATGCTCTTGCCGACGGCTTTGTCCAGCTGATCGCCGACAATGGCGGTGAGGTCAAGAAGCGCGAATATTGGGGCCTGCGCAATCTTTCCTACCGCATGCGGAAGAATCGCAAGGGCCACTACGTGCTGCTGAACCTCGACGCGCCCCCGGCCGCGATCGCCGAGCTCGAGCGCACGATGCGGATCAACGAGGACGTGCTGCGCTATCTGACGCTGCGGGTCGAGGCGCTGGAGGAGGGCCCCTCGGCAGTCATGCAAAACCGCGGCGGGCGCGACGAGCGCGGGCGCCGGGGCGACCGTGAGCGCGATCGTTACGGCGACGGACGCGACGGCGCCGGACGCGACGGTGCCGGCCGCGACGGGGGCGACCGGGCTGAACGCGCCGAACGCGCAGCGCCCGAAGCGGCGGCCCCGGCAGCCGCGAGCCCCGAACCGGCAGCCCCGGCAGTCCCCGAACCCGCAGTCCCTGAACCCGCAGTCCCCGAACCCGCAGTCCCCGAAACGGTGGAGCCCTAAATGGAAAGCCAGTCGGCAGGCGGTCCGGGGCGCGGCGGTGGCGCCGCCCGCCGCCCATTTTTCCGCCGCCGCAAATCCTGTCCGTTTTCCGGTCCGAACGCGCCCAAGATCGACTACAAGGACATCAAGCTCCTGCAGCGCTTTGTGTCGGAGCGCGGGAAGATCGTGCCGAGCCGCATCACCGCGGTTTCAACGAAACGCCAGCGCGAGCTCGCCCAGGCGATCAAGCGGGCGCGGTTTCTCGGCCTCCTGCCCTACATGGTGAACTAGGCCGGCGCTTTGCCCGCTTGGGCGAGGTTCGGCATGGGCAGCCTCGGGGCGCTGGGCGCCGGCGCGCTGTTGGGTGCGGTCGGCGCCGCACTCTATCTGGCGGTGCTGACCGGTTCGCCCGGCGCGCTGATCCTCGCCTATCTCGCGCAACTGCCGCTTTTCGCCGCCGGCCTGTGGCTCGGCGCGGGCTCGGCGCTGGCCGCGGGCGTCGCCGCCTCGGTGGCCCTGCTGGCGGCGGGCGGCCTACTCGCCGCCATGCTGTTTGCCGGGCTCTATGCCGTGCCCGTGGTCGTGCTGGTGCGCCAGGCGCTGTTGGCGCGCAGTGGACCCGACGGGGCGCTCCAATGGTACCCGCCCGGAATGCTGGCGGCATGGCTGACCGGGTTTGGCCTCCTGGCGCTCGCCGGCGCCGTGCTGTTTCTCGGCGGTCCGAGCGCCGTCGAGGCGTTGCTGCGCGAGAGCCTGGCGCCGGCGGTCGACCGCTTTGTCGACGAGAGCGGGTCGAGCCGCTTGGCGCTGACCAACCTGTTGGCCCTGGTAACCCCCGGCGCGGTCGCCGCCTCGTGGATGGTGATGACGGCGAGCAACGCCGTCCTGGCGCAGGGAGTGCTGGCGCGGTTTGGGGTGGCGTGGCGGCCGTCGATCGATCTTGCCGCGCTGGCCCTGCCGGTATGGCTTTCGGTGCTGCTGGCCGTCGCCGCGGCTTCGACGGCGTTCGGCGGTGCGGCACGGTTTTTCGGGGTCAGCGTCGCGATCGTGCTGTCGGTCCCGTTCTGTCTCGCCGGCTTGGCCGTGTTGCACACCGCGGTGCGCCGGCTGTCGCGGCCGCACGTCCCGCTGGTCGCGTTTTACGTGCTGGCCGGTCTCTTTGGGTGGCCGTTGCTGGTGATTACCGCTTTGGGGGTGCTCGACGGGCCGCTCGGGTTGCGGCGCCGTTTTGCCCCGCCCGGCTCGATTGGAGGAAAGATCGATGATTGAACTGATACTGCTCGAAAGGGTCGAGAAGCTCGGCCAGATGGGCCAGCTCGTCAAAGTCAAGCCCGGCTTTGCCCGCAACTATCTGTTGCCGCAGAAAAAGGCGCTGCGCGCGACCAAGGAAAACCTCGCCTATTTCGAAACCCAGCGCGCCCAGCTCGAAGCCAACAACCTGCAGCGCCGGTCCGAGGCGACCGAAGTCGGCGCCAAGCTCGAAGGACTGACTGTCGTGCTCGTGCGCCAGGCCGGCGAAAGCGGCCAGCTCTACGGCTCGGTCTCGGCCCGCGACATCGCCGACGCGGTGACCGACGCGGGCTTTACGATCGAACGGCAGCAGGTCGTGCTCGAACGCCCGATCAAAAATCTCGGGATGCACCCGCTGCGTGTCGTCCTGCACCCCGAAGTGTCGGTCACGGTGACGGCGAACGTCGCGCAGTCGGCCGAGGAAGCGGCGATGCAGGCGCGCGGCATCGACCCGCTGCGCGTCGCCGACGACGACGAGTTCGAGGACGAGCGCCGCTCGCCCATGCCGGCCGCATCCGCCGCTGCTCCTGAGGCGAACCCGCAATAGCATCGAACCCCTTGAAAGTGCGCTGCGGCGTGACCGATATTAACAATAGCCTCCTGGTTCGGTCTCGTCGCGATGCTACTTGCACGTTTGTTCGAGCGGATTGTCACCAAAGGCCGGCTACGCCTCGTCGACGCCGCCGGCACCCTCCATGATTTCGCCGGAGCGCCGGGGCCGAGCGCCGCGATCCGGCTCAACGACCCGGCGTTGCACCGCAAGCTGGTCGTCCGGCCGCGCCTCTACCTCGCCGGAGGCTTTTGTCGACGGCACCCTGACCATCGAGGAGGGCAGCCTTTACGATTTGATGGACCTGCTGCAGCTCAACCTCGAAGCCATGCCCGAGGGCGCGCTGTCGCGGCTGCTGAACGGGTCGTACACGCTGCTGCGCCGCGTTCACCAGTACAATCCGCTGCCGCGCGCGCGGCAGAACGCGGCCCATCACTACGATTTGTCGGACCAGCTCTACGAGCTGTTTCTCGACCGCGACCGGCAATATTCCTGCGCCTATTTCCGCCGCGAGGACGAAGATCTCGAACAGGCCCAGCTCGACAAAAAGCGGCACATCGCGGCCAAGCTGATGATCGAGCCGGGGCAGAAAGTCATCGACATCGGCGCCGGCTGGGGCGGGCTGGCGCTCTACCTCGCCGGCGAGTGCGGCGCCGACGTGACCGGGCTCACCCTGTCGGTCGAGCAGCACAAGACAGCGACCCGGCGGGCGGCGGCGGCCGGACTGTCCGACCGCGTCCGCTTTTTCCTGCGCGACTATCGCGAGGAAGCCGGGCAATACGACCGCGTCGTCTCGGTCGGCATGTTCGAGCATGTCGGCGTCAACCACTACGCCGCGTTCTTCGCCAAGGTGAAGTCGCTGCTGACGGCGGACGGGGTGGCGCTGCTGCACTCGATCGGCCGCATGGACGGGCCGGGCACGACCAGCCCGTGGATTCGCAAATACATCTTCCCCGGCGGCTATGCGCCGGCATTGTCCGAAGTCGTGCCGGTTGTCGAGCGGCAGCGGCTGTGGATCACCGACATCGAGATCCTGCGGTTGCATTACGCCCGCACCTTGCGGGCCTGGCGGCGCCGCTTCGAGCAGAACCGCGAGCGCGTCAAGGCGATCTACGACGAGCGCTTTTGCCGGATGTGGGAGATGTACCTGGTCGGCTCCGAAGTCGCGTTCAGGCATGGCGGCATGCTGGTTTTCCAAATGCAGCTCGCCAAGGCGGTCGATTCGGTGCCGCTCATTCGCGACTACATGTTCGACTGGGAGCGCGAGCACAGCCCCGTCGCGGAGCGCGCCGCCTGACAACTTCACGGGTTCCACAGGGTGTGAGCGCTTCCGCACGAGGCGGCCCGCGCCGGCCGGTGATAGCCTCGCATCATGGAAACAACGACGGCTTCCCGGGTCACGCCGCTGCGCGAGACCAACCCTGAACTGATCCGCACCCCGCCCTACAACACCGATGCCGAGCAGGCGTTGCTGGGCGCCATCCTGATCAACAACGGCGCCTACCCGCGGGTCTCGGAATTTCTGCTGGCCGAGCATTTCGGCAACGCGGTCCACGCCCGCATCTTCGCCGCGATCGCCAAGCTGGTCGAACGCGGCCAGATCGCCAATCCGGTCACCTTGAAGAACCTGTTCGACCAGGACGGGGCGCTCACCGAGATCGGCGGCGCGCAATATCTGGCGCGGCTCGCCGGCGGCGCGGTGACGATCATCAACGCCGAGGATTACGCCCGCCATATCCACGACCTCTATTTGCGGCGCCAGCTGATCGCGCTCGGCGAGGACGTCGTCAACGACGCCTTCCGGCAGGACCTCGACGACCGCGCCCCCGAGCAGATCGAACGCGCCGAGAAGAAGTTGTTCGACCTCGCCACTGCCGGGCAGAGCGAAGGCGGCTTTCGGGTTTTCGCCACGGCGTTGTCGAGCGCCATCGGCGCCGCCGAGGCGGCCTTCAAGAAAAGTGGCAAGACCGTCGGTGTGGCCACCGGCTTTGTCGATCTCGACAAAAAGCTCGGCGGCCTGCATCCCTCGGACCTGGTGATCCTCGCCGGCCGCCCGTCGATGGGCAAGACGGCACTCGCCACCAACATCGCCTTCAGCGCCGTGCGCGCCTACAAGCCGGCGCAGACGCCCGACGGCCGCACGATCGCCGAGGACGGCGCCGTCGTCGGCTTTTTCTCGCTCGAAATGTCGGCCGAGCAGCTCGCCACCCGCATCCTCGCCGAGGAATCGGGCGTCAGCTCGGACCGCATCCGCCGCGGCGATGTGAGCCGCGAGGATTTCGACCGCTTTTTGCAGGCGAGCCACCAGCTGCAGTCGTTGAAATTGTTTATCGACGACACCCCGGCGCTCAGCGTCTCGGCGTTGCGCACCCGCGCGCGCCGGCTGATGCGCCAGCAAGGGCTGGGGCTGATCGTCGTCGACTACCTGCAATTGCTGCGGCCCTCGGTGCAGGTGCGCACGCTCGAAAACCGGGTGCAGGAGATTTCCGACATCACCCGCGGGCTGAAGGCGCTGGCGAAGGAGCTCAACGTCCCGGTGCTGGCGCTGTCGCAATTGTCGCGCGCGGTCGAGGCCCGCGAGGACAAGCGGCCGATGCTCGCCGACCTGCGTAAATCGGGCTCGATCGAGCAGGATTTCGACGTCGTCATGTTCATTTTCCGCGAGGAGTATTATCTGTCGCGAGGACAGCCGATGCGCCGCCCCGACGAGACCGACGACAAGTACAACGACCGTTATGAACGCTGGCAAAACCGCTACAACGAGGTCTACGGCACGGCCGAGATCCTCATCGCCAAGCAGCGCCACGGGCCGATCGGCACGGTCAAGCTGCATTTCGAGGCCGAAACCACGAAATTCGACAATTTCATGGGTCCCGACTACATGCCCGAAGGGGCGTGACCGGGACTTGCCGCAAACCAGCCCCGACCGGCGATGAGCGCGGGCGTGCGCCATCTGCGCGTCCGTCTGCGCGGCGCCGCCGCGGCGGAGGCGGTGCTGGCGTTGCTCGACGATGCTGCCGACGCGGTGTCGGCCTTCGAGGTCGCCCCGGAAGAGTGGAGCGTCGAGGCCTATTCGCCGGCACCCCTGTTGACCCCCGAACTCTCCGGCCGGGCGGCGCTCGCCGCCGCCGCGGCCGGCGGCGAGTTGCTCGACATCGCAGAACAGCGTCTAGCCGACCACGACTGGGTCGCGGAAAACCAGCTGGCCTTTCCGCCGTTGCGGATCGCGCCGGTTTTTTGTCTACGGCTCGCATCGCCGCGGCGCCGTTCCCGCCGGGACGATCGGCATCATGATCGACGCGGCGACCGCGTTCGGCACCGGCGAGCATCCCTCGACCCGCGGCTGCCTGATCGCGTTGGCGGAATTGGCGCGGCGGCAGCCGATCCGCGCGCCGCTCGACATCGGCGCCGGCACCGGGATTTTGTCGCTGGCCGCGGCCAAATTGTTGCGCCGACGGGTGCTGGCGAGCGACGTCGACCCCGGCTCGGTGGCCGTCGCGCGCCACAACGCCGCGCGCAACGGCGTCGCGGGCCTGGTGCGGGTCAGCCGGGCATCCGGTTATCGCGGCCAGGCGCTGAGGCGGCGGGGCTATGATCTGATCCTGGCGAATATTCTGGCGCGCCCGCTGGCGGTCATGGCCGCCGGTCTCGCGCGGCATCTCGCCCCCGGCGGGCATGCGGTGTTGTCGGGGTTGTTGCGCCGGCAGGAGCCGATCGTCCTGGCGCCGCATCGCGGTCTTGGCCTGGCGCTCGAACAGCGCATCGTCATCGACGGCTGGTCGACCCTGGTCTTGCGGGCCGGAACCCGCCCCGGAAATGGCGATGGGGGCCGCGGCCCCCATCGGTGAATTGGATTTGGCGGAAAGACCGGTCAGGCGATCTTGTGCCAGCCGAGGCCCGACACCGTGGCGGAGGGGACGGGCTCTGCCTCGCGGCCGCGCACGTCTTCGCCCTCGACCAGGGCGCGGATCTGCGAGCGGCGAATGCCGATATCGGCCAGCGAGTGGTCGTCGAGCGCCATCAGCTCGCCATAGGCGCGCTGCCGGCGGCGCCAGTCGCCAACGGCCCGGCCGGCCGCGATGAAAAGGTTGAGAATGGACATCACATACTCCGTGCGTCGCTTTTGTGCACTGCGGTAAATTTGGTGCCGCAGTGCAGCATTCGCCAGCGAAGTTGTTGCAATTCAGCCATGTCGAGGTTCTGATTGTGTGCGCGGCGCTGGATGAGGAGCAGGCCATGACGACAAACGAACCGGGTTCCGAACATGAGGCGCTGGCCGGGCTGTTGCGCGAAGCGGGCTCGGCCTACGACCCGGCCGGGGTCGAGGCGCTGGTCGCCGGCGTCTTGGGCGCGCCGGCCGAAGTCGGGACCAGCTGGCACCGTCTCGTCGCCGACCCGGCGCCACCGGCATTGGCCACTGCCCTCGAAGCCCTGCGCGCGCGGATGGCCGCCGGATACCGCGACGGCCTGGCGCGGGAAGATTTCGCCCGGCTGTCGCGCGCCGACCGCCTCGCGCGCCTGCGCCAGGAATTGGCCGCGCGCAAGCTCGACGGCTTTGTCGTGCCGCGCTCGGACGAGCACCAGGGCGAATACGTCCCGCCGCGCGGCCAGCGCCTCGCCTGGCTGACCGGCTTTACCGGCTCGGCCGGGCTCGCCGTGGTGCTGCGAGAACGCGCCGCCCTGTTCGTCGATGGCCGCTATACGTTGCAGGCGGCGCAGCAGGTCGACGGCGGTCTGTTCGAAATCCACCATTTGATCGACGAGCCGCCGGCGCGCTGGGCCGGCGCCGCGCTCGAGGCCGGCGAGGTCCTCGGCTACGACCCGTGGCTGCACACGCCCAACGAGGTCGAGCGCTTCCGCGCCGCCGCGGAAAAGGCCGGCGCCAGCCTGCGGCCGGTCGAGGGCAACCCGCTCGACCGGGTGTGGCCGGGCCAGCCGGCGGCCCCGTTGGCCCCGGTCGTCCCGCACGCCGACGGCTTTGCCGGGGAGAGCGCGCCGTCGAAACGCGAGCGGCTCGCCCGCGGCCTCGCCGAGGAAGGGGTCGCGGCGGCGGTGCTGACCATGCCCGAATTGATCGCCTGGCTGCTCAACATCCGCGGCGGCGACGTGCCGCACACCCCGCTGCCCTTGTCCTTCGCGATCCTGCGCAGCGACGCCAGCGTCGCGCTGTTCGTCGACCGGCGCAAACTGACGCCCGGCCTCGAACGCCATCTCGGCAATGCGGTGACGGTATTGCCGCCCGAGCAATTGGGGCCGGCGCTCGATGCGCTCGCCGCCCGGTCCGCGGGCCAGGGCGGACGGGTGCAGGCCGATCCGGCGGGTGCGGCCGCCTGGGTCTTCGACCGGCTCGAAGCCGCCGGCGCCAAAATCCACCGCGCCGCCGACCCGTGCGTGCTGCCCAAAGCGTGCAAGAATACCGTCGAGGTCGACGGGACCCGCGCCGCGCATCGCCGCGACGGCGCGGCCTTGACCCGGTTTCTCGCCTGGCTTTCGCGTGAGGCGCCCAAGGGCGGGCTCTCCGAGATCGCCGCCAGCGACCGGCTCGAAGCCTTCCGCCGCGAGGGCGAGCATTTCCGCGACCTCAGCTTTCCGACGATTTCCGGCGCCGGGTCGAATGGTGCGATCGTCCACTACCGGGCATTGCCGGAGACCGAGAAGCGGCTCGAACCCGGCACCCTCTATCTGCTCGAATTCGGGCGCGCAATATCTCGACGGCACCACCGACGTGACCCGCACCGTCGCGATCGGCGAGCCGAGCCAGGAGATGCGCGACCGGTTCACGCGCGTGCTGAAGGGCCATATCGCGCTCGCTTTGGCGCGGTTTCCGAAAGGGACGACCGGGACCCAGCTCGACGCTTTCGCGCGGCGCGGGTTGTGGCAGGCCGGGCTCGATTACGACCACGGCACCGGCCACGGCGTCGGCAGCTATCTCGGCGTGCATGAGGGGCCGCAGCGCATCTCGAAGGCGGCGAGCACCCAGCCCTTGCTGCCCGGCATGATCGTCTCGAACGAACCGGGTTATTACAAGACCGGCGCCTACGGCATCAGGATCGAGAACCTGGTGCTGGTGCAGCCGGCGGAAAGCGGCGGCGAGCGCGAGATGATGGGTTTCGAAACCCTGACCCTGGCGCCGATCGACCGCAACCTGGTCGAGCCGTCATTGCTGGACGACGAAGAGATCGACTGGCTCGACGCCTACCACGCCCGGGTCGCCAAGACCCTGACGCCGCTTGTCGACCCCGACACCGCCCAGTGGCTCGCCGCCGCCACCCAGCCGATCCCCCGCGTCCCGCACCCAGCCGCGATGCGGGCATATGCCTCGTCCGCAACAGTGAGGCAGCCGATCTGACGAACCGCCCAAACAGCGCCGCTCCAGCAGGCTGCTGCAAATGTCGTTTCGCTCGGCATGCACCCTTCGAGACGGCCCTGCGGGCCTCCTCAGGGTGAGGCAAACCCTTGATACGGCGGGGGGCGGGACCTCATCCTGAGGAGGTCGCCGATAGGCGGCCGTCTCGAAGGATCGCGGCAACCCTGCGTCATTTTTCAGCAGCCTGCGGGTGGGAAGGCGATGCACGCGAACCGCGAAATCGCCTTGATTTAGATTTAGCCTGTCTTCCGCGATTGGAGAGGCGGCATGCGCGATCGGTCCGTCAGCGGCGCCAATATAAGCAAAAGCGTGATCGTGACCGTTTCCCGATTATTTTCCGGTTAAATGAAAAGTGTTCCCGGTTTAGCAAAATAAATTCCCGCTTAGACTGACCACGGGAATTTGAGTATAAGCTGTTCATCGACAAGCCGAATTTTGGCTGGCTTTTGCCGCCGTACAGCATATTTCCCGCTATTTTCGCAATTAATCGGGAATTCTGCGATCGAGACCGGGTATTGCGCCGGCGTGCCGGACGGCGGTCGTTCGTCGATGCGGTGCGGCATGACGCTGTGTTATCGTCGCCTGCTCCTAGGCTCCCAGGCGGGTCCGATGGCCCACGGCCGAATATCACGGAGGAAGCGATGCCGAAAATCCCAGCCGAGCGGCTGATCGAAATCGGCCAGGCGCTGTTCGAAGCGGCGGGTACGCCGCCGGCCGAGGCCGAGCTCGTCATGCGCCACATCATCAGCGCCAACCTCGTCGGCCATGATTCGCACGGCGTCATCCAGATCCCGACCTATATCGACCGGATCAAGGCCGGGCACATCGTCCCCGGCGCCCCTGGAAGATCGTGCAGGAATTGCCGACGACGACCGTCGTCGACGGGCATTGGGGGTTTGGCTATGTCGCCAACGAGCGGGCGATGCGGCTGACCATCGACAAGGCCAAGACCGCCAATGTCGCCGCCGCGACGGTGTTCCGCCAGGGCCATATCGGCCGGGTCGCCTCCTATACGCTGATGGCGGCGGAGGCCGGCATGATCGGGCTGTGCACCGCCAATTCGGGCCGCTCGCCAAAGGCGGTCGCACCCTTTGGCGGGCGCGAGGCGCGGCTCGGCACCAACCCGATCTCGATGGCGATCCCGTCCGATCTCGACGGGGCCGCTCTATCTCGACATGGCGACCTCGGCCGCCGCCGCGGGCAAGATCGCGCTCGCCGTCGCGCGCAACGAGCCGGTGCCCGACGGCTGGGTCATCGGCAATGACGGACGGCCGACCAACGACCCGCGGCAATTGCGCCAGGGCGGGGCGTTGTTGCCGCTCGGCGGCCCGGAGGGCGGCTACAAGGGCACCGGGCTCGCGGTCATGGTCGAGATCCTGTGCGGCTTGTTGACCGGGCTCGGCTTTGGCGTCGAGCCGACCGGGCGCCACAACGACGGCTGCTTTATGGCGGTGTTCAACGTCGCCGCGTTCCGCCCGCTCGCCGAATTCAAAAAAGACGTCGGCGAGTTTATCGCCTATCTGAAGGAGACGCCGCCGGCCGAGGGCAGCAGCGGTGTCCTCTATCCCGGCGAGATCGAATACCGCCGCCAGCAGGATCGCAGCCGCGACGGCATCGAGGTCGAGGACGCGACCTGGTACAAACTGCAGCAGCTCGCCGACGGTTACGGTCTGACCGAAAAGCTCGAATTCACCGAACCCGAATGACCGCGACCGACGACCGCATCACGATCTACGGCAGCTTTACTTCGAGCTCGAGCTATAAGCCGATCCTGTATCTGGCATTGGCGCGGCTGCCCTATTCGTTTCGCACGGTCAACCTCAAGACCGGCGTGCAGAAAACGCCGGAATATCTTGCGGTCAACCGCTGGGGGGTGGTTCCGTCCTTGCGCCATCGCGGGCTGACCATCCTGCAATCGAACGTGATCCTCGACTATCTGGCGCGCACGACCGGGCATTTCGAGCCCGAGACCGAGCAGCAGCGCTGGCAGGCGCGCGAATGGCTGTCGTGGGAAGCGGACCACATCACCGCGGTCGCCAAAATCCGCCATTCGGCCCGGTTCCGCGCCTCGCACCCCGAGGTCATCGCCGAGTTCCGCCCAAAAGCCGAGGCGGCGCTGTCGTTTGTCGACAATCGGCTGAAAGACCGGGAGTGGCTGGTCGGGGACCACTGCTCGATCGCCGATATCGGTTGCTGGGGCCGCATGGTGTTTATGGCCGAGGGCGGCTTCGATATCGCCGCTCTGGCCCTATCTCGAAGCCTGGTCGCAGCGTCTCAAGGCGATGCCCGGCTTTGCCCTCCCCTACGATTTGATCCCGAGCAAAGACCGCGAATACGACCCGGATTGACGAGCAACCAGGCGGTGCGTCAGCGGCGCACGACTCGGGCCGGCTTTGCGGGCGCGGAAGTCGGCTACGGCGCGCCGCATCCCGAGAAGGTGGCAGCGCGCGGCAATCACCCGACTAATTTACCGCCGGGAAATCGGGCGGGGTGAGGGATGCGAGAATTCGCCGTCGTTGCTCTGTTGGCGCTCGGGGCGTGTGCGGCTGCCAGCGGTTCCACCGCGAGCGCCTCGTCGGAGATGCGCGACTGGCAGACGCCGGCCGGCAAACCGCCGACCAAGGCTGAGTTCGCGGCGCTGGTCGCGGCCTGCCAGGACAAGGTGAAAACGACGACCGAGAGCGGGCCGTTCGACGGCTGCCTCGCCGATCTCGGGTTGCGCGCACCCCGTAGCGCCTGATCGATCCGCGAGAGACGCCCGATCACCGGCTCGCCGGTTCTCCGAAACCGACAGCGGCGTCGCCCCGAAAACCGGGCGCGGAACCGCCCGAGCCCAGGTTCATCTTACGAAACTTGGCGGGGGCGTGAAGGCGGATTTGGGGCTATTCTCGTCCGGGCGGCGCGGCGGGAGCGAAGCAGAATGGCTGAGGGGCGGCTCAAACATTTCGGCTGGGGGCGCGAAGGCGAAGGGATGACCGCGGCCGAGGAAAAAGCCGCGCTCGACCGGTATCGCCGGCTGTTCGGCGTCGATGATTTCTCCGAGGTTTCGCCGCCGCCGCTCGCCGAGATCAGGCTGCAGCCGCCGCGCCTGAGGGTTCCCGCGGCATTGGCGCCGTTCTGTTCGACCGAAGCCTACGACCGGGTCGCCCATACTTACGGCAAGTCGTTCCGCGATTACGCGAAGGGTCTCGTCGGCGACTACGCCGCCGCCCCGGATGTCGTCGCCTACCCGCGCAACGAGGCCGAAGTCGCGGCGGTCATCGATTGGGCCGGCGGCGAGCAGGCGGCGTTAATTCCGTTTGGCGCCGGCAGCAGCGTCGTCGGCGGCGTCGAGCCGAGGATCGAGGGGACGTCGTGCCGGGCCGCGGTAACACTCGATTTGCGCCATCTCGACCGAGTGGTCGAGATCGACCCCGTTTCGCGCGCGGCGCGTATCGAAGGCGGGGTTTTCGGGCCGGCGCTCGAAGCCCAGTTGCGACCGCATGGGCTGACCTTGCGGCATTTTCCGCAGAGCTTTGAATATTCGACCTTGGGCGGCTGGATCGCGACTCGCTCGGGCGGGCATTTCGCGACGCTCTACACCCATATCGACGACCTGGTCGAAAGCATCCGCATGGTGACGCCGCAGGGCGTCGTCGAGACGCGACGACTGCCTGGCTCCGGCGCAGGACCGAGCCCCGACCGGCTGCTGATCGGCTCCGAGGGCATCCTCGGCGTGATTACCGAGGCGTGGGTGCGGCTGCAGCAGCGGCCGCGGTTTCGCGCCGGTGGGGCGGTGCGCTTTGCCGATTTTTTTAGCGCCGCGCGGGCGGTCAAGGCGATCGCCCAGGCCGGGCTCTACCCGGCAAATTGCCGCATCCTCGACCCGCAGGAGGCGGCGAACACCGGCGCCGGCGACGGCCGCGCCGCGATTATGGTGTTGGCCTTCGAATTGGGCGACCATCCGCTCGACGCCTGGGTCGCACGCGCCCTCGAATGCTGCGCCGACCACGGCGGGATGCCGGAGCGGCCTGGCGAGCGCGATGCCCATCGCGAGGGTGCGGCCGAGCAATGGCGCACCGCTTTTATCCGCATGCCCTATGCCCGCGAGCGCACGATCCGTCGGGCGGTGATCGCCGACACCTTCGAGACCGCGATCACCTGGGAGCGGTTCGAGAGGTTTCACGACCGGGTCAAGGCCGCGACCGAAGCGGCGATCCGCGATGCCACCGGGCGGCCGGGGCAAGTCACCTGCCGATTTACCCATGTCTATCCCGACGGCCCGGCGCCCTATTTCTCGTTTCACGCGCTGGGCCGGCACGGCGCGCTCGAGGCGCAGTGGCGGGCGATCAAGAGTGCGGCCGGCGACGCGCTGATCGCGGCCGGCGGGACGATCACGCATCATCATGCGGTCGGCCGCGACCACCGGCCCTGGTACGACCAGCAGCGACCCGATCTATTCGCCGCGGCATTGCGCGCGGCGAAACATGCGCTCGACCCGCGAGGGCTGCTCAATCCGGGCGTGTTGATCGACCCGTGATGGTATGCCCGGTCGCCGCACGCGGCGAGGCTCGCGGCGACGGACGCGAGTTGGCGCGAGCGACGGCAACGTCCGATTGGGGCTGCGAGTTCCTGACAAATTGGTCCGGCGGGCGACATATGCGGGTTCTGTCGCCGCACGTTGCAGAAAAGTCGCAGTAAGATCGTGGTAATTCGGTGGTTTGTCAGCAAACTGTTGCAGTAATGTCGCGGGAATGCGGGTTCTGCACGGTTTTCCCAACAAACCGTCGGGTTGCGCTAAAAAGCCATTGCCTTCGAGGCGGCGGATGGTGAAGATGGGCGAACGGTGGCGCGACGACCATCGTCACACGCGTATTTGCGGCCGGAGGTAAGGGATGAGAAATCGCTTTCTGCTAGGCGCCGGCGTAGCGCTAGGTATAGCGTTCGGCGGTGTCCAGGCACACGCCCAGTTGTTCGGGCCTTATCCGCCAGGGGCGTTTTACCTCGGGCCTGAGGGCGGGTGGACCTCACTTTTCAGTGAGTCGCCGACCGTTGGCCGTGCGGGGTCCCAACGGGGAAATTGCGGTACCGTCTCACGAACGCTCAATACCAACAGCGGCTTCAACGCCGGCGTTCGCGCGGGCTACGTTTGGGGACCGTGGCGGTTCGAAGAGGAATACCGCTACCAGTACAACTCGGTATCGAACCTTGGGGGCTTCACAGCACCAACAATAACACCCACGCCAACGCGATAATGACCAACGTGCTCTACGACTTCACGTTGGGGTGGCCGATTACTCCGCATATCGGGGCCGGAATTGGCGCGGTCAACGTATTTCGTAGTATCGGCGGCACCGCCACGGTACAGACCTCGACCGGCCCTGTCACCTTTACCAGCCCATCGTTGACCGGAAACACATGGAATTTCGGGTATCAGGGGATAGCCGGAATACGTTATCTGATCAATCCGGCGTTGGCGATCGATCTCGACTATCGCTATTTGGCAACGCCGAACGAAACGCTTACGAACGCGAAAGTCACGCGCGACCGGTGCTGCGTCTTCAGCAGTGTCAGAAACGTCAAGTACCAGTCGAACAACTTTGTCGCCAGTCTGACAATGATGTTCGGTGCACCGCCCCCGGCAGCGCCTCCACCGGCCCCGCCGGCGCCGCCGCCGCCGCCGACCCATCAGGTCTACCTCGTGTTCTTCGACTGGGATAAATACAACATCACGCCCGAAGGCATGCAGATCCTCGAGGCTGCGGCGGCCCATTACAAGGCGGGTGGTGCGGTCCAGATCCAGGTCACCGGCTACACCGACTTGACGGGTTCCGCGGGATACAATCAGCGGCTCTCCGAGCGGCGCGCCGACGCCGTGGCTGCGGTCCTCGAGCGGCTCGGCATCCCGCGCAACGAGATGATCGTCGCCGGGCGTGGCATGAACGACCCGCGCGTGCCCACCCCGCTGGGTGTCCGCGAGCCGCAGAACCGCCGCGTCGAGATCGTCTTCCCGTAACGCGAGGCCGACACCACCGATCCGGAACCCTCCATGGCGAGGGTTCCGCCTGCCGCCGCGGACGACCCGCGGCGGTCTTGTTTTGTGGGGCGGTGCGGTGCGGCCGGGGGCTAGTGTGCAGCAGTTACCCGGGCAGCAGCGCGGACGGGTGTCGACTGCTTGCCTACCCAGCGCCGGCACCGATCATGCGATAATCTTCGCTGCGCGGCCCAATTTGTGGTATTGTAAGCATGCGGTTTGCTATCGCGACTGTTGCGACGGGGATGTCTTCCCGCACTCTTGCTAAGTGCGATAGAACTGGCAAATCGACAGTACGGCCTAGGAGCCCCTTTATGAGAACGCTGATCACCGCGGTTGCGTTGTTTGCTTTTGTTGCTGCCAACACTCTGTTCGCAGGCGCTCACGCCCAGGCGCCATCGGGAACCGCGGCCCCGGCGCCGGCGGCGAATGCACCCGCCATGGCCCCGACCACTCCATCCAGCGCGGAGGCAGCGCCGGCAAAGTCCACACCGCACAAAAGCAGCAAGAAATCGACAAAGAAGAAAGCCAAGCCGAAGTCGACGAAATCCTCGGCTAATAAGCATGCCAAACCGACCCAGGGCTCTCTGGACACAGCGGCCTCGGGCGAGCTCGCGGGCTGAGAGTAGGGGCCGTTGCGCAGGGCGGCGACATCGAACCGAAAGCGCAGCAGATCGGCCCGGCAAGGGCGGCCATTGGCCGCCTTTGTTTTTTGAACCTGGCGGACGCAGCAGACGCCAGCGGCTGCTTCGCGGAGACCGGGAAAACCGCGCTGCGAAGCTTGACGCAGGAAGCACACACAGCGCCCCGATAGCCGCGGAACGAACGTCGGCAAGTCCCCTAGCGGACGCCGGTCCGCGCGGCGGGCGCAAGTTTCTCGCTTCTCCCGTTATTCACGTCTCTGTTGAGCTACCCAGGCGCTTGAAAGAAAACAACCGCGGTCATATTATTAGTGCTCGGCCCAGACGGCGCGAGGGATACCTCCAGTCTGCCTGAAGGTCGTTGGTTTGCGCCGTTGTCAATGCGGCCGGGGTGGAACCATATTAGGGGCAGGACGAACCTGAATTGTGTTTCGGATGATCCGAAACTTCTACGGAGGACAACAGGCATGAAGCATCTGTTGAACGGTGTTGCGATCGCCGCCGCGCTCGTAATCGCCGCGCCGGTATGGGCACAAAACCCAAGCGGCGGAAATTCTATGGGCATGCCCGGCCCGAATATGGGCGGACCGGGGCTGACCCCCTATAGCGGCGGCGGCGTGGTTCCGTCTACAACCCCATCGGGGCGGATGCCGGCGGGCGGGGCAAAGACGTCGACACGGGGCGCCACCATCCCGTCGACGGCGCCGCCGCCAGGGGCCGAGGCGGCGCCCCCGACGACCTCCGCGATGCCCCCGGCGCACCACGCTGCGCGGCATGCCAGGGCGATGCACCACTTCCATAAAGGAATGGCGCAACGCGCGGCAGCGAGCGGCGACACGACGGCGCAGCTGAACCACGGGGAGTTGGCTCGTATTCAGTCCGGCAATATGAGCAATCCGCCCGCGCCCTCGGCGCCGATGCCGGGCAAATAAGCTGACCCAACCGGGGTGGCCTGGCCCATCCGGCGGATGGGCCAGAACAAGCGGCTTGCCCGCGCGCGGCTAGGTCGACGGCGGTTCGTCGCACGGCTAAGTCCCGACATATCCGGCTCGCCGAATTGCGAGACGAGAGAGGATGTCGGCATGAAGCATCTGTCGGACCAGGCCGCGCGTGTGGCTGCCGCGCCGGTCTCGCCAGACAGCCCCAGCGGCGGAAACTCGATCGGTATCCCAGGCCCCAATCAGGGCGGACCGGGTCTGACACCATGCAGCAGCGCCGCCGCCACCGATGCCCGGCAAATGAGTTGCGGTTCGGTGCGGCAGCTCGTTCGGCTCGGGACGAGGTCGCCGGGGCGACTGGAAAGAGCGCGCAGCCGCGCTATCTTGAGTAACACTGAACTGCGAGAGAGGACCGTCCCATGAAGCATCTGTTGAGCGGCGTAGCGGTTGCAGCCGCCCTGCTGCTGGCCGCGCCGGTTTTGGCGCAGAACCCGAGCGGCGGAAATTCGGTGGGAACCCCGGGCCCCAATCCTGGCGGACCCGGCCTGACCCCCTATAGCGGCGGCGGCGCGCCGGCGCCGGCGGCGAATTCAGCGATGCCGCCAGCCCACCACCACGCCAGGGCAATGCACGCCTTTCACCATAAGATGGCGCGCAAGGCGGCGCTGACCGGCGACACGACCGCCCAACTCAATCGCGAAGAGCTCGCGCGGTTACAGGCGGGTGGTCCGCCGATGCCCCCGCCACCGCCAGCAGCTGCGCCCCCGCCGCCCCCTCCGGCGCCGGGTGGCAACAGCATGGGGATGCCGGGCCCGAACATGGGCGGACCAGGCCTGACGCCCTACAGCAGCGGCACTCCGCAGCGATAAGCCATGCGGCAAGGGGGGTCGCCCCCCTTGCCGCTGCGAGTTCGCTGGCGCGTCCGCAAGCTCCTCGGTTGGACGCAACGATCGGACACGACAGCCCTGATCGCGTCGGAGTCGAGTTGGGCCTTATGCTGCCGGCCTCACGTTGGCGGCGGCGGCGCTTGCACACCGGTTCCGGTAGTTGGCATCATCGCGGCGAGCCAGAACGCCGATTGGCCAACCCCGACGCGATCGGTAATCACGGCGAGGTCTGCTGGGCCGGCAAGAACAAAACTACGGTGGCGGTGCGTTTAATTCCGATTGCGGGGACTGTGCAGTCAAGTAACAAAGTCAGGCCGCCACCGCGGCACTGACCTTGGGGGTACGACCTCGCCGCGGGTGAATTAGCGGAATTCTTATGGTTCAGGCTCTGACACTCGCCCTCCCCCTCGGAGATCGAGCGCAGCTCTACAACTGCCCGACGCCGGCGCGGGCGCAGTCCTCGTCCTGCTGCGAGGTGCCGCCGCCGACCCCGCAGGCGCCTTCGACGACGCCGTTCCGGATGACCGGCACCGCCCCCTGGCCCATGATCATGTGGCCGCCCTCGGCGGCGACGATGCCGCGCGGGGTCGGCTGGTCGGCGCGCGCCGCCATTTCGCCGCTCGGCCGGCCAAACGCCGCCGAGGCGACGGCCTTGCCCTGGCTGCCGTAGACGCTGGCCCAGATCGCCCCGTCCATGCGCTGCAACGCCACAAGCCGGCCGCCGGCGTCGCATACCGCAGCACTGATCTTGATGTTCAGCTCCTGCGCTTTCGCCACGGCGCCGTGAAGGATGCGGTTGGCTTCTTCGAGGGTCAGTGTCATCGAGCGGTTTCCTTTGCCCTGGGATGGTGCTGCCGGTCCGTCCGACTATAGCGCACAGGCATCGGTGTGAACCGCTCGAATGCGCGGCCTGGCGCGGCAACTCCGGCGGCCCCCGCGCCAGGCATCCGGGGTCAAGGGTTGCCGATGACAGCCGGCGGTCAAATCCTCTAACCTGCGGCTCGTCACAAACCGGACGAGCGCATTCGGGTGAGAGGCCATGGGTGAATTCGCGTTAGGGCAGGCGGTGCCGCGGTTCGAGGACCCGCGGCTGCTGCGCGGCGGCGGGCATTATGTCGACGACATGACATTGCCGCGCATGGTGTTCGGCTATGTGCTGCGCTCGCCCCATGCCCATGCCCGGATCCGCAAAATCGACACGGGGGCGGCCAAAGCCGCGCCGGGGGTATTGGCGGTGTTGACCGGCGCCGATTGGGCGGCGTCGGGCTGGGGCGACCTGCCGGTGCCGGGCGGGTTGCGCCTGCGCGACGGCGCGGCGGCATTTCGCCCGCGCTTTCCGGCATTGGTCGGGGACCGGGTGCGCTGGGTCGGCGACTACGTCGCCTTTGTCGTCGCCGTGACCCGGCACCAGGCCGAGGACGCCGCCGAACTGGTCGAGGTCGACTACGAGCCGCTGCCGGCGATCGTCTCGACTGCCGGCGCCGTCGACCCCGGCGCGCCGCTCGTCTGGGACGAGGCCCCGGGCAACGTCGCCTTTTTCCACACCGAGGGCGACGCGGCGAAGACCGATGCCGCGCTCGCCGGTGCCGCGCACGTCGTCCGCCGCCGGCTCGTCATCAACCGGGTGACCGCGGCGGCGATGGAGCCGCGCGGCGCGATCGGCGACTACAACCCGGCGGCCGACCACTACACGATCTACACGACCCTGCAGCGCATCCACTCCTATCGCGCCGAGCTGGCGACCCAAATCATCAAAGTGCCGGAGAGCCGTGTCCGGGTCGTCGCCGGCGACATCGGCGGCAGCTTTGGCATGAAATCGGCGATCTACAACGAGGTCCCTCTGGTATTGCTGGCCTCGAAAGTGGTCGGCCGGCCGGTCAAGTGGACCAGCACCCGCTCCGAGGCTTTTCTCGGCGACGCCCAGGCGCGCGACAATGTCAGCGACGCCGAATTGGCGCTCGACGCCGACGGGCATTTTCTGGGTTTCCGGGTGCGCACGATCTCCGCCGTCGGCGCCTATCCACAAACTCGGCTCCAATGCCTTTATCGCCAATCTCGGGACCCTCGCCGGCGTCTACCGCACGCCCGCGGTGCGCGCCGAGGTCACCGCGGTCTACACCCACACCAACCCGGTGCGGCCGTATCGCGGCAACGGCCGGCCCGAATTCGCCTATGTCATCGAGCGCATGGTCGACGAGGCCGCCGACGAGCTCGGCGTCGACCCGGTGGAATTGCGCCGCCGCAACATGATCCCGCCCGAGGCGATGCCGTTCAAATCGGGGCTGACCTTCACCTATGATTGCGGCGAGTTCGCCAAGAACCTCGACATGGCGCTGCGCCTCGCCGACGCCGCCGGGTTCGAGCGCCGCCGCGCCGAGGCCCAGGCCCGCGGCCGGTTGCGCGGGTTCGGCGTCTCCAATACGATCGAGCGCGCCGCGGCGGGCGGCTACGAGGCGGCCGAAATCCGCTTTGACCGCAGCGGCACGGTGACCCTGGTGTCGGGCTCGATCACCCAGGGCCAGGGGCACGAGACGGTCTACAAGCAATTGCTGTGCGACCGGCTCGGGATCGACCCGGGGCGGGTGCATTACGTGCAGGGCGACACCGACAAGGTCGCCAACGGCGAAGGCACCGGCGGCTCGCGCTCGGCCGCCCTCGGCGGGTCGGCGGTCCACCTCGCGACCGAAAAGATCGTGACCAAGGCCAAGGCGATCGCCGCCCATCTGCTCGGCGCCGAGGCGGGCGAGGTCGGTTTCGCCGACGGCCTCTTTACCGCGCCGCGCTCCAACCGGGCGTTGACGGTGGCCGAGGTCGCGGTCGAATCCTTCAACCCGCCGAGCCTGCCCGACGACATGGAGCCCGGGCTGATCGCCGCCGCGACCTTTACCTCTAAGCAGCAGAATTTCCCGAACGGCAGCCACATCTGCGAGCTCGAAATCGACCCCGCCACCGGCAAGGTCGAGGTCTTGCGTTATTGCGTGGTCGACAACGTCGGCACGGTCATGAACCCGCTGCTGCTCGAAGGCCAGATCTGCGGCGGGGTGGTGCAGGGGATCGGCCAATTGCTGATGGAGGACATCCGCTTCGACCCGCAATCGGGGCAGATGCTGACCGGTTCGTTTATGGACTACGCGATGCCGCGCGCCGGCGACCTCTGCGGGTTCGAACTCGACAACAACCCGGTGCCGACCAAGACCAACCCGCTCGGCGTCAAGGGGGCGGGCGAGGCGGGCGCCGTCGGCGCCATGCCGGCGGTCGCCAACGCGCTCGTCGACGCGCTCTCGCCGCTCGGCATCCGCCATGTCGAGATGCCCGCCACCCCCGAGCGTCTGTGGCGCGCCATCCGCGCCGCGCAATGAAGCGCCGTGATCCTCGACAACGCCAACGAGAAGGTGGCGATCGGATCGCCCGCTATTCGGCGACCAGCGTCGGAATGGAGTCGATTTCCGAGCGCTTTGTTTCACTCAATCGTTCGAGGTCATAGCGCGATTGCAGCGCAAGCCAAAGCTGTGGGCCGTTTCCGCACAACTTGCCCAGGCGCAGCGCCATCTCGGGCGTGACCGGCGCGCGCTCGGTTAGGATCGCGTGCAAGGTCTGCCGGGAGACGCCGAGCAACCGCGCGATCTCGGCCCGCGGCCGCCCCAGCGCCGGCAGGACATCCTCGCGTAACAACTCACCCGGGTGCATCGCCGGCAATCCTTTCGAGATCGGTCGACCGCCCATCAGTGATAGTCCTCCAGATCCACCTCGGATTGCGTCAGCGCCGTCCCATCCGAAGGTAATGCGCCAATTGCCGGTGACGCGGATCGACCATCAGGCGCGCGCCACGCAGCGCGTGGTAGTAATAGCCCGGCAGGTTCAGATGCTCAGGCCGCGTGGCGGCATCTAACGCCCGCAGGATGCGCCCCAATCCTGTTGACGTTTGCAACGCTCAATCCGCTGCCGTCCCCGTGCTCGAAATACAGCCTGAGCGACTTGCTGCGGAATGTGCGTATCGCTTTTGGAGAGATCGTATAAGTCGGCTGCGCGTCAAGTGATGCTTAACATCGCATATAGAACGGCTCGCCGGCTTTGCGCGGCGCCGTGCCGAGCCGGCGGTTGCCGGAGCGGGTGTATCGACCAGGTCAATCGCCCGGCTCTCTCCCGGCGACATGTCGCCACCCGGCGCGGGCGTGCCAGAAGCGGCAGGCAATTTGGCGGTTGGTGGGGACGTTTGAGGAAGATCGTCGGGACCCAGGGCGGCGGCACGCCTTCGCGGCGCTCCTTGAGCCGGCGTTCCGTCATCGGTCAGTTTCGGTGCTTCGGCGCGGGTTGATCAGGCCGGGCTTCGGCCGGCTGCGGGGCGGCGGCTTCGTCGCGCAATTCCTTGATCCGCTAGTAAATCGCGTCGAAATCGTCGGCGGCGCGGGGTCGGGCCACAGTCCTTCCGTGATTGCACGAGACGCGGCGCGGCCCCGCCGGCTCCGGTAAAATATCGATTTGATAGTGCCGGGCCAGCGTGAATGCGGCAAGAGTTCAGGCAAATTCCCTCGCCGAGGAAAAAGACCATGCCCGCTGCGCCGATATTGTCGCGCCCGATCCCGTCGACCGGCGAAGAGATGCCGGTCGTCGGCCTCGGCACCTGGCCGGTCTTCAACGTCGGCGCCGACGAGAACACCCGCCATCCGCTGCGCGAGGTCGTGCGCCGCCTGATCGCG
>CAVZJF010000023.1:0-35219 GCA_963775525.1 uncultured Alphaproteobacteria bacterium | reverse complement strand
AATAAAAAACCAGGGTGCGAGCCTGGCGTCGGTGGCCCCCCAGAACAACAGAGTGGCGTGCCGGCGCCGACGATGATGAGCGCTATGTCTACGCCATAGCCCTATGAGCCGGGCGCATCAAGCGGCGGCGCGGCGTTCCGAGATCGCTTTGAGATCGCCAATACCACCGGTAGAATGTGGGCTTGCGGAACATTTGTGTGCTCGGGCGGCTCCGGGTGCTGAGTGAGGCGGCGTCAGGCGTCGCGTCCCTACCTTAACCATCGGGGTCAAGAACTCCTCGCGATATTCAAGGATGGTTGGGAGGACGCAAGAACCCTCAAGGCGCTTCGTGCCGAGCTTGTTCACCGCAATACACCATCTATGCGCGACCTTCGAACTCAGGTGGACGAGGCTCTGGCTCAGTCCCAGGCAGCCCCTGCGATGCCGTCCGCCATACGCCCCGCGCTGGGCGGCCAGCGCCAGGCCTGAGCTACCTCTGGATGCTGGAGGAGCAGTCCCACCAGATCGGTGCAGCACGCCATCCCGATCGTCCAAGAAGTCTGCGGCCCCCCGTCACGAATTACCCAACTCCGCTGACAGCGATGGGACGGACGATCCCATAGGGGCCAGTTCGGGGAAAAGTCGGGTCCATCCGGCCCTGTGGCGCGATTACCGGTGTGCCAAGCCGCTGGACGTTTCCAGACAAGCGTGACTTTGAGATCGAGGTTGGCAAGAACGCTACGCGGGTTGAAAGGTTCGTCGCCGCACTCCGTGCGCTGGTTAAGGACATGCGGCGGCGTGGCAGCGGCATGCGTACCGTGACTTTGGAAAATGGTGAAGCAGTAGCGCTGGACGGGCGCGAACGCGGCTACCGCTTCCCATATGACGGCGACGCTGAACTGTTCGAAGGCGCGAAGGTCACTATCGCAATCGGCAATCGGACCTGTGATGGCCAATCAGCCTCGGTTTCCAGTCAGTGGCTTGTCGTGTCGTTCGACGAGGACCTCGGCTCTACCATCGGCGCCTGTGTGTTGCGCATCGACAACACGGCGATGATCGACGCACTAGCTGATCGGCTGGACAAACTTCGCAGCGGCGAGGCGAAAGTAAATCTATCTCTGGCCGACGATGTTCTGGACAATCGTGAAGCACAGATTTCAACAACAACAATCAAAAATCCGCCGAAATCGGACCGCAAGCTAAACGCTCAGCAGATGACGTTCGTTGAACAGTCAATTGCAGATCCTGTTACTTATCTTTGGGGACCTCCCGGCACGGGCAAGACGCGCTCTACGACACACCCTGAATGAATTTCTGTTCGACGCTGGTAAGCGTATCTTGATTTGTTCAAATACAAATCAGGCTGTTGACCAAGTCCTTCTAAATCTCTGCAACACACTCACAACCACGCACCCGGCCCTCGACACCGGGAGAGTCTTCGGATCGGCAGGACCGATGGTATTCCGCCGGAATTCAGGGAATTCATCACCCTGGACGGCATTGTGCGGAGGAAATCGGTCGACCTTCAGCGACGCAAAAAATTGCTGGAGGAGGAGATCCAACGACCTCCGGTTGTCTACTGATCCGGCGCACCGAATTTTGAATTCTTTAAAATTTGGATGACACGGAGCGCGAGCGCCAAGAGCTGGTTCACCAGCGCGCGGCACGCGCGAAGGCCGTCGCTGACGCGGAAGCCGTTGAGCGGGAATGCATCGAAGTCCGCCGCCAACTTAGAACGCGAACTCGCTGAGCGCCTTGGGCAGGCGTTGTGCGCCGGTTACTCATGCGCTCCGAGGCGGCTATTCGGGCCGATCTGACGAGGGCAAACGCACAAAAGGAAGGGCACCGCCGACGCAGCTTCGGTCTCATCATCTCGCTCTAGAGGACCCAGCGCAGTTGGCGAAAGAACGAGAGGTTGCGGCGCGCCACGGAAAATTGACGGCGGCATTGCGCGACCAAAATAGGGTTACCGCGAAACGGCAGGTGGACGAAGCTGAAGAAAAAATCGCGCCTACGTTAGGAGAAATATCTCATATTAACAAGACTTTGGAGGAAATTGAGAAATCCGTGGTCGCCGAGGCAAGAATAATTGGCGCGACTGTGACCAAGACCTACCTGACGTCCCAGCAGTTCACAAATTTTGATTTGTCATCGTCGATGAAGCATCCATGGTTATGTTGCCAGCAGTCTACTATATCAGCGGTCTAGCCAAAGAGAAGGTTATCGTATCCGGCGACTTTCGCCAGCTATCGCCCATTGTACCGACCGAGCAAGCGGCCATCCAGGAGGTCATCGGTTCAGACGTTTTCCAGGCTGCGGGAATCACCGAAGCGGTGAAAGCGCAAAGAAAGCCTAAGCGGACCGTCATGTTGACGGATCAATACCGTATGAATGAGGCAATCTGCCACATGATTTCCGGGCGGATGTTGCTGGACGTCTGAAAACCCAGATTAATTCCAGAATTCAGAAACATGCTCCTCCGTCACCGTTTAGCGGTTCCCTGACGGTCATTGACACGTCGCCAATTCAACCTTTCGTAAATAGGCACGGCTCGTCACGCTACAACCTGATGAATGCCTTGGCCGTACGGAACCTCGTGCGGCATTTCCAAAAAACTGGCTTCGCAGCGACGGAGAATACCGGCTCTGATGATCAGGGCCACTTGGGAATATGCACTCCCTTCGCGGCTCAACGGGACGTGCTGAAACGTCTGACGAGCGGAAACGGCGTGATCGTCGGAACTGTGCACCACTATCAAGGCAACGAGAAGGTCGCGATGATCATCGACGTTCCCGATAGTCTCGGGGAACGCTATGTCAGCCTGTTCGCGCAAGCTGGAAGTCCAGAGGATTTCGGCACCAAATTGTTCAATGTCGCCGTGAGCCGGGCCAAGGAACACGTGATCTTTGTCGCAAACCTGAATTATCTAGATGCCAAGCTTCCGGCTGATGCCTTCCTTCGTGATCTACTCTATGAAGCCTCGGCAAAAGGACGGATTATTGATGTTCGCGACGTCCTCGCGATGTGGCCTATCGCAGATGACTTGAAGCGTATTGGTCGCCCGTTCGAACTCGATCCAGAGACACTGCGTTCAGGCTTGTTCAGACAGGTGGACTTCGAGGCCGTTTGTGGTGCCGATATCGAACGAGCGACCGAGGGGATCGCGATCTATTCGGGGTTTGTCACACCGCAGCGCGTTGCCGCCTATGAGGCGCTTTTCCGCCGGAAGCTTGCGGAGGGTGTCAAAATTCGCTGCGTGACCCGCCCGCCGACACGAAATGGGAGCATCCCTCCGGACTGGGTCGAGATGCGCTGGACGGGCTGGAGGCGATGGGATGTGTCGTCGATACCAGATGGGACATCCACGAGAAGGTTGTCATCATTGATGATGAGATCATCTGGTTTGGTTCCCTGAATCCACTGTCCCACACCAACCGGACGGACGAGATGATGGCGCGCGTTATGGGCAAGCCTGCGGCGCTACAGTTGTCGGCATTCATGGCGGTCACGACCAGCGTCAGCCCGGACAAGGCTGACGGGCTTTCAGTCGTCGGTGAGAATCCACGCTGTCCAGATTGTGGCCATCGGACGACTTACCGCCTGGGCAGCTACGGCCCCTTCTGGCAGTGCGAAGACGATTGCGGTTGGAAGCAGAATGCCGGGCGGACAAACAACGCAAAGACAGCGGCCACGGGCGCAGAAGCGCTTCCTAAATCAGGCGCGCCGTGCCCGACTTGCGGCGGTCCGACCGTACTCCGGCATGGGCCTCATGGGCATTTCTACGGATGCGGGAAGTATCCCGCATGCAAGGGGATTTTGAAGGAAGCGGGGCGATCGAACGGGACCTCGAAGGCTCGATACAAGCCGACTACAAGGCGTCGCCGCTGAGGTTTACCTGCTGGCGGGCAGCGCCGAAATGCGAACCTTCGTCGTGGCGGCCGCGCCGCTGGTCTGCACGCGAGTCACCATCCGAGAGCCGCGCGGCCGATCCACGGGCCGCCGGTTAACGCTGCTGAGATCGACGAGTTGATTGCGCCCATCGCGCAATTGGGTTGC
This sequence comes from uncultured Alphaproteobacteria bacterium, assembly GCA_963775525.1. Taxonomy (GTDB): domain Bacteria; phylum Pseudomonadota; class Alphaproteobacteria; order ATCC43930; family CGMCC-115725; genus AP-15. The sequence continues at coordinate 31,184 of CAVZJF010000023.1, read as the reverse complement.
CTGTTCGTCGTGATTGCACCTGCCATCCACCCCGCGTGGTCCTCTTTACAATCGACCGCCTGATAGGGGGTTGTCGGGACGGATTGGGAGAGAGCACGGACCCAATCAATGGACGGCAAGATAAAAGCGTCGCGGTCGTTGGTCGTTTTTTGTTCGTCCGATCAATGGATTATGGCGTTCTCAGTCAGACGGGCCTGCTGGCGCATTTATGAGAATTCACCAATGATATCAATGCCATTTGCGCCATCCATCATTGCTTTCGGGCGGTTCGTTATCGTCGAAAGCTGGACGGCAAGGGAAAAGCTTGGCTGTCCGGCGCGCGTATTTGATTGGGATAGTTGAGGTTTTCAGCGAGCTGGCAAGGAGGCCCTGCCAGCCGTTTTTTCCAGAACGCTAGCGATTTCAACGGATCAAAGCGCCATCCGCTCCCGGCTGGCCATTTTGCTTGATCGAGTTACTTCAATCTGATAACTCTCTGTCGTGACGGAGCCGCGTGACCCGACCCTCGATGTGCTGCTCGACCTCGACGGACAGGTGCTCGTCGTGGACCCGGAGGGCGGCCACTGGGTCCGCTTCGTCGTGACGCGGGTGCCGGTTCGCCGGAGAAGCCGCACGGGCTGGACTACTCGCTGACGCTGCACGGGCCGGACGGCGAGCGGCTGGTCGGCTTCGACAATGCCCATCCGGTGGCGCGGCAGAAGCGCGGCGAGCCGCAGGACCATCGCCACCGGCTGCGGACGATCAGGCCTTACGAGTACCAGGACGCGGCAACCTTGCTCGCCGATTTCTGGGAGACGGTGGACGCGGTGTTGCGCGAGAGAGGAGTGATCCCATGACGACGCTGAAGGTGGGCATCGCCAGCTACGAGGACATGAAGGCCCGCACCATGGCGGTGGCGCGCGGCGAGCAGCGCATCGCGCCGGACGAACCGAAGGTCTGGTTCACTTCGACCGAGTCCTTCGCCAAGGTCTGTCGGCCGGCAACCGCGACCTGTTGCGGGTCATCGTCGAGCAGGCGCCCGGCTCGCTCGACGAACTGGCGCGGATCACCGGCAAGGCGAAGTCGAACCTGTCGCGCACGCTGAGGACCATGGAAGGCTACGGCCTGGTCCGCCTCGAACGCGGCGAGCGGGGCCGCATCACGCCGAAGGTCATGCACGACCGGGTGGAACTCGACCTGCCGCTCACGCTGGTCGCGCAAGGCAAGCTGAGCCATGACCGCTCGGCGAGCCCATTGCGGACCGCCCTCACACCGTCGGTCAAGCGGCGCGTTCCGCGCTGCCGCTGCCGCGGCAGGGCGAGGCCGCATCATCGCATCGCGATCTGCCGAGCATTTGCCGCCGCGGGCGCATCCGGCGCTGCGCAGTCTGTTCCGAAGTGGCGTCCCCAAGGGGATTCGAACCCCTGTTACCGCCGTGAAAGGGCGATGTCCTAGGCCTCTAGACGATGGGGACGCAAGCGGCGCGGGCGGCTTGCATGTAATGCGCCGGGGGCCGGGAAATCAACATCGACGGTAGGTTCGCGGCGAGAGGACAGCGTGCCGATCCTGCCTTCTTCGCTCCCGGGCGGGCGCACCCCATCTATTGGGATCACCGGATCCAGGGGGAACGATGCCACCGCCCGCGTTCGACGAGGCCTTTCGCGAAGGGCTGCGGTCGCTGTTGGTTTGGCGGCGCGACGTGCGGCGGTTCCGCCGCGATCCGCTGCCGCGCGGACACGACCGAGCGGCTGATCGCGCTTGCCGCTCTGGCGCCGTCGGTCGGGTTGAGCCAGCCCTGGCGTTTCGTGCTCGTCGACGACCCGGCCCGGCGCGCCGCGATCCGGGCCGATTTCGCCGCCGCCAACAGCGCCGCCCTGGCCGCGCAGGCGCCGCGAGCGGGCGGCGTCATATGCGCGGCTGAAGCTCGCCGGGCTCGACGAGGCGCCCTGTCACCTGGCGGTCTTTGCCGACAGCACCACCGAGCAGGGGCACGGGCTCGGCCGGCGGACGATGCCCGAGATGGCCGAGTATTCGGCGGTCGCGGCGGTGCACACGCTGTGGCTTGCGGCGCGGGCCGAGGGTGTCGGCATGGGCTGGGTGTCGATCCTCAACCCGCATGTGGTCAGCGGAGATCCTTGATGTCCCTGCCGACTGGAAGCTGATCGGCTATTTTTGTCTCGGCTATCCGGTCGCGGAGGATGACGTGCCGATGCTCGAAACCGCAGGCTGGGAGTGCAGGCGCGCGCCCGCCTCGTTTCTGGTCCGCCGATGAGCGCCGCCGCAAGTGTGCGCGTCGGCATCGGCGGCTGGGTTTTCCCGCCCTGGCGCGGCGTGCTCTATCCGCCAAAGCTGGCGCAGGCGCGCGAGCTGTCCTATGCCAGCCGGCAGGTGACCGCGATCGAGATCAACGGCACCTTTTACGGCGCCCAGAAGCCGGAGAGCTTTCGCCGCTGGCACGACGACACCCCGGAGGATTTCGTCTTTTCGGTCAAGGGACCGCGCTTTGCGACCCACCGCCGCGACCTGGCGACCGCCGGCCCGTCGATCGACCGGTTTCTGGGGAGCGGGGTGCTCGAATTGCGCGCCAAGCTCGGCCCGATCCTGTGGCAATTCGCGCCGTTTTTGCGCTTCGACGAAATCGGGTTCGACGCGTTCCTGGGGCTGCTGCCGCGCGAGGCGGACGGCCGCAGGCTGCGCCATGTCGTCGAGGTGCGGCACGCGAGTTTCGAGACGCCGTCCTTTCTCGATCTCTTGCAACGCCGTCAAGTGGCGGTGGCATTGGTCGACGACGAGAAATACCCGGCCTTCGATCACGTCACGGCCGATTTCGTCTACGCCCGGCTGCGCCGCTCGGTCTTGGACGAGCCGACCGGCTATGCGCCGGAGATGCTCGACGCCTGGGCCGGCCGCGCCCGCGACTGGCAAGCCGCCGGCCGCGATTGCTTCATCTATTTCATCAACGGGGCAAAGGTGCGCGCGCCGGCGGCGGCGGCGGCCCTGCTGACGCGGCTGTCGCCCCGATCCGCCTAGGCCACGAACAGGGCCGGCAATTCGGCGAGCGAGCGGATTTCGCGGTCGGGGGCGCCGGGCAGCCGTTCGCGCGTGAGAGCCAGGCGGTTGCACCAGACGGCCCGCATGCCGAACGCCGAGGCGGCCCAGGCATCCCAGCCGTTCGACGACACAAAGGCGATGGCGTCGGCGGCAAGGCCGAGCCGGTCGCAGGCGAGCTGGTAGACCCTCGGGTGCGGCTTGTAGACGCCGACTTCCTCGACCGACAGCACGTGGTCGAGCAAAGCCGCGAGCCGGGCATTGTCGACCGCAGCCGCAAGCATGGCCGGCGAGCCGTTCGACAAGATCGCCATCACAAATCCGGCCTCGCGCAGTCGGCGCAACGCCGCCGGCGCTTCAGGATAGGCGTCGAGCGCCAAATAGAGCCGCATCAGCCGCTCGCGCAATTCCGGGTCGGCAACCCCGAGCGCATCGAGCGCAAAGTCGAGCGCCTCGCCGGTGACCACCCAAAAATCGGCGTGGCGGCCTTGCACCGCGCGCAGCCAGGTGTATTGCAATTGCTTGTCGCGCCATAGCGCCGCCAAAAGCGGCGTCTTATCGCCCAGCACGTCGGCGCAGTGCAGCGCCGCCGTAGCGACATCGAACAGGGTCCCGTAGGCGTCGAACACGCAAGCGCGTATGCCGCGCAGCGGCCCGGCGGCCATTGCCGGCTACGCGGCGGCGACCGCAGCCGCGCGCTTCCGAGGTCGTGGCCAGCGGGCGGCGACGAGCGGCAAGACCTCTTCGACGAGCCGCCGGGTTTGGGCCAGCATTTCGGCGTCGCCGCGCGCCGCCGGGCGCAGGATGAATTTCGAGATGCCGCCTTCGACATAGGCGGCGATGCGCGCGACAATCTGCTCGGCGTCGCCGATCGCGAAATACTTTTCGGGCGCGCGGCCGGTGCGCTTGCGATAAGCGTCGAACAGCCGTTCGAGAGCGGGGTCGTCGGCTCGGCCAAAGCGAAACGCGATGCCGGCGCCGTAATGGTCGTCGTCGATCGGCCGCCCCTCGGCGATCGCCGCCTCGCGGATCGCATCGACGACCGCGCCGATGTCCTCCGGCGTCTCGCCGCCGGCCTGCCACCCGGTGCCAAAGCGGGCGGTGCGCCGGATCGCCGCCGGGGTCGAGCCGCCGATCCACATCGGCAGGTCGGGCTGCACCGGCTTTGGGCTGATCGAGGCGCCGGAGAGCCGGTAATGCACGCCTTCGAAATCGACCTGATCCTCGGCCCACAGCCGACGGATGATTTCGAGCCCCTCGTCGGTCTTGCGGCCGCGGGTCTTGGTGTCGAGGTTCAAGGTACGCCATTCGGGCGCGAGCGGGCTGCCGATGCCAAAGGCGGGCAACAGCCGCCCTTCCGACAACACGTCGATCGTGGCGCACTGCTTGGCCAGCAGCACCGGGTCGCGGAACGCGAGCGACAGCACGTTGACGCCGAATTTGAGGCGCCGCGTGCGGCCGGCCAATGCCGCCATGACGCTCATGCATTCGAGGATCGGCTCGCGGCTGACCATGCGGTCGGTCTGCCACAACGAGTCGACCCCGCCCGCCTCGCACAAATCGACCCAGCGCCAATAGCCGGCGACGCTGTCGAACGGAAACTCCATCAGCCCGAGCCCGACGGCGACGTTTTTCGGCATTGCGGTTTCCTCGCGTGTTCCATTCTCGACGCCGACCCTGGGTCAGGCGCGCGCAAATGCCGTCCACCGTAGCCCACCGCAGGACGCCACGGGAGTCCCGCCTCGAGGCGAGTCCCTCGGCTGGTTCGAGCGGTCGTTGATCTGGGTCGCCCTACGATGCTAAGTTGACGCGCTGACTTATAAAAACAGACTGGAGGCTGAGGATGCGCGCGATGGACGTGATGACCACCCCGGTAATTACCGTCGACCCCGAGACGACGGTTCAGGATTTGGCAAAGCTGCTTTCCGAGCGCGGCATCAGCGGGGTGCCGGTGGTCGAGAACGGCGACCGTCTGGTCGGCGTCGTCAGCGAGGGCGACCTGCTGCACCGCGCCGAAACCGGCACCGAGCGGCGCCTGCAAAAGCGGCGGTCATGGTGGCTCGAACTCGCTGGCTGCCGAAGAAGAGGCCGCGCGCGACTATGTCAAGGCGCATGGCCGCAAAGTCAGCGACATCATGAGCCGCGACGTGATCACGGTCTCGGACACCACCGATCTCGCCGAGGTCGCGATGCTGCTCGAGACCAAGCTGATCAAACGGGTCCCGGTGGTGCACGACGGCAAGCTCGTCGGCATTATCAGCCGCGCCAATCTGGTGCGCGCCCTGGCGACGACGACGAGCGCGCCGGCGATCGTCGCCGACGCCGACGACCGCACGATCCGCGAAAAGCTGCTGAACGAATTGCGCGGCCAGCGCTGGGCCAATATCTGGGCCGCCGACATCATGGTCCGCGACCGGGTCGTCCATGTGTGGATGGCCGACGACCAGCCGGAGGCGGAAAAACAGGCGCTGCGCGTCGCCGCCGAAAACATTGCGGGGGTGCGCCGTGTCGAAGAGCACATGGTGCCGGCCCCAGTGATCCCGGCATTCTGAATTGATCCCGGCGCTCTGACCGGCGTTCCGAACCGCAGGTTTCCGGCCCTCGCGGCGGTCGGCATGTTGCGGCGCTTGACGTTGCGGGGTCGCGCATAGTCTCGTCCGGCAGCCGCACACCGCCGAATGAGAAGGGCTGCACGATGCCGGGGCCGCTTGATGGATATCGCGTCGTCGACTTGACCTCGAATGTTTCGGGGCCGCTGGCGACGATGATCCTTGCCGACCAGGGCGCCGACGTGATCAAGGTCGAAGCGCCCGACGGCGGCGACGCCACCCGCGCCGGCGGCAACCGGCGCGCGGGATTTACCGCGTCGTTCCTCAACAACAACCGCAACAAGCGCTCGATCGTCCTCGACCTCAAAAAGCCGGCGGCGTTGCAGGTGCTGATGCGGCTGGTCGCCGCGCGCCGATGTGTTTGTGCAGAATTTTCGGCCTGGTGTCGCCGAGCGGCTCGGCGCCGGCGAGGCGGCGGTTCGCGCCGTCGCGCCAAAGATCGTCTATGTCTCGATCAGCGGCTTTGGCGAAAAGGGCCCCTACGCCGCCAAGCCCGCCTACGACCCGGTGATCCAGGGCTTTTCGGGGCTGGCAACGGTGCAGGCCGGCTCCGACGAGGCGCGCCCGCGGCTGTTGCGCACGATACTGCCCGACAAATTGACCGCGATCACCGCCTCGCAGGCGATCACCGCGGCACTGTTGGCGCGCGAGCGCACCGGCGAGGGCCAGCATGTCCGGTTGTCGATGCTGGAGGCGGTGGTCGCGTTTCTGTGGGCTTCGGACATGGGCAGCCAGACCTTTGTCGGCGACGAACCGAGCCGCCAGGAGGCGGCGAGCGCGCTCGACCTGATCTACGACACGGCGGACGGGTACATGACGGTGGCGGCCCTGACCGACCGGCAGTGGGCCGGCCTGGCGCGGGCGGCCGAACACCCGGAATGGCTCGAGGACGATCGGTTCAGAACTCCGGCGCTGCGCCAGCAGAACATCGACGCGCGGCTGCAATTGACGCAACAGGCGTTAATGACCCGCCCGACGGCGGAATGGCTCGAACGGCTGACCGCAGCCCAAGTGCCGTGTGGCCCGGTGTTGACCCGCAACGAGGTCATCCGGCATCCGCAGGTCGAGGCGTTGGGGCTGGTCGTCGAGACCGAGCACAAGCGGGCCGGAACCCTGCGCCAGGCGCGGGCGGCGGCGCGGTTTTCAGCAACGCCGGCGGAAATCCGCAGCGGCGCCCCGGCGCTCGGCGAGCACACGCAAGAGATATTGCGCGAGGCCGGCTATTCGGCCGCCGAAATCGAAACGCTGAGCGCCGAGGGTGCTGCAATCTCAATCGGCACAGAGTAAATGTCATTGCGAGCGAAGCGAAGAATCCGATTCAGTACCTGTAATCCGGTCGAGATTGCTTCGTCGCTGGCGCCTGTCCTCGGGGCGGCGGAGCCCAGCCCGTCGGCTCCTCGCAATGACAGGGAGGGGACAGCAGTCCAATGATCGACTTCTACTACTGGCCGACACCCAATGGCTGGAAGGTCGCGATCATGCTCGAAGAATGCGGCCTCGAATATCGCGTGATCCCGGTCAATATCGGGCGCGGCGACCAGTTCAGCCCCGAATTCCTCGCGATCAGCCCGAACAACCGGATGCCGGCGATCGTCGACCATGACGACCCGGCGGATGATGGCGGCGGGCCGATGGCGGTGTTCGAATCGGGCGCGATCCTGATCCATCTCGCCGAAAAGGCCGGGCGGTTCATGCCGCAGACCCGGCGCGGGCGCAAGGAATGCCTCGAATGGCTGTTCTGGCAGGTCGGCAATCTCGGCCCGATGGCCGGCCAGCTGAGCCACTTCGTCAACTACGCGCAAGGCGAGCACCCCTATTCGCACAAGCGCTATGCCGACGAATACAATCGCTGCCTCGGCGTGCTCGAACGGCGGCTCGACGGACGCGAATTCATCCTCGACGACTATTCGGTCGCCGACATGGCGTCATGGCCATGGGTGCTGATCGCCAAGCCGTTGGGCCAGCCGCTCGACGATTTCCCGAACGTCGCGCGCTGGCGTGGGGCGCTCAGGGACCGGCCGGCGGTGCAGCGCGGCGTCGACCTCGGCAAGGAATTGCGCCGCTCGGCCCCGCCCTCCGACCAAGAACGGCGAGTATTGTTCAACCAAACCGCCCGCAGCGCCCAGAGCCAAGACTAGGGGCGGCTGTCGTTGCGAGGAGCCGCAAGCGAAGTGGCGATCGCGCTGCGACCATGCCGCTCTGAGGCGCCTCGCGAAGCGAGCCTTGAAGAGCCCGCCCTCGCGGAAGGCCGGGATCCATGGCGTTCTTCCACCCCCGCGGCAGCTCTTGCCCAGCCTCTCGGAGGTTCCCGCCCATTACCTCTCACCGGCGCAGGCCGGCGCCCATGGCATCCCGGCCTGCGCCGCGTCACTCCTCTTGCGGCATCACGCCCGCGGATGCGGGGAAGTCCCGCACGCGCCCGAACCCGCAGCTAGACCACATGTCCGTCTGAGGGCGCGGCGCTCTTTATTGAGCCGTCGGGCGAGTTTCGGCTATGCTTGCTTAAGTGCGAAGCGGTTCGCCCCGACTGGCGCGGGTCACTGAAAATCGACTGCGCGCCAAAGTCGGCTCGACAAGAAAACCGCTCCTCTTCGACGCGATCGTGAACAGGAGGTTGTCGATGGCGGTTCGGGCTCCGTTTTTGAAGACCCGGTATGGCGGCTATTTTCATCGCGAAATTCCCGAAGAAGACGGCGATCTGACCCATGTCGGCCCCGACACGCCGTGCGGCGAATATCTGCGCCGTTTCTGGCAGCCGGTGTGCTTTTCCGACGAGCTGAAGGATCTGCCGCTGCGGCTCAAGATCATGGGCGAGGATTTGGTGGCGTTCCGCGACAGGAGCGGCGCCGCGGGCCTGCTCGAATTGCACTGCCCACACCGCGGCACTTCCTTGGAGTTCGGGCTGATCGGCGACAAGGGGATCCGCTGCTGCTATCACGGCTGGCTGTTCGACATCGACGGGACGATCCTCGAAACCCCCGGCGAGCCTGCGGACAGCACCCTCAAGGACCGGCTTTTCCACGGCGCCTATCCGGTCCACGAGGCGAACGGCATCGTCTTTGCCTATATGGGCCCGCCCGAGCTGAAGCCGCAATTCCCGGTCTACGACACCTTCGACCGGCCCGGCTACCGGATGATCCCGGGCCGGAAATACTGCTTTCCGGCGAATTGGCTGCAAGTCCATGAAAACACGATGGACCCGGTGCACACGGCGTTTTTGCACACGATCGTCGCGGGTGCGGTGTTCACCGAGGAGTTCGGCGTGTTGCCCGAGCTCGAATATGTCGAGACGCCGATCGGCATGGTCTATGTCGGAACCCGCCGGATCGGGGACAACATCTGGACCCGGATGGTCGAGGTCGTGTTGCCCAATTTGCAGCAGGTGGCGCCGATCTGGGAGACCGGCCGCGAGGAGCGCGCATTTAGCGGCCCGATGATGAGCCGCTGGGCGGTTCCGGTCGACGACACCAACACGATGCTGATCGAATTCCGCCATGTCTGCGAGACCGACACGACGACAACACCGGCGTGGTGGGCCGACCGCGACATCATGCTGCCCGGCCAGCTCGCCGCCGACAGCTACGAGGAGGGCCAGCTGCATCCCGGCGACTACGAGGCGCAGGTCTCGCAGCGGCCGATCGCGATCCATGGCCTCGAGCACCTCAGCGAGACCGATCGCGGGGTCAGCATGTTGCGCAACCAGATCCGGCGCGGCGTACGGGCCGCTGCCGCCGGCCGCGATCCGACGGACCTCAACCGCAACGGCGCCGGGGTGATCGCGACCTACTGCAACAACACGGTCATGCGCATCCCGCCGGCGGCGACGCCGGTCATGGACAAGAAGCTGATGCTGGAAACCGGGCGCCGGCTCGCCGAAAGCTATTTGAAAGAGCCGCCGCTGATGGCCGGCCGCTGACCTTCGCGGGCCGTCGGACCCTGCCTCTTGTTCGCGGGCGTGACCGCGGCCCGGCGGTTTGACTCCTCCCGGCTGGGCGCTATATGTTCCGGTCATTCCCGAAAACGTGGGCGAGTTGCCCCGGCCCGGCGCGAGCAGACGGCCCTATCGGGACAACAACAAAGCAAACCGGAACCGTATTTCATGAGCAGCAAGCGTCAGGAACCAAAGTACAAGATCAACCGCCGCCTCGCGGTCAATTTATGGGGTAGGCCGAAGAGCCCGCTCAACCGCCGCGAATACGGCCCCGGCCAGCATGGCCAGCGGCGCAAGAAGCCGTCCGATTTCGGGACCCAGCTCGCCGCCAAGCAGAAGCTCAAGGGTTATTACGCCAATCTCGGCGAGCGCCAGTTCCGCCGGCTCTACGAAGAGGCGGTGCGCCGCCGCGGCGACACCGGCGACAACCTGATCGAGCTGTTGGAACGCCGGCTCGACGCCGTCGTCTACCGCATGAAGCTGGTGCCGACGCCGTTCGCGGCGCGCCAGCTGGTCAATCACGGGCATGTCCGGGTCAACGGCCGCCGCGTGACGATCCCGTCCTATTCGGTGCGCGACGGCGACGAGATCGAGCTCGGCGCCAAGGCCAAGACGATGGCGCTGGTTATGGAGGCGTCGAGATCGGGCGAGCGCGACGTGCCCGATTACGTCGAGATCGACCATGACCGCCTGAAGGGCCGCTTTATCCGCGCGCCAAAGCCGACCGACGTGCCGTACCCGGTGTCGATGGAGCCGAACCTCGTCATCGAATATTATTCGCGCTGATCCGGCCGCGCTGCCCGGCGGATCGCTTTGATCCGCCGGTAGTGATTTTTTACCGACCTCGCCGCCCGGTCCCTGATGCTTGCGGCCCGCCCGGCGGCCGCGGGGACGAGTGCGATGCTCATTCTGCAACTCACGGTCGTCCTGCTTCTGATCTTGCTGAACGGCTTTTTTGCGATGGCTGAAATCGCGCTGGTTTCGGCCCGCACGGCGCGCCTGAAGGCCCTGGCCGAAATCGGCAATCCCGGCGCTCGCGCCGCGCTCGAGCTCAAATCCGACCCGTCCCGGCTGCTGGCCACCGTCCAGATCGGGATCACCGTAATCGCGGTGCTCTCGGGCACCTTCGGTCAGGCGACCTTGGGCGAGCGGCTGCAAATCATCCTCGAACAATATCCGGGGTATGATCTCCCGCTACGCGCATGCCGCCAGCATGGCGGTCGTCGTGATCGGGATCTCTTATCTGTCGCTGATCATCGGCGAGCTGGTGCCGAAGCGGATTGCGATGTCTCATGCCGAGGCCATCGCCGCCGCTCTCGCCCGGTTCATGCGGGCGCTTTCACGGATCGGCGCGCCGATCGAATGGTTTTTGAGCGCCTCGACCGATCTCATTTTGCGGCTGTTGCCGGTTCGCGGCGGGGCGGCAGCTCCCGTCACCGACGAAGAGATCAGCTTTATGCTGCGCGAGGGCACCGCGACCGGCCACATTCCGCAGGCCGAGACCGAAATCGTCGAGATGGCGTTGCGGCTCGGCGACCGCCGGGCGAGCACGGTGATGACCCCGCGCACCCGTATCGAATGGCTCGACCTGAACGACCACGAAGAAGAGAACCGCCGTAAGATCTGCGCCAGCCCCTATTCCCGTTTTCCGGTCGTGCAGGGCGGTTCGCAGCAGGTGGTCGGGATCGTCGAGGCCAAGGACCTGCTGGCGCGCTGCCTCGCCGGCCAGGCTCTCGATCTTTCCGCGGCGACGCGCCCCCCGCTCTACCTGCCGAACACCGTGTCGGTGTTGCGCGTGCTCGACATGTTCAAGAGCTCGCGCGAGCCGATGGCGTTGATTGTCGACGAATACGGCGATCTCGAAGGGCTGGTGACGCCCAGCGACATCCTGGAGGCGCTGGTCGGCGACATTCCCGGCTCAGCCGACTCCGACCAGCGGGTGGTCCGGCGCGAGGACGGGACCTGGCTGATCGACGGCATGGTCGGCCTCGACGAGCTGCGGCAGGTGCTCGGATTGTCGCGCCTTACCGGAGAAGACGCGGATTTCCACACCCTCGGGGGCTACATGATGGCGCGCCTCAACCGCGTGCCGATGATCGCCGACCGGGTAACCGCCGACGGCTACCAGTTCGAGATCGTCGACATGGACGGCCGCCGGGTCGACCGGGTGCTGATCTCCCCCGTCGCCGCCAAGGCGCGGCGATGACCGGCGCCAAAGGCCGGCGGCGCTGCGGTTTGAGCTCGCGGCTGTGTCCGCGGCCGGTTTTGTCGAACAGCTTTGGGACAGCGCCCGGTTTTGGCGGGGCGCGGCGGCGGTGCTTGCGACAGCGGGGTTCGCCCTGCTGGTGGCGGCGCTGGTCGCGCGCGCGCCGCCCGATTTTGCCGAGCGGCCGGTCATTGCCGTTTTGCGGGATACGGGGCAACATCCGGCATGGGCGATCCGCCTCGCCCCAGCCGCGCATCAGATCGCCGTCGACAGCCTCGGCCCGCCGCCGCCGCCTGCCGGCAAAGTCTATCAGCTCTGGCTCGTCGCGCCGGGCGTGCCGGCGCCCCAGCCGCTCGGCCTGCTGCCGCTGTCCGGCCGCAAAATCATCGCCGAGACCTCCGACGAATACCCGGCTTTTGGCCGGCAACGGAGAACTCGAGGTCACGCTCGAACCGGCGAAACGGCGCGCTTGCCGAGCGCCCGAGCGGATCGCCGGTGTTCCGCGGCCGGTTCGACAATGCCCGACTACTCGCTGACAGAGGCGAGCCGCCGGCTTATTAAAAACCACTGTTCAAGCTTCTTTAAGCCGAGCCAGCGAGCATGCGCGACGCGTCGACGCAAACGAGCGTGAGCGACTGTCGCATGATCTTCAAGAATATCGGGTCGACCGGCGACGAGCCGCGCTCTATAAGTGTGGTAGCCGAAGGCGGGGATCGCGAAACGTGCGGCAAGAACGATGACACCCCGTCGATTGCCGTCGTCATGGGCGTCGCCGGCGCCGGCAAGACGGCGGTCGGGGAGCGCCTGGCGGAACGGCTCGATTGGGAATTCATCGAGGGGGATCGGCTTCATCCGCCGGAGAATGTGGCAAAGATGCAAAGCGGCCATCCGCTGACCGACGCCGACCGGGTGCCGTGGCTCGCCGCGATCGGCGCGAGCAATCGACGCGTGGCAGGCGTCGCCGGCGCCTGCGGCGTCGTCACCTGCTCGGCGCTGAAGCGCGACTACCGCCGGCGGATAATCGGCGACCGCGCGGGGGTCCGTCTCGTCTACCTCGACGGGTCGCGCGAGCTGATCGCCGAGCGCCTCGCCGCCCGGCGGGGGCATTTCATGCCGGCGAGCCTGCTCGACAGCCAGTTCGCCGCACTCGAACCGCCGGCTCCGGACGAAAACCCGATCACGATCGCGATCGACCAACCGGTCGACCGTATCGTCGAGCAAATCGCCGCGGCTCTTCGACCGAAAGCAGCGCCGGGCCTTTGAACCGCGTCTAACCGGCTGATGGAGAGAGGATGATGGCGCCCGCCGGGTCGATCGACGAGCTTTGCGTCAACACCATCCGCACCTTGTGCATCGATGCGGTGCAGCAGGCCAATTCCGGCCATCCCGGCACGCCGATGGCGATGGCGCCGGTCGTCTACACCTTGTGGCAGCATTTTCTGCGCTTCGATCCCGCCGACCCGATCTGGCCCAACCGCGACCGTTTCGTGCTGTCCTCGGGCCACGCCTCGACGCTGCTCTATTCGCTGCTTGCATCTGACCGGCGTCACCTCGGTCGACGCGGAATACGAGCGCCTCGGCACGCCCTCGGTGGCGCTCGACGACTTGAAGCATTTCCGCCAGCTCGGCAGCAAATGCCCGGGCCATCCCGAATACCATCTGACCTCGGGGGTCGAGACCACGACCGGCCCGCTCGGCCAGGGCATCGCCAACAGCGTCGGCATGGCGATCGCCGCCGATTGGCTGGCCCGGCACTTCAACCGGCCCGGCTTCGACATCTTCGACTACGACGTCTACGCGCTGTGCGGCGACGGCTGCATGATGGAGGGCGTCGGCAGCGAGGCGGCCTCGCTCGCCGGCCATCTGCGGCTCGGCAACCTCTGCTGGATCTACGACAGCAACCACATCACGATCGAGGGCCACACCGCGCTCGCCTTCAGCGAGGATGTCGCCGCCCGCTTTCTCGGCTATGGCTGGAAGGTCCAGCGGGTCAGCGACGCCAACGACCGCGAGCGGATCGCCGACGCGATCGCCGACGCCAAGCGCACCGACGACCGGCCGACCCTGATCATCGTCGAGAGCCATATCGGCTACGGCGCGCCGCACAAGCAGGATACCTCGGCCGCCCATGGCGAGCCGCTGGGCGAGGAAGAGGTCAAGGCGACCAAGCGCGCGCTACGGCTGGCCGGAAGACGCGCAAGTTCCTGGTGCCCGACGGGTGTGCGCGAGCATTTCGCCGCCAATTTCGGCGCGCGCGGCAAAAAGCTGCACGCCGAATGGGATGCGCTGTTCGAGCGCTACCGCGCCGAATACCCCGACCTCGCCGACGCGTGCGAGCAGCATGCAGCGGCGCGACCTGCCGGACGGCTGGGACCAGGACATCCCGGTCTTTCCGGCCGACCCCAAGGGCATCGCCAGCCGCGACTCGTCGGCCCAGGTGCTGAACGCGATCGCGCCCCGGCTGCCCTGGCTGATCGGCGGCGCCGCCGATCTGGCGCCGTCGACCAAGACCCGGCTGACCTTCGCCGGCGCCGGCGATTTCGAGGCCGACGACTACGGCGGCCGCAATTTCCATTTCGGCATCCGCGAGCACGCGATGGGCTCGATCTGCAACGGCATGGCGGTGTCGAAATTGCGGCCCTACGGCTCGGGCTTTCTGATCTTCTCCGATTACATGAAGGCGCCGATCCGGCTGAGCGCGCTGATGGAATTGCCGGTCGTCTATGTCTTCACCCATGATTCGATCGGCGTCGGCGAGGACGGCCCGACCCATCAGCCGGTCGAGCAGCTGGTCGGGCTGCGCGGCATCCCGGGTCTGATCGTGCTGCGCCCGGCCGACGCCAACGAGGTCGCCGAAGCCTGGCGCGTCGTGCTCGGGCTGAAGCACCAGCCGGCCTGCCTGATCCTGAGCCGGCAGAATCTGCCGACCCTCGACCGCAGCCGCTACGCGCCGGCGAGCGGCGTCGCGCGCGGCGCCTATGTGCTGGCCGACGCCGGCGGCGGCCGGCCCGAGGTGATCCTGATCGGCACCGGCAGCGAGGTCTCGCTGTGCGTCGACGTCTATGAAAAGCTCGTGGCCGAAGGCGTCAGGGCGCGGGTCGTCAGCATGCCGTCCTGGGAATTGTTCGAGCAGCAGGACGACGGCCTACCGCGACGTCGGTGCTGCCGCCCGCAGGTGACCCGCCGGGTCGCGGTCGAGCAGGCCTCGACCCTCGGCTGGGAGCGCTACGCCGGATTGCGCGGCGCGATCATCGGCATGAAGACCTTTGGCGCGTCGGCGCCGCTCAAGGAACTGCTGGTCAAATTCGGCTTCACGCCCGAACACGTCTATGCGGCTGCCAAAGAGCAGCTCGCCCGCAAGGAGTAATGGCGATGCCCAATCCGCTGAGGACGCTCAACGAATACGGCCAGTCGGTGTGGCTCGACTTCGTCAGCCGCGAGCTGCTGAAGACCGGCCAGCTGAAGCGGCTGATCGCCGAGGACGGGCTGCGCGGCGTCACCTCGAACCCGTCGATCTTCGAGAAGGCGATCGGCCACGGCGACGATTACGACGAGCTGATCGCCGCGGCGCAGCAGAACGGCGACCTCGATCCCGGCGCGCTGTTCGAGGAGCTGGCGATCCGCGACATCCAGGAAGGCGCCGACGCGCTGCGCCCGGTCTATCACCAGACCCAGGGCCGCGACGGCTTTATCAGCCTCGAAGTCTCGCCCTATCTGGCGATGAAGACGCACGAGACGATCGAGGAGGCGCGCCGCCTGTGGCGCGAGGTCGGGCGCGAGAACCTGATGGTCAAGGTGCCCGGCACCAAGGCCGGGCTGCCGGCGATCCGCACCCTGATCGGCGAGGGCATCAACATCAACGTCACCCTGCTGTTCTCGCAGCAGGTCTACGCCGAGGTCGCCGAGGCCTATATCTCGGGCCTCGAAGCCTTTGCCAAAAAGGGCGGCGACCCGCACAAGGTGGCGAGTGTCGCGAGCTTCTTCGTCAGCCGCATCGACACGCTGGTCGACGAGGCGCTCGACAAGCGCATCGCCGCGGCTGCCGACCCCGCCGAAAAGGCGCGGCTCGAAGCGCTCAAAGGCAAGGTCGCGATCGCCAACGCCAAGCTCGCCTACCAGCTTTACAAGAAGATCTACGGCGACGAGCGCTGGCAGCGCCTGGCGCAGCAGGGGGCGCAGACCCAGCGGCTGCTGTGGGCCAGCACCGGCACCAAGAACAAGGCCTACAGCGACGTGCTCTATGTCGACGAGCTGATCGGCGCGGACACGGTCAACACGATGCCGCCGGCGACGATGGACGCCTTTCGCGACCACGGCCGTCCGCGCGCCGAGCCTCGAAGAGGATGTCGACGCGGCGCGAGGCGGTGATGGCGGCATTGCCCGGCGCCGGCGTCTCGATCGAGGCGGTGACCGCAAAGCTCGTCGAGGACGGCGTGCGGCAGTTCGCCGACGCCGCCGACCAGCTCTACGCCGCGGTCCAGAGAAAGCGCCGCACCGTGCTCGGCGCCAAGCTCAACGCGATGAGCTGCAAATTGCCGGCGCCGATCGACAAGGACGTGCAGGAGGCGCTCGAGGACTGGCGGCGCGAGGGCAAGGTCCGGCGGCTGTGGGCCGGCGACGCGTCGCTGTGGACCGAGACCGACGAAGCAAAATGGCTCGGCTGGCTCGGCGTCGTCGACCAGCAGCTGGCGGCGGCCGCGCATCTCGAGGATTTCGCCGCGGACGTGAAGCGCGCCGGCTTTACGCGACGTGCTGCTGCTCGGCATGGGCGGGTCGAGCCTCGGCCCCGAGGTGTTCGCGGAGACGTTCGGCGCCAAGCCCGGCTTTCCGGAGCTGCACGTGCTCGATCTCGACCGACCCGGCGCAGATCCGCCATTTCGAGAGCCGGATCGACCTCGCGCGCACCCTGTTCATCGTGTCGAGCAAGTCCGGCAGCACGCTCGAGCCCAACATCTTCAAGCAGTATTTCTTCGAGCGCGCGAAGGCGGCGGTCGGCGCCGCCGAGGCGGCCAAGCGTTTCGTCGCGATCACCGATCCCGGCTCGTCGCTCGAAAAGGTCGCGCGCGACGAAGGGTTCCGCGCGCGTCTTCCACGGCCTGCCGAGCATCGGCGGGCGCTATTCGGTGCTGTCGAATTTCGGCATGGTGCCGGCGGCGGCGATCGGCGTCGACCCGGGCGCCTTTCTCGAAAGCGCCGCCGAGATGGTGCGCTCCTGCGCGCCGAGCGCGCCGCCGGTGGAGAACCCCGGCGTGATCCTCGGCGCGATCCTCGGCGTGTGCCAGCGCCACGGCCGCGACAAGGTGACGATCGTCGCCTCGCAGGGCATCGCCGATTTCGGCGCCTGGCTCGAGCAGCTGCTCGCCGAATCGACCGGCAAGCTCGGCAAGGGCATCGTGCCGGTCGATGCCGAGCCGCTGGGTCCGCCTGCGGTCTACGGCAACGACCGCCTCTTCGCCTATCTGCGGCTCGCCGCCGACGCGGATGGCGAGCAGGAGCGCGCGGTCGCGGCGCTCGAAGCGGCCGGCCACCCGGTGGTGCGGATCACCGTCGCCGACACGATGCAGCTCGGCCAGGAATTCTTCCGCTGGGAGATGGCGACCGCGGTCGCCGGCTCGATCATCGGCATCAACCCGTTCGACCAGCCCGATGTCGAGGCGAGCAAGGTCAAGACCCGCGAGCTGACCGCCGCCTATGAAAAGACCGGGTCGCTGCCGGCGGAAAAGCCGTTCTTCGCCGAGGGCGGCCTTCAAGCTGTTCGCCGACCCGCGCAACGAGGCCGCGCTGGCGCCCAAGGCGACCAGCCTGACCGCGGCATTGGCGGCGCATTTCGGCCGCATCGGCGCCGGCGATTATGCGGCGCTGCTCGCCTATATCGAGCGCAACCCGGCCCATATCGAAGCGCTGCAGAGCCTGCGCCGCATGATCCGCGACCGCACCAAGGCCGCGACCTGCCTCGGCTTTGGCCCGCGTTTTCTGCATTCGACCGGGCAGGCCTACAAGGGCGGCCCGAACAGCGGCGTCGTTCTGCAGATCACCTGCGACGACGCCGAGGATCTGCCGGTGCCCGGCCAGAAATACACCTTCGGCGTGGTCAAGGCGGCGCAGGCGCGCGGCGATTTCGACGTGCTGGCCGAGCGCGGCCGGCGCGCGCTGCGCGTCCATTCTCGGGCGATCTCGATGCCGGCCTTGGCGCGCTCGGCCGGGCCATCGAGCAGGCCTTGCCGTAAGCCGGCGCCGGCAGACAACAGGAGATTTCTGATGCAACTCGGAATGATCGGGCTCGGCCGCATGGGCGGCAACATCGTGCGCCGGCTGATGAAGAACGGCCACAGCTGCGTCGTCTACGACAAGAGCGCCGACGCGGTGCACGGGCTCGCCGGCGAGGGCGCGAAGCCGAGCAAGGATCTAGCCGATTTCGTCAAGCAGCTGACGGCGCCGCGCGCGGTCTGGGTCATGCTGCCGGCCGGCGCAGATCACCGACGAGACGATCGTCGAGCTTGGCGGACTGCTCGCCGAGGGCGACATCGTCATCGACGGCGGCAATTCGTTCTACCAGGACGACATCCGCCACGCCGAGATGCTGAAGCCAAAGGGCATCCATTTTGTCGATGTCGGCACCAGCGGCGGCGTCTGGGGCCTCGAGCGCGGCTATTGCATGATGATCGGCGGCGACAAGGCCGTGGTCGACCATCTCGACCCGATCCTCAAGACCCTGGCGCCGGGCAGCGGCAACATCGACCCGACGCCCGGCCGCGACGGCCGCGATCCGCGGGCCGAGGAGGGCTATCTCCATTGCGGCCCGGTCGGCGCCGGCCATTTTGTCAAGATGGTGCATAACGGCATCGAATACGGGGTGATGCAGGCCTATGCCGAGGGCTTCGACATTCTCCGCAACGTCAACATTCCGGCGGTCCCGGAAAACCGGCGCTACCAGCTCAACCTTCCCGACATTGCCGAGGTATGGCGGCGCGGCAGCGTGATCTCGTCCTGGCTGCTCGACCTGACCGCGATCGCGCTGGCCAAAGATCCCGAGCTCTCCAAATTCACCGGGCAGGTCGCGGATTCGGGCGAAGGCCGCTGGACCATCCAGGCCGCGATCGAGGAGGCGGTGCCGGCCGAGGTGCTGTCGTCGGCGCTCTATACCCGCTTCCGCTCGCGCCAGGATCACACCTTTGCCGAGCGCATCCTGTCGGCGATGCGCAACGAATTCGGCGGCCATCAGGAACCCGGAACGATCGTAAAGGACTGAACCATGGACGACGCTCGCACCGGGGCGAAGGAGCCGAACGCGGCGCAGCACGCGCCCCAGGCGCCGCCCTGCACGATGGTGATCTTTGGCGCCGGCGGCGATCTCACCAAGCGGCTGCTGATGCCGGCTCTCTACAATCTCGCCAAGGACAAATTGCTGTCGGAGAATTTTGCGATCGTCGCCGCCGACCGCACGCCTAAGCCCGCCGAGGCGTTTCGCGACTATCTCGCGGAGGGCGTCAAGAGCTTTGTCTCGGACACCGGGTCCGGCGGCGATGCTGAGCCGTTCGACGCCAAGACATGGGATTTGATCGCCAGCCGCATCACCCATTTCGCCGGCGATTTCACCACCCCCGAGACCTACAGCAAGCTTGCCGACCTGCTCAAAAAGATCGACGGGGAATCCAAGACCGGCGGCAATGTGCTGTTTTACCTCGCCGTCGCCGAGCAATTGTTCGGGACGATCGTCGAGCGCATCGGTGCCGCGGGATTGGCTGAGGAAAAGAACGGCAGCTGGCGTCGCGTCATCATCGAAAAGCCGTTCGGCCGCGACCTCGCCACCGCCAAGGCGCTGAACGCCCGCATCCTCAAGGTACTGGACGAACCGCAGATCTTCCGCATGGACCATTTCCTCGGCAAGGAGACGGTCCAGAACATCATGGCATTGCGCTTTTCGAACGCGATCTTCGAGCCGCTGTGGAACCGCGACCATATCGACCACGTCCAGATCACGGCGGCCGAAACCGTCGGCGTCGAGCGCCGCGCCAATTTCTACGAGGTGACCGGCGCATTGCGCGACATGGTGCCGAACCACGTATTCCAGCTGTTGAGCCTGACGGCGATGGAATCGCCGAACTCGTTCGCCGCCGACGCGGTCCGCAACGAGAAAACCAAGGTTCTCGAAGCGATCCAGCCGCTCGACGACGAGGCGGTCCGGCGCAACGTCGTGCGCGGGCAGTATGCCGCCGGCGCGATGAACGGCGCCCCGGCCCAAGGCTATCGCCAGGAGCCGGGGGTCAAGCCCGACAGCATGACCGAGACCTATGTCGCCTTGCGCCTCGGCATCGAGAACTGGCGCTGGGCGGGGGTGCCGTTCTACCTGCGCACCGGCAAGAGGCTGACGCGGCGTACGACCGAGATCGCGATCCAGTTCAAGCAGGCGCCGTTTGCGCTGTTCCGCGACACGCCGGTCGACATTCTGACACCCAACGTGCTGACGCTGCAGATCCAGCCGGACGAAGGCATTTCCCTGCAGTTCGGGGCAAAGATCCCAGGCCCGCGGCTCGACCTCGGCAAGGTCAGGATGGATTTCCGGTACAGCGACTATTTCCACACCGAGCCCAGCACCGGCTATGAGACGCTGGTCTACGACTGCATGATCGGCGAGGCGATCCTGTTCAATCGCGCCGACGGCGTCGAGGCCGGCTGGGAGGTGGTGCAGCCGATCCTCGACCTGTGGGCCGAGGACAAGACGGTGCCGCTCGAGCTCTACCCGGCGGGCAGCGCCGGCCCCGACGCCGCCGACAATCTGTTGTGGCGCAGCGGCCGGCAGTGGCGCCCCCTCGACCCGTGACGCCGGAAGCCCGATAATTATGAGCCGCCCGGTGATCGTCGCCCCGTCGATCTTGTCGGCCGATTTTGGCCGGCTTGGCGAGGAAGTGCGCGCGGCCGACCTCGCCGGCGCCGACTGGATCCATGTCGACGTGATGGACGGCCGTTTTGTGCCGAACATCACGATCGGCCCGGTCGTCGTCGAAGCGGTGCGCCGGGCGACGGCAAAACCGGTCGACGTCCATCTGATGATCGTCGAACCCGAGCATTACCTCGACGATTTCGCCAAGGCCGGCGCCGACCATCTGCTTGGTTCATTGCGAGCCCAGCGCCACGATCCATCTGCACCGCACCTTGTCGCATATCCGCGACCTCGGCAAAGTCGCCGGCGTCGTGCTGAACCCGGCCACACCGTTGTCGCAGATCGAATATGTGCTGCATCTGTGCGGCGTCGTGCTGGTCATGACCGTCAATCCCGGCTTTGGCGGGCAGAAATTCCTGCCGGAGATGTTGCCCAAGATCGCCGAATTGAGGCGGCTGTGCGACGAGCGCGGGCTCGACCCGGTCATCGAAGTCGACGGCGGGTTGAGCGGCGAGAATGCGTGGCGCGTCATCGAGGCGGGCGCCAATGCGATCGTCGCCGGCTCGGCGGTGTTCCACGCCCCCGATTATGCCCAGGCGATCGCCGCGATCCGCCACTCGGCGGCCGGCGGGTCGCAAACGGGCCGATCCTGAAGAGGTGCCGATGCCGACCGCAACCCGCATCGAAGTCGCAAAAGACCTCGAAGATCTGGCCCACCGGTCAGCGCGCTGGATCGCCGATATGGCCAGCGCCAGCCAGGATCGCTTTGCGATCTCGCTGTCGGGCGGCTCCACCCCGCGCCGGCTCTATCAGCTTCTGGCGGAGGCCCCGTTTCGCGAGGCGATGCCGTGGGACCGTGTCCACTGGTTTTGGGGCGACGAGCGTTTTGTGCCCCGCGGACCATCCGGACAGCAATTACCGTATGGTGCGCGAGGCCCTGCTGGCGCATGCACCCATCCCGGCGGCAAACATCCATCCGGTCGAGACCGGCGGCGATCCGGCCGCGGCCGCCCGCGCTTATGAACAGACCCTCAAATCATACTATGGCGCCGACACCCTCGACCCCGCGCGCCCGTTGTTCGACATCGAGCTGCTGGGGCTCGGCCCCGATGGCCACACCGCCTCGCTGTTCCCCGGCACCAAGGTGCTCGAGGAGCGGCGGCGTTGGGTCGCCGAAATTGTCGGCGCCAAGCCGGAGGTGCGGATCACCCTGACCTATCCGGTGCTCGAAAGCAGCCGGCACACTGCATTTCTCGTGGCCGGCGCCGACAAGCGCGAGCCCCTCGCGCGGGTCCTGGCGGGCGATCGGGAGTTGCCGGCGGCGACGGCTCGTCCCGGTGGGCGAACTCGTGTGGTTTGTCGACGAAGCAGGCCCATCCGGCCTGATGAGCGCCGATCGCGACCAACTGAAACGCGCCGCGGCATTGCGTGCGATCGAGGAGGTCGAGGACGGCATGGTCCTCGGTCTCGGCACCGGCTCGACCGCCGCCTTTGTCGTCGAGGGGTTGGCCGCGCGCGTCAAGTCCGGGCTGCACATCGTCGGCATCCCGAGCTCCGAGCGCACCGCGGCGCAGGCCCGACGGCTCGGTATCCCGATCGCGACCTTTGCCGAATACCAGAAGCTCGACATGACGATCGACGGCGCCGACGAGGTCGAGCTCGGCACCCTCCACCTGATCAAGGGCTTGGGCGGGGCGCTGCTGCGCGAAAAGATCGTCGCGGCGGCAAGCCGCCGGCTGGTCATCGTCGTCGACCAGGAAAAACTGGTCGAGCGCCTCGGTGAGCACACGCCCGTTCCGGTCGAAGTCACCGGGTTCGGCTGGCAGTGACCGCCGCGGCGCTGTCGACACTCGGCTGCGTCCCCGAGCGGCGCTACACCACCGGCGAGCAGCCTTTTGTGACCGACGAGGGCCATTTCATCCTCGACTGCCGTTTCGGGCCGATCTCAAATCCGGCCAGTGCTCGAAAAACGCATCGCGATAATGGTCGGCACGGTCGAAAACGGGCTGTTTGTCGGGCGCAGCTCGATGGTTGTCGTTGCCTCGGCCACGGGGGTCGAGGTGTTGCTGCCCGCCCCCGAGGAAAAAGCCAGGACCGGCATGAGAAAAATCTCGCTCGTTGTCACGGATGTCGACGGCACGCTCGTCACCAGCCAAAAGACATTGACGCCGGCTGCGATCGCCGCGGCGGGACGCCTGCATGAGGCCGGGATCGCATTTTCGATCTGCAGCAGCCGCCCGCCCTTCGGCCAGCGCATGCTGATCGAGCCGTTACGGCTGGCTTTGCCGTTTGGCGGCTACAATGGCGGCTCGATCGTCAACCCCGATCTGTCGCCGGTCGAGCAGAAATTCCTGCCGCCGAGGCGGCGCGCGACACCGTCGCGATGCTCGGAGCAGCACGGCATCACCAGCATCTGGGTATTCACCGGCGGAGAATGGCTGATCCGCGACCCTGCCGGCGATTACGTCGACCTTGAAATCCACACGATCCAGACGCCGCCGACCGTGGTCGCGTCATTTGACGGCAAGCTCGATGCGGTCTCGAAAATCGTCGGCGCAAGCAAGGATCACGACCGCATCGCGACCGCGGTGGCGGCAGGGCAGACGTCATTGCGCGGGCCGCGCGACGGTGTCTGCGCTCGCAGGCCTATTATTGCGACGTGACCCCGCCCGGCATCGACAAGGGCCGGCTCGTCGAGCTGTTGGCCGAACGCCTGCGGTGCCGCGCGAGGAGATCGCCGTCCTCGGCGACATGGGCAACGATGTCGAAATGTTCCACCGCGCCGGCTTCGCCATCGCGATGGGCAACGCCACCCCGAGGTCAAGGCGCTGGCGCAAGCCATCACCTTGTCGAATGACGAGGACGGCTTCGCCGCGGCGATCGACCGCTACATTCTCGGCTGACGGACGGAAGCCGCCCGGTTGGGACGGCCTCCGCTACAGTCGCCGGCGGATTATTGCCCGTTGCCGGTCGAGTAATTCTGCGGCGCCGTCGACGAGCCGACCGACGCCCCGCCCGATCCTGATTAAAGCTCTCGACGCATTGGGCATGGAGATGCGCATCGGTGATCGGCCCGCACTCCTTGCGCATCCGCTGCGCACGGAAGGCGGGGTTCGTCTGCACGAGGTGGCTGTAACGCTCGCTTTCGCTTGATGTTCTGCTGCGCCGACCAGCCGCCCGACCGCTCGACCCCGCTGCTCTGCGGGCCGTTCGTCACCACCTGGTCCCCGGCTGCGTATTGCGCATGGGCCGTCGGCATGGTCGCGGCGGCGGTAAAGCAGGCCGCCGCAAAAGCCAAGGCCGTCATAGTTTTTGGCAACATGACCGTCGTCTCCTTGCATGTTGGTCATGCGTGCCAACGAGACCGGCGGCGCGATCGTTCCAGGCGAGCGTGCGTGCTCGATAACCGGCGACCGCCTTGACGGCCAGCTAGACCAGCGGATCGGCGAGCCCGCGACGGCGACAGGCGGCGATCAGGGTATTGCGCAGCAGGCAGGCGATCGTCATCGGCCCGACGCCGCCCGGCACCGGTGTAATCGCGCCGGCAATGCCGCGCACCGCCTCGAAATCGACGTCGCCGGTAAGCCGGGTTCGGCCGTCCGGCCCCGTCATCGGGCTGATGCCGGCGTCGATCACGATCGCACCCGGCTTGATCCACTCGGCGCCGACGAGTTGCGGCTGCCCGACAGCGGCGACCAGAATGTCGGCGCGGCGTGCTATGCGCCGCGCATCGCGGGTCTTCGAATGCACCATCGTGACCGTGCAGTCGGCCGCCAGCAGCAGCGCCGCCATCGGTTTGCCGACAATGTTTGAACGGCCGAGCACGACGGCTTCGGCCTCCGCCAGATCCGGCCGCACCAGGCGCAACAAGATCAGGCAGCCTTGCGGCGTGCAAGGAATGAGGGCCGGAAGCCCGCTCCACAATCGCCCGACGTTGATCGGGTGGAAACCGTCGACGTCTTTTTCGGGGTCGATCGCCGATATCACGCGATGCACGGCGATCTGCGCCGGCAACGGCAACTGCACCAAAATTCCGTCAACGCGCTCGTCGGCGTTGAGTTGGGCGATCTCGGCGATCAGGGCCGTCTCGCTCGCGTCGTCAGGCAGCCGCCGTTCAAACGAGGCCAGACCGGCAGCGGCGCAAGCGCCGGCCTTGGAGCGGACATAGCTGTGGCTCGCCGGGTCGTCGCCGACCAGGATCGTCGCGAGACCCGGTATAAAATCATGTTCTTCGCGCAACCGCAGCGCAGCGTCGGCTACATGTTGACGCAGTTCGGCAGCGACCGCCTTGCCGTCGATGATCTGCGCCTCCGCCACACCGCTCTCCTTTTCGACCCGCCTTGGCCCGACAAAAATTTATACCGGGTTCGATCGCGCAATGCTGACAATATCCCCCGTCCAACCAATCGGGCATAGGCGCAGAAGGAGGCGGCGGATGACGATGCGACACAGGATGCGGCGGTTGATCGAGCGCTCCGGCTACACGATGGTTCCGGGGGCCTATGACACCCTGACCGCGCGTCTGGTCGAGCAAGCCGGTTTTGACGCGGTCTATCTGACTGGCGGCGGCTATTCGCGAGCCAACGGCTACCCCGATCTCGGCCTGCTGACCTTGTCCGAAAACGTGCGCTTTATCGGGTTGACGGTCGAGGCGGTCGGGATCCCGGTAATTGCCGACGCCGATACCGGCTACGGCAACGCGATCAACGTGATCCGCACGGTGCGCGAATACGAAAAGTCGGGTGTCGCCGGGTTTCACATCGAAGACCAGGTAGCGCCGAAAAAATGCGGCCATTACGAAGGCAAGGAGGTGATCCCGGTCGGCGAGATGGTCGGCAAGATCAAGGCCGCGGTCGACACGCGGCAGGATCGCGACCTGATCATCATCGCCCGCTCCGACGCCCGCGCGATCGAGGGGCTCGACGCGGCGATCGACCGGGTCAACGCATATCTCGAGGCCGGCGCCGATGTCGGCTTTGTCGAGGCGCCGCAGAATGTCGAGGAATTGAGAATCGTCGGGCGACGCGTCCGCGGGCCGGCCTTGGTCAATGTCTTCGAGGGCGGCAAAACACCGATGGTGCCGGCGGCCGAACTCGAAAGAGATGGGCTTTCGCCTCGGCATCTATCCGTCGCAAACGCATCGGGCCGCGATCCGCGCGGCGCAAAAGGTGCTGGCGGCATTGAAACAGGATGGCGACACCGCTCGCGTCGAAGCCGATCTCGCCACCTTCCAGGAGCGCGAAGACGCGGTCGGAACCGTCCGCTGGCGGGCTCTGGAAGAAAAATACCTGCGCATCGGATTAACGGTCCGCGCGGCACAGTCTTCGCGCCGCAAATGTGCTAGGATGCGCGAATCGGCACCCCAGGAGTGACGAGAACGCATGGAGAGCGGCGGGCTGAAGCCGCGATATCGATCCAGCGCCCGGCCGTTCGGCCGGCGGGCGCGGCGCCTCGCTGTCGATCCGGCTGAGCGCCGCCATCATCGCCGCCACGGATCGACGAGCCTCGGGTGCTGACGGTCCGGATCGGGCCCGAGCCGGTCGAAGCGCTGCCCTCCGGCCCGCTCGAAATCGAGCACCGCACCCTCGAAGTCGGCTTGCGCGCCTGGGTCGAGCGGCAAACCAGCCAGAGACTGGGCTATGTCGAGCAGCTCTATACTTTCGGCGACCGTGACCGGATCGAAACCGGCGAAGCCGCGGCCGAGCCGGGCATTGACCGTCGCCTATCTGGCGCTGGTGCGCGAGGCGCGGCCGGGAGGTGCGGCGGAAGCGGTGTGGCAGAGCTGGTATCGCCATTTCCCGTGGGAGGATTGGCGCGAGCGGCAAGCCGGCGGCTCTGGACGCCGCTCGAAGGACAGCGCCTTGCCGGCGGGCGGAGGCCGCGGCAAGCGATGCCGAGAAGCGGCTGCGCGCCGAACGGCTCGGCCTCGCCTTTGCCGCCGTCGTGGAACGAAGAGCTGGTGCTGGAGCGCTACGAGCTTCTGTACGAGGCCGGGCTTGATCGAGGAAGCCCGGCGCGGCCCCCTGCGGCCGCCTTCATCCGAGCGACGCGCCCGTCTCGGGTGTGCCGATGGCGGCCGACCACCGCCGCATCCTCGCCACCGCGATCGGCCGGCTGCGCGGCAAGATCAAATACCGCCCGGTCGTGTTCGAGCTGATGCCGCCGTCCTTCACCCTGCTGCAGTTGCAGCGCACGGTCGAGGCGTTGTCCGGCGTGCGGCTGCACAAGCAGAATTTCCGCCGGCTGGTCGAGCAGCAAGGCCTGGTCGAAGAAACCGGCGGCATCAGCGCCAAGACCGGCGGCCGGCCCGCGCGGCTCGTGCGCTTTCGCCGCGAGGTCCTGCTCGAACGCCCCGCCCCCGGCCTGCGGCTGCGCGCCGCTCGCCGCGCCGCCGGCGCATAGCCGGCCGGGATCAATGCCGTGCCGTGTTGTTTCAAAGCGAATTCAGAAATGCCGCCAGGTCTGCTTTCTCCTGGTTTGTTAGTCCGATATTGAAGCGCTGATCGTAGAACTCGACGACGTCCTGCAAGGTGGCGGCCGAACCGTTGTGGAAGTACGGCGCGCGCGCCGCCAAGCCGCGCAAGATCGGTCCTTTGACCTTGCCGATGTCGGCGCATTGACCGGTGATCAAGGCGCGCCCGGGATCGGTGACCTCGAAGATTTGTCCCGCCAGCGGTCCCGAGCTGCACCAGAGGGTGAACACCGGCAACCCGGAGATATCCAAGCCTGGAGGGCTGTTTGACCCGGCGTCGGCGACGCCGATGTTCAGCGGCGCCTTTACCGAGTGATTGCCGGCAAAGGGCGTGTCGTGGCACGTGCCGCAGAAACCGGCGATGCTCGGTTGGTTGAGCACATCATTCAGTCCCCCAACCCCGGTGATGTTGATGTTTGCGGTGTTGAAGATTTGCTCTCCGCGCGCAATCGATGCCCGCGCCGAGACCGCGGGGGAATGCCCGGTCAGACTGCTCCATGCATCATAAAGGCTGAAAATGTTCGGGGTGAAGGGCGCCCCCGTCGGATTGCCTCCAAGCGGATCATTGATCCCAATAAAAAAGTTCGACAATTGCTCGGATAGCGCCGCCGGGCCGCCATGCGCGCCGTCATCGGTCAGGTAGAGCGCTTTTTGATCGAAGATTTGCGCGGTGAAGATTCCCGAACCGGGAGGCGTTTTTGCGCATAGTGACGCGGTATCAGACTGGGTGCACCCCTCAAAGGCAACGATCTGCTGTTGCTGCGGTGCGCTCGGGGACGCATTGGCTTGGGCGTGGGTAAGCGTGGCATCGACCGCCTGACTGAAAAGGCTCGGCTCACGCCCGTCCCACATGATCGTGCTCAGGAAACCTAAATTCGCCGCCGGCAGCGGCCGCCGGTAAACCGAGACGATCCCCGTTGTAGGGCTCGTCAAGCCGGTCGACCGGTCGGTGTTGCAGTCATAAGGATCGTTGACGCCCAGGATCTGAAATTGCGCCGCCGCCGGCATTGGCAGCCCGATGCGGATCAAGCCCTTGTCCAGCAGCAGGCTGTAGGCCTGCCGTTTTGCCTGCGGCGTCGAGACATCGTCCGACGGGCATGTGGCGCCATCGACCAAGCGGAAGAGCGGGTCGTTGCTGTTCGCGTTAAAACGATCGCGCGCGTGAACCGCGCTGACCGTCCAGCCGTCCTGCGGCTGATGACACGTGAAGCAGGTACGCCCATTGGTGCCGATATCGAGGAAGAAGGCGCTTTTCGCGGTCATTGTCGGGCCGTTCGGTTGCAGCGTCGCAACCGCGCCAGCCGGGTCTGCGTCGATCTCCAGCCGCGGGATTACCGGCGGCGTCGCCTGACGGCTCCGGTTGCGGTCGGGGAACAGCCGCTGCATTTCCCGGGCATGGGCATTCGCCCCCGCGAGCGTGGGCTGGGCGTTCTGGGCGAGCGCCGGAATAGCGGGGCCGGCCACCAATGTCACTAACGCGAGGCCCGCAAGGGACAGGTTCAACTGCATCGATCAGGTCTCTTTATTGAGGTTGGCGAGGAGAAACCCCGTGCTCGATTGGCGAGACACGGCGTGCTTTAGTACTGGGCTTTAGTAATTAGTAATATGGCTTTTGCGGGCCGCCGGCTATGGCGCGCGCGGAGTTTCGCGGTCCGCCGGGGCGGCGGCGGGAGCCTCGTCGATCGGCTGCGTCAGCTGCGGATCGCCACTCAATGCATCGCGCAGCGCCTGCATAAAGATCGCGCCGTCCCATACCGGTGCGATGGCGAGCGCTACGAGGAAGAGCACGGTGGCGATCGTCGTCACCGTCCAGGCCCGCGCCAGTGCGGCCAAGGCCTCGGTCGTGTCCGGCCGCCGCCCCGGGGCGCGAAAAAGCCGCCGCCGCTGGCGCGACGCCGCCGTCGATATTCTGTTTCTTGGACGCTCGGCCATCACCGCCCCTGGCGCATTGCGATGCGCAGATAATGGCGCGTCGGGCGGCGGCGGGCTGTGAGCCGGGTCACAGTCGTTTGATGAATTTGCCGCAGCGGTCGGCCGGGGCGTCTGTCGCGTTCATGTCAATGAAATCGTCGGTGAAGATTTGGGAAATCGTCGGTGAAGATTTGAGAAGCGGAGTTGATCGAACCTTGCGCGACCCGCGGGCGCTATGGGGCGGCGCTAAAAAATTCTAAATTGCGCGCAATTCTTGGCAAGAAGCGCGCATTGGTGACAGATTCCGGCGTGGCGATGACCGACCGCGACGACATCTTCCTGTTCGCAGGGCTTCGCCTCGACCGGCGCGCCGGCAGACTGTTCCAATGCGGCGAAGACGGCGTCCTGACCCCGGTGCCGATCGGTCCGCGGGCGCTCGATGTCCTCGGCGTGCTGGTCGAGCGTGCAGGGGATCTCGTTTCGAGGGACGAGATCATCGCCGCGGCCTGGCCGCAGACGGTGGTCAGCGACAACAATCTGAACATGCAGATTGCCGCGCTTCGCCGGGTTCTCGACAGCGGCGAGGCGACGCCCAGCAGCATCCAAACGATCCCCCGGCGCGGCTATCGTTTCGTCGCGCCGGTGACTCGGGCGAGCCCCCGGCGCAGCCGACGCCGGTCGAGCCATCGCATCCCCGCGATCAGGATTATGCGGATCGCCCGTCCTGAAATCGCGATCGCGCTACCGCGCCCGCCGCGCCATCATGGCTGGGGTCGTCGGCGCGCTGGTGCTCGCCGCCGCCGCGACCGCCGCCTGGAACGTGCAGTCGCGATGGTTCGCAAGCGCCCGCCCGGCGCCGCGCTTGTCGATCGTCGTCCTGCCGTTTGCCAATCTCGGCAGCGACCGCAGCCAGCAATATTTCGCCGACGGCATCACCGAGGATTTGACGACCGATCTGTCGCGGCTCGCCGACATGCTGGTGATCTCACGCGACACGGCCTTCACCTATAGGGACAAACCGGTCAATGCAAAACGGATTGGTTACGAGCTCGGCGTGCGCTATGTGCTCGAAGGCAGCGTGCAGCGCTCCGGCAACCAGGCGCGCATCAACGCCCAGCTGATCGATGCCGAGACCGATACGCATCTCTGGGCCGAGCGGTTCGACCGCGGCATCGGCGATCTGTTCGCCTTGCAGAACGAGATCACCGGGCGGATCGCAATCGCTCTCGATCTGAAGCTGATCGCATCGGAGGCGGCCCGGCCAACCGAGCACCCCGATGCGCTCGACCACATTTTTCGGGGACGGGCCGAGATATACAAGCCGGCGTCGCGGCAGAATTTTGCAGAGGCGATTGCCGAGTTCGAGCAGGCGCTGACGCTCGATCCCGGCTCTGTCGAGGCGCAGAGCCGGCTGGCTATCGCGCTTGCCAGCCGGGTGCTCGACGACATGAGCGACACGACCAAATCCGACATCGACCGGGGAACGGGCTGGTCGAGCAAGCCCTGGCGGCGGCACCCGCGAGCCCACTTGCGCATTTTGCCAAAGCCCAGCTGCTGCGCGCGCAGCACCATTGCGACGCGGCGATCCCCGAATACGAGACCGTGCTCGCCGCCAATCGCAACGCGCTCTCCGCGATCGGCAATATCGGCCGGTGCAAAATCTATCTCGGGCGGATGGACGATGGGGTGGCGCTCGAAGAGCAGGCGATCCGCCTTAGCCCGCGCGACCCCTTTCTCGGTATTTGGTATTTCCGGATCGGTCAGGCGAGGCTGCTGCAGTCGCGTATCGACGAGGCGATCGCGTGGCTCGAAAAAGCGCACAACCTAATTCGGCATATCCGTTCGTTCCCGCCTGGCTCGCCGCCGCCTATGGCCTCAAAGGCGATTTGCCGCGCGCCGCCGCCGAGCTCGCCGAAGCCCGCCGGCTCAGCGGAACGGGTCGCCCGCGAACATCGCCGCCGAGCGGGCCGGCAGTGCCAAGGATTTCAGTGTGCCGGCGACCCGAGCCCTGCTGGAAACCACCTATCTTGCCGGTCTGCGCCAGGCCGGGGTGCCGGAGGAATGACATGCACCTTTGTCACCGTCCTCGATTTCCGGGACAACATCGAAACGTTGCGCTTTCCGGCCCGCGTGCTCCCAACATGGAC
>CAVZJF010000022.1:0-12323 GCA_963775525.1 uncultured Alphaproteobacteria bacterium | reverse complement strand
GCTCGCGCCGAGGGAGCGGCAGCACCGGAGCGGGCGGCGGCGAGGATCATGTCGGCGCCCTTCTCGGCGGTCATGATCACCGTCGCGTTGGTGTTGCCGGACACCACCGCCGGCATGATCGAGGCGTCGACGACGCGCAGGCGCTCGACGCCGTGGACGCGCAATTCGCTGTCGACGACGGCGCGCTCATCCGGACCCATCATGCAGGTCGAGGTCGGGTGGAAGGTGGTGCCGGCGGTTTGGGCGACGTGGTCGAGCCACTCTTCGTCGGTTTCGGCCGCCGGGCCCGGCAGAAATTCGCCGGTCACCAGCGCCGCCATCGCCGGGCTCTGAAACACCTTGCGGGCAACGCGCAGGCCGGCGACGAGGGTGTCCTTGTCGGCCTGGGTCGACAGGTAGTTGGGCTGGATCGCCGGCGGGATCGCCGGATAGGGCGAGCGGATGCGCAGCCAGCCGCGGCTTTCCGGGCGGCACGGGATGCAGGTCAGCTGGCAGCCGGGGAAATCGTGCATCGCCTCGCCCGGCTTGATAAAGCTGCCGGCGAGAAACTGGTACTGCACGTCGGGCAAGTCGAGGCCGGGGCGGGTGCGCACGAAAAGCCCGATCGGCGCCGCCCCCATCATCAGGGCGCCGCGGCGCCCGAGCGCCCATTCGAGCCCGGCGCGGGCCTGCAGCCGCCAGCTGCGCGAAATTTCGTTCAGGGTGTTGGCATGGCGCACCCGGTAGACGACGCGCGAATTCAGGTGATCCTGCAAATTCTCGCCGACCCCGGGCAGCTCGTGGACGACCGGGATGCCGTGGCCGCGCAGCAGCTCGCCCGGCCCGACGCCCGACAATTGCAGCAATTGCGGCGAGTTGATCGAGCCGCCGGCGAGGATCACCTCGCCGCGGGCGCGGGCCTGATGAACGACACCGCCTTGCGCATATTCGAGACCGACGGCGCGGCGGCCGTCGAACAAAACCCGGTGGGCGTAGGCGCGGATCTCGACCTTTAGATTGGGTCGCTTCAGGGCCGGGCGCAGATAGGCGACGGCGGCGCTGCATCGGCGCTTGTTGCGCACGGTCACCTGCAACGGGCCGACACCGTCCTGCTCGGGGCCGTTGAAATCGCGGTTGCGGGGATAGCCGGCCTCCACCGCCGCGGCGATGAAAGCGTCGTGCAACTCGTGCTCGGCGCGCAAGTCGGTCACGTCGAGCGGGCCGCCCGCGCCGTGGTGGTCGTCGGCCCCGTGCTCCTGGTTTTCGGCGCGGCGGAAATACGGCAATACGTCGTCATACGACCACCCGGTGTTGCCGAGTTGGCGCCACCAATCGAAATCCTGGCGCTGGCCGCGGATGTAGATCAGCCCGTTGATCGAGCTCGACCCGCCCAAGACCTTGCCGCGCGGCCACGGCAGCCGGCGGCCGGCCAACTCGGCCTGCGGCTCGGTCTCGAACTGCCAGGTGATCTTGGGATGGTAGATGTTGCGGTAAAAACCCGCCGGGATGTGGATCCACGGGTTGCTGTCCTTGCCGCCGGCTTCGAGCAGCAGGACGCGGGCACGCCCGTCGGCGCTCAACCGGTTGGCCAGCACGCAGCCGGCCGAGCCGGCGCCGACGATGATGTAATCAAACTCCAACTGCTGTTGCATGATCGCGCCCGGTGCGGTGAGGGTTACCCTCGCGCATTCTACCGATTTTTGGGGCGCGGGCATCCTCGCGTTCGAACGGTTGCGGACCAGGCGACTCCGGGATTGCTTCGCTGCGCTCGCAATGACACGGTTAGGCGGTCATCGCGAGGAGCCGAAGGCGACGCGGCAATCCCGATGGGATGGCGGACGGATTCCGGATGGCGTCGCTATCCTCACAATCGCCGCGGCGAATTCACAGACCGTCGAACAGATCCTGCCAGTCGGGATTGAAGCCGTTGACCAGTTCGATCTTGTTCTGCCGCGAGCCTGCCTTGATTTGCTTCTCGCGGGCGATCGCCGCCGATGCATCGTCGGTGCAGTCGTAGTAGACGAGTTTGCTTCTCACGATGCTGATATGCGCGCCGCTTCAGTTCACTAGTGACGCCAGTATAAAGAACGGTGTGCCGCTGGTTGGTCATGATGTAAACGCAGTATTGCTTTTGCATCACACATCAGTCCTCGACAATGTCATTGCGAGGAGCCGAAGGCGACGCGGCAATCCCGGCGGAGCGGCCCTAACCGGGATTGCCTCGCTGTTCTCGCAGTGACTGTGCGAAGCCGGGAGCCTGCGGCTCAGCGGCTGCCGAGCTCGCTGCGGAAATCCTTCACCACCTGCTCGCGGGTGCGGGTTTGCCAGCGGCGGCGGCGGCCGATCGGCTCGTTCTCGACCTCCGGGACGACCTTGCAGGCGACAAAGACCGGGCCGGGACCGGCCATGATGGCGGGCAGCTCGCGTTCGAAATCGCCGATCTCGGTAAAGGCGAAGGTGCGCGGGTAGCCGCAACCGCGGGCGACGACATCATAGGCGATGTTGTCGGCGTTCGGCACCGGCTGGCCGCCGGTCGTCGCGTAGACGCCGTTGTCGATCAGGAAATGATAGAGGTTCGCCGGCGCCTGCTCGGCGACCGTGGCCAGCATGCCGAGGCTCATCAGGATGTCGCCCTCGGAATCGAACAGCATGACCTTTTTGTCCGGCCGCGCGAGCGCGAGACCGAGGCCGAGCCCGGCATGCCCGCCCATGGCCGGGTCGCCGACTTCGACATCGAGCGCGTGATTGTCGCTCAAATCAATCCAGTAGCGCCCACTGCGGCCGGGAACGAGGATCGCGTCGCCGCGGTAGGGGGCGAAGACCTTCATCATGTCAGCGGTGTACATCATCGCGGATTGCCTTCTGGGTCTCGGATTTTCAGAAGAGACCGTCGCCCGCGCGGAAGCGGGAATGACGGCAAACAGTTTGGCGGTTGAGCTATCCCAACCCCTCTTCAGCGGTTAAAGCCGTGATATTCGTCGCCGACCAGGATCACGACCGGCCGCTGGGTCCGTTCCGCCTCTTCAAAGGCGACCGCGATGCGGTCGGAATCCGCGTCGTTTTCGATCAGGTAGTAGTTGAGGCCGAACGCCATCAGAAAGCGCTCGGTATAGGTCGCCACCGTGTCGGGGGTGACGCCGTGCCGGGTCCAGCCGCGGTAGCCGACCATCAGCACGATCGGCACGTTGAGGCTCATCAGCCAGCCGCGGATCGAATCGCCCGCTTCGAGCATTCCGGTGTTCTGGATCAGGATCAGCGGCTTTGCCCCGCCGAGCCACAGCCCGGCGGCGACCGAGCAGGCGTTCCCCTCGCGGCCGACCCCGACGAGGTGCACCGCCGGATCGGCTTTCATCAGCAGGTAGAGCCAGTTGGTCTCGCTGTCGGGCAGGTACACGACATGGGTGACACCGTGCTTCTTCATCTCGCGCGAGCACCGTTTCCGGGCTCAGCGCCGCCGCCATCGCACCACTCATCGACCATCTCCCACACGACAACGAACCCGATCAGCATAGAGCGATTCAGCGCGCGCTGGGATAGAGATGATCGCCACAACAGCGGTGCCGGGGGCCGGCGAGCGGCGCGCCGGCCGGCCGGCGGTTAATCAGCGGCCTTGTGGTGCCTGCGGCGGGCGGCAGGTAGACTTAGCTGCCACAGCTGTGACGTATCCAGGCCGGCAGGCTTGAGATTTTGATTCCGGTCGTCGACCCGCCATGCGATCCGCTGCCCCGACAGGAGAAGCCGCCATGCCGACACGCCGCGCCGTCATGATGTCCGCATTGGGCGCGGCGGCGATCAGGCCGGGAGCGGTTTGGCAGCGCGGCCGAGCCGCCGGCGGGAATGTCCCAGACGCCGGCGCCGACGGTGCTGCGGCTGATCTCGCGGACGATCGAGGTCAACGGCAAAGCGGCCTCGGTCTACGGCATCCGCCAGCCCGACGGCGCCGAAGGCATCACGACGCATGTCGGCGACCGGTTTCGGGTGCGGGTCGAAAACGGGATCGGCAAGCCGAGCCTCATTCACTGGCACGGGCTGGCGCCGCCCTGGCGGCAGGACGGGGTGCCGGGCGTTTCGGGACCGCCGATCGCGGCCGGCGGCAGCGCCGACTACGACTTCCCGCTCGCCTATGGCGGGACCTTCTGGATGCACTCGCATCAGGGGCTGCAGGAGCAGCTGCTGCTCGACGCGCCGCTGATCATCCGCGACCGGCGCGACCAGCCGGGACGGCAGGAAATCGTGCTGACGCTGAACGATTTCAGCTTCACCCCGCCCGAGGAGATTTTCGCCAATCTGAAAAAGGGCGCCGCGATGCCGGGGATGGCGGCGGGCGGCGCGCCGGGCATGTCGGGCATGGCCGGCGGCGCCAAGCCGACGCCGGCGAGCGTGAACAGCACCGGCGGCGCCAAGCCGACGCCCACGAGCGTGAACAGCACCGGCGGCGCCAAGCCGACGGCCGGAATGGCAAAGACCAACGCGCCGCATGCGCCCGACCTCAACGATGTGAGCTATGACGCCTTTCTCGCCAACGGCCGCACCCTCGCCGATCCCGAAATGGTCAAGGTCGAGCCCGGCGGGCAGGCGCTGCTGCGGGTGATCAACGCGTCGTCGATGACCACCTTTCACTTCGACCTGGGGCGGCTCGCCGGCCGGCTGATCGCGGTCGACGGGACCCTGGTCCAGCCGGTCACCGGGCGGCATTTCCCGATCACCGTGGCGCAGCGGCTCGACATCGTGCTGACGATCCCGCGCGGCGCGGCGGCCTATCCGCTGCTCGCGACCGTCGAGGGCGAGCGCAGCCGCACCGGGATCGTGCTCGCCGCCGGCAAGGTGCGGGTCGCGCGCATCGCGGCCGAGGCGCCGACGGCCGCACCGCCGACCACGATGGAATTGGAAAAGCGGCTGCGCGCCGCCGAGCCGCTCAGCCCGCGCACGCCCGACCGCGTCCACAACATCGAGCTGACCGGCGACATGTCGAAATACATCTGGTCGCTCAACGGCGTCGCCTGGAACGAAACCGTGCCGCCGTTGCCGGTCGCCACCGGCGAACGCGTCGCCCTGGTCATGACCAACGCGACCGGGATGCCGCACCCGATGCACCTGCACGGGCATCGCTTTCAGGTCGTCGAGATCGACGGCACGCGGCTCTCGGGCGCGGTGCGCGACACGGTGCGGGTGCCGGCCGGGCAGCGCGTGGTCGTCGTCTTCGACGCCGACAACCCCGGCACCTGGGCCTTTCACTGCCACATGCTCTACCACATGGAGGCGGGCATGTTTCAGACCTTGCGCTACGTCTGACCGACTCGGCGGCGGCGGCGGCAACCGCGGGCGGCGACTATTTCGGCTGGATCAGCGGGTTCCCGCCGGGGGGCCGAGGCGGCGGGATGGTCAGGCGGCCGGCGGCAGCCGCACTCGCGCCACCAGCACGGCCGACAGGCTGAACCACAATGCCGCGACGGCAAAGGCGAGGGTGTAGGCAAAGCGGGCCGAGACCGCCCATCGGGCGCCGCTGATGATCCAGCCGGTCGACGCCGGCCCGAGGATCTGCGGCAGGACCAGCGCCACGTGCCAGATGCCCATGTCCTTGCCCGCGCTCTCGCTCTTCGGCAACACCCGCAGCGCCAAGGCCCAGTCGACCGCCTGGTAGGCGCCCCAGCCGGAGAAGTAGACCAGCGCCACCGGCGCCATCAGCGCCCAATGCGGGTGCAGCGCGATCATCACATAGGCGACCGCGGCGCCGGCCATCATCCAGCTCGCGGCTTTGACGATCGCGACAATGCCGTAGCGCGCGGTCAGCCGGGCGGCGACGAGGCTCGCCGGAATCCCGACCATGGCGCCGATGCCCAGCACCATCGGCAAGACCCGCCCCGGCTCGGCGACGCCGACCACGTCCTGCAGGTAAAACAGCAGGAACGTCAGCACCGACCACACACCGAGATTGGCGAAAAGCCGCGTCACCAGCACCCGGTAGAAATTGCGGTGCAGCGCCGGCGGCAGCCAGAACGAGCGCACAAACGGGCCGAGCTGGAAGGGGCGGCCGGCGCCTGGCGGGCGCGGCTCGCGCACCCTCGCCATCGTCACCACCAGGCAAACGAGGTTGATGACGATCAGCCCGCCGATCGCCGCCGCCGGATGGCCGTGGACGTAGAGCGCCACCGCGATGCCGTTGCCGGTGAAGGTCCCGAGGATGCTCATGATGTTCATCCAGGCGCTGGCCGAGGCCTGGCTCGCGGCGGGCACGACATCGGGGATCAGCCCGGCATAGGGGCCGCAGGCCCAGTTCCACCAGAACTGCAGGTTCAAAATTACGAGCGCGTAGAGAAAGATGCTGCTGCCCGCGCCGAACGGCGCCAGCAAGGCGAGGCCGACGCAGGTCCCGATCATGCCCGCGACCAGAAACGGGCGGCGGCGTCCCTTGCCGTTGCGCGCCCGGTCGGAGAGCGCTCCCGCCACCGGCGCCATGACCAGCGCCATAAAGGCGCCGATCGCCAGGATCGAACCGCTGATCCCCTCCTTGGCGGCGGCGTCGGGGCCGAGGATCGAGGCGATCTGGTCGGGGATGATGACCGGCACGACGGTCAGCCAGTTGGCGAAGAGCGCGAACCACAACAGCGACACGGCGAGCTGGTCCGCGACCGGGAGCCGGGCGGCGATCGAGCCCGACGCCGACACCTGAACGCCTTCCGCCGCGGCGACGGCCCCGACCCCGGTCCGGTTGGTCATCTCCCCTCCCCTGCCCCGACGTTAAAGACGGGCGAGAGCATGCCGCAATTCCACGGCGGCGGTGAAACGGGCTGGCGCGGGGCCGGCAAGTCGGGGCAAGCTTTCGCCGTGGTGCCGAAAAGCGGAGAGCGGGCGATGAAGGCGGTGGTGTGCGAGGCGTTCGGCGGTCCCGAGGTGCTGGCGTTGCGCGAGGTGCCCGACCCGCCGCCGCCCGGTGCCGGCGAAGTGCAGGTGCGGATCACCTCGCGCGGCGCGCAATACGTCGACGTGTTGATGCTGGCCGGAAAATACCAGTTCCGGCCCGACCCGCCCTTCATCCCCGGCAGCGAGGGCGCCGGCGAAGTCGTCGCGGTCGGGCAGGGTGTGGCCGGGTTCAAATCGGGCGACAAGGTCATGTGCCGGCAGCGGCTCGGCGCCTTTGCCGAACGGGCCAACGTCAAAGCCGTGGATTGCGACCTGGTGCCGGCGGCGATGAGCCTCGACCAGGCGGCGGTATTCCGCAACGTCTATCACACCGCGTACCACGCGCTGTTGCAGCGCGGCCGGCTCAAGGCCGGCGACCGGGTGCTGATCCATGGTGCAGCCGGCGGCATCGGGCTGCCGGCGATCCAGATCGCCAAGCTTTACGGCGCCGAGGTCATCGCCACCGCCAGCACCGAGGAAAAACGCGCGGCGTGCCTCGAAGAAGGCGCCGACCACGCGATCCCCTACCATGACGGCTTTCGCGACCAGGTGATGGCGCTGACCGGCGGCCGCGGGGTCGACATCGTCTACGACCCGGTCAACGGCCCGACTTTCGAGGAATTGCTGCGCTGCCTCGCCTGGAGCGGGCGCATCCTGATCCTCGGGTTTCTCGGCGGCGCGCCGGCCGCGGCCCGCACCAACTACCTGCTGATCAAGGGGATCGAGGCGATCGGCGTGCGCATCGGCGGCCTCAACGAAACCCACCCGGACGTCGCCGCCGCCAACATCAAGACGCTGATCGGGCTCGCGGCCGCGGGCAGGCTGAAGCCGCGCATCTGGCGCCGCTACCCGCTTGAACGCGCGGGCGACGCGATCCAGGCCCTGATCGACCGCGCCGTCATCGGGAAGGCGGTGCTGACCGGTTGACGCCCGGGCGTTACGCGGCGCGGCGGATCAGCGTCGCCCAGCGGTCGAGGATCGGCAGGATCTTGTCGCCCGGCTCGGACAGCAGCATGACGACGACGCGGGCTACCCCCATGTCGCGGTAGCGGGCGAGCTGGTCGGCGTCCTCGTCCGGGTTGAACAAGGTGATCGGCAGGGATTGCGGGTCGCGGCCGGCGTCGCGCGCCATCTTGCGGAATTCTTCGAGCCGGTCGAGCGGGCTCGACCCCGGACGGCCGCCGATCGGGCACCAGCCGTCGCCATAGCGGATCGCACGCCGCGCCGCCTGCGGCCAGGCGCCGCCAACCAGGATCGGCGGGTGCGGCTTTTGCACCGGCTTCGGCCACGCCATGATCTCGTCGAAATTGACCATGTCGCCGTGATATTCGGCCTTGGACTTGGTCCAGATCTCCTTCATCGCCTCGATCCGCTCGCGCATCAGCTTGAAGCGGCTCTTGGGGTCGGTGCCGTGGTTTTCCATCTCGTCGGCGTTCCAGCCGCCACCGACCCCGAACAGAAAGCGGCCGTTCGACACCTGGTCGAGCGAGGCGACGAGCTTTGCGGTCTGGATCGGGTCGCGCTGCTGCACCAGGCACACACCGGTGCCGAGCTTGAGCCTGGTGGTGGCGACCGCCGCGGCGGTCAGCGACACAAACGGGTCCATCGCGTCGTAGTACCGCTTGGGCAGCTCGCCGCCGCCCGGAAACGGGGTCTTGCGCGAGGTCGGGATGTGCGAGTGCTCGGGCGCCCACACCGATTCGAACCCGCGCTGCTCCAGCGCCTTGGCGAGGTCCACCGCCGAGATCGCGTAGTCGGTAAAGAACATCAGCGCGCCGAAATCCATCTCTCGCTCCCTCTTCCAGGGTGTCTTTACCCCGGCGAAGAGTAACCGCCATCGGCCATCCGAGGCCAGCGCCGTTGCGGCCCGCCGCCTGGGCGGGTTCATCTTGCGGGCATCGGCGCTGCGGAGAAACGATGCCGGCGATCGGGGCAAAACGGGTGGGCGTGATCGGCGCCGGCATGGTCGGGGTGTGCGCGGCGAGCTATCTGCAGCGCGACGGCCACAGCGTCTTTATCGTCGAGGCCGG
This sequence comes from uncultured Alphaproteobacteria bacterium, assembly GCA_963775525.1. Taxonomy (GTDB): domain Bacteria; phylum Pseudomonadota; class Alphaproteobacteria; order ATCC43930; family CGMCC-115725; genus AP-15. The sequence continues at coordinate 3,414 of CAVZJF010000022.1, read as the reverse complement.
CGAGCCGGGGCATGGCGCGTCCTTTGGCAACGCCGGCGCGTTCAACGCCTCCTCGGTGACCCCGGTGTCGATGCCCGGGGTCATGTGGAACGTGCCGCGCTGGCTGTTCGACCCGCTCGGGCCGCTGTCGTTGCGCTGGCGCCATCTGCCGGCGGTCGCCCCGTGGCTCGTTCGCTTCATCCGCGCCGGCACCCCCGAGAAAGTTCATGCGCAGGCTCGCGCCCTGCGCCCGCTGGTCGGCGCCACCCTCGAAGCGTTGACGCCGCTGGTCCGCGACGCCGGGGCCGAGGATCTCGTCCACCGCCTCGGCCATCTTTATGTCTACCGCTCGCCGCAGGGGCCGGAAAAGGAGCGGCTCGCCTGGGAATTGCGGCGCGAAAACGGGGTCGAGATCGACGCGTTCGACGCCGACGAGCTGCGCCAGCTCGAACCGACCCTGTCGCGCGATTACCGTGCGCGGCGTCCTGGTGCGCGAGAACGGCCACACCTCCAACCCGCTGGCCCTGGTCCAACGCCTGCTCGACCATTTCCAGCACTCGGGCGGCGAGCTGGTGCAAGCCCGCGCTACCGGGTTCCGTCTCGACGGCGGCCGCCTCGCCGCGATCCGCACCGATTGCGGCGACATGCCGGCCGACGCCGCGATCGTCTGCGCCGGGGCCTGGTCGAAGCCGCTCGCGGCGGCGCTCGGCGACCGTATCCCGCTCGAAACCGAACGCGGGTATCATCTGATGATCCGCGACCCGGAGGTGATGCCGCGGATCCCGACCGCCGACGCCGACGGCAAGTTCGTCGCGACGCCGATGGATACCGGATTGCGCTTTGCCGGCACCGTCGAGCTCGCCGGCCTTGCCGCACCGCCCGACTGGCGCCGCGCCCGCATCCTGCTCGAACAGGGGCGCCGGATGCTGCCGGGGCTCGCCGCCGATCATCCCGCCGACCGCATCTCGGTGTGGATGGGCCACCGCCCGAGCCTGCCCGACTTCGCTGCCGGCGCTGGGGCCGTCGCGCGCCACCCCCGACGTGATCTACGCCTTTGGCCATGGCCATGTCGGCATGACCGCGGCGCCGATGACCGGCAAGGTGGTCGCCGATCTGGTCACCGGCCGGCCACCCTCGATCGACATCGCTCCCTTTGCGCCGTCTCGGTTCGCTTAAGCTTTCACATATATAATCTCATCGCCTCATGCGATATCTGAATGTTAGATTTCGATAATTAAAGGATATCTCACCCGTAGTCTCGCAGGTTTCAAGAGAAAGCGACGGAACCAGGGCTATTGGCCTTCGTTAGCGGGGGAAGCTGCCACGTGATACCGAACCCGCGGGCAGTGAAAACTTGACGAAGGATACCCAGTAATGGCAGATCGCGACCAATCCCATACCTCCAACCGCGGTTTCGCGTCGATGGACGAGAAGAAGCAGCGCGACATCGCCAGCCGGGGCGGCCAGGCCAGCGGCGGCAACTTCAAGAACGACCCCGAGCGCGCCTCCGAAGCCGGCCGCAAAGGCGGACAGAGCGTTCCGGCCGAGGAGCGCAGCTTTTCGCGGGACCATGAGCTGGCGGCGGAGGCCGGCCGCAAGGGCGGCGAGCACAGCCATGGCGGCCATCAAGGCAACCCGGTGGGCAGCAGCCATCAGGACAGCGCCCGCCAGGGCGCCCGCGGCAATGCCGGCGACGACCGCGAACGAGCCTCCGAGGCGGGGCGCAAGGGCGGCGAGCACAGCCCCGACCGCCGCTGACATTGCGCGGCCGGGGCGCGGCCCGGCTTACCACGTTAACCACGGGAGCCCCGCGTTCTGCGGGGCTCTCTCTTTGGGCGCCGCCGGACAGCTGCGTAACGCCAACTGGACAGCCGCGTAACGCCAACTGGACAGCTGCGGCGGCAAATAAGCGCGGCAGCCATGCAGATTGCCGGCTGGCGAGCGCCGCTTCGAGGTTTGCCGGGCCCCGGCGAGCGTCCTAGTCTCGGCGCCGACAGTCACGCGCAGAAGGAGCGCCGGTGAACCCGACCATCCAAAGGCCGACCATCGAAGAGCCAACCATCGAAAAGACCGTGATGCGCAAGGTCTACACGCGCCTGCTGCCGCTTTCGGTCATGTGCATGTTTGTCTGCTACCTCGACCGCGTCAACGTCGGCTTCGCGGCGCTGACGATGAACAAGGATCTGGGGCTCAGCGCCTACTTCTTCGGGTTGGGCGCCGGCGCCTTTTACGGCGGCTACTGCCTGTTCGAGGTGCCGAGCAACCTGGCTCTCGAAAAGGTCGGCGCGCGTCTTTGGCTGGCCCGCATCATGATCACCTGGGGCCTGTTTTCCGGCGGCATGGCGTTTGTCACCGGGCCGGTCAGCTTTGTCGTGATGCGCTTTCTGCTGGGCGCCGCCGAGGCCGGCTTTTTCCCCGGCATCCTGTTCTACTTTCACTACTGGTTTCCGATGCGCCATCGCGGGCGGATGATCTCGTTGTTCACCGTCGCGACGCCGATTTCGGTGGCGCTCGGCGGCCCGATCTCGACCGGGCTGCTGGGGCTCGACGGCGCTTTCGGCCTGCGCGGCTGGCAGTGGGTGTTCATCGTCGAGGCGGTTCCGGCCATCATCCTGGGCTTTGTGCTGCTGATCTATCTGCGCGACCGGCCGACCCAGGCGGAGTGGCTGACGGCGGACGAAAAGCAGTGGCTGACGGCCGAGCTGGCGACCGAGCGGCGCGAAGTCGAAGCCGTGCGCACCTACACCCTGTTCCAGGCGTTGACCAATATCCGCGTGCTGGCGCTCGCGGTCATCTATTTCGGCGTCGTCACCGCCAGCGTCGGGCTCGTCATCTTCGTGCCGCAGATCATCAAGCAGCTCGGCGTCACCAATCTGCAGACCGGCTTCCTGACGATGATCCCCTATCTCGTCGGCACGGCCAGCATGATCGTCTGGGGCTATTTTTCCGACCGGACGCAGGAGCGGCGGTGGAACCTGTTTGCCGCTTGCCTCGTCGGCGCGGCCGGGCTGGTCGTCGCCGGACTGTTCGGGCGCAGCTTCTGGTCATTGGCGGCGATGTGCCTGGCGACGATCGGCTTCTACGGCTCGAAGGGCCCGTTCTGGCCGCTGCCGTCGACCTTCCTGACCGGCACCGCGGCAGCCGCCGGCATGGCGCTGATCAACTCGGTCGGCAATCTCGGCGGCTTCTTCGGCCCGTTCATCGTCGGCTGGATCAAGGACAGCACCGGCAGCTTCGACAGCGGGCTCTATGCGCTCGCCGGCTTTATGGTCCTGGCGGCGGTCGTGACCGTCTTCGGGGTCAGGGTCCAGCGTCCGCGGACCGCACCCGCCGGGCTCGGCGTCAGAGCCGCCGAGTAGCACGCGGCAGGCCGGCGCGCCGCAACCGCCGACCGAACTCGGCAACGACGCGCGCGAACCTGCTGATTTGATTGGT
>CAVZJF010000021.1:0-28652 GCA_963775525.1 uncultured Alphaproteobacteria bacterium | reverse complement strand
ATCGAGCGCGTCGATCAGCGCGTAGACCGCTGCTTTCGAGGCCGGCTTCAGCACCACCCCGAAGAGCCCGCTGGCGCCGAGAAAATCGCGTTTCCACAAGGCGTGGCCGGGGTCCTCGGGCAAGGCCGGGTAGAGCACGCGCGACACTTCGGGCCGGGTCTGCAGCCAGTTCGCCACGGCGAGCGCGTTCCTCTGGTGGCGTTCGAGCCGCACGCTCAAGGTGCGCAGCCCGCGCAATGCGAGATAGACGTCGTCGGGCCCGGCGCAATGGCCGATATCGGCCGCCATCGTGCGCACCCCCTATACATCTCCTTGGTGGTGATGACGGCGCCGAGCATCACGTCGGAATGGCCGACAATGTATTTGGTCGCGGCGTGGATCGACACGTCGACCCCGCGCTCGAAGGACGGAAACAGCCACGGCGAGGCCCAGGTGTTGTCCATCAGCACCTTGGCGCCGGCATCGTGCGCCGACCGCGGCGATCGCCGGCACGTCCTGCACCTCAAAGGTCAGCGAGCCCGGCGATTCGATGTAGACGACTTTGGTGTTGGGCCGCATCAGCCGGGCGATGCCCTCGCCGATCAGCGGGTCGTAATAGGTGGTCTCGACCCCGCAGCGGGTCAGCACCTTTTCGCAGAAATTGCGCGCCGGCCCGTAGACCGAATCGACCATCAGCACATGGTCGCCGTTTTTGAGGCACGCTTGCAGCGGTGCGGTCACCGCGGCGAGACCCGAGGACATCAGCATCGCGCGATAGCCGCCCTCGATCGCCGCCACCGCCTCTTCGAGCGCAAAGGTGGTCGGCGTGCCGAGCAGACCGTAGCGGATCACGTCGAAACGCTTGCCCGGCGCGCGCTTGGCCTCCCACTCCGCCATGTTCGCCGACAGGATCGTCGAGGCGTGGTAGACGGGTGGGTTGACCGCGCCGTGATGCGCTTCGGGGTGGCGCCCGAGGTGGGTCAGCAAGCGTATCCTTGCGGTAATTCCGCGGCCTGTCGTCGTTCTTCATCAAGCTCTACTCCGCCGTCGCGACGTCGCCGAACCTCGATTAGTCAGCCGATCGAAACTTTTAGTGCGGCAGCAGCGCCCGCCCAGGCCCGTCGTTCAGCCGGCGCGCTGACGCCGGCGCGTCGGTCGCTGCCGCGATCGCCTTGCAATCGCCAAAGTTGGGATCGAAATCGCCCGGCCGCGCCGACAGCCGAGAACGGCCCTTTTGCTCGATCTGCTCTCGATGCGAGGAGACGCGGCGATGAGATTGGGAATCGTGGCCCTTTCGCCATGTTCCTGGCCGCCTGTTCCGATTCGACGCCGGTGGCGCCGGCGAGCGCCACCGAATCGGCGGCGATGGTCGAAAAGAACTGTGCCGACCCGCAGTGGAAGGACAAGAATCTCGGGCTTTGGTATTCGGTCTGCCGCCAGCCGATGCATTGGTGAGCGTGGCCGATGGCACTCAAAATTTCTTGAAGCATTCCTTGCCGGTGCCTTGCAGCACCCGGCAATCGACCACGACCGCCGGACTTTTGGCGTTCGGCGGGATTTGCACGACGTAGCTCTTGCCGTTTTTGCAGCGTACGCTCCAATAGGCGTAGCCCTTGGCGCGGCCGCTCGGGGTAACGCCCATCGGGAAAGCCTCGACCCCGACGCATCCTCGGTGGAAGCTGTTGCCGAGCGCCTGCGCTCGCTGGGCTTCCGGCAGCCGCCAGCAGACGATCGTTCCTCGGGTTGCCGGAGCCGGCGCCCTCGCCTCCGCCGCCCGCACCGCCGGCCATGGCGAGAACCGCCGCCAGCAGCAATTCGCGCCGTGCATGACCCGTCTCCCGCCCCGGTCCGCGCGTGAGATTATCGGTCGCCGCGCGCCGCCGCAACGCGGGCGAACGGGAACGCTGCGACCGGCTAAGGAATCACCGGCAGGACGATGTGCGAGGGTCGCTCGAGATCGACAAAAACACGGTTTTCGGCGACGCGCGGATGTTCCATCGAGCCTTCGGGTTCGCCGGAATTCGGGTTTACGTCGAAATGCGGGAAGTTGCTGCTCGAAATGTCGAGCCGCAGGCGGTGGCCCGGCACGAACAAATTGCCGATCGGAAACAGCTCGATCGTGATCTCGTAGACTTCGCCAGCCGCCATCAGGGCCGGCCGCTCCCAGCTGTCGCGATAGCGCAGCCGCAACAGCCCCTCGGTCAGGTTCATCGCGAAGCCCGCCGGATAGTCGGCGTTCGGCGGGTGGACATCGATCAGCTTTGCTGTGAAATCGGTGTCGGGTCCGTCGGAGGCGACCCAGAGCCGGACTGTGACCGGCCCGACGATCTCGATCTCGCGATCGAGCGGCGGCGTGCGAAGGACAGCACGTCGGGCCGTTCGTTCAGGCACGATAGGGCTCGCGGGAGCCGAAGACCCGCGGTCCCTCGCGCTGGTCGTAGGCGCCGCCGCGCATGATCGGCTCGCCCGAACTCAACGCCCCGCCGATCGTCGGCACGGGGTGCCGCGGGTCGAAGCGAAAGGAAAGCGGGGGCGGGGAGGATTCCGGCCTTGCCGGGCCGAGGCCACGGTCGGCTTGCAGGTATGGCGGGGTCCATTCGGTCTGCGGCAGCGGCCAGGCCGCGGCATCGCGCCAACGGCCGCCGTGATCGAGCCGTCCCTCGGCGTTGCGCCGCCCGATCCGCCGCCCATCACAAAGACGCGCACCGGCGGCTCGGCGTCGACGCCGTTGGCGACGCCCTTGACCCAGCGGTCGAACCAGATGCGGCGCAGGGCGAAGAAATCTTCGGCAAGATTGCCGTCGACCGGCGCCGAAGCACCAAAATCGACCTCGCCCGCATAGCTCAGCGAGCGGTCGCCATGCGTCCACGGGCCGAGGATCAACCGGTTCGGCGCCCGCCGGCACTTTGACAGCCCGAGATAATTCTCGACCGCGGTGCGGGCATAGGGGTCGTACCAGCCCGACAGATGGGTGACCGGCACATCGGCGTATCTGTCCCAATAGCCTTCGGCATAGATCCCGGGCTGCTTCCAGAAATCGTCGAAGACGCCCGTGCGACCACTGCTCGAACAGGTAGTCTTCGTAGTCGGGCGCGGCGCTGACCGGGAATCGCCCTTGCGCCAAGGCATGCGCGCGAACCACGCCTTGATGTCCTGCGCCTTGAGCGCCGCCTTGACGGCCGGGTCCTTGGCGTCGGCGACCGCGTTGTTGTAGGCCCAGGTCGCCTGCTTCAGGTCGAACGCGCCATCGTGGCGGATGCCGCTGCGATAGGCGTTGGAGAACCCGCCGCAATCGAGAAACTGCGCCGCCAGCCCCGGCGGGTCGAGACAACCGAGCGCGGCCTGGGCATGCGCCGCATAGGACAGGCCGAAAGTGCCGATACGGCCGTTGCACCAGGGCTGGCACATCAACCAAGCAAGCGTGTCGTAGCCGTCCTCGGCCTCACTCAGATACTTTGTAAAATGGCCGCCCGATTGGTATCGCCCGCGACAGTCCTGATAGACGACCGCATAGCCGTGCCGCACGAAATAGGCCGCGACCTCGGCGCGCGAGCGCGGCGCCGCCACAGCGGCGGTGCGCTCCGAACGGCTTGGCGCCGATTTGTCGTAGGGGGTGCGTTCGAGCAGCACCGGAAACGGCCCGCCCTGCGCCGGGCGGTAAACGTCCGTCGCCAGCCCGACGCCGTCGCGCGCCCCGACCATCAGATCGCGCTCGACGACGATCGCGGCCGCCTTTTTCGTTCGTCATCCGGCGTCTCCTCGATTTCGCCCGGGGCCGCGCTTGCCTCGCGCCGGATTTTCGCTATCACCTCGCCCTCGTCCGCGCGGGCAAGGGCGCGTAGCTCAGCGGGAGAGCACTACGTTGACATCGTAGGGGTCACAGGTTCAATCCCTGTCGCGCCCACCATTCTTTTCAAGGGCTTAGATGCTAACCTGAGAGAACAAACGGGAGCCGAAAACTGGCAAAAACAGCGCAAAATTACCCGGTTTGGGCACAAACTGGACACAGCGCCAAAAGAGAACATACCAGCAACCATCCGATGTTCCGTGGGCGCGCGCCAACTTCCCTTGACCGCCGGAGCCTCGTGACCCGCGCGGGCCGGGCATCGCCGAGCCGGACACTGACCAGGCCGGCTCGGAAGCAGTCGTGCGCACCGTCAGCCGCTACACCGATGGCGCGGCGATCGACCGGCCGCAGCTCTGCGTGTCGATCGGCTGGGCCGGCGGCCCCGAGAAGGCGCGCGCGCTGGCCGAGCGTCTTGACCGGCGCGGCTATCTGCCGCCCGAGCGGCCGATGACCCGAGCCGAATTTGTCGCGGCGATGCCCGACCCCGGCGCGCGCCAGGGCCGATCCGGACGGGCAAATCTGGGCGACGCTCGGCGAAGGCCTGCCGCTCGGCATTGCCTGCGAGCGCCACGGGGGCTTCACCCGGCATGCGCCGCACGTTGCGCCGGCGCATCAACGATATCGGCTGGGGATGACCAGCGATATTCCGACGCATGACCCGCCCATGCGCCGGCCTCATAGAAGCATGAGCTTTGGCGGAGAACGATCGGTCGTTAGCGACCGGCATCCGGCTCATAATCCGTTTCATGAGCCGGCCTCATAGAAGAATGGGCTTGGGCGTAGAACGATCGGTCGATCGATCGACCATCATCCGGCGCACTTTCGGGTGCGCCGGCCTCATTGCAGCGCGATGGGTCGGGTGGCCTAGCCGAACATCATGCCGAGGATGGCGACGAGCCCGCCGAGGATGTCGAAGGCGTGCTTCAGCAGCGGCTCGTCGACCTCGAAGCCGATGGCGATCAGCAGCGCCGCGACGCAGGCGGCGTTGCCCGGGTTGGCGGCGCGCCGCAACATGTCGAGCATTCGTCAGCCTCCCTCTCGTCTCTCAGCCTTGGCCTGCCACCGGCGCATAAGCGGCGGCGAGCTTGGTGTCGTATCGGTTTGCTGCGAAACCGGGACCGTTGTAGCCACGGGCGAAGGCCGCCCAGTTGCGCCGGCGCAAAGGCCCGTCGAGCCGGTTGGTCTGGACGAACGCGACAAAGGCATCGAGATGCGGCCCCGCACCCGCTTCCATGGCCTCGACAAAGCCGGCGATCGTCGGGTGGCCGACCGCGGCATGGTTGGTGCCGAGGATCTGGAACAGCCCCCACGAGCAGGCGCGGTGCGCCGCCTCCCAGTCGATCGCGGCGGCATCGGCCAGGCGCTCGTGTTGCGCCGCCCCGGCGCGGCCGTAGAGCGTCCTGTCCCAACGTCGGCACGCTGAGGCGCACCCCGCGGCGGTCGCGGGCGGCGGCATGGCGGCCGTTGGTCTGGCGGTGGAAGATGTGGGCCTCGTAGAGGATCTGCGGGCGCCCGCCAAACCATCGGGGCGAGAACCCGCGCCCGGCGGCCTCGATCTCGGCGACGGCGCGCACCGCCGCGACCTCGCAGTTGAGCGCCGCGGCCGCCCGCTCGAAATCGGCATCGGTCAGGTGCAGGACCGGAGCCAGCGGCGGGGCGGCTTCCTCTTCGGCCTCGGTCTCGACATCGGGCTCGGGGTCGGGGCCGACATCCGCCGGCAATTCGGCGTCGCCGGCGCGCCGCGTCAGCAGTCGCCACAGCAAGCTCATCGCGATCTCCTTTCGGCAGGCGCCAGCGCGTCGAGCCGGTCGGCCAGCTCCTTCACCGCGTTGACCAGGCGCGAAGGTCAATGCCGTGCAGTCCATCGTGTAGATGTCGGTTTCGTGCGTGTCGGCCGCGTCGAGCTTGGCCGGCTGGGTCCCGACCATCTCGGGCATGACCGGGAGCACGTTCTGCGCGATCAGCCCGTAATAGCGCCGGCCGTCCTCCGGGGTCCCGCCAAGTCCGTTGAACAGATACGAGACCGGGGTCAGCCGCCGCAGCTCGGCGAGGCCGGCGGTGTAGTCGGCCACGTCCTTTTTCACCCGCGCATCCGAGATGTCGGCCCACACCCCGCCGCCGGTCTTGGATGCGACGCCGAGCACGCTTATCCGGCCCGACAGGTGCTGGTCGACGGTGTCGACCCAGCCGTCGACCCGGAAAGTTATGCGGGTCGCGCCCGCAGTCTCGTCCGTGATCGAAAATTCCCCTTGATACGCCCCCTCGCCAACCGACCATTCCGCGCCCGCCGGCGCCGCCGATGATGTATTTGATGCGCGCATGGCTGCCGGCATCGGCCCGGATCGTCAGCGGGTCGCTGCCGCCGGGCGCATAGATCGTGCCGCCGGTCAACGGCAGGTAACGGCCGGCGGCGTCGATCCCGAGATAGAGCCGGTTCAGCGCCTCGAAGAGTTGCCGGTGCGAGGATTTGTCGGGCGCGAGCCCGGCTTCCTCGACGACGGTCAGCACCTCCTCCTGCAGCAGGTTCAGCCACCAGCCGTCGACGACCGTCGCCTCGAGTGCGGCGGCCGGGTTGCCGTCGGTAAAAAAGCCGGGGCTGCCCGCCGGGCCGGCGATCGGCAGGCTCGGAACCGCGGTGACGTTGTCAATTCTGAACAAGCGCCGCCTCCGCCCTGGCCCAGCCCTGGCGCTCAGCCCTGGGCGTCGGCGCCGGCATGAGCCGGCGCGTCGCTGCCATTCGCCTTTAGCGCCTGGCCGTGGATCTTGGTGATCAGCGGGGCGACGACGCGGAACGGCCCCTCGCCGAGCACCGCCAGCACCTGGTTCCATTCGGCGGCGCTGAGCGTCACGGGGATCAGCTCGCCCGGTTCCATCAGCTCATCCTCGCCGGGAAGCCGGGGCCGGGCGGCGGGAGTTCGGCCGGCGGATCGAGCCCGTGGTCGCGATACCACAGCGCCAGTTGCGCCGCGGTCGAGTCCTGCATCGCGAAGCGCGGCATAAAGGCGGCGATGACCCCCCCGATCTGCGCCGACAGCGAGGTCTCGGCCGCCTCGTCGTTCCACGGCGAGAGGTATTCGCGGATGTTGGTGACGGTCGCCGGGTCCTGCATAAAAAACGCGATCGTGCGCTCGACGTAGTTCGCCGGCTGCAACGGGATGCGCTCGGCGACCAGGCGCTCGCGCACCCATTCGAGCGGCGGGTCGGCGGGTACGGCCGCGGCGGTGCGCGAGGCCGCCCAGGCGACCAGCCCGGCGAAGTTGCGGTCGCGCACCACCGGCTGCTTGGGGTATTGCGCCAACAGGATATCGAGAGCCATCAGGTGTCCTCCAATTGTTCGAGCCGGCGGGTTAGCCGCTGTATTCCTCGCGCAATCCGCCGACCAGCGCCGGCAACGCCTCGATTTCTTCGCCGCGCGCTGCTGCCGGCGGCGGGTTGACCGGGCTGAAAACGCGGAAACCGGCGTCAAATACCCCCTGCCCGCCGGTCACTGTTCCCGCAACCCCGAGATTGCCCACCAAATTGCTGACCCCGTTGACGTCAGCCCGGCGGCGGTAGCCACCGCTGACGTTGACGGTTCCCGCGGTCAACGCCCCCCCGCTCACCGTCAGCCACCCCCGCGGTCACCGCGCCAGCGAAGCTTGCGGTTGACGTGTTGATCCCCAGGAACTGCGTCCCCGCGGGTGTCAGCAAGCGGATGGTGGCCTGGTCGACCGCCCACTCCCATGACCCGACAGCCGAGCGTGCGGTCGTTCAAGCGAAGGCCGTTGGCGGTGACGTCGCCGGTCGCCGTGACGCTGCCGAACTCGGCCGGACCCGGCACGATCAGCCGGCCGGTGTTGGGCTGGATCGTCAGCCAATGGGTGCTTTGCTGGATAAAGAAGTTCCCGTTGGCAGCGCGCCCGATATTCCAATTGTCAACGTTGGGCACGCCGGTTTGTTGAAAGATCATGGCGGCGGCCAAACCGGCATCGGCCTGGACGCGGAACGGCCAGGCGCCGCCGGGAGCATAGATCGTGGCAGATCCTAATGTGGACAGACCCGTCACGGCGAGGGGACCGGTGATGCCGGCCATGAAGCGGGCTTCGCCCAGCACCCAGAGCGTGTTGCTGATCTCGGTCGGCCCCGCTATTTGCAGCCGGTTGGTGTCGCGCTCGATCGCCAATGCCAGCGGCAGCACCCCGTTCTGGCGGATCATGAAATTCCCGGTGCCATGCTGGCCGATCAGCCAGTCCTGCGCGGCGTCGGTGCTGCCGGTTTGCTGGAATAGGAGCCCCGGCGCGGTGTCGGCGCGGAGCGTCAGCAGGGTGTTGACGCCCGGCGCGGAAAGCGTGCCGCCCGCGAGCGGCAAAAACGGCCCGCCGGCGGCGCTGCTGCCGTCGACATACGCCTTGGTGGCGGCCTCCAGAGGTGTTGCCGGAGCGCCCGCCAGGACCAATGGCCCGGTCATCGTGGCGGGGCCAAGCACGGTCGAGCCGCCGACCGTCAGGTTGCCGCCGAACTCGGCCGGACCCGGCACGATCAGCCGGCCGGTGTTGCGCTCGATCGTCAGCCGATCGCTGTTCTGCTGGACATAGAAATTTCCGTTAGCGCGGCGCCCGACATTCCAATTGTCGGCGGCGGCGACGTTGGTTTCCGCAAAGATCATGGCGGCGACCTGACCGGCATCGGCCTGGACGCGCAGCGGCCAACCGGTGCCGGGAGCATAGGCCATGGTCGGACCCACCGCGCCGCCGGCGAGCGGCAAGTAGGGCGCATCCTCGGCCGAGCGCGGCAACCGCCTGGCGCAGACTGTCGAGACCGTCGGCGCCGAGGTCGACAGCATCCTGCAAGGCGCTGATTTCCTCGGCGGCCACCCGGAAGTTGTCGCGCACGCTGGCGGTGGTCGGCGAGCCGAAAACCGGAACCGCGATGTCGATCGCCGAGCTCATCGCGTTCCCCCATCGGCGAGGCCTCGGTGTCCCACACGCTGGCGCCCTCATCCCAGGTCGAGTGCCGCTCGTCCCAGTAGCTGACCCAGCGATAGGCGAATTGCAGGATCGTGTGCGCCGGCTTCAGCACGTCGAGCACGCATTCGAGGAGCCGGTTGCCCCAGCGCCGCAGGGCCTCGCCGGCGGTCGACTGGCGGGCGCGGAAATAGCCGATCGTCCAGCTCAACGCGTTGACCCGCCAGGCATAGACCCAGTCGAGGCCGTAGACCGGGTCGCCGGCGCGGTTGCGCCCGGCGCGAAACGGGGCGAACTCGGTAATCGTGATGTCAAAGCCGAGGGCGGCGGCGACGCCGATGAAGTAGGCCCGCGACTGGCCGCCGCGCGCCGCCAATTTGAACAGCACCGCGGCGCGCCGCTCCTGCAAGGTGGCGAGCGGCCCGGTGCAGGCATCGGGCAGGCCGCAGATGCGCTCCCAGTCGACCAGGGTTTCGAGGGCGGTGCCGGGATAGCTTTCGGCCAGCAGGTCGCAGTCGCGCTGGCATGAACCCGGGCGAACTCGACGGCGAGCCCGGCAAAGGTGCGCATCAAGACGGTGTCGGGCTCGCGCGGCCAGGCCCAGCCGCGCGGCAACAGGTCGGCGAGCAATTGCGCGTAGTCGTCGGCGCCGAGCCCGCAGACCGGCTGGCGCTCGCGCTCCGGGACCAGAGGTCGGGGTAAAGCTCGATCCTCATGCGTAGTCGATCTCGCCGAGGGTGACGATCTCGCCCGGCCCGACATCGACCTGCTGCGCGGGGGCATTCAAGACAAAGCGGCGCACGCCGGGGGTGAAGGCGATCGCGCCATGCCATTGCGACAGGTAGATCGAGCCGCCGGGCTCGGCCTCCTGCAGCAGCATCTGCTCCAGCCCCTCGGCGATCGCGGCGCGGATTTCGGGGGTGTCGGGGTCGAGTGCGGCAATCTCGATGTCGACCGGGTAGGCGACCGGGGCCACGACATAGACCACGGCGGTAACCGGGCGGACCTCGTCGATATGGGCGGCGACCAGTTGCACGTCGCCGTCGAGCGGGATGCCCACCGGCGCCCGGACCTCGTCCATCATAAAGCGCACGACGACCGAGCCGGCGCCGAGTTGCAGCGGGTAGACCCAGGCGCGGGTGACGCCGGGGACTTCCAATGCCCAGCGGACATAGTCGAACGCGGCCCCGCCATGCGGCGGCTGCTGGATGCGCTGCAACACCGCCTGCAACAGCAGGCTCTCGCTTTGCCGGTCGGCGCCGCCGGCGAGGCCGGGATAGGCGACCGCACCGCGCACCGCGACCCCGTCCGCTGTCGTCATCAGCGAGACCGCAGTCTCGGGTTCGGCGTTGCCGCCGCCGCCGGGCTCGACCGCATAGAGGGTGACGGTGACGACACCGTCGATTTCAGAGGCGCCGCGCGGCACCGTGTAGCGTGTGCCGTCGCCGCGCTGCACCATCGCCCCGGTCGGGATTTGCGCGCCGGGTTGCGCCGCCCACACCGCCGGCCCCGAGGCCGCGGTCGCCGGCAGTCGCCGCACGCCCCAGATCGAGGCCCAGCGTTCCAGGAACTCTTCCTCGGCGGTGTCGGGGAACAGTTGCCGGAACGACCAGTCGAGCCGGCCATAGAGCAGATGCGCCGCCCCCGCCTCGACTTCCGAAAAGGCGCGCAGATTGTTGACCCGCAGCCGGGCGTCGGCACCCGGCAGTTTGTTCATCAGATCGTCGGCGATGCGCGCCCGCAACAGCTCGAGGAGGGGTCGCTCAAACGGCATGGGCGCCCCTCCCTTGCATCCACGCCCAGCTGAACGCCCGCGACAACAGCAATGCGCCGTCGCGGCTGATCTCGACCGCGATGTCGAGGCGGCCGGGAGCCGTGCCGACCCATTGCGCGTCTACGGCGACAGTGTCGGCGACGCCGTCGTCGAGCATCCATTGCAGGGCCTCGCGGGTATAGTCCTCGGCCCGCAGCCGGACCTCGTCGAGCTGCTTTTCGCGCGACAAGAGCCACAGCCGCGAGCCGATCGGACCCGCGAGCGGCATTCCAGTCGGCCCACCAGCCGCGGCGGTCGCCGTCGCCGGGATCGGGCAACGGATCGTCGGCCAAGGCCAGCCGGTCGGTGAACAGGGACAGCACCGCGGCGGTTTCGAGATCATGGCCGGCGGCCAGGTCGACCCCGTCGAGCCGCCAGTCGCCGGCGAGCGCCACCGGGTCCCAGGTGGTCAGGATGTCGCTCACGGCGACTTTTCCTTTATCCGCCTGGCCGCCGCGGCTTCGATCGCTTGTTCGAAAACGTCAATGCGGCGATGACCGCTTTCGCCGCATCATCAACCGCAACATCGGCGGCGGCCTCGATCGTCACCGGGTTCGTGTCGAAGCGGATCGTCAGCACCGGCCGATTGGCCGGGCCGCAAAAGACGATGTTGCCGGGTCCAGCGTCCGACCACGCACCCGAATCGCAGGGGGTCAGGATGTCGCTCATGAGCCACCTGCCGACGCTGCCGCCCGGCGCGCTGATGTTGCCGGTGGCGGTGAGATTGCCGTCGAGCTCGATGTCGCCCTTGATGCGGATTTCGGGCGCCTCGATCTCGATCGCTTCCTCGGCGTTGACGATCAGGGTCCGGGTGGTGACTTCGACGGTGTTGTCGCGTTTGAAGACGATCGAGTCGCCCTCGTTGGAGTAGATCGCGACCTCGCCGGCTTGCAGCCCGGTAAAGCGCGAGGCGCGGTCGTCGAGGGCGATGATCAGCGCATGGTCGCGGCCGCCGCCGACAAAGATCGCGACCGCTTCGGAATTGGCCGGCGGGTGCGACGAGAAGCCGTAATTCTGGATGCGCTCGGCCGCCGCCTTGGCTTCTTCGTGCAACAGGGAGAGCTGCACGGTCTGCATGCCGCTGTCGTCGTTGCTCTCGGCGATGACGCCGCGCGCGATCATGTTCATGACCCGCCGGCGCGTTTCACGCGCCTCGCTCATGGCAAGGCCCTTTGGGCGTTTCACGGGCTTCGCTCATGTCGGCGCCACGTCGGCCCACGGGTCGCCGCCGCTGCCGCCCTTTTTGCGGCCGCCGCCGCCGCCCGCGCCGGCTTTCTTCTCGCGTTTGCCCTTGCGCTTGGCCTTGGGCAGAAAGGCGTCGGGCAGGGTCAGGTTGAACTCGGTGATCTCGCCGCCGTCGCCGTAGTGAAAGCTGACCTCGGCGATGATCAGCTCGCGCTCCAAGGCGAGCCACGGGGCTTCGACCCAGACCATGTCGTTGGCGGCCCACAGCCGCCGGTCTTCCTGACGCCAGCCATGCACCGTGATTGTCGCGCGCACCGCCTGCGCCAGGCGCCGGCGCATCTCCCAGTCGGCGCGCTTTTCGGCGACGGCGTCGTCGCTTTGCGCCTCGGCGACGATCAGATGCGGGCGGTAGCGGGTGATGCCGGGGTCGCGCGCGCGTGCCGACGATCTGGGTCAAGGTCTGCGGCGCGGTGCTGGGGCCGCCGCCGCTGTTGCGCAGCCGCATCTCTTCGCGGTAGCGCGCCGAGATGTTGGGGATGCGCTTTATGCGCTGCCAGGCCGCTTGCCGGCCCCTGCGGCGCCACTGGGCGCCGGGTCGGCTCGACCTCGCCCCAGTCGTCGCCGCCGCCGCCGCCGCTGCCGCCGCCGTCGCGGGTGCGGTTGCCGGGGCGCTGGGCCTTGACGACGTATTCGGAGAAGCGCCGGGAATTGTCGAGATTGGCCGAGGCCGAGAGGATGTTGACGCCGTGACGAAGGGCGGTCGCGGCGCGGCCCGATCCGGCGCGCGTAAGGACCAGCCGGCCCAGCGCGTCATCAGTGATGAGAAGCTCCTGCAGACGCGACAGCCGTTCGACCAAGGCAAAGCACGTCTCCCCTTGCTGGACCTGGACCTCGGGCTCGGGCTCGCCCTCGATTTCGGCGACGACCTCGATGCCGAAGGGCTGCGCCAGGAGGCGGGCGATCTCGGCGACGGTCATGCCCTTGAACTGGCCGCCCCCAGTGGCGCCAAAGGGCACCATGACCGAGCTGTCGACAAAGTCGCAGGTCTTCGAGCGCCCGGAGAGGCGCACCGCATGGCTGTTGGCGTCGTAGCTCGGCCGGTAGGCGTCGACGTAGCCGGTCAACACCGTGTCGCCGTCGCCACCACCGTCGGCGCCATTGGCAGCCGCGTCGTCGAAGATGCGGATTTCGCACCTGTCGCCGGGCTGGATCTGCCACGGCGACGGCTCGTCCGGGTGCAACGGCCAGCGTTCGCTGACCGACAGGTCGAAATCGGCGGTGGCGCGCTCGACGCCGCGGGTAATCCGCAGGCTCTGCCAGCCGCTGTAAAGCTCGCCGCCGACCAAGAAGGCGAAAGACGAGCTCATCGCCTCGCCCCGGTTGCGGCCCGGCCGGCCGCCAGCACCCGGCCGGTGCGCGGCAGAAACGCCGGGTTGCGCGCCGCGGTGCGTACCGCCAGCTCGAGATCGCGGCCGCTGTTCTGGTAGAGCCGCCACGCCAGGGTCAGGGTGTTGGCGGTTGCCGCGGTGCGATAGGTGACGAGCGGGTTGAGGTTGGCCGCCCGCGCCTGGATCATGCGGGTGATCGCCCCCAGGAGCTCGGCCAATGCTTCGAAGACCGGGTCGTCGCCGGCGTCGGCGGCGGCATTTTCGACTTCGTCAAAGGCGGCGGCGATCTTGTGGCGCAAGGCGATCGCGGCGTCGTAGTTGTCGAGCGACATGCCGGTGACCGCGTAGCCGACCTCGCGCAACGCGAGCTGATGCACCAGGCGCTCGAAGACCGCGGCGTTGCGGGCGCGGCGCGCCGGGATCGGCAACAGCACGACCGAAGGTGCGGCCCCCTTTCGATTGGCCAGAGGCTGCAGCAACCCGCCGCTGCCGGGGGCAGCGCCGGCCTGCCAGCCGGTTGCCATCGTCAGCATGCCGGCGACCACCGGCCCGGCGTCGCCGGCGTTGGTGAAGGCGCCAAAGGCGTCGTCGACGGCCGCCCCCAGCAATGGCGGCGTCAGCACCAGGCTCGACGCGTTGCTGTCGAGGTTGCCGATCGCGCCGACCAAGGCGCCCTGCGGATAACCGGCCGCCGGCAAGCGCAGGCGGTCGAGCCCGCCGGCGAAGTTGGCGACGTCGCCAGCAGCGTTGTCGGTCACCCACACCCCGCCGCCGGCGACGCTGAAACCGCCGGCAAAGCTGTCCAATGCTGCCGTCCCCAAATCGTCGGCGGCGAACTCGCAGGCGAGGTTGGTGTCGCTCGCCTGCGCCGGTTCCTGCAATTCGCCGGCTTCGGCAAATTCGAACTGAAAGATGCAATGGCCGCCGCGCCCGCGTTCTTCGGTAAAGGCGACGGTGCGGCACACCGCCTGGACCGCGCCGAGGGTCGGATGCACCAATTCGCCCGGCCCCGCTTCTTCGCAGGCGGCGATGATGCGGTCGCGGTCGGCGAGGTAGAAATTGCCGAGAGTGTAGCCGGTAAATTGCCAGACCCGCTGGCGGCGGCCGAGATCTTCGGCGAACGGGGTGTCGCGGCCGGGGTATTCGTGGTCGGCCCAGCGCCGCCCGTATTCGCCGCCGAACTCCTCGGTGTAAAAGCGCACACCGCGAAACGACGCCCGCCGCAGTCGCGCCCGCCAGCCGCCGCCCAGCTCCCATGACGCCGCCCAGGATGCCCAGCATCAGGCGGCGCCCCAGGCCGGCGCCATCGAGCGCCCGATTTCGACTTCGGAACGTACCGGCGCGCCGGTCGTGCGCTCGCTGGTCAAGCTGGCGCGCAGTTCCGGCGACAAGTCGACCTTCAGGCGCTGCTCGATCTCGCTGCGCTGCGGTGGTGCCGCCGCCGTCACCGCGGCTTGTTGCTGCAGCAGGTTCGGACCCGCAGCGGCAGCGACGCCCCCATTAGCGCCATTGGGGGTGGCAGACGGGGCGGCGCCGACGAGCCCGCGGCCATAGTCGAGCGCTCCGCGTCGCCGCACGTGCTACCCCGGCCGACCGCGACCGCCGACAGCGCCGACCGCCCTCGCAGCGCGCCGACGCGACGCAATCGCCCCCGTGACTGTCGAGATGACGCCGACCAACGGCTCGACCGCCGCGACGATCCAGTCGACGGCACTCTTGATCGCCTGCTTTGCCGTCTCGAACAGGCCGAGCACGTCGGCCCAGAGATCGCGGAAAAAGCCCTTGAGCGGCTCCCAGGCGTCGAGCACCGGCTGCGGCAGAAAGCGGCCGGCAAATTCGTCGAGCCAGTCGGCCGCGCGCCAGAACGCGGCCTTGGTGTTGTCCCACAATTCGACGAAATGGGCGGCCAGCGGCGCCCAGTCGTTGAGCCCGTCGAGGCGCCGAATGCGAACTGCGCGTCGCCAATCGCGAGATGCCGGCCATGGCCCGCCGGTCAAGGCGCCGAATGCGAAGCGGTCGCTGGTCGCGCAGCCAGTCGAGCGTCGCCCAGAACGCGGCTTTGACCCCGTCCCACAATCCGGTGAAAAACGCGACGATGCCGTCCCAGTGTTGATAGATCAGGTACGCGGCCAGGGCGATCGCGACGATCGCCAGGCCGATCGGGTTGGTGAGCACCGCTCGCCGCCAGTTTGGCGAGGACGAGCCCGACATTGAGAAGAGAGGCGATCAGCGCGCCGTTCATCAGCGCGATAAAGGCGATGAAGGCGTTCTCCCAGCCGCCGATCAATTGCACGCCCCATTCGAGCCACTGCCCGAATTTTTGGAACCCGGCGAGCACCGCGGTCCAATTGATCGACTTGATGGCGTCGGCGATGCTGTTGATCGCGCCGGTGATATTGACCTTCAGCCATTCGCGGTTGGTGACCAGCCAGGCTTTGAATTGCAGGACGAGCGGCGTGATCACCGGGAGGAGTGCTGCGGCGACCACGTTCCTGACGCCGGTAAGCGCCTGATGCATGTCGCCGAAGGCTTTGTTCGCTTCCTTCGCCTGATCGACCATCTCGTTTGTCGGAATGCAGCCCGAGACTTCTGGCTTCCTCGACGAGCTGCTGCGATCCCGTCGCGGCCCTTGGCCAGAAACGGGATCAGCTGCTGGCCGCTCTTGCCGAACAGCGCCATCGCCATGCGCGCCCGCAGGATCGGGTTTGTGTTCTTTTGGAAACCCTGGGCGATCGCCGGCAGGATTTCCTCGAGATTGCCTTCCTTGATCTGTTTGGCGCCGACCCCGAATTTGCCGAGCAAGGCGGCGGTAGACGCCACCTTTTTGCCGCCGGCGCTGACCGTCGCCAGGGTCTTTTGCAATTTCGAGAGCGCATCGTCGGCGAGCTCGGCATTGCCGGCGGCGTACCGAAATCCCGCCAGCGCTTGCGGCGCCAAACCGAGTCGTGAGGATGTCTTGCCGAGTTGCGCGGTCGTCGAGATGTAATCCTTCATCGCGGCGATGGCGCCGCCGATGCCGGCGACCCCGGCGAGGCCAAGGATCGGCCCCAGAAACCCCTTGATCTGGCCGCCGAGCCGGGCGGCAGCGGCGCCGACCCCGCGCAAATTGGCCGCCATGCCGCCAAACAGACCGGCCGAGCCCAGACGCGCCACCGAGGCGCTGGCGGTGCGCGCCGCTTGCCCGGTTTTGCCGATCGCCTGCTCGATACTGCGCAGCGGTCCCGAGGCCTGGTCGACGACCCGGGCGATGGCGCTGATGTCGACCCGGTCAGCCATCAGCGCTGCCGCGGCTGGTTGCGGCGCACTTCTTCGAGGATGCGCAGGGTCTGCGTCTCATAGAGCTGCAATTCGGCGAAGCTGAGGCTCAGTGCGGTCCGGGGGTCCCATTGCCAGACCCAGGCAAGGTCGAAGCAGCGCTCGACGAGGTTGGGGCCGACCCCGTTGGGACCGACGCCCCGAAAAAACTGAAGACCGCCCCCATGCATTCCATCCAGTCCGCGAACGCCAGTTGCGCCACCGAGCCGCGCGGGATGTTGCCGAGCCGCGAGACCAGCGACGTGATCGCGGCGGCCTCGGGGGCGATCATCTGCGAGCCGTCGTCGTTGATCGCGAAGCGGAACGGAAACCCGCACGCCGCAATGTCGCCGCCGGTCGGCTCGCGAATGTCGATCTCTTTGACTTCGGTCGCCGTGCGCCTGGATCGGCTTGGTCAGGGTGACGATCAATTCATCAGCTCCCAGTCAATTCATCAGTTCTTCTGCCGCCATGCCTTCCCAGCGCACCGTTGCCTGGCCCTCGGCGGCGTCGAACTCGCGCGCGGTCGAGGTCCAGGCGTTGCGCAGCACGTATTGCTTGCCGTTGGCGAGCTCGGCGGTCACCGTCACGTCGGTCATGCGCTGGATGGCGCTGAGGGACAGATTGCCGATGTCGGAGAAGTCGCCCTCGATAAACGGCACCCGCGGCCGCTCGATGTAGCCGTGAATGCCGTCCTGGCCGGGAACGCCCTCGCGCTCGATCATGTCGGGCGAGACCGTCAGGCTGCCGCGCAACGGGTATTGCTGCCCGTCAACGTAAATGTAGGCTACACCCGGCTATGCGATTACTGGGCATTGGTCAAAATCTCCTTCAACGAAGCAGATCAGGCGGCGAGTGCGGCGGTCGGCGAATACTGCAGGCGGAACTCGACCAGCATCGCGAAGATGCGCAGCTGGTTGACCAGATCCGGCGGCAACAGCACGTTGACCCGGTTGGGGTCGGTCGGGTCGCGCTCGACGATCAGGAACTGCTTGAACAGATCCATGTTCTCGGTGATCCCGAGCGAGATCAGCTCGGAATAGGCGGCGACCAATTCGGCGCGGATGATGCGCGGGGTGACGATCGCCTGGCCGAGGCCGAACGGGGTCCCGTCATCGGCGAGCTTGTGGCGCGGGAACTTGGTCAGGATGCGGTTGCGCAGGTAGCGGATGATGAATTGCAGGGTCGCCGGCGTCTGCACGTCGAGATAGCTGCGGGTCGGGCTGGTTCCACGCGTTGACCCGGTACGTCGTCACACAGCGCTGGATCGCGACCGCCCCGCCCAACTCCATCTCGGTCGCGATCCCGTTGAACAGCAGGGTGTTGCTGTCGGCGAGGCGGAAGCGGTCGCCGCGCTTGGGCGCCATCGCGCCGACCAGGGTCAAGGTCTGCAACGGCCGCGCCGGGTCGATGCGCAGTGACGAAGCGGCTTGCGCGGTCAATGCCGCGGCCCGCCGCCAGCTCACCGTCGGCGATCGCGAAAAGCCCAGCACCGAGACATGCGGGTCGTTGCGGCTGCGCCCGAACTCGACGAGCTGCTGCGCGGTGTCGGAGCGGGCGCAGAACACATGGCCGTAGATCTGCCGGTTCCATGCCCAGCGCCCGGTGACGTCGTTCATCTCCTCGCCGAGCGCGTCGAGCGAGGCGCCGTCGGTGTGCGGGTTGCAGATGAAGTCGTATTCCTCGTCGCCCATCGCGGCGATGACGGGCCCGAGATCGGGCAGCCCGGCGCCGCCCGCGAAGCTGCCGCCTGTCCCGCCACTGCCGGTGATGGTGATCCCCGGCGGCATGATCTCGCCGCCGGCGGCACCGCGGAAGTTGACGGTGCGGACCAATTCGTTGGCGATGACGCCATGGTTCTTCGAGGTATAGGTGACGGTGCTGCCGCCGGCTCGCGGCGCTGCCGCCGCGCGCGGGGCCGGCGGGCCGCGCCGCCCGGTCTTCCAGGGCAAGGCGTCGCCGTTCCCTGGGGGGTCGCCTCCCACCGGCGGAGCCGCATCGCCGACCGCAGCAGTCACCAGGGCGAACGGGTCGGCGTTGACCGCGGCGGCGATGTTGGCGGCGATCGTCGCGGCGTCGTGGCCGGCGGCGACCGTCAGCGCATAGCGCTCGCCGCCGATGTAGACCGCGAGCGTGCCGGCCGCCGTCGCCGTGCCCTCGATCGTGTCGCTGGCGGTCGCCGCACTGGCCCCGTCCGGGTCGAGATGCGGGATCGCCCACAACGTCCCAAAGCTGTCGTTGCGGCGATAGAGGGCGACCATGTCGCCGAGGATGCTGCCGGCGCCGAACAGCGCGTAGCCCTGCGCCGTGTCGGTGACCAGTACCGGCTCTTCCGGGCGTCGCAGTTGCCTTGCGCCAGCATCGGCCCGATCAGCAACGCCGGCTGCAGCAATTGCAGATAGCTGGCCTCGCGGTTCGAGACCTCGGCGTAGAACAGCGGCACCCGGATGTTGCTGGGGATGCGCTCGAACGAAACCGGCATGCCTCACTCCTTGTCTTCTGCGCCGGGGGGCGGCTCGGGATTGAGAAATTCGGCGGCGACCTCGATGCGGCCGTCGGGGCCGGGATAGCGGATGTTGGGGTCGGCCGCCGGGCGGATCACGTCCACGTCGATGCGGCACCTTTTCGAGCCAGTCGGGGATCACCGGCTCGTAGACCTCGCTGTATTGCAAGCGCGAAGGTCATCGTCGCGACCGTGGTGCGGCTCTCGCCCTCGACGTTGCGCTCGATCTCGGTGTCGATCGACAGCACCCGCTCGAACAGCACCAGCCAGGACGGGTCGCACAGCAGCCGGGTCTTGACCGCCTCGCACAAGCTGTCGACGGTCTCGGCGCTGCGGGCGTCGGTGATGTCGTCGGCGACCACCTGGACGACGAGCTGCGCCGTCGCCCGGAACTCCGGGATGCTGATCGACAGCCCCTGCGCCGTGGTGCTGGTGTAGACCCGCAAGGCCGGCAGCAGGTCGCGGCGCAATTGCGGCTGGCGCGAGTTGAAGACGTGGCGAAAGGCCGGGACTTCGGCCAGCCGCTCGACGGTCTCCTGGCGCAGTTGCGCGATCACGAGACCGAGCCTAGCCGCGACCGGACGGGACAAAAATCTGGAATAAATTGCCGGGGAATTTATAGTTTTTGCCCTGCCCCACCGAGCGCAGTAGGGCGCCGGGGATATCCATCTCGATTTTTGCCAAACTCAATCGTTATTTTGCCATCGATAAATCGTCTGCGGGGTTGTGACAATATCTCGCGCGACCCTTACATTTTAAAGGCTCGTCACGGGCCAAGTGGTGCCTTAACCCGGCTGGGCTCGGTGCGCGGCCCCCGCCATTTGTTGATCCGCGCAGAGCTGCCGGTGATGCATTGCTGGACCGTCGAGAAGAGATCCGGCGTCATCGGCTGGTCGGGGTTCGATCCCGCCAGCCTCGATCACAGCGAGCCCCGCAGTAACGATCTTCTCACGGCGTGACGGCCGGCCAGGCCGCCGCAGGCATCCGACCGGAACGGCGTTCGCGTCGCCATCAAGTGCAGCAGCGGGGGATCGGTGTTCGGGCGGCGACTAGCAGCCGTCAACGAAGGACTTAACGATGCCGACTCGGGCTGGACCGCGATCCGGCGATGCTGGGAGGTGGCGGGACCAAGCGATTACCGGGTCGGCCGCCTCGGCGAGAGATGGTCGGTTCGAGCGAAGCGGCTGAGCCTCCCAGCGAACCTTGCGATCTCCGATCATCCAGGCCGGTGGATCGACAAGGGTGCACACGCTTGCGACCGCCGAGAATAATGTTCTGAATGGATTCGAGTAGCCCGACCTACGCGATCTGGAGGCAGCCATCGTTTCAGCCACGTGGACGGCAAGAGCGCCACCTAATGCACCGGCAATCGAGGAGAGGTATGCCTCTTGGTACAGGCGAAGCGGCGTGTTTCAGCGTCGGGCCGCCGTCAACCACCAGCTTGGATGGCCCTTTGCGCGGTGGCGCGAATTGCCGTCGCTCAAGGCTGGCGAAAGCGCGATCCTCGGCCCGATAAACTGCCGCGAATTTGGCAAATGTCGATTTAAAGAGGTAGACGCACATAATCGCGGACTAGTGATGTTACGAATTTCCTGTATCCGCCCCTTTTGGCGTTTGGTTCCGGCAAAACCGCTGCATCGAAATGTAATCTTCTTCGACGCAACTTCCAATTAGAGACCAAACGACAGCTCGGAGGCACTCTACGCCGTGCCGATTATTGTGGGGGGGCTTCTGGCCGATCGGGATGGCAGGCCGCCAAAGCCGCCGCGCTGTTCGTGCCCGGGAATGCTTTCGAGGTCGAAGGCACCAATCGCCTGGTACCTTTCAATCAATTCCGCGAGCTTGACGCCGGGCACGCGCGCCGACGCAGTGCCTAATCAGACGATTTCCATCGTGCCGCGGGTCACGAATGGCAAGTGTTCAGCTATGGCACCGCCCCGGCGGCCCGTTGTCACAGCCGGGCCAGGACTCGATGATCGCTCAGTTTCGGCCTCGTTGCGGCGGTGCCGGTCAATTTTATCGCTGCGTGACGAGGAGTTCTCTGATAACGGTACGGTGCTGGCGCCAACATCCGGCGTCTTCCCCGGCCACAGTGTCATGACCAATCCGGTTCCTGGGATGACCGGGACCGGGGTCGGCGATAATGGCTTCATAGATGCCTTCCCGGCAGGACCTTTGCCTTCGCCGTCGTTTACGACGTTCCTCAACCCGTTTGGCCTACTCGACGGCGATGGAGTCCCTTCCGCCGACGTGACTGGCTTCTATCTGGCGGTGGAGTTCTCGCCGCAGGTCGTCGTCCCGACACCCGAGCCGGCGTCCCTGGCGGTGCTCGGCAGCGGCCTGTTCGCCTTCGGACTGCTTCGGCGGCGCCGGCGCTCGCCCAGGCACTACGAGTCGGCACCAGCCGAAAGTTGCGGGCCGAGCGTGGCGAGCGCCGTCGCCGCCGCGATTAAGCTGTCTTCGTTGCTGGCGTCGGGCCTCCAGCGTGACCATGACGCCGTTAAACGCACCTGGCAGATCTGCTTTTAGAGGCCGCCCGACTTCACGAACCCCATTAGCTCGGCGTCCACGCCGTCTAAGTAACGGTTTCGGGCGTCGCTGAGCTGGTGCCAAAGCTTATAGGCGGCCGCCTCGCCACCCGCTTGCATGATGGGCTTGTCTAACTTTTCGAACGGATTGAACTGCGCGACTGGCATCAAGGCGTGCGACCGGCCGCCCGCACAGAGAAGCAACGCGATATCGCTTCGGTAACACGCGCGAGGGCCTTTATGGCATCGGTAATCTTGTTCGCCGTCACCATCAGGTCGGCAATCCGCTTCCTCGCCTCAGGGCCGCCCGCGTGAGCAAGGTAGGCGTGGCTCCATTTAGCCAGGTCATCCGCGCCACTGTCACCGAGCCATTTTTCAACGGTCGTCAGAAGAAAGACGGGAAGGCGATCCTCACGGCTTCGTTTCGCTGGCTCGATGCCCGCGAGCTTGTCGAATTGTCTATGCGCCAACTCAGAGGTGGCATCACCCTGAGGGCCTTCAGTCGCCACCCAAATGCCTCCTTTTCCCCAGCTTCCCGAATTCTCCATAAACCGCGCACGCCGCACGGCCTCGTAATCGTAAGGCAAGCCGTCAAAGCACACGTAGTTTTCGCGCGTCAGCAGCGAGAAGTTACGCCGCAAATCCTTTATCAACCTGGGCAGCGAAATGATGTCGCTGTTGCCGTCATCCACCAGTCTGCGGATCGCGAGGACTTGCGTGGCCACGTGTCCGTCAAACAACGCCTCGACCATAAGATGATTGTTGAGAGCGTTCGCCTCGTCGCCCACGGCAAAATTGGTGAGGGTCTTAAAGGCAACGTCCGTCCATACCATAGAGGACAGGACCGTCCAGATCGCATGATGCTCGTCCGTGCTGATCCACGACAGCCACAACCGCCTCTTGTCCCGATAGCGCTCAAGCGCGGCACGCTTTTCTGTTGTGACGTCGCATTGGGCGATCGGGCAAGCGTAATCGTTAGGCACTTAGTCCCCAATGGCGCGAGGCCCGGACAGGTGGGGCCGGAAGCAGGATGCCAATTGCCCCAGATCCTGGATGTGGTGGTTCTGCTCCTGCCGCGCAACGCGGCACAGTTGCATAGTGTGCCTTCCTGGAAAGGATTTCTAAATATTAGTAAAAGTTGTGACTGAATAAATATACCAGGAGCGACCCTAACTATCAGCCGCCCCGCGCTCCGGGTCCGGACCGAAAAGGACCCGCGCGGCAAGATCATTTGGACAACCTCAGTCGCATGATGAGGATATGGCCGCCACGTGGCGGCCGCAGTGCTGACACTACAACCTTCGTTTCTGATCGAGCCGCTGCCCGGGATGGCTACTACATTTGCCCGGTGCGGCGGCGTGCATCGAAAATTGGCGCCAGGGTCCTCGCAGGGTTTTGTCGCCGAGCCCCGATGACGGCGCGGCGCTGCCGGTGATCCGTTGCCGCACCGCCGGGAAGACGTGGGTCAAGCGGCTCGCTGGGATCGATCATGCCGGCCTCGACCACGGCGGCGAAGGCGCTGACGATCTCGTCGCGCCGCGACGGGCGGCCAGGCCGCCGCAAGCATTCCGACCGCACGGCGTTCGCGTCGCCATCGAGCACAGCAGCGGGGGCGCTCTCGTATTTGATCAGGCGAAAGGAGAGCTCGCCGAGATCGTCCTCGCCGGCTTCGACGATCTCCCAGCCGCGGCCGCGGATCATCGAGGACATGGCCGATGTCGGGCATGAGCACGCCGGGGATGACGGCGCGCTCGCAGTAGAACCAGGTCTGCACCTCGCCGATCCCGGCATTGGTGCCGGCGAGCGGCACGTCGAACGGGTCGATGCGAAAGCGGCCGATGATCGGCAAGCCGGTATTCGTCCAGACCGCGGGCTCGGGAAAGGCCCGCGCCAGATCACCGAGCAGAAAGCGGAACTCGCTCATCGATGGCGTCGGGTCTCCGCCGCCGGCGCTGCCGTTCTCTCGGTAGCCCCACCGGGCGCCGCGGTTGCCGCTGCCGTCGCGTCGGTCTCGACATAGGGGGTGACGCGGGCGGTGAACAAGGCGCGCGGCGCCGAGCACAACGGCAAGACGTTCATCTGGGCTTCGAGCTGGACGCCCTTGTCGAAATCCATCGCCTCCATCTTGGAGTAGCGCGGCAGGGCGACGGTGTTGACGGTCTCCATGTAATCGGCCGGCGCGTAGATCTCGACAAACAAATCGGGCACGCCGACCGGGAAGAAATGGCATTCGTCGGGCGCCACAAACGGGATCTCGCCGACCCGGCCGCGGTATTCCTCGATCGTCACGTCGCGGAAGGAAACGCGGGTGCCGAGGATCGGGTTGAGGATCGGCGCATTGTCGATCGCGATAAAGGCGGCGCGGCGCTCGGGATGCTGCGAGAAGGCGTCGAAGAATTGCGCGCCGCACACCCCGTGGATGCTGGCCATCATGCCGCCCGGCAGTTCTTCGGCCATCAACCGGCCCAGCTGGTTGACGAGCCCGGTCAGTTGCGCCGCCCAGGCCGGGTTTTCCTGGGCGATGCGGCCGGCGCCGACGATCGGCCAGTCGAGCACCGGCTGCGGGTCGACCTCGAACGAACGGAACAGGTCGAGGGTGATCAGCGGCGCCCCGGTGACCCGGTCGGCCGCGGTGATGATGACGCCCTTGACCGCGCCGAGCCGCAGATATTCGAGGGTCACGTCGAGCCGCAGGCCCATGCTGGCCTCGCGGTCGTTGACCACGGTCTGCACCGCTTCGAGCTGGTCCTCGGTGCCGAACGCCCGGATGTTCTGCACCGTGTCGGCATAGAGCGTGTCGCGGATCGGAAAGTGCGGGATGCGGAACGGGACGACGTGGCGGCGATCCTCGACGTTGGGGGTCGGCGGGGCGCCGCGCGGCAGTTCCGGCACCAAGGCCAGGCGCGAGCCCTTGACCTCGATCAAGGTCGTGGTCGTCGTCAGCCGCTCGGGACGAAACAGGCCAAGCCGCCCGATCAGCCCCGGCATATAGGGCACGCGCAGCAATGCCAGGGTCAGCGACGTGACCGAGAACGCGGCGTTGGTGGAGAAGACGTCAAGCATTGGCGGCACTCCCTGTTTGGCGCGGGGCCGTTTAGGCGGGGGTTACGATCGACTCCGCGAGAATGCCCTGGCGGACGATGATGCCGGCCTCGGCGAGGCGGGCGTTGACCGCCTGCCGGTCGAGCTCGCCGTAGAGCAGGTAAGCGTCGTTGACCTCGGCATCGCGGGCGATGACCACCGCCGGCACCGCGCCAAAGCGCGGGTCGACCGGGTACATCAGGATGGCCTCGACATCGCCGGCAGCCGCGGCCTCACCCGCCATGGTCACCAGCATGCCCGGCTGCAGCGGCTCGGCGCCCTCGGGGATGGTGACGACTTCACGCGAGCGATAGAGGTTGGCTTCGCTGACGAGAAAGTCGGCGACGCGCTTGTCTTCCAATAGTCTGCGGCTCTGGGCCATGCCTTGTCCTCCTTATCGGCGCCGAGAAGGCGAACGGGTTGCCTGCGTCGAGCTTGGTTGCAGCGACGACAGGCTCGGCTCGGGATCGGTTCGGTTCGGGTTCGTGAATTTCGAACATCAAGGCGTTGCTTTCGCCGCCGCCGCCCCGGCCCCGGCGGGGTGACGACAGTGACCGCAAACTCGCCCGGCTCGTCGGCTTCGAGCTCGAAGGCCAGTTGCGTGTCGCTGACAAATTCGGTCGATTGCTCGACCCCCTCAAAGTGAACCGATGAGTGCGGGGTGAACCCCGACCCGTTGACCAGAACGCGCACGTCGACCTCCGTGTGGTTGGGCGTCAGCGACGACAGCACCGGCGCCGGAGACGGCGGAGCTGGCGGTGCCGCTCGCCGCCTCGACCGGCTCATCTGCAGCATCAAGCCGAGGCCCGGCATCAATCGGCCCGTTTGGATTGCGCGGCAAAGCGCGCGGCCACGGCCGCGGCGATCTCGGCGCCGCCGGTTGCCGCTCGTCGTGCGGTGGTGTCGATGGTCTCGACATGGCGGGTTGCCGCCTCGCCGGCGCGGCGCTGCTGCAACAGCCGGCGCACGCTGTCGGTCGTCGCCCCCGACCGGATCTGCTCGGCGGCCAAGTCGGGATACCCGGCCAGCGAGCACAACGCGACGATCTCAGCGGCGGTTTCGCGGGTCGCCGCCACCGCCTGGTGGATCTGGTCGAAGCTGATCACATTGTCCGGCTGCGCCGGGTTCGTCGCAGTGGGATCGTCCGCTGTGCGCGCGTCGCCGCCGTTGTTGGCCGTGGTGCCGGTGTCTTCGCTGTTCATGCCCGTTCCTCTTCGGCTGTTGAGCGCCACCCGCTCGGCGAGGGCATTGGTGGCGTCGTCGAGCGTGCCGACGCGATCGGCGAGCCCGATGCCCAGGGCGTTGTCGCCGAAATAGATTGAGGCCTCGGTCGCGGCCAGGCGCTCGGCGGTAATCCCGCGATGACCGGCGACGCTGGCGATCAGCATGTCGTAAAGCCGGTCGACCTCGCCCTGGATTTGGCCGCGCGCCTCGGGCGACAGCGGCATGTGCGGGTTGGCGTCGATCTTGCGCGCACCATGGTAGACATAGGTGAAGCTGAACCCGTGCTCGGCGTCGAAGCGCGAGCGGTCGAGATGCAATGCCACAACCCCGACGCTGCCGACTGCCCCGGTGTTGGTGACCCAAACGCGCTCGGCGCCGGCGGCGATCGCATAGGCGGCCGACAACGCGTCGTCATTGGCGGCCGCCCACACCGGCTTGACCTCCATTGTCCGCCGGACCTCGTCGGCAAGCTGAAAGACGCCGCCGGCCTCGCCGCCCGGGCTGTCGACTTCCAGCAGGATGGCGCGCGCCCGGCTGTCGCTTTTTGCCCGGCGCAAGGTGGCGGCGAGGTTCTCGTAGGATTGCAATGGCGTCGAGTTGGCGTCGATCTGCCCGGCGCGGCGCACCAGCACGCCGCGCACCGGCAGGACGGCGACCCCGCGGTCAATGCGATAGCCGCGGGGCCGCTCCCCAGCCTGGGGCAGATCGGGGGAGGATCGGAAGCGGCGGGGGAGACCGCTCCGCCCCGCGGGTCGAGCCCGCGGGCCACGGCTCACGCAGCATCGCCGCGTTGAGCCCGGCCAGCAAGGCTTCGAGCCGGGCCGGCTGATCAGTAGCGGCACGTCGAAGACGCGCGCCAGGATGTGCGGCAGAGCGCGAATCATGCGGCCTCCCCAGCGCGCTGCCCTCGGTCGGCGCTTCGGTTTCAGTTGTCGCCGTGGGTCCGCCGCGCGTGCCCCAGCCGACCGCGGGGTCGGGAATGCCGTATTGTTGGCGCAATGCCGCGGCTTCGGCGATGCGGCGGTAGACCGTCTCGATGTCGTAGCCCTCGGCCTCGATCGCGTCTTGTGGAGCGATGACCTGGGCGTCGAGCGCCAGCTTGACCGCCTGGCGGTCCTTCAGCGGGTCGACCCACGGGGCGCGCGGCGTGATCGCCTGCATCGCCCGCCAGATCGCCGGCCGCGCGGTGTAGGCTTGGGCAGTAATCGGCACCGCGCCGGCGAGCACCGCAGTATCCATCCACCGCGCCCAGACCCGGCGCAGAAACTGGTAGACCAGCACCGAATGCTGAAACGCCTCGACCTCCTGGCGAAAGGCCAGGAGCCCGGCGCGCGAGCTGGCATAGGTCGCCTTGGTCAGATCCCAGGACAATTCGCCATAGGGGATCCCGAGGGCGGCGCAGATCTGCAACAAGGTGCGGTACTGAAACGGCTCGTAGCTGTTGGGGACGCCGCCGGGCTCGCTGAACTTGACGTCCTCGCCGGGATAGAGCAGCACGTTGGCCCCCGGCATGTAGGCGGCGAGATCGTCATCGGGGCGCGGGTCCAGCGGGTTGCCGTTGTCGTCGCGCTCCTCGGGGCTGGTGAAGAACGTCGCGTACCGGCTCTGCTGCTTTTGCCGCTCCAGCTCGGCGTCGTCGTAGGCGTCCATCTGGAACAGTTTGACGACGGCCGCGGCATAGCCGGTCAGCCCGCGCAGTTGCCCGGCCTCGACCGGGTCGAAGACGTGAATGACCTCCTCGGCCGGGACCCGCACCAGCCGCTCGAGCTGCAGGGCCTCGGGAAAGGTGATCGTCGGGTCGGTCGGGTTCGAGCGATAGAACCAGTAGGCGACGCGCTTGTCCCGCAGAGCGCGGTCGAACTCGATCCCGAGGCGGATGGCGCCGCCGGCATTGGGTCGGTTGTCGGGCACCGTCTCCTGCTTCCACAACGGCAGTTGCTCGGAGGGCAGCATCTGCAGCTGCAACGGCACCGAGAGGCCGTCCTGCGGAAAGCGCGGGCGCAGCCGGACAAAGCACTCGCCGGCGAGAAAGGCTTCACGTGAAACCCGCCGGGTGATGCCGTAGAAGTCGGTCACCTCCTCGGCGTCGGCCTCGTCGGTCCAGTCGTTCCAGGCCTGGTGGATGGCCTCGCGGGTCCTCTGCTCGGCGACCAATGACGACGGCTTGATGCCGGCGCCGACGGTTGCCGCCGACCACGAGCGCAACGCGGCGCGGGCATAGCCGTTGTTGCGCACCAGCCAGCGGGCGCGGGCGTTGACCGTCGGCCCGGCCGCCTGCATCAGCGCGTTGATGTGCTGGGCCGCGGGTTGCCACAAGCTGAGGCGCCGGCGCGCCGCACCAGCCTCCAGACCGGGCGGAGCGTTGCGCGCCCGGAACCCCTCGCCGCCGGCAGCCCGCTAGCCGAGACGCGGCACTTCGCCGATCAGCCGCCGGGTCAACCGCTGGATGGCCGCGAGCACGTCAGAGCCCCTTGACCAGCGGAGCGTAGGAAACCCGGCTGGTGCGCCGGAAACCGACCGTGCAATAGCGAGCTTGTCTTCGATCCGGCCGATCGCCTAACAAATAATCGGGGTTGTGATAGCCGACCGAGCGCGACCGGTCGGAGACGCTCGACACCCCGCTGTAGAGCTTGGCCTTCAGCTCATCGAGTTGGCGTTGTCGTTGGGCCTGCGCTTCGGGCGAGCAATCGACGAACACTTCTTGCCTTTTCCGCAAAACCGTTGCATAGGGTCGCACGGTTGAGGGAAGAGGCTGTTTTCGCCCGCGTTTCGGGGCCGGAGCTATTCGAGTAGCTTCGGCCCTTCGTTTTAGCCCCGGCGCCGCTGCTCCGAGGCGATCCGCCGGGCAAGGGCGGTCTTGAGCCGGG
>CAVZJF010000020.1:0-122586 GCA_963775525.1 uncultured Alphaproteobacteria bacterium | reverse complement strand
TAGCGGCCGACTGGCCGATGGCGTCTGCGTCAGCCCTCCATCTCGGTCCACTGCCTTAGCCGCAGCCGCGGCAGCAGCGTGGCGTGGTGCCCGCCCCTTCGACGGCAGACCCGGCGCCTCGAGGTTGTTCCGCGGGCGCTGCCGCGCAACATGCCCGCGCTGCTGATGGGCCGGGTAGGCGGCTTGCTGCGCCTTCACCTGCTCCAACACGGCCGACAGCCGCTTGTTGTCGACGATCGCGCCGGGCTGCACGGTTTGGATCTTGTCGAACACCTTGAAACCGAGCGTCGCTCCGTTGAACTGAACGGCGAACCGCCCGTCCGGGTAGTTCACGACCTCCACCTTCTTGCGCACCAAGCCACGGGCCAGCGACGTCGGGTCGAGGAGCAGCATCATCCGGTCGTAGTGCAGGGTCAGGTTGCGCGTGACCGTGCGCTCCTCCCGCCAGGCCAGGATCTCGCCCAGGTCATCGGCTTGTGCCAGCGGTCGATGCAGGTCCTTGCCATTCGCCGGGTCACGGCCGAAGCGCGTGTTGTAGGCGGAGATGAACCCAGGAGCCATGCGTTCGCCGCGGCCATCGACGATATCCCCGCCAGCCGCAGCTCCTTGACCATCCGATCCTGCAACGTGCCAAACGCGCGTTCGATGCGGCCCTTTGCCTGCGGGCTGTTGGCACAGATGATGTCGATGTTCAGCGCCAACAGCGCGCGACCGAACTGGGTCACCCCGTCGCCGCCGGCAGCCTCCTTGCTGTTGACCCGGAAGATGCCGTGCTTGTCGCTGTAAAACGCGACCGGCTTGCCATGCGCCTCCAGATAGGCGCGGGTCGTTCGGAAGTAATCAAACGCCGATTCCGAGGTGACGAACCGCAGCTGCATCAATCGGCTCGTCGCATCATCCACCAAACCCAGCAGCGTGCACGGCGCACCGCGGTCCTCGAACCAGGCGTGCTCCGAGCCGTCGATCTGCACCAGTTCGCCCAGGCAATCGCGCCGCCGCCGCGGCTGATGCGGCGAGGGCAGACGATGCCGACGGTCCTGCCACAGCCCATCGGCGATCATCCACCCGCGCAAGGTCTCGCATGACACCGAACAGCCGTGATGCTCGGCGAGCTTCTCCGCCGCCAGGGTCGGGCCGAAGTCGGCGTATCGGTCGCGCACGATCGACAGTGCAAGATTACGAACTTCGGACGGCAGACGGTTATTGCTCGGTTTGCCGCGGCGCTTCGACAGCAAGCTCGTGGCACCGTCCTGCTTGAGACCGCGCAGCAGGCGAAATATCTGACGCCGCTGCAATCCGATCAGTTCACACGCGTCGGCAACACGAAGACGACCCGATTGAACCTGCAACAGAACCTCAAGCCGGCTGAACTCCTGCTTGCTCATCGACAACACCGCCATGGTGCAACTCCCAGGACCCCAAAACCCGAGGGAGTGTCACCTCAACTTTGCACAGGGGTGTCATCTCTATATTGCGCTTACACCACCAGATTGAATCTTATCGTTATTGGCATAAAACCAAATGAATCTGAAACCACTTTACCTATGGCCAGTCCGGAAGAGAATTTTACAATCGAAGGACTGGACAGGTATTTAGTGGCGGATCTCTCGATCATTACCTGATCGGCGATGCCTGTTTGAAGCGACGCAGCCGCGTGTTACTTGGCGATCGGGTTCGTCGGCATCCGCATGAAAGCTCAGCTGGAGATGGCTCTTCTGCTGGTCTTTCACGGCAGTGCTGGAGTTCCATCGCCGGGTCCTCGAGGAGGCGCAGTCGGCGCTGGCGACGAAATCGTGCGAGGTCGAGGCGGGGGTCCCTGAGCGGGTGACCGTCGCCGAGATCAGCGCGCTGGTCAGGATCTGCCGGTGTACTACCTGGTGATGGGCTTGACCGATGTTGTGCATCCTGCACATCGAGCGCCGGTTGGCGAGCCTCGTTGGAGGCGCTGCTCGACCGGGAACGGAAAGGCAACAGAACAACGGGCAACCCCGGGCTGGCCCACCGATGGGCGCGCCCCGCGTGGCAAGGCTTCCGCTCATTGCGGGTGTCGCCAAGCTGCACGAAAGCAGCAATATCACCTCGCTCGTCCTGGAGCTGGCCGATGGTGAGCCGCCGCTGACGGCTGCCCTGGCGGGGGACTTTATTGTTTTGCGGCTCAGGCCGCGGCCCGACGAGAGCCCACTCCTGCGCAGCTATTCGCTGTCGGACGCGCCGAGCGCGGTTCGCTATCGCATCAGCGTCAAACGCGAGCCAGATGGCGCCGCCGGGGCTTACATCGATATGCGGGTTCAGGCCGGAGAAATTCTCAGGCGAGCGCCCCGCGCGGCAACTTTACGTTGCGGCAGGGCGAGGGTTCCGTGGTCCTTGTCAGCGCCGGCATCGGCGCGACCCCAGTACTCGCTATGCTGCACGCACTGGCCGCCGAGCAAACTCGGAGAGAAATTTGGTGGATTTACGGTGCCCGCAACAGCAGCGAGCATCCATTTGCGGCGGAGGTGCGGCGACTCCTCCAGACCTTACCCGGAAGCCGCCGCCACATTTGTTACAGTGCGCCAAAGCCGACCGATTGGCCGGCTGTCGATTTCGATAGGGTGGGGCGCGTGGGCGTGCCCGTGTTTGAGGTAGTGGGCGTCCGCCCGATGCGGAGTTCTACTCTGCGGTCGAGCCGCGTTTATGAGCGGTCTCGTCGACGGCCTTGCCGGCTGGGGGGTCCTCCGGAACGGCCTGCACCGAGAATTTCGGGTCGGGCCAGTCGAAGACGCCGGGCATCGCCGCGGTCCGGGCGGCCGCCGCATCCGCCGGGGGAAGCCGTGGAGGGCGGCCGCTTGTGTCCTTTACGCGCAGCAACCTCGCTGTCCACTGGAATTCCGCATTCCACAGCCTGCTCGAACTAGCCGAGGCGTGCGATGTGCCGGTGCGCTGGTCGTGCCGCACCGGAGTTTGTCATAACTGCGAGACGGGGCTGATTTCCGGCTCCGTCGTCTACCGGCCGGACCCGGTCGAGCCGCCGGCCGAGGGCAATCTGTTGATCTGCTGCAGTCGGCCCCAAAGTGACATTGCTCTCGATCTTTGACACGGTTGAAGCGGCCCCTCGTGCCCGGCCGGAACACAATATGGGGTCACGACAAGAGCTGTGCGTAGCTGTACGACACAGGAGAACGAACAGGTAACTTGTCGTCAGGATACTGCATCGTCGACGCGATTTGCTTGCAGCCGCCGGCGATAAACCCCGAGATGGACAGGGGTGGCAATGTGTCGACCGGCTGTCGCGTGCCGGCAGGCCGATGATAGCCAAGATGGATGGCTAAATTCGGCATAGCCAACTTACATCGGCTTTGCCGTTCTTGACCACGCGATCTACGGTTGGCCAAGTTCGGTATACCCATCGTGGCTCCCCGCCATGAAAGTCGCCCGCATCTATCTTCGCGTCAGCACTGACGAACAAGACCTCGCTCGCCAGGCCGAGATCGAGCAGAGCACTCGATCTTCGGGCTACTACATCGCCGGCGTCTACCGTGAGAAGGCATCGGGTGCCCGCGCCGACCGCCCCGAACTCCTCAGAATGATCGCCGATTTGCAGCCCGGCGAAGCGGTCGTCGCGGAGAGAATTGATCGCATCAGCCGGCTCCCCTTGGCCGAGGCTGAGAGACTGGTGGGCTCGATCCGGAGCAAGGGAGCAAGGCTGGCCGTGCCGGGTCTGGTCGATCTGTCCGATTTCGCGACCGAGGCTGACGGCGTCGCCAGGATCGTGCTGGAGTCGGTGCAGGAGCTGCTGCTCAAGCTGGCCCTGCAAATGGCGCGCGATGACTACGAGACACGCCGCGAGCGACAGCGTCAGGGTGTGCAACTTGCCAAAGCCGCCGGCAAATACGCGGGGCGTATCCCCGATGCCGCCACCCATCAGCGCATCATCGCGCTGCGCGGCGCAGGTCAGTCGATCAAGCGTACCGCCGAACTGGCCGGATGCAGTGAAAGCCAAGTGAAGCGGGTATGGGCCATCCATCTCAACCAGGTGTCCGGAGACTGAGCTTGTCGCGCCGTCCCCTGCTCAAAGCCGACGGGTGGTCCGCCCTTGTCGACATGCCGACGGAGGAGGAGAGCCTGATCCGGCACTGCACGCTCGGTCGTGCCGAGATGGATCTGATCCAGGCCAAGCGGACCCCGCACAACCGCTTCGGCCTGGCCATTCAGCTCTGCTTTTTACGCCATCTCGGTCGGGCGATCCTTTTTGGTGAGACGCCTGCGGCACCGATGGTTGCCTTCCTCGCCCAACAGATCGGCATCGACCCGAGGGCATTGGCCGAGTATGGCCGGCGCGATACGAACCGCCGCGAGCACGCGGTCGAGGCGCAGCGGCATCTCGGCCTGCACCCGCCCACTCGCGAGGACAGGCGGGCGGCACTGGGTGAGGCGCTCGCGGCCGCTACCGCATCCGACAAGGGAATACCGATCGCCGAAGCGATCATCGCCGCCTTCCGGGAACGCAAGTCGGTGCTTCCGGCGACCGATACGCTCGACCGGATCGGCCGTGCCGCACGGGTCGTCGCGCGCCGGCGGATGGAGGCAGCGCTGCTCGACGGCTTCTCCTCCGAGGAGCTGGCCACATTCGACGGGCTGCTCGCCGTCGATCCCGCCATCCAACAGACCCGCTTCGCCTGGCTGCGGGCCTTCCCCGAGGCGCCGAGCGAGAAGAACCTGCTCGCCCTGCTCGATCGGCTGAGTTTTGTGCGGTCGTTTGGCCTTGATCCGCAGCGCCGCGGGCGCATCCATCCGGACCGATGGTCCCAGCTGGTACGCGAGGGTGCGGTGACGCCGAGTTGGCTGGCCGAGGACTTCAACCCGCGCCGCCGGCACGCGCTGATCGGGGCGCAGCTGATCGAGCTGACCGGCAAGCTGACCGATGCCGCGATCACCATGTTCTGCCGGCTGATCGCCCTCTTGTTCACCAAGTCCAAGGCTCGACAGGAACGGCGACATCTCGACGCGCGCAAGGAAACGGGTCGTCTGCTGCGCATGTTCGGCGACACGCTGCATGCGCTCGCCGAGGCCAACGAAACCGGCGAAGACGCCTTTGACGTGCTCGATCGCGAGATCGGCTGGCCCCGCCTGGTTCAGGCCCAGGCGGATGTCGAGGCGTTGGCCACGACCGCCGAGGCCGATCCGCTGCTCGGTGCCGCCGAGCGCTATTCCGGGGTCCGCCGCTATGCGCCCGCGCTGCTCGAGGCCCTTACCTTTCGGTCTACCCGCACCCGTGATCCCGTTCTGACTGCGATCGAGCTCTTGCGACAGCTCAATCGGGACGATCGCCGGGCGTTGCCGGCCAAAGTGCCGGTCGGCCATCTCAAGGAGAAGGTCCGAAAACTGATCGCTGCTGGCGGCAAGCGGGACCGGCGTCTCTGGGAAATCGCTACCCTCGCCGTGCTGCGCGAGCGTCTGCGCTCGGGCGACGTCTGGGTCGAGGGCGGTCAGGCCTTCCGCCCTCTGGACGCTCAGCTGATGCCGCGCCTGATCTTTGAGGCACGCAAGCAGGAGGGCGATCTGCGGCTCGGCGTCCCGCGCGAGGCCGACGCCTGGATAGCCGAGAAACAGCAGGAATTGGACTTCAAACTCAAGCAACTGAGCTACCGCGCCCGGACCGGCAAGTTGACCGGAGTCCGCTTGGTCGACGGCGTCCTGACTATCGCGAAATACCGTACTAAAGTGCCAAAGGCGAAGGTCGACGCAGCAAAATGGCTGATCCTCGACCGACTGCCGCAAATCGACATCACCGATCTTCTGGCCGAGATCGACGCCTGGACCGGCTTCGCCCGTTGGTTCACCCATCTGCGCACCGGCGACACGGTCCGCCTCGCCCCGGCACTGCTCGCGGCGATTCTCGGCGACGCCACCAATCTCGGCGCCAAGCGCATGGCCGACGCCTCGGCCGGGGTCAGCGAGCGACAGATCATCTGGGCCCGGCTGTTCCACATCCGGCCCGAGACCTACAAATCGGCCCTGGCCGCTATCATCAATGCCCATCTGGCGCATCCTCACGCCAAACTCTGGGGCAACGGCAGCTCTTGTCGTCACCCCATATGCGATGAGCGCACAAGGTAAAGCCTGCCTGGGCACAGGCAGCCGCTTCGAAGGGCGCCGGCAGTAGTTCGTGCCCGCTCCGCAAAGCGGGCGCCGATTAGGCGGCTGATGACGCATTCTTGGCGAACTTCGATAGGCGGCCAGCCAGCATGTCGAGGTGATCCTTGCGCTCGGTGATGACAACCGGCGAGCGGCCGTCTTCGAGTGCCGACAGGATGTCATCGAAGATCAGATCATTTCGTGCGGGGTCCTGAGCGAGCTTTGCATACAGCTCCTGGATTGCCGGCTTCTCATCCGGTCGACGACGAGGAAGCTGAAATTCCGTCCGCCGGAAGATGACTTTGTGGTCGAACGATCGAGTCGCTGCCTGCTTCCTGGCATCGACGCGATGACGGACCGGGCCACATTGCATGAAGATGATCGAGTGGTGGCCGTCCTTCTGCGTTACCGTGGCAGATAGCAAATAACGCGTGGTTTGCCGAACGTTGGCAGGCGCATCGCCTGCGCCGCTTCCGCTTCGTCACGTCAGATGCGCGGC
Source organism: uncultured Alphaproteobacteria bacterium (assembly GCA_963775525.1). Taxonomy (GTDB): domain Bacteria; phylum Pseudomonadota; class Alphaproteobacteria; order ATCC43930; family CGMCC-115725; genus AP-15. Next base: position 115,973 of record CAVZJF010000020.1, on the reverse strand, counting down.
GAGGTGCTTGCTCATCTCGAACATGGTCACCTTGTCCTTGCCGAAGACCCTCCGGAGCTGGTCATCGGCCACGATTTCGCGGCGGTTCTCCGGGTTTTGCAGGTTGTGCGAGCGGATGTACTCCCAGACCTTGCTCACTACCTGGCCCCGGGGCAGCGGGCCCGAGCCGATCACCCAAGGAGAGCCGTTACCGCGCTCGGCCGGGGAAGCCAAGCGCGCGGGGTTTACCATAAATCAACTGTGCGGGTTTATTTTGCCCGCGCTCATGGCAAAATCAAAATCCATCCTGCTGACAGCGCTCCTGCTGCTGATTGCGGGGTCCACCAGCGGCGGCGAGCTGGCGAAACCCGATGCGCGGCTCACCCCCGGTGCGGTCGCCGACACCGATCCGGCGAACGTGTGCGCGCCCGGCTACTCCCGCGCCCATCGGTTTTGGCATGACCAAATCGGCACACTGCTCCGGTACGGCATCCCGCTCGCCGCGCGGAACGACTACACCGACGACGATCGGGTGCCGATCTGCCTCGGCGGCGACAACGCCTCGCCGCTGAACCACTGGCCCCAGCCGCTTGTGGAGGCGGAGCAAAAGGACAGGCTCGAACGCCGACTGTGCCGCGCGGTCTGCGCAGGCCGGATCAGCCTGCCGGCGGCGCAGGCGGTTTTTCTCGGCGACTGGCGCGCGCAAGCTATGAAGCGGAAACGCGAATAGTCAGTTTTTTCGGCCGCACGGAGGTCGGACGGTTGCAGAGGGAGTATCGCGGATGCTTTCTCGCCGTGGCAGGGCCTACAGCTGTTCGCGGCGGCCCGCTTGGCGACGGATTTATCCCGCGGCATCCGAGCCCCGCGCTTCAGGCCGATTTGCGCCACCAATGCCTGATTGGCGCCATCTCGGTTGCCGGCGGGCGCAACTTTCTTGTCACCGCCGGGCAAGAGCGGCTCAAGCGTCAATTCGAAGCTCAAGGCGGGCGTGGCATGCTGCCGGCGGAGCGCGAATTGAGGCTGGCCGAACTTGGCCGCGAGCGGCGCCAAACCATGGCCAGGCTTGAACTCGCCTGGCGCAGCGAGGAACATGCCGCCCGGGCCATCTCTCGTGGGGTGCTGGCCGACCCAGAGTGCTTTCTGGCTCTGATGACGCCACGCTCGCCGCGATTGCCGACGGCACGGAGGTTTATGTCATGAGAACCAGCTACACACGGCGCGGAGCTGCCGAGATTTTTCGTTTGTGCGCTCGTGCTGGGGCCGGCATCGTCGTAATCGCGACGCTTGGATTGTGCATCTCCACCGCGATGGCCCAAGGTCCTACGGTTCCAAAATATGACGTCAAGGGCTACTGTAAGGAGATTGCAGGCTTTGGGGGGACGTTCTCGGAAATGGTGATGGAGGGTTGCCTCGGGATGAAACAGACCTCATACAACAAATTAAAAGAGCGCTGGGGCAAGATTGCACAGCCGATCCGCATTCATTGCGACGAGATAGCAAGATTTGGAGGAAGGGCATCATATACCACGCTTGAGGGCTGTATTGAAATGGAGACTGGTGCAGCGAAAAAAAACGCAGTGACGGAATTTAAATATTGAACGACCGCGCGGGGATTCGCTGCGTCGCGGATCGAGGTGTAGAGATGGGCAAACCGCCGCCCGCTGACGTTCACGCTACGGTACGGTCTTTTCGAGCATGTGCACGAAAGCACAAGTGGTCTTTGAAATACTGGAGCTCCGCGCCCGGCGAAAACCCCAGCGCATGCGTCATTTTAGCCTATGAGAATTTTCACCTCATTTGCAGTTTCGAGGTTTTTCTTTCGTGTTGCGCCCATAATTAGAAACCAATCAATGATTACCCAAATACCGAAGCCACCGAGTGTTATTAGCTTCAGAACGCCTGCGAGAATGCTCCCTATATAGAAACGGTCGATGCCAAATGCACCCAATAACAAGCTTAATACCAAAACGGTCGTCGGACTTTTTTCCTTTCCAACAAAATTTCTATCAAACGCCTCTCTTTTTGCTTCCGGCAAGGAGTCTCGCGCGTTGACCTTAAGTGTCCGAACTCAAAATCGCATAGGTGGTATCAGCCACGGGCTAGTCGCCTGATGAGAAGCTGTACTGAAGCGAGGTAGATCCAGGCCTTGGCGCTGGCGATCGAGGCTTCGAAGTCTTTGGCCAGGCGGCGGTTGCGATTGAGCCAGGCGAGGGTGCGTTCGACGACCCAGCGCCGCGGTAGGACCTCGAAGCCGACGGTATCGGCCATGCGCTTGACGATCTCGATGCTCCAGAGACCGAATTTGGCGAGTGTTTTGAGAAGCTTGGCCCCGGAATAGGCGCTGTCGGCGAAGAGATGGCGCAGCCACGGGAAGAGGTCATGGATGGCTTCGATGACGAGCACCGCCCCGTCGCGGTCTTGCACAAGCCTGCCCCGTTGAAGAACGGGGGCGGGGTGGATCGCGGCCCCGACCAAGAGGCCGGTGGTGTCGGTCACGATATGGCGCTTGCGCCCCTTGACCTTCTTGGCCGCATCATAGCCGCGCGGGCCGCCGCTCTCGGTGGTCTTGACCGACTGGCTGTCGATCACCCCGGCCCCCGTTCTGCAACGGGGCAGGCTTGGGCTCGCCTCTCGGCCGGCGGCTTCGCGGGCTTCGAGCAAGAGCTCGAAATTGATCCGCTCCAACACGCCGTGGTCGCGCCAAGCATAGAAATAATACTGCACGGTCGCGTATCGCGGGAACTCCCGCGGCAACTGCCGCCACTGGCAGGCGGTCCGGGCCATGTACAACAAGGCATTGACGACGCAGCGCAATTCGGTCTCCCGCGGGCGCCCGCGCTTGTACCGCGGCGGCAGCCGCGGCGCGATCAGCGCCCACTCCGCATCGCTCACATCGCTTGCGTAGCGCAATCCCTTCCGGTCATATTGCGGGCGAGTGATTTCGGTCCACATGTTGTGACTCGCTGTTTGCTCGACACAACCATCGAACCACAACAAACTGAAATCACTCAACTCTTTTTTTGGTCGGACACTAAGGTTTGTAGATAAAGGATTTTGTTCATGGCATGCCCCTGCGTTAAGCCTGCGATCATCGAATTAACTATAAAAATTGGCTGTTGGCAACCTTGGGTTCCACGCGCCGGTTCGATTTCGCCCGGACGAGAGACCGGAAAGCACTAGCCAGTGAGGCCGCCAGTCGACTGATTGTCGGCTCATGGCCGGACAGACATGAGATTTCGCCCGCATCCGGGTTTGGGCGAAATACGGCATGACGGTTCGCCAGGTTGCCAAGGTCTACGGGGTTGCCATCGGCGAGATCGAGCGCGTTCTTCGACGAGCTTGATGGTGATGCGAACTGCCGATCGGAGGTGTCGCTCCGGCCGCGCCGATCCACGTGATAATCCTGAGGTTTCTGCGAGATTGCGCGGCGCGATCTCGGCCGCCGGCACGGCGGAAGGCGATCTCGTTGAAACCCGGATTGAGCTAGGCCGCGGGCCGCTGCGCGGGCTATGGGGAATTGAACGCGACGGTTGCCAGCGTGGCGGTCACCCCGGAGATCGCCCGGGCGCGAGCGATGGGCGGGCGACACCGGCGAACCGCGGCCCGGCAGCGTCGCACGAGCGACGGTAATCCGACGCGGGCAGGGGCATGCGTGCGCCGCCGGCGGTCGCGGCGCAGAAGCTCATCGCCGCTGTCGCCGTCGCGACCGGGCCCGTCAACACGGTGAATCATGGGCGAGCGCGCGGCAGTCATGAGCTGTCGTACCAGGCCGCCGAGCTTGCCGGCCGCGGTCGCAATAATGAGCCGATCGGCTCCATCCGCCCGCCACAGCAAGGACAGTAATCGTGCGCGTGGTCGGCGAATTGCCGGCGCTCCTCGCTGTTGCCGATCGGCTCGGCAACGTCGGCGACCACGAGCAGCGTGCGGCACAGCGCGAGCTTGTCGGCACGGCGGCGGTTGGCGAGGAAGCCGTAATGGCGGATGCGATGAAACCCGCCGGGCAGCGCGTGCAGCAGGAAGCGCCGGATGAACTCGTCGGCGGCGAGCGTCATGACCTTGTTCTTGTTGTGATGCCGGTAATCGCGCCAGCGGAAGCTGACCCGGCCGCCGGCGAGCGCGACTAGCCGGCTGTTGGCGATCGCGACGCGGTGCGTGTAGCGGCCGAGATAAGCCAGCACCGCCGCGGGGCCGGCGAACGGCCGCTTGGCATAGACGACCCACTCGACCCGCCGCAACTCGGCCAGGGATCGGTCGAAGACCCGCGCATCGGTCAGCCGGGCGAGCGCGCCGAAGAACGCCAGCCTTCCGGCCGCGAACGCCTCTCGCAGCTTTTCCAGGAACAGTCGCCGGAACAGGTGGGAGAGCACCCGGACGGGCAGGAAGAAGCCGGGCCGGCAAGCGACCCAGCGCTCGCCATCCGAGGACAAGCCGCCGCCGGGGACGAGGCAATGGACGTGCGGATGGTGCTGCAGGTTCTGGCCCCAGGTGTGGAGCACGGCGACGAAACCGATCTCGGCGCCGAGATGACGGCGGTCGGCGGAGATCGTGCTCAGCGTCTTGGCCGCCGCCTTGAAGAGGATCGCGTACACCGCTTCCTTGTTCTGGAAGGCGATTTCGGCAGCCACCGTGGGCAGCGTGAACACGACGTGGAAATACGGCACCGGCAGCAATTCGGCCTGGCGCTCCGCCAGCCAGGCCGCCCGCGCCGCGCCCTGGCATTTCGGGCAATGGCGGTTGCGGCAGGAATTGTAGGCGATGCGGACGAGGCCGCATTCGGTGCAGCGCTCAACATGGCCGCCGAGCCGAGCTGTGCGGCACGCTTCGATCGCCGCCATGATGCGCCGCTCGACCCGGCCGAGGTGGCAGGCATGGGCCTGACGATACGCCTCGCCGTGGCGGCGGAAGATGTCCGCCACTTCCAAGGCCGGCATGACCGCCGCGGCTCAGGCCGGGCCGGCTTCCTCCAGCTTCAGCCGGTCAAACGGGCTGATGGTGTTGCCGATCGTCGTGGCGGCGACCTGCGTGTAGCGGGCCGTCGTCGACAGGTCGCGATGGCCGAGCAGCACCCCGGCCTTCGCCGGGGCAGGCTTGTATGGGGCATTGGTTGTCAAGGTTTGTGTTCCTCGCTGCGCTTTCTCCTGTCAGGGTGTCGGTGGTGGCGACCTATCCAGAGGCCGGCGCCGATTGCCACAGACGGCAGACGATCCGAGGGGAGCTCGCTATTGGACGCGGATCATCGCGCCACACCCTTGTATTCGGTAGGCCCGGCTGGGACCTGGACCATGATGCAGTCATGCGCATCGGCGGCAAAGCTCCAAGACGGCAGGCCCATTCTCTGAAACGGCGTGCAAGCCATGCCTGCCTCGGGTCACCGCCGCCTCGGATCGCTGTCGGCGAGCCCGTTCGCGGGACGCCGAAACGCTGTGCTCGCAGTGTCCTCCTGATCGGTCGTTTACGCCGCCGCACGCAGGACGACACCCTGCGGGACCTCCCCGGTTGTCACCAGCTGCCACAGCGCGATCAGCAGCTTGCGCGCGAGAGCGACAATCATGGTCTTGCGGGTGGTGCCGCGGGCATCGGCGGTACGCACCCGGTACCATTGGGCCAGCGCGCTGTCCTTCTGGAACATCAGGAAGCGCCACGCCAATTGGATCATGCCCCGGCGCACGCGAGCATTCCCCGCCCTGGCCAACCCTTTTTCCCGCCGCCGCGCGCCACTCTCGTCCGGTGCGCCGGTCAGGCCGGCATAGCGCGCCACGGCCCTGCGGTCGCGCAGATTACGCGACAGGATCTCATGCACCAGCATGTCCGCCGTCTCGACGCCGACGCCGATGATCTGGGTCAGCACCCGGACCATCGCGTGGGGGCCTTGTTCGGGGTGCTGCTCGAGCCGTTGCGCACGCGCCGCTTCGATCTCCCCGATCTGACCGACGACGAAGCGCAGCCGTGCCATGTCGCGGCCAAGTTCGGCCAGCGTGTTCGGGGGCAGCGGGACACCCTCTGGGGTGTGCAGCGTTGCAAGCCGCTCCGGCGCTCGGCGCAAGGTCGGCTTGAAGCCGCGGATGCCGAGACGAGCCAGGGTGCTCTTCATCCGGTTGACGATGCGGGTGCGCTCGCCGACCAGGCCCTCGCGCTCGCGGTTCGGCCGCTTGGCATCTTCCTCCTCCCGCGTCGGGATCAGCGCCATGCTGCAATGGCCCCGTTCGCCGCGCAGCCAGCCGAGAAAGGCGCGCTTCAACAGCTCGGTATCGAGCCGGTCGGTTTTGGCCCGGCGATGCTCGCGCGACACGGCGACGCTCGTCGGGTGGATCACCTGGGCTTCGATGCCCTGTCCCCGCAGCCACCGCGCCAGCCAGAAGCCGTCCCGGCCGGCTTCATAGGCCACCGTGATCCGACTGATCGTCCGGCCGGCCTTGAGTGCCTCGTCACGCCAGCGCTGCAGCAACTGCAACAGCACCCCCTCCTGCGCGGCGAGCTTCTTCACCGGCTGGCGGTTGATGCCGGGCACGATGCCGCCAACCAGCCAGCTCGATTGGCTCATCTCGATAACCGCGATCAGCGTGCTATCCTGATCCAGAGCGGCGAGAGATCGGCTCAGGTCATTCGACTGTGGCATGGGGCACTCCGTCGGTTGTCACCGCGACGATGGTGCCATTCCCTCGCCGCTCGCCCCATAGCATCTCTGGATGATGCGGATGTCGGTGCCGGCTTCGAGCAGATGAGTGGCGAAGCTGTGGCGCAGCGTATGGACGGTGACCGGCTTGCCGAGCTTTGCGGCGTCCCGTGCGGTGCGGCAAGCGGCCTGCAGCACGCTCGGGTCGAGTGGCCGGCTCTCGTCCTGGCCCGGAAACAGCCAATGCGCCGGCCGTGTTTCCCGCCAGTAGGCGCGCAGCACGATGAGAAGCTGCGGCGACAGCATGATGTAGCGATCGCGACCACCCTTGCCCTGGTCGACACGGATCAGCATGCGGCTGCTGTCGATGTCGGTGAGTTTGAGCCGGACCACTTCCGAGACGCGAAGTCCGGCGGCATAGGCGGTCATCAGCGCGGTGCGATGCTTCAGGCTCGGCACCGCCGCGAAAAACCGCGTCACCTCGTCGGCGCTCAGGATCACCGGCAATTGCCGGCGCTTGCGCGCATAGGGGATGCGTACGACCATCGCGGTCCGGCCGAGCGTGACGCCGTAGAAGAAGCGCAGCGCGCATACCGCGACGTTGAAGCCGGCCCACGAGAGGCCGGTCGTGTGAGGTGGATCTGGTAGGCGCGGATTTCCTCCAGCCCGAGCTGGTCGGGCGACCGGTTGGAATGGCGGGCGAATTTGGCGACCGCGTGCACGTAGCAGCGCTGTGTCACCGGCGACAGGTTGCGCACCTGCATGTCCTCGATCATGCGCCGGCGCAGCGGGGTTATCTCGGCCATTGGCGGCCTCCTTCGGAGTTGGAGCTTTAACAGCTCCAATTCTGTCAGCCGGGCCCGGCCGATAGGCTAAGCGATTGACTTTACTCTCGTTACCGCGGAGCGGTTTAGTTCAATCGGGTGTATCGCTTGGAGCGGTCGCGAAGGCGACCGCTGACGGCCCCACACCTGCCGTTCGCAATCCCTGTCGCATATCGGCTCAGTTGGTGATTCCGGACCTTCGAGGCGGGTGCGAAAATCGAGAAAAACGCACCACCGGAATCGCTCTGGAGGCCGTCCGCCGAAACTCACGGAGGACGACATCGAGGCCGCCAAGGCAATGCTCGCCAATCCCGACATCGGCGTGACTTAAATCGCGCACCGTCACGGCGTCTCGCCGTAGAGGCTCTGTCGATACATTCCCGCTGCACGAGCCGCGAATACCCCCGAGCGTTCCGGACTTCAGTTGAACCAAACCGACCGCCGGGATGAGCGCTGTTGCCCTTGCTCAAGTCGTTCAAAAGAGCGATTTGTGGTCTCGAATCCGCTGGGAATTTGGCGAATATCGATTAAATGCTGAAATTCCGGTAAGGGCCGCACCGCCTCCTGCGTGCAGCAAAGGGCGGCCGAGTTCGACGCATTTAAGAAATGCGCGAATACGCACACGGTGATTTTCTACCGCCAGGGGAGAAGCTACCATGTTGGACCTTGATCGAGCGATCAGAGAGCGCCATTCGACGCGGCTGTATTTGCCCCAACCGGTGCCGCGGGAGTTGCTGAATGAGGCACTCGCCCTGGCCCAGCATGCGCCCTCGAACTCCAACATCCAGCCGTGGCATATGGTGTTCGCGTCCGGAGCACCCCGGGACCGCCTGGTCGCCGCCCTGATCGACGAGGCCCAGCGTCGGCCGCCAAGTATTCCGCCCCTGCCCGCAGTCGTTTCAGCATTTCCGCGGCGAACTGGGCGCTCAAGTCTACGGGGCGATGGGAATCGTTCGCGAGGATACGGCAGGACATGCCGCTGCAGTCCTGCGCAACTGGGAATTTTTCCGCGCGCCGGTGGCCGGTATTGTTTGCATGCACAGGGACCTTGGCCCGGCGGACGCCCTCAGCGTGGGGATGTATGTGCAAACGTTGTTGTTGGCCTTGACCGAACGCGGCCTAGGAAGTTGCGTCGAGGTCTCGATCACAGGGTATCCCGAGATCGTCCGCGCGCAGCTGGCTATCTCGATGGAACTGTCGATCCTGTGCGGCTTAGTGTCCGACCAAAAAAAGAGTTGAGTGATTTCAGTTTGTTGTGGTTCGATGGTTGTGTCGAGCAAACAGCGAGTCACAACATGTGGACCGAAATCACTCGCCCGCAATATGACCGGAAGGGATTGCGCTACGCAAGCGATGTGAGCGATGCGGAGTGGGCGCTGATCGCGCCGCGGCTGCCGCCGCGGTACAAGCGCGGGCGCCCGCGGGAGACCGAATTGCGCTGCGTCGTCAATGCCTTGTTGTACATGGCCCGGACCGCCTGCCAGTGGCGGCAGTTGCCGCGGGAGTTCCCGCGATACGCGACCGTGCAGTATTATTTCTATGCTTGGCGCGACCACGGCGTGTTGGAGCGGATCAATTTCGAGCTCTTGCTCGAAGCCCGCGAAGCCGCCGGCCGAGAGGCGAGCCCAAGCCTGCCCCGTTGCAGAACGGGGGCCGGGGTGATCGACAGCCAGTCGGTCAAGACCACCGAGAGCGGCGGCCCGCGCGGCTATGATGCGGCCAAGAAGGTCAAGGGGCGCAAGCGCCATATCGTGACCGACACCACCGGCCTCTTGGTCGGGGCCGCGATCCACCCCGCCCCCGTTCTTCAACGGGGCAGGCTTGTGCAAGACCGCGACGGGGCGGTGCTCGTCATCGAAGCCATCCATGACCTCTTCCCGTGGCTGCGCCATCTCTTCGCCGACAGCGCCTATTCCGGGGCCAAGCTTCTCAAAACACTCGCCAAATTCGGTCTCTGGAGCATCGAGATCGTCAAGCGCATGGCCGATACCGTCGGCTTCGAGGTCCTACCGCGGCGCTGGGTCGTCGAACGCACCCTCGCCTGGCTCAATCGCAACCGCCGCCTGGCCAAAGACTTCGAAGCCTCGATCGCCAGCGCCAAGGCCTGGATCTACCTCGCTTCAGTACAGCTTCTCATCAGGCGACTAGCCCGTGGCTGATACCACCTATGCGATTCTCGAGTTCGGACACTTAGCGATCGGCTATCCCGATCCAGAATTCCCCGCAAATAAACTGCACGTGAGCCGAGAGCCCATTAGGGGAAACGTGGTTTTCCTCGACAACTAATCGCGGGGAAACAATTCGATCCGAGATCGCCCCGTTCGGCGGCGTGAAGGGAGAGCGGCGTCGGTCGCGAGGGCGATAGGGGGCGCGGTCGGTTCAAATATGTTGCGCAGGATCTTATGGCTGACGACAGCGTAACCGTCAAATTCGGTGCGGTCGGCCAACTACCATGAGCCGGCATTGCGATCGGTGAAGCGAACGGCGCCTTTGGGTCGAACCTTTCCGCTCCGAGGGGAGGGCCAGAAGGTCTGGTACGGCGCTTAAGACAGCCATCAGATCACGATCCGCTCGACTTCGTCGAGGCTGACCTCGTCGCGCCGGCGATCGTAAAGCTGCGTTGTGCGCGTCGAGGCATGGTTCGCCATCGCCGCCGCGTTTTCGAGCGTGCCGCCGTTTTTCAGATAGGCGGTAATCCCGGTCGCCCGGAAGCTGTGGTTGCCGAGCTTGGTATCGATCCCGGCCGCCGCGGCGCGCCGGCGGATCATCGCATAGGCGTTCGCTTGCGGCAGCGCGGTGCGGGTGAGCCTGGCGGTCCCCCGGCCGATCGTGCGGAACAGCGGCCCCTTGGGATCCCCGCCCAGGCCCGCGCCGTCGAGATAGGCGACGAGGTATTCTTCGAGGTTGTGGTGGCACGGCATCGCGTGGCGCTTGCCGCCCTTCTCGCGCAGCCGCACCCAGAGCCGGCGGTTTTGCGTGTAAACGTCCTCGACCGTCATGCCGAGCGCCGCGCCGATGCGGGCGAAGGAATAGACCATCAGCGCGATCAGGGCGCGGTCGCGCAGCCCGGCGACGGTGCCGGTATCGATGCTGTCGAGCAGCGCCCGCGCCTCAGTCGGGTCCAGCACCGGTGTCTGTCCGGAGGTGACGACGTGCCGGGGACCGCGCACTGTGTGCGCCGGGTTGACCGGCACGACCTGGCCGTTGACCAGCCAATCGAACAGGTGGCGCAGCGCCGCGAGCCGTTGCTTGACCGAGGGTGCCGCGAGCTTGCGCGTCGAGGCTTCGATCCAGGCCGCGACATGCACCGGCTGAACAGCCGCGATCGACGGCACGCCGGCATTGGCGCACCAGGTCAGGAATTCCTCGGCCGCCCGGTAATAGGCTCGCCGCGTGTGCGGGTTGCGGATGTTGGCGGCGAAGAATTCGAGGAAGCGCATCGAGGCGCGCTCGCCGGCGGCGGCGATCAGCGATGGCACGAGTGGCGCCGTGGGCACCCCGGCCAGCTGCGCTTTCGGGAGCGGGACCGGAAGGCTCACCGGCCGCGGCGGAGCCTCGCTCATGGCGTTTGCCGTTTCTGGTGGCGGGCGAGGAGCGCCTCAAACAGGCTCGGCGGGGCGTAGAAGTTCGTCGCCTTCAGGGCGGCTACGGCGGCGCTGAGATCAATCGGGCCCTCCCGCGCGGCGAGATCCAGCAGGCCAAGCGTGCCCAGGACCTCCAGCCCCTGTGCGCGGGCGGCGGCGACGCCGGCGCGCTCGTTAATGAGGACCAAATCCGGCTGGAGCGACAGCGCGAGCGCAATTACCGCGCGCTCCCCGGCATCAAGATGATCAAGTCCGGCGCCGGCAGGGGGCCGGGCGTGCGCCACCCTGAGCCAGGATGGCGGGGCTGCCGCCCAGCGCCTCACCGCCGCGGGGGCCCGCGCGTGAAGCAGTTCGGCCTTCACGGCATCGGGGACGATCACCGCCTCGAAGAGGCGCGGCAGCACGTCGATGGCGCCGATCAGCACCAGATAGTTCAACGGGCCCGTATCGGCGACCGCGGCGCGCACGCGGCCTCACAGGCCAAGCCGGTCCATTGTCTCGATCTGTCGGTTCAGCTCCTTCGGCGTGATGCCGTCATAGACCTCATGCCGCTTGAGGAAGCCGTCGATCTCGTAGCTTGTCTCAAAGCCGAGCAGCCGGCGCAGGTCCGGCCGGGTCAGGCGCCCGGCGCGGTACTCCGCGGCGACAAACGCCTCCAATGCGCGGCGTTCGAGATTGGTGCCCTCGGCCTGGAGGTGTTCGGCAAGTTCGTCGGGGATGTTGAGGGTGATTTCCATGGCGCCGCACCTTACTCGGCGGGTGGCTCCGGATCAAGGAAGACTGTTCGATAAAGGACATTATCCTATATATAGCAGCGACGCTCGCAATCGGCATGAATAATTAACCTTATCTCCACCTTCATTGTCATCACTCCGGCATTTACAAACACGTATCCGTCGTGAAGCTCGTCCTCGGCGACCGTGGCTAAATCCCTCGGAAGCGGTCTCCGGCTCCGCATCAACTATTATGCCCGCCCAGCGCTGCAATGCAGCCTCTCCCAGCCTGAGCTGGACCCCTCGGTGAGGACCGTCTGGACCCGTTCGTTAGGTGGAGTCGCTGCCGTTCCGACCGCTTAAAATCATCAAGCGGCAAGAGTCTTTTGTTGTTGCTGTGGCGGCTGTGGGTATGTGGGCAACGCGCTGGCGTTGTCCAAGCGCAGCGTCATATCCACAGCCCTCCCGTCGATCGCGCCGATGATGCCACTGCGCCAGACCGCCATTGGCATCCGGTTGCCCAGGGCCTGGTGCGGTCGCTGGAGATTGTAGAACGCGATCCATGCGGCGATACCGGCCTTGGCGTCGCGGCCGTCGGCATAGCCCTTGAGGTAGACGTCCTCGTACTTCAGCGACCGCCACAAACGCTCGATGAAGACGTTGTCCATCCACCGGCCACGCCCGTCCATCGAGATGCGGACCCCGGCGGCGGCAAGCGTGCCGGTGAAGGCCGCGCTGGTGAATTGGCTGCCTTGGTCGGTGTTGAAGATCTCGGGCTTGCCGAACCGGGCCAGCGCCTCCTCGAGAGCCGATACGCAGAACGACACGTCCATCGTGTTCGACAGCCGCCAAGCCAGGACCGCCCGGCTCGCCCAGTCGATCACCGCCACAAGATAGAGGAAGCCTCGCCCGATCGGGATGTAGGTGATGTCGCTTGCCCAGACCTGGTTCGGCCGCTCGATCGCCATGTCGCGCAAGAGATAAGGGAAAATCTTGTGCCCCGGCGCTCGCACTGTCGTTCGCGGTTTTGGTCCCAGCGCCGCGATCCCCATCTGGCGCATCAGCCGCTGGACCCGCTTGCGGTTGACCGGATGCCCCGCGGCCCGCAGCATAACCGTCATCCGCCGCGATCCGAGGAACGGCCATGCGGTGAATAGCTCGTCCAACCGCCGCATCAGCACCAGATCGTTGTCATTGGCAGGCCGCGGCAAGCGGTAGACCGACGAGCGCGCGACGCTCAGCAGGACGCATTGCCGACGGATCGAAAGACCCGCGTGGTCGCGAGCAAGCAAGGCTCTGCGGCCCGGAGCGCTCATCTGCCGGACCTCTTGGCTAAAAAATCCCGTTCCACCGTCAACTGGCCGATCTTCGCGTGCAGCTTCTCGATCTCCCGCTCCCGGTCCGCCTCGGCGCCCCGCCCGACGCCCGCGTCAAACGCCCGCGCCGCCTGCTCCTGAAGCTGCTTCTTCCACGCGTAAATCTGGTTCGGATGCACTCGTGCCGCTGAGCCAAGTCTGCAACCGTCGACTGCTCCCGTAGCGCCTCCAGCGCAATCTTCGCCTTCACAGCCGCATCAATCTTCCGTCGCGTCTTCTTCATCATCCACTCCGTCTATCATGACGGAACGGCTCACGCTCCAACTACCCGCCGGTCCCAAAATCGGGGTCCAGCTCACCAGATTTACGCGTGGAAGAAGCAGCTTCAGGAGCAGGCGGCGCGAGCCTTCGACGCCGGCGTCGGTCGGGACGCCGAGGCGGACCGGGAGCGGGAGATCGAGAAGCTGCATGCGAAGATCGGCCAGCTGACGGTGGAACGGGATTTTTTAGCCAAGAGGTCCGGCAGATGAGCGCTCCGGGCCGCAGAGCCTTGCTTGCCCGCGACCACGCAGGTCTTTCGATCCGCCGGCAATGCGTCCTGCTCGGCGTAGCGCGCTCGTCGGTCTACCGCTGGCCGCGGGCTGCCAACGATAACGACCTGGCGCTGATGCGGCGGCTGGACGAACTGTTCACCGCGTGGCCGTTTCTGGGGTCGCGGCGGATGACGGTCATGCTGCGGGCGGCGGGGCATCCGGTCAACCGCAAGCGGGTCCAGCGACTGATGCGCAAGATGGGGATTGCGGCGCTGGGGCCGAAGCCGCGCACGACGGTGCGAGCGCCGGGGCATAAGATTTTTCCCTATCTCTTGCGCGACATGGTGATCGAGCGGCCGAACCAGGTCTGGGCGAGCGACATCACCTACATCCCGATCGGCCGGGGCTTTCTCTATCTCGTGGCAGTGATCGACTGGGCGAGCCGGGCCGTCTTGGCGTGGCGGCTGTCGAATACGATGGACGCGTCGTTCTGCGTATCGGCGCTCGAGGAGGCGCTGGCCCGGTTCGGCAAGCCCGAAATCTTCAACACCGACCAGGGCAGCCAATTCACCAGCGCGGCCTTCACCGGCACGCTTGCCGCCGCCGGGGTGCGCATCTCGATGGACGGGCGCGGCCGGTGGATGGACAACGTCTTCATCGAACGCCTGTGGCGGTCGCTGAAGTACGAGGACGTCTACCTCAAGGGCTATGCCGACGGCCGCGACGCCAAGGCAGGCATCGCCGCATGGATCACGTTCTACAATCTCCAGCGGCCGCACCAAGCCCTACGCAACCGGATGCCGATGGCGGTCTGGCGCAGCGGCCTCATCGGCGCGAGCGGCGGAACGGCTGTGGATATGACGCTGCGCTTGGACAACGCAAGGGCGTTGCCCACATACCCACAGCCGCCACAGCAGCAGCAAAAGGCGCTTGTAGCTTGATGATTTTAAACAGCCGGAACGGCAGCGACTCCACCTAGCAAACCGGTTCAGGCGGTCCTCACCACGGGGTCCAGCTCAGCGCGCGAATTCGAGAGCGTCATGCAAAGCCGGCCTTTCTATGACTGCACCCGACATTTGCTCGGTGAAAATCTTTTGGCACCCTGCTTCTGTTAGCGCGTCGCGCTGCAAGGCAACGTTCTGGTCTGCGGTCGACACGCGACTCCTCGTCTTCCCGATGCGGACCCGCGGTATTCCACCGCTGGCCAAACCCGAGATCTCCCGGTTCCCGCGCAAAGAGCTTCCACACATGCCAGGGTCTCGGACCACGCCGGGTCGGACGGGCACTCGCGCTAACGCATCCGTCCGTGTTGCCTTCCGTGCTTTCGAACACGTCGGCACCCGGGTTGCTCAAGCTTTCGCGGCTCAATGGCTGGCCTATGCGCTCCCCTACCGACGCTTCGCCGACACCCTCGCGAGTGCCAACGCACGGCTCGGGGCCGATGTGGATCGCTGCTCCTTCATCGCAGTGGACTTGCACCACCTACTCTTTGCCGGTTTCGACCGGCGCACCGAAAGTATTGAATACCGTTGAAAAACTCGGCTAGCAACGGCGCCGGGATGCCGATAGGAAGCAGAAGCGATCGCAGAGAAATGGTGGCCGATGACGACGGTGGTTGGATGATCTCCGCCCTTTGATCAGGCGGGGCAGCCGGCTGGTATTGGCGGGCGATAGGCCAGGAACCGAGCCAGCTTTCTTAAATTCTGGACCGTGGCGGCGAGCAGGAACTCATCTTTGGCGCCGGTAATCCCGCGCAGCCGCAGTCGTCGGAAGCTCAAGTTTCGCTTCAGATGGGCGAAGGCCATTTCGACCTTGCGCCGCTCCCGGGCGGAACGCGCGAACGCTTCAGTGCCCTTGAGCACACGCACATGTTCGCGTTCGGCCTCGAACAGGTTGCGGGTGACGATCCGCTTGGTTCCCTTGGTGCAGCGGGGCTTGAGAGCGCAGGCGCGGCAATCCGTGGTGCTCGCAAAATAGGGTACGGCGCCGTCGTCGCGCACCAACCCGGTGCTTTTGAGCTGCTTGCCGTCGGGACAGACGAAAAGGTTGGCCTGCGGATCAAAAGTAAAGTCCGAACGGGTGAAGAAGCCGTTGGTCTGGTGCTCGCGGTCAAGCAGCGGAATATGCGGCTCAATCTTACGCCGCATCAGCCAGCCGATCATCAGCCCCGATCCGTAGGCGGCGTCGGCTGCCAGCCGCTGCGGCTTGAGGCCAAAGCACTCTTGGGTTCGCTCGAGCACCGTCTTGGTCGCGGCGACTTCCGCGCTCCAGCGCGCCGGTGTCGCTTCGACGTCGACGATGATCGCCTGCTGCAAATCGATCAGGTAATTGGCGCCATAGGCAAATCCGACCTTCCGCTGGCCTTTGTTAGTCCACGCCGCGGTCGGATCGGTCAGCGATGTGACCTTTGGCGGGGCAGGCGGGTTGCCGGGCGGCATGTCGTTATCGGCATCCTCGGTCTTTGCCGCCTCGGACGCTGCCTGATCAAGCGCCGCGAGGTATTCGCGCACTGGCCGGGTGAGCTTCTCCGTCTCCGGCCAGGCTGTGAGCTTGCCATTGACCTTGCGGCCGGCGCTGGCGTCGGCCTCGATCACAGTGGCGTCGATGGCAAAACCCTCGCCGCCGACCAGTCCGGCCCGCATGCAGCGCGCCACCACCTCTTCGAAGAGGCGGCGGAACAGAGCGCTGTCGCGAAACCGGCCGTGGCGGTTCTTGGAAAAGGTCGAGTGATCCGGGACTGCACCCTCGAGCCCCAATCGACAAAACCATCGATACGCCAGATTGAGGTGCGTCTCTTCGCACAAGCGCCGCTCGGAGCGCAGGCCGTAGCAATAGCCGACCAGCAGCATTCGGATCATCAGTTCGGGATCTACCGAGGGCCGCCCGGTGTGGCTGTAAAACGGCGCCAGCTCGCGACGCAGACCACTCAAATCGAGCACGGCGTCGATCTTCCTCAGCAGATGATCAGCCGGCACCCAGTCTTCGAGCCGAAATTCGTAGAACAGCTGCTCCTGCAGCCCGGTCGGCTGTCCCATCATCCCCCCGGTCCCCCTACCGATTGATGGTCAACGACATAATACCACGTCAGGACGCCGTATCGGACGAGTTTTTCAACGGTATTCTTGATTTTCGAAACGCAGCGCGGGGGAGAGTTTCGGCTCACCCTTTCCGA
The DNA here is from genome assembly GCA_963775525.1 of uncultured Alphaproteobacteria bacterium. Classification (GTDB taxonomy): domain Bacteria; phylum Pseudomonadota; class Alphaproteobacteria; order ATCC43930; family CGMCC-115725; genus AP-15. The sequence continues at coordinate 99,239 of CAVZJF010000020.1, read as the reverse complement.
GGTTTTCTGGCGGAACCTCCCAATATCGAGGTTTTACGCGAGCTGCCACAGCTGGAGCTGGCAAAGATTTATGCCGAAGGTTTGGCAAATAACTCTGTCTCGAAGGCCAAGAGTATTCTCTCGTAATTACTACGGAGTAATACAGGATATTATCTTACATACTGGCGGAAATGCCGGCGCGACATGGCGGATCCATCCGCTGTGTCGCGCCGGACCGGCTTATGGGAAGAACAACAGATCGGCGTAACCGACCAGGGTGTCGCGGGTCCCGAAATCAGCGATGATCGGGCCGTTGCTGTCATCGTTGTCGGTCACGCAGACAAAGCTCGACGCATCGGTGGTGTCGCCAACGCCGCGATACCGAGCCAACTGTGGGTAGGCGCACATCGGCCGGGAAAAGGCGACGCCGTTCGCCGGTTTGTCCCCGACATATTTGGTGCCGATGATGCGGGTCGGCGCCACTCCGTTTTCAACCCATTGCCGCAGCGCCAGGAAGACGTCGTGGTCGGGATCTTCCGGACCGCCGAGATTGTCGGGGCCGTTGAAGACATTGGCGCCGGGGCCGCCGCCACAATGGGTGACGCCGGGGGCGAGGAACAGGCGCGCGAAGCTCTGCGTATCTTTTACCGGATTAGGCCCATGCCCATTGGCACCGATGAGCGCGGTGTAATAGTCGAGGCTGCCGAGTGGGCTGACAAATGGATCGGCGAGACCATGGTACATCAGCAGCTTGCCGCTGTGCCGACGAAAGGCGCTGAGGTCGGGGTTGTTGGCGTCGAGTGCCTGTTGCCAAGTCAGGCCGCTGCCGGCCGGCTTGTTGTTCGTTAGGGCCACATCGCTGTCGAAGTTGATGTTCAGATAGCTGAAGGTGGCCTCGCCATTGAACACGCCATCCTTGAAGAACGACACCGAGCTGCCGCCGGGAACGTTCGGATTACCGACCAGCACCTCACGCCAAAACGTCTCGCTACCGGGCAAGAAACCGGGCCAGATCTGCTTATGAGTTCTTCGGATTTGAGGCGCCATCGTAGATCGCCTGGACGGCCGCGACCTGACCCGCCGTCAAACACGTGCTCGCGTCCTGGCCCGCCTTGCATTGCAACGTTTTTACGTTGAAATGACAATCGCGCGGATCGGCGAGAAAGGCATCACTCGCTAGGCCGCCGTCTTGGCGGCCGCACTGCTTTATAACCGCACTGGTCACCAGGTTAAGCTGGTTTTGTGGCAAAGCGGAAGTAGGTCCGCCGGTATCCGAGTGGACCCCGGTCCAAAGCTCGCCAAACATCAGCGCCGTCCAATTGATGCCGGCATAGGCACCGGCGATGATGCCGTCATAGTCGTCAGGATAGCGCTGCGCCTCCATCAGCGCATGATGACCGCCCTGCGAGCAACCGTAGAAATAAGAATATTTTGGCCCCTGTTGGTAGTACGCGTGGATAACTGTCTTTGCTGCCTCGGTCGTGACGTGCTGGGCGCGATAGCCGAAATCGTTAACCCGTTCGGGCTGCAACGAGAATGACCAGTTGCTGCCGGTGTGGCCATTGTCGTTCGACATCGTCGCGTAGTTGCGGGCAATCGCGTTAGCCATCAGCGAAAAGGTGATCGAGCCGGCCGAACCGCCCGAGCCTTCTCCGCGAAAAATGCCGTTCCAGGTTCCCGCCGGCGGCATCCAGACTTCGAAATTGATATCAGACTGGCTGGTCGGAGTTGCCGTAGCCGCAACACGGCAAAAAGTCGGCAGGTTCTGAAAAATCTGACCGTTGGCCGCGGTATAATTACCGGCAGGGACGGTTTGTGCCGCCGTGACGGTGATGTTGGCGAGATTGAGCGAGGTAGCCAAGTTCGAGCAGGTATCGGCCGCCGCCGATCCGGCAGCCGCGGCCATGCCTGCGGATGCTAAGGTCGATAGTAACACCAGGTATTGAGAGCGTTTCACTGCGTTCCTCCTTTTCCCTCGGATTGACCCAGGGTTGATCATAAGCATCACCGGCGGACTGAGGCGATGCGTGTTAATGATTAATTTTTCATATCATTGATGGCAATCGGATTTGGTTGACGCTATCAGCATAGCAGCCATTCATAAACGACAAATATTACGGTATACTTACATAATGATTGTCCAATCGCTTGCCTGAGCCAAGACGGTGTCAGGGATTTCCGAGCACGCTCTGACGCCTCCCGAGAAGATAATTTTCGAGGGCACGCCGCTTCTGCTTGATTGCGGATCACCGCCGGATTTTTCGAACCGGCGAAGAGAGAGGATGAGATGAGCGAGATAATAGAGACCGATGCGCCCGATGCCGCCGACATCGCGGTCATCGCCGACGGCTTGCGCGCCTATAACACGGCCATGGCCGGGTACGACGATTACCGGCCGCTGGCCGTGTTTGTCACCGATCCGGCGACCGGCAAGGTGGTTGGCGGGCTTTATGGCGCGAGCTCTCGCGGACAACTGCGAGTTGACCGATTTTTCTGCCCGAGGAGTTGCGCCGCGACCGGCTCGGCAGCCGCCTCTTGGAGATGGCCGAGGAAGAGGGTCGGCGGCGCGGCTGCACGCGGGTGACCTTGAACACGATGGAAATCCAGGCGCCCGGCTTCTACCTGAAGCAGGGCTACGAGATGGCCGCGACACTCGACTGCGACCCGCCCGGCGTCACCCGCTACGTGATGACAAAACGACTACTCTGAGTGTGTCATCGCGCGCCGCCGAAGCCGTCGCGGACGGGCGGCTTCGGCGCGAAAAGGAACGCGGGTAGCGCCGGCTCCCGCGCCGTCAACCCCGCTCGCCATGCTCGCCTTGCGGGCAGCGTTCTCAAAAATCCTCCAGACTGTGTGAAAACGCGAGTTTCCCGCCCTGGCGTCGATTCCATTTGGCGAGTTGATTTGCTAGAATTGTGGCATGCACCACGTCGAAGGCTGTGATCGCGACCAGGCTCAGCTTCTGCCGGCCCGGGTCGATGACTACGTTCATCGCGACAATCCGGTCCGCTTCATCGACGCGTTCGTCGATGATCTGGACCTCAATGAGGCAGACTTTGCCCGGGTTTTTATTCAATCGGGTGCGCTCGAGCCGCCGGCTTGAGACCGAGGCCGGGCGCAATCTAGAGGTAATCTGGCTATTGTGCGGGTTGCGGCCCGACTTCAAGACCATCGCCGATTTCCGCAAGGACAACCGCAACGCCTTCAAAGCGGTGTTCCGCCAATTCGTGCTGCTCTGCCGCAAGCTCGATCTCTTTGGTCGCGAGCTGGTGGCAGTCGACGGTACTCGGCTGAAAGCAGTCAACAGCACGGATCGCAACTTCACCCGCGAGAAGCTGAAAAAGCTGATCCAATGGGCGGATGAGCGGCTGGCCGACTATTTGTCCCGCCTCGATCGCGCTGATAGCGAGGACGGCACGGCGACCAGCGCCCCTGCGAAGAACTTGGCAGAGAAGATCGCCATTCTGAAAGAGCGTCGTGGCCGATATGCCGAGCTGTCACAGGAACTGGAGCGCACCGGCGAGAGCCAGATTTCGCTGACCGATCCGGACAGTCGGGCGATGGCTTCGTACCCGAAAGTGGGGGTGGGCTACAACGCGCAGATCGCGGTCGACGCCAAGCACAAGCTGATCGTCGCGCAGGAGGTGACCAACGCCGGCAGCGATCTCGGGCTGCTGGCACAGACCGCCGGCGCCGCCAAAGAAGTGCTCGGTGTCGAACGGATCGATGCCGTCGCCGACAAGGGCTATTACAAGGGCGAGGATATCCAGGCCTGCGAGGAGGCCGGCATCGATGCCTATGTCGCTCGCCCACAGCGCGGGTCGGCGGTCAGCCATGGGTTGTTCCGCAAGGAAGAGTTTCGCTACGACGCGGGCAGCGACACCTATCTTTGCCCCGGTGGACAGCGTCTCGAGCCCCGCTATCACTCGGAGGTCAAGGGGCATGCCTTGGTCAATTACTGCAACCCCGGGGCCTGTCGGACCTGCCCGCTCAGACCGCGTTGCACCCCGAATAGCTATCGACGGATCAGCCGTTGGGCCAATGAGGCGGTGCTCGACCGCATGGCCGAACGTTTGGCGGCACGGCCCGAGTTGCTCCGGGTGCGGCGCGAAACCGTCGAGCACCCGTTCGGCAGCATCAAGCAATGGATGAACCAGGGCTATTTCCTGATGCGGGGTCTGGAGAAGGTGCGAGCTGAGTTCAGTCTCACGGCGCTCGCGTATAACCTCACACGGGCTGTGAACCTTGTTGGAATCCCGAAGATGCTGGCTGCCCTATAAGGACGGCGGCCTGCTTAACCCGGGGCCCAAAACGACGGTGACGCTCAACGCGGACCGCTTTTCCGACGCATGATCGTTGCACCGGCTGGTTACGCGCCCAAGCTGTGAGCAATGCTCCATCTCTGCCAATCGGACCGCGTTTTCACACGGTCTGCCTCGTTTTTAAGAACGGCGGGGCTGCGCCGTTTCCGGACTCTTGGCCAACGCTGATCGAGCGTTGAGTTGACCCGACTTCGGCGGTTCCGCGTGGCGGACGTGCCTATCGGATCTCCGCCGGCAACCGGAGCCGTTCTCGCGGTACCGGGTGTTCCCATTCCAGCTCTGCCATCAGCCGAGCGGCGAGCCAGCCCCAGTCGTCGGAGGACTTCGCCCCCTTGCCGTTGCAGACGACCGCGACGGCAACGCGGTCGTCCAGCACGTGATCGATGTAGGGCAGGCCGGTCGCCGTGAAGGCCACGGCACATGTGTCTGTGTGCCAGTGCTGGCCGCGGTCGAGGGCGGGGATTAGCCGGGTGACGAACGCCTGGAAATCGCGGCGGTTGTCCGCGGAACCCGCGCTCTTGAACCAGCCTATGAGGTCCGACACCGACCGCAATTCTGGGTCGGCCGTGCTGCCGATGCCGATCTTCAGGTAATGGTGGCCGTCAGGATAGCGGATCGGCGGCAGGATGTAGGCGCCGGACTCGGCATCTATGAGGGCCGGCATCCCGACGAGCTCGGTCAACAGCCGGTCATCGATATGCGCCAGGACCACGGTTCTGCCGAGTACCCGCAGCTTCAGGTCGACCGGCAAGAGGCCGCAGGCATCGGTGAAGGCGCCCGTGGCGACCAGCACTCGCTCGGCCCGCAGGGTGCCGCCGCGGCCGGTGTCGACCTCGACGCCGCCTGCGGTTGGGCGCAAAGAAGTCGCCTGGTCAGCAATGATTACGGCGCCCTGCTGCCGGGCAACTTCGGTCTGTGCGCGGACCAGGGCCCGCGGACTGATGTAGCCGGCGCGGCCGCCCTCGAAGAGGCCCTCGGCGCCGTCCGGCACGGCCAGGAACGGAAACCGGGCGGCGATGCCGGCGGCGTCGAGCCGCGTGATGTCGGCGCCGAACATCCGTCCCACTGTCTCGCAGCGGTCGAGGTAATCGGAGCCGGCGGCGCCGACCCCGAGATAGCCGGCATCGGTGAAAAACCGGATGCCGCTGCGGGCCTCGATTTCGGCGTAGCGGTCGATCGAGCGCTTCGCCGTCACCGCCCAGGCCGGGTCCCGGTCAACTACGCGCGTGATGCGGCCCTCGTCGTAATGGCTGGCAAATACGCCCGTGTGCGCCGCGCGGTCGGCCGGCTCGTCCGGGCCGAGGACAACCACGCCGTCGGTCAGTTCCGACAAGTGCCGGCCGGCGGCGCTGCCAACCAGTCCGCGGCCGATGACGATGATCCGGTGCATGTCGTTGCTCCTAGCCCAAGGCGTGGCTGGCGAGCGCATAGATGCGCTGCGGCGCCGTTGCCGCCGGCCAGTCGCCGCGCAGCATGACCGGCGACTCGCTGTCTGGCATCAGGCCGCACGCTGTCAGGTGCCGGCCGAAATTCGCCGCCTCCGACGGCCGGTCGACGCGCACGAAACCCGGACGCGCAGCGGCATTGAATAGGGCAATCGCGGCGGGCTCGGTCGCCGCTACCACCGGACCGACAACCGACCCGCGGCCGAAGGCGCGCTCGATGGCGTAGCCGACCACTCTGCCGTTCTCGACCAGCACGAAGGCCCGGCCGACCGCCAGCAGGTGCTCGAGGACGGCCGGCCGCGGGATGCCGAATACCGCCGCGTCCAGGCACAGCACGGCAGACCAATCTTCGGAGATCGCCGCGCGGATCCGTGGATCCGGGTGTCGGCCGCCGCTGTATTCGCCCTGGTGCTGGCAGACCGCGCCGACTTTGACAAATCCGAGCCTCTCGTAAAGCGGCCGGCCGGCCGGCGTCGCCAGCAGCATGACCGAGCGGGGGGCGGCGTCGGCCAGCAGCCGCTCCATCAGCCGGCGGCCGATGCCGAGGCCCTGGCTGTCGGGCGACACCATGACCAGACCCAGCCGGGCGGCGGTGTCGCAGAACGGCCACCACAGGCCGACCCCGAGCGTCCGGCCATCCCCGGCACGCGCGATGCGGCCGTGGCCGAGCTTGATCAGGGCGGCGATGTCGGCCCGCCGGTGCGGCCAACGGACCGCCGCCACGAGCGCCGCGACAGAATCCAGGTCCGCCATCGACACTGGCGGCAGCGTGATCTGATCACTCATGTCCACCTACTCCGTGGGGTTGCCGCCGCGGCGTTTGCCGGGCGCGGCTCGCACCGGGGGACATAGGCTGCCGACAGGGTGTCATCGCGTATCCGCTCGGCAATCACCGAGAAGGGGGTGCGCGGTAGCCGTCGCTCGGTCACGGGAGCCCAACTCATCGCCCGCCGTCCGTGAGGCCTAGCAGCCCGCCGAGGTCGGCGATCGTCTGGTAGGCGTAGGCAGGATTGCCGGGCCCGTGCCCGCGGTCGACGAATACCCGCCGGCCGATGCGCAAGTCGTGCGCCGACATCAGGTCGTAGCGCAGGCTCGACGAGACGTGCATGAAATGCTCCCGGCCCGCAGCCGAGGGCGTCGAACCTGTACTCGAAAGCCTGGAAGCGCGGCTTGTAAGCCTTCGCCTGTTCGGCGGTCAGCACGGCGTGAAACGGCGCGCCCAGCTTGTCGACATTGGACCGGATCTGGCTATCGGCGGCGTTGGAAAGAAATGACCAGCGGCAGGACCTCGGCGACTTTCGCCAGCGCCGCTGGCACATCGGCGTGCGGCCCCCAGGTCGGCACCGCCTCGACGATCGCCTGGCGTCCGCCGGATCGAAGGCGACGCCCCAGCGTCGGCAGCTCCGTTCCAGCGAGCGATGCAGCACCTCTCGATACGGCTTCCACGCGCCGAGCACATCGTCGAAGCGATAGGCCATAAAGTCTTCCAGGAACGCCGCCATCCGGAGCCGGCCATAACCGCGCCCCCAGCGGTAGTGGGTCTCAGCGGTAGTGGGTCAGTTTGAATGTAACAATCTTCGCGACGGGTTTCCGCTCGCGGTTCGTCGTGCCATATAAACACGATGCAGAGGATACACCCTCACGCCGGGGCGACCTACCGCATCGTGCCCCTCGCGAAGGAGGGTACGTTCGGCGTTGAGGTCGTTATCCCGGACACGAACCCGACTATCGTAACTGAGTTCGCAACCGAAGAGGCTGCTGAGACATGGATCTCGCAGCATAAGAGCCAGGTAGAGGCGAATGCGCCCTCGCGATTCCAAAGGAACCGCGGGACCCATGGCTGAACGCCGCCTCCCGCGCCCGCGCAACGCGCTTCATCGGCTCTCCGGCTCGTCAGGAGCCGTCTCAGAATAGCTTCGCGCGCCATTCGGTAAACACGTGTATTGGGAATGCAGTTTTCGCCGCCCGCGGAGGCAGGCTTTCCGCGGGTCGCGAAAGGCCGCGCGCCAAGGGGTTTTCGGAATGGCCGTTTCATCCACCCCAGCCGCATGGTCGATTTAGTCGTACCCGACCGCCGAGCCCCAGGTCCCGGTACGCCAATACAACGACGCCTTCGGCAACCAATGCAGCCGAATTCTGGCCCCAAGCGGGCAGACCCGGCTGTCTGCCGACGGGGGTGGTCAGCGACACCGGCGAGCCCGATCTCGTCGTCTCCGGCGCACCTCAACACCCGGTCGAGGAGCTGCCCACGGGGTCGAAATGATCCGGCTGACGTCAGTTCACGCCGCGCCTAGCCAATGCGCGTCCGTCCGCACAAGGAGCCCTGGCGCGATCATCAGCCGATTCATTGGTCCCGCCCGAGCGGCTCGCCAACATTGCTGCGTCGTGAGGTTTTATGATCGACAAATGCCTCAGCGTCGATCTGGTTGCCGGCGTCGGCAGAGCCGGCGGAAAGACTGAATGTTGCGCGTTATGCCCGCGACGGCGATTTCGATCTCGGCAGCAACAACCCGAGCGATTTCCGGCGGCGCTACGCAGCGCAGCTGCCGCATGCCGGGCTTGTCATATGATCGGTAATTCGCCATTTATCCGGAAGTACTGGCGCTTTGCGTATGGGGAGTAGCGGGGGAAGCAAATGGCCACGTTGGAAGAGATTGGGCAGGAAAAACAGCGCATCGCCGAGAGAGTGGCGCGGCTCGACGCAGACCGGGCGAAGCTGGCAGAGCAGCTCAACGAACTGGACATTGCCGAGCGCGTAATCTCACGGTTCGGCAAAGGCGGGGATGCCACGGCCGAACGCCGCAGAAGGGGTCGTCCGCCGCGAACCGCCTCCTCCGTGGCGGGCGAACGCCGATCGCGCGGGACCAAGGTTGCTCAGGGACCGTCGGTGAGCGATGCGGCATTGCGGGCGGTCGAGGCGCATGGCAGCGGCGCCACGGCTGGCGAAATCTCAGATTACCTGTCGCGCGAGCTCGGACTTACGGTTCGGCCTAACCATCTCGGCGTCGCGCTGCAGCGCCATCGCCGCGCCGGTCGGTTGGAAAATCGTAACCAGCGTTGGTTCCTGTCGCAATCCGTTGCCCACGAACCGACCCAATCGGGCGATGATCCGATGAGTGCCGCCGAGGGCTGATCCTACTCGCTGCTCGCTCCGACCACCCGCGCGGGGTGCGCCCGCTCGTCGGCTCCGCCGGAACCTGCCGAGGTCGCCCCCCTGTGCGCACAGGTACGATAGAAGGGGCGGAGCGGTGATGGCGTTTCCGGCGTTGGCGACAGGCACTCTTCTGCAGGCATGAAGCGAGGCGGGCGTGCCGGACCCAATCATCGTTACGATCTCCCACCGGCTCGGCCGCGACGGCGCGAAGCGCCGGCTCGACGACGGACTCGGGCATATTCGCGCGCAACTGACGAGTTTCGTTAACTCGATCGAGTACGCCTGGTCCGGCTACCGTCTCGACTTTACCGTCGCGGCGATGCGGCAGACCGTTGTCGGCCGGATCGATATCGATGACGATATCGTTCGTGTTGAGGTCGGGCTGCCATTGCTGCTGCATGTGCTCGCCAACCAGATTATCGGCCGCATCTGTCGCGAAGGAACTCTGCTTCTCGACAGACCCAGAGAGTAAATAATTCCGAGCTATCGCCGAATCTTGGTGATGGCCTGAGGTGATCAGGCGGCGGCGGTCTGGGACGGCGAGGACGTCGGGGCGGCGTCGACTTCGATCCCGTCGGTAAACCTGACACCTTGAATGAGCTTGGGCAACTGGTTGTGGCCATCGAGCCGGCGCCAGCTTTTCTGGGCAGCGTCGACGAGCTTGAACACCATCGCGAGCGCCGTCTTGTTCGACAGGCAGCCCTTGGAGCGGATCGTGCGGTGCCGCACGGTGGCAAAGGTGCTCTCTATCGGGTTCGAGGTCCGCAGGTGTTTCCAGTGTTCGGCTCGGCCAGGTGCTCGCCGTCAACCCGGCGCATGCCGTGCGCGGGCCCAAGCACGTCGTGCGCCGCGGCAAGACGCCGGTGCTGACCGAGGACCAGGCCCGCCATCTGCTGGCAAGCATCGATACAACGACGCTCGTCGGCCTGCGCGATCGCGCGCTGATCGGCGTCATGACCTACGCCTTCGCCCGCATCGGCGCCGTCGTCGCGATGCGGGTCGAGGACTATTACCCCGAGGGGAAACGCTGGTGGGTGCGCCTGCACGAGAAAGGCGGCAAGCGCCACGAGATGCCGGCACACCACAAGCTCGAGGCTTTCATCGACGAGTACCTCGCCGCCGCCGGGATCCGCGAGGACGGCAAAGGCCCCCTCTTCCGCTCGGCGATCGGCAAGACCGGCGTGCTGACCGACAGGCCGATGAGCCGGGTCGACGCCTACCGCATGATCCGCCGGCGCACCGCCGAGGCCGGCTTCAAGGTCAAGCTCGGCTGCCACGTGTTCCGCGCGACCGGCATCACCGCCTATCTCGAGGCCGGCGGCACTCTCGAAAACGCCCAGGCGATGGCCGCGCACGAAAGCCCGCGCACCACCAAGCTCTACGACCGCACCGCCGATGCGATCACCCTCGATGAGGTCGAGCGGATCACGATCTGACCTCGGCCGCTGCACGGGGATACACCCGATTATCACGTAGAGCCTCGCAGATCACTGTCCACCCCGGTCCGTAATCAACCGTGTGGTCCGCACGTTTACCAGCCGTGAACCGACACCTGAGCCTCGTTGGGCGAGTGGCCGGCCGCGGCATATTCAAGGGCGCTGCGTTGGGCGGCGCTTTCGCAATTATCGTTGCAGCTTGGTGGTGGGACGCATCCCTCCTCACGGAGGCTGCGGACGAAAACCTTCGGCTCATCAAAATCGTCACCGGCAGATTGCCTTTTGACTGGGGGAGTAAGGCCGAAAGCGCGCTGCGAATTTTCGGCGCCGATCGCGCCCTCTTACTGATCGAGGCTATTGTCGTCGCCAAAATGGTCTTGCTCGGCATCATTCACCCTTTCCGCCGTCGCCGGCTGTAGAAGAACGGAAGCGGCAGCGACTTTTGCAAGGGATGTAGGCGTCGGCTGCGGGTCGAGGGTCTGCCCCTCCGTCCTGACGTGGTTCCGGTCATATCTTGTGCAAACCGTAACCCTCTGATCCAGCTGGCTCGCGGAGCTCGTCCGATAGTCACACGGGCGGCTGGTGCGTATAGCGAAACATGGTCGTATCGTAGCCCAGTGCCTGTACCAGATCAATGAGCGCGGTCTTGACCTCCGTACTTGGCGATGCCTCCCGCGTAAAATCCACAGATAACGACCGGAGGGTTCCCCGACTATTGACCAGGTGTAGTCATCGGCATGGTCAAGCACCCAGTAATTTCCCAGAAAGAACGGCCCAAAAAACGACACTCTGAGCTTGCTGTCGTGCGAACCTTTGATCACTTTAGCGCGACCTTTGGAAAGCCGAACACGGCCATCGGGTGCGCCTTCGCGGCACGTGTTAATGACTTGGATCAGCCCATTGCGGAGCGGGACATATTCGGCAGTCACCGCTTCACAGCCACGCTCGAATCTGTTGTCGTAGCGACCCAATTCATACCAAAGTCCTGCATATCGAGCGAGATCGACTGATTTCGCAGGCTCCGGCACGCCGGCATTGCCGGACGGACGCGCCGTTACGCAGGCGACCAGCAGACCCGCGGCCCCCGTCACGAGAAGGCCAGGCAATATGATGCTGCGGTATCGAAGGGGTTGCTTCATTCGCGATCTAGTGAGCTGGACCCCGATTTTGGGACCGGCGGGTAGTTGGAGCGTGAGCCGTTCCGTCATGATAGACGGAGTGGATGATGAAGAAGACGCGACGGAAGATTGATGCGGCTGTGAAGGCGAAGATTGCGCTGGAGGCGCTACGGGAGCAGTCGACGGTTGCAGACTTGGCTCAGCGGCACGAGGTGCATCCGAACCAGATTTACGCGTGGAAGAAGCAGCTTCAGGAGCAGGCGGCGCGGGCGTTTGACGCGGGCGTCGGGCGGGGCGCCGAGGCGGACCGGGAGCGGGAGATCGAGAAGCTGCACGCGAAGATCGGCCAGTTGACGGTGGAACGGGATTTTTTAGCCAAGAGGTCCGGCAGATGAGCGCTCCGGGCCGCAGAGCCTTGCTTGCTCGCGACCACGCGGGTCTTTCGATCCGTCGGCAATGCGTCCTGCTGAGCGTCGCGCGCTCGTCGGTCTACCGCTTGCCGCGGCCTGCCAATGACAACGATCTGGTGCTGATGCGGCGGTTGGACGAGCTATTCACCGCATGGCCGTTCCTCGGATCGCGGCGGATGACGGTTATGCTGCGGGCCGCGGGGCATCCGGTCAACCGCAAGCGGGTCCAGCGGCTGATGCGCCAGATGGGGATCGCGGCGCTGGGACCAAAACCGCGAACGACAGTGCGAGCGCCGGGGCACAAGATTTTCCCTTATCTCTTGCGCGACATGGCGATCGAGCGGCCGAACCAGGTCTGGGCAAGCGACATCACCTACATCCCGATCGGGCGAGGCTTCCTCTATCTTGTGGCGGTGATCGACTGGGCGAGCCGGGCGGTCCTGGCTTGGCGGCTGTCGAACACGATGGACGTGTCGTTCTGCGTATCGGCTCTCGAGGAGGCGCTGGCCCGGTTCGGCAAGCCCGAGATCTTCAACACCGACCAAGGCAGCCAATTCACCAGCGCGGCCTTCACCGGCACGCTTGCCGCCGCCGGGGTCCGCATCTCGATGGACGGGCGTGGCCGGTGGATGGACAACGTCTTCATCGAGCGTTTGTGGCGGTCGCTGAAGTACGAGGACGTCTACCTCAAGGGCTATGCCGACGGCCGCGACGCCAAGGCCGGTATCGCCGCATGGATCGCGTTCTACAATCTCCAGCGACCGCACCAGGCCCTGGGCAACCGGATGCCAATGGCGGTCTGGCGCAGTGGCATCATCGGCGCGATCGACGGGAGGGCTGTGGATATGACGCTGCGCTTGGACAACGCCAGCGCGTTGCCCACATACCCACAGCCGCCACAGCAACAACAAAAAACTCTTGCCGCTTGATGATTTTAAGCGGTCGGAACGGCAGCGACTCCACCTAACGAACGGGTCCAGACGGTCCTCACCGAGGGGTCCAGCTCACTAGCAGGGTCTATTAGGGTCAAATGGCCATGCGCTGTCACAGTTACCCATACGAAATTTCCGTAATTCTTGAATACCGTTGAAAAACTCGTCCGATACGGCGTCCTGACGTGGTATTATGTCGTTGACCATCAATCGGTTGGGGGATCGGGGGGATGATGGGACAGCCGACCGGGCTGCAGGAGCAGCTGTTCTACGAATTTCGGCTCGAAGACTGGGTGCCGGCTGATCATCTGCTGAGAAAGATCGACGCCGTGCTCGATTTGAGTGGTCTGCGTCGCGAGCTGGCGCCGTTTTACAGCCACACCGGGCGGCCCTCGGTAGATCCCGAACTGATGATCCGAATGCTGCTGGTCGGCTATTGCTACGGCCTGCGCTCCGAGCGGCGCTTGTGCGAAGAGACGCACCTCAATCTGGCGTATCGATGGTTTTGTCGATTGGGGCTCGAGGGTGCAGTCCCGGATCATTCGACCTTTTCCAAGAACCGCCACGGCCGGTTTCGCGAGAGCGCCCTGTTCCGCCGCCTCTTCGAAGAGGTGGTGGCGCGCTGCATGCGGGCTGGACTGGTCGGCGGCGAGGGCTTTGCCATCGACGCCACTGTGATCGAGGCCGACGCCAGCGCCGGCCGCAAAGTCGACGGCAAGCCCACAGCCTGGCCGGAAACGGAGAAGCTCACCCGGCCGGTGCGCGAATACCTCGCGGCGCTTGATCAGGCAGCGGCCGAGGCGGCAAAGACCGAGGATGCCGATAACGACATGCCGCCCGGCAACCCGCCCGCCCCGCCAAAGGTCACATCGCTGACCGATCCGACCGCGGCGTGGACTAACAAAGGCCAGCGGAAGGTCGGATTTGCCTATGGCGCCAATTACCTGATCGATTTGCAGCAGGCGATCATCGTCGACGTCGAAGCGACAGCGGCGCGCTGGAGCGCGGAAGTCGCCGCGACCAAGACGGTGCTCGAGCGAACCCAAGAGTGCTTTGGCCTCAAGCCGCAGCGGCTGGCAGCCGACGCCGCCTACGGATCGGGGCTGATGATCGGCTGGCTGATGCGGCGTAAGATTGAGCCGCATATTCCGCTGCTTGACCGCGAGCACCAGACCAACGGCTTCTTCACCCGTTCGGACTTCACTTTTGATCCGCAGGCCAACCTTTTCGTCTGTCCCGACGGCAAGCAGCTCAAAAGCACCGGGTTGGTGCGCGACGATGGCGCCCTACCCTATTTTGCGAGCACCACGGATTGCCGCGCCTGCGCTCTCAAGCCCCGCTGCACCAAGGGAACCAAGCGGATCGTCACCCGCAACCTGTTCGAGGCCGAACGCGAACATGTGCGTGTGCTCAAGGGCACTGAAGCGTTCGCGCGTTCCGCCCGGGAGCGGCGCAAGGTCGAAATGGCCTTCGCCCATCTGAAGCGAAACTTGAGCTTCCGACGACTGCGGCTGCGCGGGATCACCGGCGCCAAAGATGAGTTCCTGCTCGCCGCCACGGTCCAGAATTTACGAAAGCTGGCTCGGTTCCTGGCCGATCGCCCGCCAATACCAGCTGGCTGCCCCACCTGATCAAAGGGCGGAGATCACCCAACCACCGTCGTCATCGTCCACCATTTCTCTGCGATCGCTTCTGCTTCCTATCGGCAGCCCGGCGCCGTTTCTAGCCGAGTTTTTCAACGGTATTCTTGACTTCTGCACCTCGGGGGTCGGCTATGGGTGGAGAGGAACCGTTCGCCGGGCGCCCGCGAATGGCGAGGTAGCGCCGAAGGCGGTCATTCGCCACCAGGGTCAAACCGTAAAGTTGCCCTTGGAGATCGTTGGCATATCCAGCCAGTAACAGAAAAGTCTACGTCTATTTCTCCTGAGGCCTTAAAGCCACGCCTGACCGCGCGTCGCGCAGCCGGACGATATTGCTCTCGGGAGGTTGCTTCGACGCCGCAATTAGCCCCGAGACTGTCCGGCTCAATTCGGCGAGCTTGAAAGGTTTATGCATTACGATGAATTCGGCGCTCGCTTCACTGACCATGTGGCTGTAGCCGGTCACGAGAAGCACGGGCAGTTCAGGCTTCCGCTCGCGGATCGCGCGGGCCATACCCAAGCCGTCCAGCGACCCCGCCATCACAATATCGCTGATCACCAAATCGAAAGTCTGCTCGTCAATCGCCGTCAGCGCGGCAGCGGCGTCGCGGACAATTCGCACCCGATAGCCAAACTGCTCCAGCATCGAAGCGCTGACCTCGGCGACCTCGGGATTATCCTCCGCCAGCAGCACTGACCCGCCGCTCGCGTTGTCGGCCTCCAACTCGTCTTCCGGCACGCTGGCGATCTCATGGCCGCGCGGCAGGTAAAGTGTGACCCCTGTGCCTTTACCAAGCTCGCTTGTGATAATCACCGTGCCGCCCGATTGATGGGCGAAGCCATGGACCTGCGATAGCCCAAGCCCGCTGCCCTTTTCAGCCGGTTTGGTCGTGAAAAAAGGATCGAAGACTTTGGGGAGCAGATCGGGCGGTATCCCTGTACCCGTGTCGGTAATCCTCAGGGCGACGAATTCCCCTTTTATTTTCGCCGGGGTTTCGCTGCCCGACAGGGTGACATTTTCAGCGGTCAACGAAATCGTCCCGCCGTTCGGCATGGCATCGCGCGCATTGAGGGTGATATTGACAAGGCTAAGCTCGAATTCGTTCGCATCAACCTTTACCGGCCACACATCCGGCTCGATCGTGACGACGAGCGGTACCGCCGAACCGATAGAACTCGCCATCATGGCGCGGAAGCCCTCGATGCGCTCACCGAGCGCGAATACCGTTGGACGGACCGTATGACGACGCGAAAACGTCAATAACTGCCGGGTCAGCGCCTCTCCCCGCGCGATAACCGCTTCTATGGCCCCAAAAGATCGGGCAAGCCTCGGGTCGGCAGCGATCATCCGCGCCTTGAGCAGTTGGGTATGACCGCTCACTACCATCAGGAGATTGTTGAAGTCGTGCGCGACCCCTCCCGTGAGTTGGCCGAGTGCATCCATCTTCTGGGAATAGGCGCGCTGCTGCTCGGCTTCTTGCATCGCGATCTGGGCCTCGCGTCTCTCGGTGATGTCGCGGGTGATTTTGGCAAATCCGATCGGGGCGCCCTTCTCGTCGCGGATCGTATCGATGACCACGCTGGCCCAGAATAGGCTTCCGTCCTTGCGGACACGCCATCCTTCCACCTCAAAGCGGCCCTCCTGGCTCGCCGTATACAAAGCCCGCGACGGCACACCCGCCGCACGTTCGCGCTCGGGATAAAAACGTGAGAAATGCTGGCCGATGATATCCTCGGCGGTGTAGCCCTTGATGCGCTCAGCGCCAGCATTCCAGCTTGTGACGATCCCGTTCGGATCGAGCATGAAGAGGGCGTAGTCGGTGACCCCGGCAACTAGAAGGCGAAACTGGCGCTCACTCTCCCGTAACGCTTCCTGGGCTGCCTGCCGCTCGCTGATATCGCGGGTTACCTTGGCAAAGCCTTCTAGCTTTCCCTCGGCATTGCGGATCGGATCAATGACCACCGAGGCCCAGAACCGGCTTCCGTCTTTGCGGACGTGCCAGCCGTCCGCCTCGAAGCGCCCTTCACGCGCAGCCTGTTCGAGGACACGGCCGGGCAGCCCCGAAGCGCGGTCTTCTCGCGTGTAAAACTTCGAAAAATGCTGGCCGACAACCTCAGCTGCCGCGTAACCCTTCAATCGTTCGGCCCCCGCATTCCAGTTGACGACAAAGCCTTCCGGATCAATCATATAAATGGCGTAATCGATGACGCTTTCGACCAACATACGGAAGCGGCGCTCGCTTTCCCTTAAGGCTTCAAGTGCCTCCATTCGCTCGGTGATATCGCGGATGATCTTGGCAAAGCCGATGATGTTGCCACTCTCGTCTTGCAGCCGATGGACCACGGCGTTGCACCAGAAGCGGCTCCCATCCTTGCGGATGCGCCATCCTTCCGCCTCATAGCGTCCCTCAGTGGCGGCCTGTGCGAGCAGGGCGGCGGGAACGCCCTTCGCCTGATCCTGATGGCTAAAAAAGCGGGAAAAGTGCTGCCCGACAATCTCGTCGCTGCTGTAGCCCTCGATCCGCTCGGCGCCCCTATTCCAGGTCGTCACGAACCCTTCGGCGTCGAGCATACAGATGGCGTAATCGGAGATCGCGTCGACCAGAAGCTCATACCGGTGAGCCTCACTCGAATGGTAGACACTGCCGGGTGTTGGAGGCATGTTTGCCCTGCAGAGCTGGTGAGAGGCAACCCCGGAGCCAGAAGATAGACGGCACCGTTAGGCATTACAGCAAACGCGGGTCACGAGCATGAGTTACAGCGCGCTCAGAAATATTCCAACGGTCGCGTTCTTGTTTCATCCTTACCTGATGGCTCAGGGCCAAGAAAATGCGGAAAATCCCGCGCCCGAGGATGGCTCCGATGGCTCGACCGCACCGCGAGATGATCTTCCCTACAAGGTCGAGTTGTGGAACGCCGAGCGGACGAGCGTTCAGCAGATCCTCGCGATAACTGCAAACGGCAGCATCGGCTATGCCGCATTTTACGCCGCGACACGGGAATACCCCGATCGCTACGTGACGTTGCGTCATAGGAACCGCGTCCTTTCGCGGTGGAACGCGCAGCACTGATCCGATTACAGCTCCTATAGGCAGAGCGAAAATGCCAAGGACTGGCACCCGGTCCCGGTCACAGGAGGCCCTTCCCTACAAGATCGAACTTGCAGATTCGGAGAGCGGAGAAAAGCGCATTATCGCGCGTGCCGTGAACCCGCAGCTTGCCCGAGCCATTTTCCGGGCGGCGACCAGCGAGCACCCTGAGTCCAGGATTACGTTGCAGCGAGGCCCCCGCATCATTGCGGAGTCCCATCCCGACCACATGTTGGCCCCGCCACAGAGCAAGGCTGGCAGCTGAGCCTTCTCGCTAGCGTCGGCCAACGGCGGCTATGGGCACCACCCGCGGTCGAGGCCGAACGCAGCGAGCGTCGGCTATGGGGCATGAAGAGCGGTTCCCGCCACGAAGGCTGAGGGTCGAGCTATTCGCGAAAGTTGGTGACGGGCTGACGGGATGAAGCATCTCACCCTCGCAGGCGATCCTTGTAACGATCCGGTGCGCGCTGTCGCTCGGATGGCTCGGTGAGTCGATGAGTGCTATGCTAGTTGAGAATCTGACATTTGGTCCCTCAAGGAAGGGCCGAAACTCGCAGAAACTCTGGTAGTTCACGGTACCATCTGTTGCGTTCTGACTACTAGCGGCGGCGTCGTGGACAGGAGTTGCCATACTCCAGCTTGACCAGATAAAGTTCAAAGCCTTCCGCCACTTGTCTTCAAAATGACAGATCGATTAACGAGGCTGATGTAGAACAATCTTGATGGTGGGTCGCATCCGTTCGGAATAATGCACCGGAAACCCTGGCGATCAACGCCCAGCGCAAATCGGCCTGGGGATCGACAGCCCTGGCGACCACTTGGCGAAAAAGGTACGGCCAACTGGATCGTACCATCCTATCCAGGACGCCGGCGAGCGTGACCGCGCGCAAATCGACAACCCCGGATCGCTCTCGCACCCTAGACCTTCTGGTATGGTTTGGCTGAACGATGGGTCTCGTCCAGATGTTGGCTGTTCCTGTGGGGGGGCGAGATCGAGAGCCGCAACGGCTTCGATCTCAGTCATTCAGACGCAATCGTCCTGGCTGCAGGAGGGGGAGGGATGCTGCGAAGGGCTACGGAGGACCGGTACGCAACGCGCAATCGGTAGGGGCCCTGCCCTGGCTTGCCGCGCTTAGGCGGACGGCAACCCGCCCGCAGGGCGCCCCGAGGTGTCAGAACCAAACCCTCGCGGCCGCTCAACTCCGGATTTCTCTTGCGGGTAATCACTTCGATCTTTTCAGACATTATGGTCAAGCTCACTTGTCGTGCGATGCGGCGCTCGCTCGCGTCTCTCCCCTTCTGCCTTGCCCCGGCAGCGGCATTCGCCGCTGCGACAGACACGCTCGGCCACTCAGAAGCCGTGTTTCTCGCCGAATTGATGGCCCTGCTGGTATGTGGTCGGCTTGCCGGCGAACTGATGCAACGGCTTGGCCAGCCCGCCGTGGTGGGGCAGCTGATCGGGGGCATCCTGCTCGGGCCGTCCGTTCTCGGCGCCCTCTGGCCCGGGCTTCAGCGCAACCTGTTTCCGCCGAGCCCCGACCAGCAGGCGATGATCGAGGCGGTGGCGCAGCTCGGCATTCTGCTGCTCCTTTTGCTTACCGGAATGGAGACGGATCTCTCGGTGTTCCGTCGCTCGGGCCGGATTGCGGCGAGCGCCTCCATCGGTGGCATCCTGGTGCCCTTCCTGTGCGGGGTTCTCGTCGGCGAGCTGCTCCCGGCGGCCATGCTGCCCAACCCGCAGCAGCGGCTGATCGCGAGCCTCTTTCTCGGGACTGCGCTGTCGATCTCCTCGGTGAAGATTGTCGCGATGGTGGTGCGCGAGGTCGGCTTCGCCCGCCGCAACCTCGGCCAGGTAATCGTCACATCGGCAGTGATCGACGACACGATCGGCTGGATCATCCTGTCGGTAACGCTCGGGCTCGCGCTGCATGGCCGGTTTGACCCCGTCGCACTTGCCAAGAGCCTCGGCGGGATCGCCATCTTTCTGGCCTTCAGCTTCAGCATTGGTCGCCGGCTCGTCTTCCGCCTGATCCGGTGGACGAACGATCTGTTCGTCAGCGATCTGCCCGTGATCACCGCGATCCTGGTGGTGACCGCTGGCATGGGGCTGATCACCGACGCGCTCGGGCTGCACATCGTGCTTGGCGCGTTCGTCGCCGGTGTTCTCGTCGGCCAGTCGCCAATTCTGACGCGGCACATCGACGAGCAGCTCCGCGGCCTCATCGTCGCGCTGTTCATGCCGGTCTTCTTCGGATTGGCCGGATTGCGGACCAATCTGACCGTGCTCGCGCGGGCAGATTTGCTTCTGCTTACGATCGGCCTCATCGCCATAGCCTCCCTCGGCAAATTCAGTGGCGCCTTTCTCGGCGGCCGATTGGGTGGATTGAGCAGGCCGGAGTCGCTCGCTCTGGGCTGCGGCATGAACGCGCGCGGCTCGACCGAGGTGATCATCGCCTCGATCGGGCTCTCGGTGGGCGTGCTCAACCAGGATCTCTTCACTGCGATCGTATCCATGGCCATCGTCAGCACGGTGACGATGCCCCCTTTGCTGCGTTGGGCCCTAAGCCGTGTACCGATGACTCCGCAGGAGGCGGTCCGGCTGGAGCGGGAGGAATTAGAGGCGCGGGGATTCCTCGGCCGGGTCGAACGGCTGCTCGTCGCCGTCGATGCGAGCCCGAGCGGGCAGTTTGCGTCGAGCCTCATCGGACTGCTTTCAGGGGCGCGTCGTATCCCCGCGACCGTGATCCATTTTGACTACGCCTCGGCATATTCTCCGCCCGAGGGCGCCAGAGAGGCCGAACGCACAAAGGCTGTCGTTGCGGAGAGTGCGAAAACCGGCGGCGAAGCCGGCCCGGCCGAACCGACCCGCCTGCCGGCCGACATCGTCACCCGCGTCGAGGAACCCAGCGACGAGGCCATCCAAGCCGAGGCGAACAAGGGTTACGGCCTGCTCGTCATCGGGCGCGAGCCGGCCTCGGAAGGCGGCAAGTTCCACGCGCAGATCACCAAAAGCGCGGTCGGGTTCGGGGGGCCCTTTGCGATCGTGATCGCGCGCGGCGTCGACCGTCAGGAAGCGATCGGAACACCGCTCAACATTCTCGTGCCGGTGACTGGCACAGCGGTATCGCGGCAGGCTGCCGAGCTAGCGATCGCGCTCGCCAGCGCCTCGCGCGGCTCGCTCACCGCACTTCACGTGGCCGGCGGCCAAAGAAAATCCCGTTCCTGGCAAAGCGACATCGGCGCCGCCTTTGCGCCACTGTCCAGCGCCGAGGCCATCGTCCGCGAGGTCGTGCAGCTCGGCGATGCCTATGGTGTCGATGTCAAAGGGCTGGTGCGCCGGATCCTTTCCCCCCAAACAGCAATTCTCGGCCAGATCGCCGACGGCAGCCATAATCTGCTGGTGATCGGCGTCAGCCCGCGACCCAGCGATCAGCTATTCTTCGGAGAAATCCCCGCGGAGCTGCTCGAGCGGGCGGAATGTTCGCTTCTTTTCGTTTCGAGCGAGACCTCGCCCGCCGCATCGGATCCGCGCCGGGCGGCGTGATTAGCGCGGTTAGGCCCGCATCTCTATGGGAGCACAAGATCACAAGTCTTGTTTGCAAAACACACCTATAAAAACGAGCGCTTTTGCGGTAGCTCTCCGGCGTTGTTTCCGTGATCGTTTAGCGATAGGCTAGGGACCAACCCACCCCGCGCAACCAGCAATTCTCCTCGGGCACGTCGTCGCGCCGGTAAAGGCGCGTCACTTCCGGGGCACCGCCCTTCTCAAACGCCGCGGCGAGCGCGGCCTCGGATTCCGCGTCGCGCATTCCCTCGCACGGAAAGATTGCTACTCCGGAGATCCGCTGCGCAAGAAAATCACCGCCCCGGCGCTCGATCCGAAACACCGCGCCCTGCTGCACATCGCCGGCCGGAAACGCACCGGCGGTCAGCGGCAGGATCAGCCGCCCGCCCTCGGCCAGGCGCTCGAGCCATGCCTCCGCCGGCTTCGTCGCGCCGGCATTGACATAGATGACGTCGGCGCTGTCGAACGCGACGCGGGCACCATCGCCGTGCACGACCCGGATGTTGCACACCCCGGCAAAATTTGCCGCGAGCCGCGCGGCCAGCCCGGTATCGAATTCGATCGCCGTAACCCTGCCGTGGCGACCGACGAGCCGATGCAATATCGCCGTATAATAGCCGACCCCGGCGCCGACATGCACGGCGTGCTCGCCCGGCCTCGGCGCCGCACTGGCGATCAGCGCCGCATGCAACGAGGGCTGGCCGTTGTTGAGGTGGCGTTCAGGGATAATGCCGACCATCACGTCGTCGTAGATGTAGATCGGATTGCGGTTCGGGGTCGGCACATAACCGCGCCCCCAGCGCACGACTTGCCAGGGGCCGCGCCCGAGAAACTCCTCGCGCTTGACCGCGGCAAAGGCGGTCTCGAGGCGCCGGTCGGACACTCCAACGACCGCCATGATCTGCCTAGCGTAGGCCCGCCGGACGACCTCCAATTCCGCGTCGCGATCCATGCTCCGGTCCTCGATGGCTGCGAGCTGCGGCGCCTAGTCGACAACCTGCATCGTGCGGCTGATCCGAAGCTCCGTCCCGGCGCCGACATGCTGTTCACGGGCGATCGCCGACATCCCCCCTGCCGGCCTCCAGCGCCGCGCGGACCGCACGCTCTTTCGCCGGGCTCAGCTTTGGCCGGCCCAGCCGCTTGCCTTGTGCCTTGGCGCGCGCGAGGCCGCTGCGCACGCGTTCGACAATCATCGCCCTCTCGAACTCGGCGAAGACGCCGAGCATCTGAAACAACGCCTTGCCGGCGGGCGTGGTCGTATCCAAGCCTTGCTGATGAAGGTACAGGTCAACGCCCTTGGCGTGGAGCTAGCCGAGAAACCCCACCAGGTCTTGCAAGCTGCGGCCCAGCCGATCGACCGACCACGCCGCCACCAGGTCGAACTCGCGCCGAGCAACGCCCTTGCACAACGCGTCGAAGCCAGGACGCCGATCCCGCCCTTTCGTGCCGCTTACGCCCTCGTCGGCGAGGGTGGCAACCACCCGCCATTGATGCCGCGCCGCGACCGCTTCCAGCTCCAGGCGCTGATTGGCGACCGTCTGCTCCGTGGTCGAGACCCGCAGATAGAGGGCAACGCGCTTCATCGGCTCTCCGGCTCGTCAGGAGCCGTCTCAGAATAGCTTCGCGCGCCATTCGGTAAACAAGTGTATTGGGAATGACGTTTTCGCCGCCCGCGGAGGCAGGCTTTCCGCGGGTCGCGAAAGGCCGCGCGCCAAGGGGTTTTCGGAATGGCCGTTTCATTTGGCGGTGCGGCACTCTCCCGCGCGGAACATCCCGGCGAGGTCCTCGGGGGAGTGGCCGCCAATCTACGCCACCAGCCGGTTCCACAACCGCCTGCCGAGCTTCGCCGACTGCCAATACCGTCAGCCCCGAAGGCGGCCCCAGGCTGAGGTTTCCAACCGCCGGCAGCCCTCCTCTGGGCGCTTTCACCCCGCATCAGCAATTACGCGTTGTGAGGAAATTCGTCCAAATCGGCATATGGCACGACACGCGTGTGATCGCCCAGGCGATACCCGGTCGGGCTTCACCGCCGCCCACGTAAAGACCGCGGAGAGCCAGGAGTTCCGCCTGCTGAGCAATCGCCGAACGCTGTGGCGCTTGATCGTCCACAATCGTCCAAGCAACCCTGTTCTCTCGCCTGTTGCGAAGCTTCCCCACATTGCAATCAATTGATACAAAATTCACGGGACAAAATGCCTCGTCGTGGAGTTAACGCATTTATCTAGTAGAGGTTGGAGACATCATATGCGTGAGAAACGAGCCGAGAAACCAAACCGGGTGGCTGCCGTATTCAAGGAAGCTGCCCTTTTCTTCGATCTGTCTCGTGGGGCAACTTTGGCACAACTGGCCGAGCGACTCGGTTCACTGGGTGAGATCCATGGTGGGTTGCTTCTCCCGGTTCGTGTCCGGGTAGCCGCCGAGAGGTCACCGTTGGCCCGTTAACGAAGTCGAGTGCGGTGCTTGGGTAAGGCAAGGGGATTGCTCGGGTTTGCGAACCGGGACGTCGCGGCGAGGTCGATCAATGCGGCGACGGCGGATAGGGTCAGCGGCGCGGCGCATCGAGCGCCGAACGTATCGCCGCGGCGAGCTCGGAGGCGCGGAAGGGCTTACGCAGCAAGGGCGCACCGCCGACGGCAGCCTCTAGAGCCACGAAATCGGCAAAGCCGCTGACGAAGAAGGATACACAACCCGGGATTTCCCCGCGGGGCGGCCATCGCCATGTCCGCACCATTTATCCCGGGCATCGCAAAATCGAGCACCAAGAGGTGCGGATCGAATTCGCCAAGGATCGCGAGCGCGGCATTGCCATGCCCGACATCCTGTACAACAATCAAGATCTTCTTGAATTCGGGGATTTCGGTGCTCTCGTCTCCTCTGCCGGCGGGCGGCGGCGTTGGCGTCCGCGCGTGGCAGAAGCAAGGTCACGGTCGTGCCCTTGCCGACTTCGCTATCGATCGCGACGTCACCGCCAGTCTGCTGGTGATGCCGTAGACTTGCGACAGCCCAAGGCCGGTGCCCTTGCCGATCGGCTTGCTGGTAAAAAACGGGTCGAAGGCGCGCGCTTTGACCTCGGGCGACATGCCGCTGCCGGTATCGGCAACCGCAATCGTTACGACTTTAGGATCTCCGTAACCGTCCGGTGAGGGCCGCCTTGCGCTGAAACGGCCATTGGGGGCTGTCTGGAAGCATCGGTGCAAATGACAGTGCTTGCACAGTGCAAGAGACGGTGCGATGGCGCGAGTTGAGGTGATAACCGGGCCGGAACGGCGGCGGCGCTGGTCCGAGGAACAGAAACGGGCGATTGTCGTCGAGAGCTTGGCGCCGGGCGTGGTGGTGAGGGAGGTGGCGCGGCGCGCCGATATCGGCGCTGGGCAGATCTATCGCTGGCGCAAGGAACTGCGCAGCCTCGCCGCGGGGTTTGCGCCGGTCCTGATCGCGCCGCCCGACACGGCGGCGGATGCAGCGGCTGGCGGTGCGGTATGCGGCGAGCCGGCGATCGAGGTCGAATTCGCTGGCAAGGCGCGGGTTCGGATACCGGGATCGGTTCCAGCGGAACTGGCGGCGGCGGTCGTCAAGGCGCTGTCGCGCCGATGATCCCGGTTCCCTCCGGGGTTCGGGTGTGGCTGGCGGTTGGCCACACCGACATGCGGCGCGGCATGAACAGCCTGGCGCTGCAGGTGCAGGAGAAGCTCGGTCGCGACCCGCATGCTGGCGATTTGTACGTTTTTAGAGGGAAACGAGGTCACCTGATCAAGATTCTCTGGCACGACGGGATCGGAATGTCGCTCTACGCCAAGCGGCTCGAACGCGGCCGGTTTATCTGGCCGTCGCCGGCTGACGGCATGGTCGCGATCGCCCCGGCGCAGCTCGCCTATATGCTTGATGGGATTGATTGGCGGAACCCGGTTCGGACCTGGCGGCCGGCAGCGGCAGGATGAGGCTGAGCGCGGTAGGGACACCCATTACTGGGCGCCCCCCGCACAGCACCGTACGTGCGGCTTTCCCGCATACGGCGCCCACCTCGGGTGATTGACGTCGAAGCGCTGGTTAGGCCAGGGGTGAAGGATGCGGGGCTGCGGGAGGAATTCGTCGGCCAGCTTCAACATCCGGTCCCATGTGGTCCGGTCCTTCTGGCTGCGTCGCCGAAGCGTGCGATACCAGAGGCCTTTGACATGGGCGTGGAACACCAGCAGGGCACGAAAGTTGGTCGGCACTGCGTGGTAGGCGAAAAAGCCGGTGACGACTTGGCGGAGCCAGGCCCCTTGTTCGGGGATCGGACGATGCATCCGCCGATGCAGCTCCTCCCTGATCTCCTTGAGCTTTGCCGACATGCGGTCGCGTCGGGTCTTCCGGTGAACCAGGAAAGCGCCGCCACGGGACTTGCCGCTGATGAAGGTGAAGCCAAGGAAAGCGAAGGTCTCCGGTTTGCTGAGCCCGAGCCGCTTTCGGGCGGCCGCCGCATAGCGGCCGAATTTGAGCAGTCGGGTCTTCTCCGGATGGAGCGTGAGCACAAACTCCTGCAGTCGCTCGCGCATGGCATCCCAGAAGCGCCGGGCGTCGTTCTCATGCTCGAAACCGACGACGAGGTCGTCGGCATAGCGCACGATGATCATGTCGCCCGCAGCCTCACGCCGTCGCCAGCGTTCGGCCCAGAGATCGAAGACGTAGTGCAGGTAAACGTTGGCGAGGAGCGGCGAGATTACCGAGCCCTGCCCCGTTCCCCTATCGCTGACCGTCACGACCCCGTCTTCGAGAACGCCCGCCTTCAGCCATTTCTGGATCAGGCGGATCATGCGCGGGTCGTTGATCCGGTGCTTCAGGAAGCGGACCAGCCATTCTTGGCTGACCGAATTGAAGAAGCTCCGGATGTCCGCGTCGAGAATGTAGTTCACCTTTTTGCGCGAGATCCCGACGATGAGTGCGTCCAGCGCATCGTGCTGGCTGCGCTTTGGTCGGAACCCGTACGAGAACCCGAGGAAGTCCTCCTCGTAGATCGCGTTGAGCACCGCGAGCGCCGCCCTCTGGACAATCTTGTCTTCGACGGCGGCGACCGCAAGCGGGCGTTGCCGACCATCGGCCTTCGGTATGTACCGACGCCGGGACGGCAGTGTCCGGTACGCTCCCCTGTGGACCCGTTCATGCAGATCGGCGAGGTTGCACTCGAGATCTGCCTCGTAGTCCCTCCAGGTCAGCCCATCAACACCCGGTGCCGCGTCGCGCTTGAGCGCGAGGAAGGCCATCCGGAGCAGGCTGGGACTGATGTGGTGGAAGAGCGCGGTGAACCGTTCCTTCTTCCGTTGCCTTGCGACTTCTCGTATGCGGTCCAGCGCAATTGACACGCTTTCCCGGTCCTGCGCCCGGCGCGTGCTTTGCTGGTCCGCATTCCCCTTGGTCTCCGCCCTTCGCTCCACCGGCTCCGCCGCCGGTCGCCCGGCATTGTTCGTCGGCTTCGCTGCTACTATGGCGGAGGCTGACTTCCCGCGTTTGTGCATCATCGGCTACGGCTCCTCGCCTTCCCGATGCGGGCCAGGACGGCAAAGCCGCCGCTGGTCGAACGCGGGATCTCCCAGGTTCCGACGCGATCTGTTCGGGCGTGATGTGGTCTTCGACCCCGGCAGGGCGTCGGCCC
Source organism: uncultured Alphaproteobacteria bacterium (assembly GCA_963775525.1). Lineage (GTDB taxonomy): Bacteria > Pseudomonadota > Alphaproteobacteria > ATCC43930 > CGMCC-115725 > AP-15. The sequence continues at coordinate 72,520 of CAVZJF010000020.1, read as the reverse complement.
CTCGCATAGCGGTGCCGCACATGTTGCCTTCGACCGTGCCGACGGTCTCGGCCCCTGCATTGTTGTCACTTTCGTGGCTCAATCCCACACCCCACACGATTGCTGTGTACGCTTCGCGACCGCCGTTACCGACGGCCACGCAACACTCGCTACCAGGCGGCCTGCTATGGCCTTACCTGGGTCGGACTTTCACCGACTAGACCGCGCCAGCTTGCCCTGGCGCACCGACAGATTGACTTAGCCTTTGGTTGAGCGGCGACACGGCTGGCGCGGGCCCCGACAATCGGCTCGTGACGCTGACGCCCGACAACCCGGCCGCAGAAATCGCCGCGCTGCAGGCAGCGCTGGCGAGCGAACGGGAGGCGCGGCAACAGGCCGAGGCGCGCGCCGCCGGCGCCGAGGCGCTGGTCGCCTACTACAAACTGCAGATCGCCAAGCTGCGGCGCGAGCAATACGGGCAATCCGCCGAGCGCGGCCGCAGGCTGCTCGACCAGCTGGAGTTGCAACTCGAGGAAGCGGCCGCCAGTGCCGCCGAGGACGAGATCGCAGCGGCGCCGATCGGCAGCACGACGGTGCACCGGTTCACCCGCAGAAAGCCGGTGCGCGCGCCCTTTCCGGCGCATCTGCCGCGCGAGCGCGTGGTGATCCCGGCGCCGAGCGCCTGTCCGTGTTGCGGCGGCAAGCTCGCCAAGCTCGGCGAGACGATTACCGAGACGCTGGAGGTGGTACCGCGGAAGTGGAAGGTGATCCAGACCGTGCGTGAGAAATTCTCCTGCCGGTCGTGCGAGAAGATCACGCAGCCGCCGTGGGCCTTTAGCCCACGGGCTTGTCCCGTGGGGCCGTTCCACGTCATTCCGCGCGGCCATGTCGGGCCCAGCCTCTTGGCGATGATCCTTTATGCCAAGTACGGCGAGCATCAACCGCTGAACCGGCAGAGCGAAGCCTATGCCCGCGAGGGCGTCGACCTCGACGTCTCGACCCTGGCCGATCATGTCGGCGCCGGCGCGGCCGTGCTGAGCCCGCTCACCGAGCTGATCCGCCGCCACGTCTTCGCCGCCGCGCGCGTCCATGGCGACGACACCACGGTGCCGGTGCTCGCCAAGGGCAAGACGATCACCGGCCGATTATGGACTTACGTGCGAGACGACCGGCCGTTTGCCGGGCCTGACCCGCCGGCGGCGGTGTTCTTTTACTCGCGCAATCGTGCCGGCGAGCATCCTGCGCGGCATCTGGCCAGCTATGCCGGTATCCTGCAGGCCGACGCTGGCGCCTGTCCTCGGGCCGCGCAAAGCGCGGACCCGTGGGCCGGGTTCGGCAAGCTCTACGACGGCAAACGCAAACCGGGCCCGATCACCGAGGCGGCCTGCTGGAGCCACGGCCGGCGCAAGTTCTTCGAGCTGGCCGATCTCAGGAAAGCGCCGCTGGCGGTCGCGGCGATCCGCCGCATCGACGAGCTGTTCGCCACTGAGCGCGAGATCAACGGCCTGCCGGCCGCCGATCGCCTGGCGGCGCGGCAGCGGCAGAGCCGGCCGATTGTCGCCGATCTCGCAACATGGATGCGCGCCGAGCGCGCCCGCCTGTCGCGCCATGCCGAAACCGCCAAGGCGATCGACTACATGCTGACGCGCTGGCCGGCCTTCACCCGCTTCCTCGACGACGGCCGTATCTGCGATGGTACGATCCAGTTGGCCGTACCTTTTTCGCCAAGTGGTCGCCAGAGCTGTCGATCCCCAGGCCGATTTGCGCTGGGCGTTGATCGCCAGGTTTCCGGTGCATTATTCCGAACGGATGCGACCCACCATCAAGATTGTTCTACATCAGCCTCGTTAATCGATCTGTCATTTTGAAGACAAGTGGCGGAAGGCTTTGAACTTTATCTGGTCAAGCTGGAGTATGGCAACTCCTGTCCACGACGCCGCCGCTAGTAGTCAGAACGCAACAGATGGTACCGTGAACTACCAGAGTTCTGCGAGTTTCGGCCCTTCCTTGAGGGACCAAATGTCAGATTCTCAACTAGCATAGCACTCATCGACTCACCGAGCCATCCGAGCGACAGCGCGCACCGGATCGTTACAAGGATCGCCTGCGAGGGTGAGATGCTTCATCCCGTCAGCCCGTCACCAACTTTCGCGAATAGCTCGACCCTCAGCCTTCGTGGCGGGAACCGCTCTTCATGCCCCTCAGGAGACATTACCGGTGGCTTCGCTAGCCGGCGGCATTGGGTGGGCAGCGGAAGTTCGCCGTGCACGTCGTTGGTGAAGGGCCGTCGCACCGGCAAGACGGGCGGCAAGTCTCCCCGGCATCGCAATGGACCGCCGAAGCCGTCGCCTGGATAGTTACGGGCTTCTCCCCTTTTGCGGCAGTAGGCATGGCGATAGAATAAAGGGAACCCCACCGCCTGTGACAGTCGGGCGCTTCGCAAAATTTGTGATGCAACGATAGAGGTGGCCGGCTTCGTCCGGACAGATTTCCGCTCTGGATAAGTGGAACCTCTGCCGGTTGGCGTGGGGTGCCTTTTTCGGGGTGGCACGCCGGGAGGGCGTAGCCCGACCAGACTGACGCCCCGAAAAAGGCGGCGAAATTCATGCTGCCGCTGCCTGCGGCAGGTTGTGGAAGTAGGCGTGATCCGGCGTTCGGGCGTCAAGGCTCGAATGCGGCCTCTTGCGGTTGTAGAACTCCAGATACCGACCGATCGAGGCGCGCGCCTCGCCGACGCTGTCATAGGCCCGGAGGTAGACCTCCTCGTATTTGACCGAGCGCCAGAGCCGCTCGACAAAGACGTTGTCGCGCCACGATCCCTTGCCGTCCATGCTGATGGCAATGGCCTTCGCCAGCAGCAGGCCGGTGAACTCGGCGCTGGTGAATTGGCTGCCCTGGTCCGTGTTGAAGATCTCCGGCCGGCCGTGCTTGGCGAGTGCCTCGGCCACCGCCTCGAGGCAGAACTCCACCTCCATCGTGATCGAGAGCCGCCAGGCCAGAACCCGGCGGCTGAACCAGTCGACCACGGCGGCGAGATAGACGAAGCCGCGCGCCATGGGGATGTAGGTGATGTCCATCGCCCACACCCGGTTCGGCCGCTCGACCTTCACGTCGCGCAGCAGATACGGGTAGATCTTGTGCCCCGGCGCCGGCTTCGAGGCGTTCGGCCGGCGATAGAGCGCCTCGATCGCCATGCGCTTCATTATCGCAGCAACCCGGCAGCGACCGATCGCGACGCCCTCGCCGCGCAACAGGTCGCGCAGCATCCGGCTGCCCGCGAACGGGTAGTCGAGATGCAGCTCGTCGATCCGCCGCATGATCGCAAGATCCGCCGGCGGCACCGGACGGGGCCGGTAGTAGAGGCCGCTGCGGCTCAGCTTCAGAAGCTTTGCCTGCCGCGTCAGCGGGAGCGCATGCTCGCGGTCGATCATCGCTTGGCGCTCAGCATGCCGGCCTTGCCGAACGCGCCGGCCAAAAAATCATTCTCCAGCGCGAGCTCCCCGATCTTTGCATGCAGCGCCTTCAAATCCACCCCCGGCGCCGCTTCCGGATGCGCACCGCCGGCGCCGAACACCCCGGCCGCCCCGTCGAGAAGCTGCGCCTTCCAGCTCGTGATCTGGTTCGGATGCACATCGAAGAGCTGCGCCAGCTCGGCCAGCGTCTTCTCACCCTTGATGGCGGCCAGCGCCACCTTCGCCTTAAAGGCCGGTGTGTGATTCCGGCGTGCCCGTCTCGTCATCGCTCTCTCCTGATCCGCGGCCATCCTGGCCGCCGTTCAGGCAGAAAATCCACTTATCCCCCTGTCCAGATTTTCCAGGCCACCTCTGATGTCGCCCTTTTTACATGTCTGAGCCCTAATCGTCCCGCTTACCTGTTGCTGAGAGCACCCAGCCGTCATCGTCGATACGCCGAAAGCCGAGTTCGTTACCGTTGAACGACAAAGTATATTTGATCTGCGTTCCCTGCCCAATGTTCTGGATATCAAATTCGAAGGTCGTTGCGTCCTTCCACGTCCCCTTTGCTGCCGGAATGCTGCCGGGGTAGGGATCGGAAAGGGTCGACAAACCCTTACTATAAAGCCCGTTGAGTCCGATGGGATGGTTGTACTTAATCGAGGCACCTGCTGGATTAGCCAAGTACAACTCGTACTCAATATGAGGATTTTGGTCGGTAAGAAACAACGTGAAGGATTTTAAGCCAAGTTCATTGGCCGGAAATTTATAGGTTTTCCCTGAAATTGCAGATGCAATATCTGGTGTTGGGCCAACAGGGGTCGGTTTTTCGGTTGCCGCGTCCCGAATTGCGCTTGCAAGCTGCCCCTCGCTGCCGGGGTTTGGAGGCAATGCGACATCCGATTTGACCGCAGAAGCGACATAGTTAGCGAGGGCGCGAAACGAGACGTATTTTCTGGCCGTAGTCACTACTACGATGTCGAGATCGGGAAATACCGCGATATCCTGACCATTTTTCCCACTTGCTATATAGACGTGCTGGTCTGGGAGTATCCAGAAGAAATTCGAATAGCTCATTCTTGGATCATAAGACGCATGCGTGTTCACGGTCCGGTGGCTTAGGACATCAGCCCAGCCCGGTGGAAGCAGTTGCCGTCCTACCCATTCACCGTGGTGCAAATATAGATAGCCGATCTTTGCCATGTCACGTGGCAACAGAAACAGCATCCCATCTCCTATCGTGAGACCTTGAGGATCGCGATCCCAGTGCCAGTCGGTGATGCCTAAAGGCGTGAACAGCTTTTCCCGCGCGTAATGCTCGGCAGGGTTACCCGTAAGCCGCGTGATAATTGCCGAGATGAGGTTTGGATCGCCGTTGCTGTAGTTGAAGACCTCTCCCGGCGGATAGGCCATCGGGCGGTCGAGGATGAACTGAATCCGATTGGAGGCACGATACATATCCTGCATCGTTTGTTGCTTTCCCCCTTCGAAGCCTTGATCCCAGCTAAATCCCGATGTCATGTCCAAGAGGTTTTGGATCGTGATGGCTCGCTTGCGATCATCGATATTCGCAATGGTTCGATCATTGAAGAAATCCAGCATGGGACGATCGAAACGGTCGAGCAAGCCATCCTTGTAAACCATCGCCAGAAGAGTGCCGGTGACGGCCTTCGTGGCGGAGAATATCTCGTGCGGAGTATTCCCCGGGTAGAGAGCGTAGGATGCCTCCACGACTATTCGTCCGTGGCGCACGATAAGCAAGCTGTCAAAGCGATGGCCCTCGCCATAAGCGACGAGCTTGGCAAGTGCCGCTGAATCCATGCCTTGTGCTTCGGGCGTAGATATAAGCCATTCTTTCGTAGGCCAGACCGGTGCGTTGGCGTTCTGCGCCAACGAAGAATTGAGATACCCCGCGACCAAAAGAGCACAAAGGTTCAATGTCGTAGTCAAAATAGATCGTTTCCAGCGCGACATAGACCCTCCCTTTGTGCGCCCGTCCGACGCGACAGAATTTTGCGACCCCGTTTGCGCTCAATACACCGGCTCGCGTCTACGTTGACAACTCCCCGAGGGGGCTTTGAACCACCCCAACGGATCGAAGAAACAGGGCCGGTCTCTTACCGGCTGGAGGCACGGATCACGCGGCCGGAACCCTTGATGTCCGTATGGACCACGGCCGGATCGCTCAACAAACGTATGTTGCCGGAGCCGGCGATGTCGACATTGAGCGCCTCCTGCGGCGCAGCCTCGATATTGCCACTGCCAGCGATATCGACATCGAGACGCTTGATCGTCAGCTCGGCGAGCTTTGCGTTACCCGCTCCAGCAATCGAAATCCTGACTCGTTCGCTGGCGCCTTGCGCGCGCATCGAGCCGCTGCCCGATATCGCGAGGTCGAGGCTGGGCTGGTCGATGTCTTGCATGATAAGCTTGCCCGAGCCGGAAATCGTGACAGTGCGAAATGCGCGGCCGGCAGTGTGATGTCGAGATCGCGTTGCCCCCATCTGCCCCCGCAGGTGTAGTTGATTTGGCCGTCATGGACCCGCAGATGGGCAAGCGCCTCGGCGGGGCCGCGCGCGGTCACCTCGTCGCCCCTGCCACCGCGATAATGTACCGTTCCGGGAACGGCAATTTCGACGCTGTCGCCGCCTTCCCACGCCCAATGGCGCTCGGTAACGGTCGGATCGACGTTTACATCCTCGCCACCGGGACAGGAGCTTGCCAACGGCCAGATGCTGCTAATTTGCCGCCACGGCAGCTCATGCGCGCCGAGCGCCGCCACCAGGCCAAAGGCGATAATCCCGACGCCGAAGCCGCCGGCGGCCAGCCATCCGAGCTTCCTGATCATTGGCGCTGTTCATCAAGGCCGGTTTCTTCGGTCTGCATTCCGCAATCCTCCTTTCTTTCAGCCCTGCGCTCAGAGATCGGCCGGATGCAGCATGGTGTAGTGCAGACGTGCATACTTCCCGAGCAGCCGGACGATGCAGTCGATCAGGATGATCAGCAGCGCGCCGCCGCCGACGCCAAAGCCCAGAAAGCCGAGCCCGACCAATGCCCGCAGCGAAGCCGATCGCCACCACGCCGGCGATCAAGGTGAAGAGTGTCAGGCAGGCCAGCAGCGGCAGCAGGAAGATGAAGTCCACCGCGATCAGCACGACGAACCCGAACACGGCGGTGAAGAAGTTGGCTGGCGTTCGGCTTTGTTCCCAACGCCGAAAACCCGCCTCCGCGCGCAACTCGCGCGCGAGCCGCAAGGGATCGCCGAGGGCCCGGGCAATCTCTTCCTCGCTGCGCCCGGCCGCCGCGCCATCAGCAAAATGCGCCGTATAGTCGGCGACGATCTCGTCAATTTCCGCCTGTGGCAGCCCCACCAACCGCCGCCGCAAGGTACCGAGGAAGTCTGCCCTGTTCATCCCTCACCTCCCGTCTGCGTCGCGCGTGACTGACCGGCGTTCCCCAGGACTCTCGTCACCGCGCCGGTGAAGCTGTTCCACTCCGCTATTTGCGACATGACCGCTGTCCGACCGGCCGGAGTGAGGCGGTAGTATTTCCGCGGCGGTCCGCTGTCGGATTCGGCGAGATAGGTGGTCACCAAGCCGTCGCTCTGCATGCGCCGCATCAACGGATAGATCGTGCCCTCCCCCATCCCGATCAGCTCAGCCAGCCGAGCGGCGATGTCGTAAGCGTAACCGTCCTCGCGCGACAGCAGCGCCAGCACACACATTTCCAACACCCCTTTGCGCAACTGGATCTGCAGCGCTTCCGACATACACGACCTCACTCCGTTACCATATAATGCATGATACCTTGTTATACAAGGTAGCAATGAACCGGCTCGATCGCGACGGCCTGCTCGCAATGCGGGCAGATCGATAAAACGTTATCGAAGATCGACCATCAGCGAGCCGCGCGTTGCGAACGGCCGCAAACGGCGCAACCTCGCCGTTCGCCCGTGTTCCGTCGAAGGACAGGAGTCCACCCATAGCCGACCCCCGAGGTGCAGAAATCTTGAATACCGTTGAAAAACTCGGCTAGAAACGGCGCCGGGCTGCCGATAGGAAGCAGAAGCGATCGCAGAGAAATGGTGGACGATGACGACGGTGGTTGGGTGATCTCCGCCCTTTGATCAGGTGGGGCAGCCAGCTGGTATTGGCGGGCGATCGGCCAGGAACCGAGCCAGCTTTCGTAAATTCTGGACCGTGGCGGCGAGCAGGAACTCATCTTTGGCGCCGGTGATCCCGCGCAGCCGCAGTCGTCGGAAGCTCAAGTTTCGCTTCAGATGGGCGAAGGCCATTTCGACCTTGCGCCGCTCCCGGGCGGAACGCGCGAACGCTTCAGTGCCCTTGAGCACACGCACATGTTCGCGTTCGGCCTCGAACAGGTTGCGGGTGACGATCCGCTTGGTTCCCTTGGTGCAGCGGGGCTTGAGAGCGCAGGCGCGGCAATCCGTGGTGCTCGCAAAATAGGGTAGGGCGCCATCGTCGCGCACCAACCCGGTGCTTTTGAGCTGCTTGCCGTCGGGACAGACGAAAAGGTTGGCCTGCGGATCAAAAGTGAAGTCCGAACGGGTGAAGAAGCCGTTGGTCTGGTGCTCGCGGTCAAGCAGCGGAATATGCGGCTCAATCTTACGCCGCATCAGCCAGCCGATCATCAGCCCCGATCCGTAGGCGGCGTCGGCTGCCAGCCGCTGCGGCTTGAGGCCAAAGCACTCTTGGGTTCGCTCGAGCACCGTCTTGGTCGCGGCGACTTCCGCGCTCCAGCGCGCCGCTGTCGCTTCGACGTCGACGATGATCGCCTGCTGCAAATCGATCAGGTAATTGGCGCCATAGGCAAATCCGACCTTCCGCTGGCCTTTGTTAGTCCACGCCGCGGTCGGATCGGTCAGCGATGTGACCTTTGGCGGGGCGGGCGGGTTGCCGGGCGGCATGTCGTTATCGGCATCCTCGGTCTTTGCCGCCTCGGCCGCTGCCTGATCAAGCGCCGCGAGGTATTCGCGCACCGGCCGGGTGAGCTTCTCCGTTTCCGGCCAGGCTGTGGGCTTGCCGTCGACTTTGCGGCCGGCGCTGGCGTCGGCCTCGATCACAGTGGCGTCGATGGCAAAGCCCTCGCCGCCGACCAGTCCAGCCCGCATGCAGCGCGCCACCACCTCTTCGAAGAGGCGGCGGAACAGGGCGCTCTCGCGAAACCGGCCGTGGCGGTTCTTGGAAAAGGTCGAATGATCCGGGACTGCACCCTCGAGCCCCGATCGACAAAACCATCGATACGCCAGATTGAGGTGCGTCTCTTCGCACAAGCGCCGCTCGGAGCGCAGGCCGTAGCAATAGCCGACCAGCAGCATTCGGATCATCAGTTCGGGATCTACCGAGGGCCGCCCGGTGTGGCTGTAAAACGGCGCCAGCTCGCGACGCAGACCACTCAAATCGAGCACGGCGTCGATCTTTCTCAGCAGATGATCAGCCGGCACCCAGTCTTCGAGCCGAAATTCGTAGAACAGCTGCTCCTGCAGCCCGGTCGGCTGTCCCATCATCCCCCCGATCCCCCAACCGATTGATGGTCAACGACATAATACCACGTCAGGACGCGCTACCGGACGAGGTTTTTCAACGGTATTCAAGAATTACGGAAATTTCGTATGGGTAACTGTGACATCGCATGGCCATTTGACCCTAATAGAACCTGCTAGTGGATAGCACCTGACGGAAGAGTCCGAATTGGGGTTTTGCAACAGCGCGGGCTGTGCGACTGTGCGGCATGCGCAAGGGCATATCCATCGAGGTCACACCGGCGGATCGGGTCCGGTTGGACGCGATCATCCGGGATCGGAACAGCCCGCAGAAACACGTTTGGCGGGCGCGGATTGTTGTGCTGACGGCTGACGGCACGGGCACCATTGCCATGACCCGCGCCGTCGGCAAGGGCAAGACCGTGGTCTGGCGCTGGCAGGAGCGCTTCATGCAGGAAGGGGGGCGGGGTTGACCCGCGACAAGACCCGGCCCTCGCGCCTCCCGCCGTTGCCGGCGGCGAGCGTCGATCGGGTGGTGGCGCTGACCAACCAGGCGCCGCCGCATGCGGCGACCCACTGGACGGCGCTGGCGATGGCCGAGGCGGTGGGGATCAGCCCCTCTTCGGTGCGGCGGATCTGGGCGGGGCAAGGGCTGCAGCCGCATCGGGTGCGCACCTTCAAGATCTCCAACGACCCCAAATTCGCCGCCAAGCTCAAGGATGTCGTCGGCCTCTACGTCGATCCGCCGGCCCATGCCGTGGTCCTCAGCATCGACGAGAAATCGCAGATCCAGGCGCTCGACCGCACCCAGCCCGGGCTGCCGATGAAGAAGGGGCGCTGCGCCACCATGACCCACGACTACAAGCGCAACGGCACCACCACCCTGTTCGCCGCCCTCGACACCCTCGAAGGCAAGGTCATCGGGCGCTGCATGCAGCGCCACCGACATCAGGAATTCATCCGCTTTCTCAACACCGTCGAGCGCGAGGTGGCGGCCGACAAGGCGGTCCATGTGGTGCTCGACAACTACGCCACCCACAAGCACCCCAAGAGCCTGCCCCGGCGAAGGCCGGGGTGATGGCCTGGCTCCAGCGGCATCAACGCTTCACCTTCCACTTCACCCCGACTTCCTGCTCCTGGGCCAATGCGGTCGAAGGCCTGTTCGCCAAGCTCACCCGCCAGCGCCTCAAACGCGGCGTCTTCACCTCGATCGTCGAACTCCAGGCCGCCATCAACCGCTTCATCGCTGAAACCAACGACAAGCCCAAGCCGTTCGTCTGGACCAAATCCGCCGACGCCATCCTCGCCGCCGTCAACCGAGGGAGACAAGCGTTAGAAGCGATCCACTAGATCGCGAATGAAGCAACCCCTTCGATACCGCAGCATCATATTGCCTGGCCTTCTCGTGACGGGGGCCGCGGGTCTGCTGGTCGCCTGCGTAACGGCGCGTCCGTCCGGCAATGCCGGCGTGCCGGAGCCTGCGAAATCAGTCGATCTCGCTCGATATGCAGGACTTTGGTATGAATTGGGTCGCTACGACAACAAATTCGAGCGTGGCTGTGAAGCGCGAGACGACGGCTGATGCGGCGGCTCGACGTGCAGCACTTCATGCGCACCTTGTCGATCACCAATCCCGAAAAATTGCGCCAGGCCGACCACAAGGCGGTGATCGCTTGGGAACGCTACATGCGCGAGGTCGAGCATGCCGCTTCGTCGACGATCCGCCGCCGGCTCGCGGCATTGTCGTCGCTCTACGAGCACCTGGTGCGCCCCGATCACGCCGCGCGCAACCCGGTCGGCGAGGTTGAGCGGCCGGCGATCAATCGCGACGAAGGCTCGACCCTGGCCTTTGCCAAAGCGCAGGCGCGCAAACTGCTCGACGGGCCCTCCGAGGAGACGGTTGCCGGTCTGCGCGATCGCGCAATCCTGTCGGTCGGGCTGCAGGTCGGGTTGCGCCGCGCCGAGATCGCCACTCTAACGGTCGGCGATCTGCACCAGAACAGCGGCTATGATTCATTGCGGGTGTCGCGCAAGGGCGGCCGTCGCGACGCATTGGCGATCAACCCGCAGACGGCAGCGCGGTTGCGCGCCTATCTCGACAAGGCCCGGCACGGCGCCGATGTGGACGGACCGTTGTTCCGGCCGCTCAAACACAACGGCAAGCGGCAGGACGAGCGCCGGCATATGGACCCGGACGCGATCGATCGCGTCGTCCGGAAATACGCCGCCGCGCTCGGGCTCGATCGCGTCTACTCGGCGCACTCGATGCGCGCTACCTTCATCACCACCGCGTTCGAAAACGGCGCACAGCTCGAAGACGTGCAGAAGGCCGCCGGTCACCGCAATCCGAGCACCACCAAACTTTATGATCGGCGCGGTTACAACCCTGAAAAGGCCGCGTCGTTTTTCGCGATGTACTGAACTGCACCGAGGCGATCGATGAGGCGGCACCGTGCACTCGCCGTGATCGCGGCGAGCTTGATCCTGTTTGCGTCGCAAACCTGGGGACAGCAGCCGGTTCATCGCGTCGTTCTCGCGAACATGAAGCTCCCCGAGACGACGAAGCTTTGGCTGGAGGGGTTAGGCGAGCACGGCTATGTCGTAGGGCAGAACCTCCAGGTCGAGTATCGTTACTGGCAAGCCCGGACCGAGCGGATCCCCGCGCTCGTGGCTGAGCTGGTCGCGTTTGGCCCGGATGTTATCGTCACCGCGACGACGCAATCCGTAGTCGCGGTCCACGCCGCTGCTCCTACAATTCCGCTCGTCTTCCTCAATATGGGGAGCATAAGGAAGTGTGGGTGCCCGGGCCGCGAGGTAATCTGGCCGGATGATGCGACGGGGAGAGAAGCCCACGTCGCCGGCCTCGGACGCCGATGCGATCGTTCAGATCAAGGTGTGGCTGCTCGCCGACCTGCCGTTGCCAGCGGCGGCGGCGGACGAGGCGCTCGGCCGAGACCGCGGATATCCCCTGACAGCGGCCAGTTCGGCATAGGTCATACGCCGGGCGCCGTCGCCGACCGCGAGACTGATGTCGGATGATGCCATGACATCCCCCTGCGAACCGAAGCAGCGCGCCAGGGGGACTGACGGCGCGGCGCGGCAGCTACATTCACGCATCGGCCGGGGGATGCCGGTGCCTTCGCGCCGAGGCTACGGCATCCCATGGCCCTCGGACGTACCCCTCCCACGGACCCCGAATTTTGCCTACTCTTCTCCGGGATCGCGTACTTGTGGTTGTCGTCCCGTGATATCTGACATCGACATCTGCTGCTGGTGCCCCGATGAGATTCCATCGCCATCGACCGCGGAGCTCGGCCGTGGGATACCGGGGGCTCCGGCGCGTACAAGAGAACGGCCGGGGCGGTTAGGGGACCCCGGCCAAGTCGCTCGGGGTCTAGGGAGAGAACCCCGCATGCGTTTCTAGCATGATTCTATCGTAGTTACGGGAGCGCGTCCTCGGGATGTTCCGGAGCGATACGGCCCGGGTCCTCCGTGTGCCGTTCCCGAATAGGGCAAAAGTGTGGCATGGCATTGGACGGGATTGATTGAACCCCGCTTTCTGAGGATCGATGGGTCCTATGTTGACACGAACGGTCGGGGGGAAGAATGGCGACGGTACCTTTGATCCCTATTCGCCGAACAATAACGTTTGATCGCTCTACCATACTGACGGAGAGAGGAATTTCGGGGTCTGGCGGAGACGATTTTCTCTGCGGTCACTGGATCTCTTATCCTTTCTGACTATGATCGGTCTACGGTAAGGGGCAATCCGATCTATCGCTGCGGCTTTTGCGAGAACAACAATGACCTTCCGTTCGCGGCGAGCAACAGCCGGATCTGGCCCTCCCGGTGATACCAGGATCAACTACCACAGGCCGCACGCAGGGCTCGGGGCAGGACACAGTGACCCGGTGGATAAGCGCCTAGCCCGCGCGTCTTCCACCCGGTCCTTGCTTTACGAGCGTTAATCGGTTGGCCCGACTGCCCGGCGCAGCGGTAGCCCTAGGGTCGGGGAACTGACGGAAAGCGCCGGCGGTTCACATAGTCAACATGCAGGACAGCACACACAAACAAATGAGTAAGCATTTACCGGCCGGTATGGCCGCCGGCGTACGCACAACAAGGAGCTCGACGACTGCCACAACTACCCCACAGTAGCAGCCGTCGTCCCGCGTGAAACGCTAGATGCGCACTCAAAGCCCGAACCCGAACCCACCACCAGGGACGCCGCCGCTGCCCCCGCCCGATCCGACGCGACCGCCCTTAACGGACCCCCCGTCACCTATACCGATACCTCGGCCCGAACCACTACCTGTGCCGATCGATGATCCGCCGCCCGCGCCGACTGCCTCCTCGGTGATGCGTGCCTGGGTGATCATCCGCGATCGCGACCAGAATCACATCGTCCGAGGCGGAAGCGCTGCTTGAGCTTCTCGACCTGGGTAGCCAGCGTGGTCGGATCGGCCGTGTTGCCATCAAACACCTCAATGGCGAGCGGGCAGCAACGCCCTTCCGAGACGTCGTACAGCACGAGCGTGCCGTTGATCAGATGGCGTTTGGCCGAGCGGTCTCGATGGCGGGCTGACGCTCCAGCAGCCAGTCTAGCGGGGTGTAGAGTTTCGTCCTCGTCGACCTCGCCGAGGCCGAATACTTCGACAAGGCTCGAGGCGGCCGTGGCGGGAGACAGCGCACGAGCGGCGGCGAGCTCGGTAGCTCTCGCGCATGCCGGGCCCGTCCGCCCGGCCTGGACCCCACAGCGGCCGACCGTGGGTTTCACTTGCCGCGCCGGGTGCGGCGGATGCAATGGTGCAGCCGATTTGGGGGGTGGGAACGACGTGACTGTCAGGAGCGCCCTGAACCGGGCGGGGACGATCATTCTCGTCATGGCGGCGGCCGCTCTGGCCCGTCCCGCGGCGGCCCAGGTAACCTTTGGCTCGCCCGACGACCCGCCGCGCATCGCCCTCGGCGGCGGCGCCTTCGACGTGCTGCCCGACGCGAAAAAGCCGGGTGACGGAGTCACCGGGCTGGGTTTGAGCGAATACCGGTTTGGCGACGTGTGGTGGATCCTCTCGCCGTTCGTCGGCGTTTTCGGGACCGCCAAGGGCGCCTTTTACGGCTATTTCGGGATCGGTTTCGACGTCAACTTTCCCTACAATCTGGTGCTGACCCCGAGTGCCGCGGCTGGGTATTTCGAGGGCGGCCAGGGGATAAATCTTGGCTCGTGGTGGGAATTCCGCACCGGGGCTGAGCTCGATTATCGCTTTGCCGATCAGCGGCGGCTCGGCGTCGGCTTCTACCACATGTCGAACGCCGGCATCGGCAAGGAGAACCCCGGGGTGGAATTAGCAACGGTGGTCTTCACCGTGCCGTTCCGCTGAACGCTGCGCCCGGTTCCCGGGGAGCGTCGCGGACGCGGATGCGGGCGGTTCCGTCGGCCGCCCGCATGGATCAGGGCAACACGCCCCGCCGCCGGACTGACGCCGGGGCCGCGACGCGAGTGAGCGCGCGCGTCAGGGCGTAGGCGGCCCCGCCCCAAGGGTGCGCTCTACGGAGGCGTGAAAAGCGCCTTGTCGCGTTTTCGGCGAAACGTGGTAAGGGGCTCGGACAGATCAGCACCGAGATGCTACCGAATTTCGAGTCAGCGCCGGCTGATCGAGTTGCCCCGTATGTAAAGCCCCTTTAGCCGATTATGGACTATGTCCAGTGTCTCTCGCGGCTCCTCGGCCAATCGCGCAGTCGGCACGACGTTATAGGTCCGGCACGTCCCGCACCTGATCAACATCTGGCTATCGACAACCAGGCGTTCGGTGGTGGACCGTACAGACCAGCCCGCCAAAACAATCATGCCGCAGGCACCGCAAACGAGATCTTCGTTATCACTCCCGATCGTCAACTCGAAGGGATGACGCGCGCTCAAATCGATGATCGATGCCGCCGGATGGGGTCTGCCGATGGTCAGGAGCCTGGTCTGCGCTCGCATCAACGGTCGAATGCCTTCGGCAAGAGCAATATGTCCTCTAGGTTGAGAACCCCGAGACGGTCGCGGGGTTCCGTGATCACCGGGACTTGGCAAAACCTACGTGATAATCCTAACGTTTCTGCGAGATCGCGCGGCACGAGGGCGGCCGCCGGCACGGCAGAATGCGATCTGGTTGAAACGGTATTGAACTGAACCGCGGGCCGCCGCTCGGGCTATGGGGAATTGAACGCGATGCTGCCGGCGCGGAGTGCCTCATAGAGCGCGGTCTTGCCGATCCGCAGCCGAGTAGCGGCTTCCCGCACGGTCAATCCGTTTGCGACCATGCTGCGCGCGCGCTTCAGCTTGTCGGCGTCGACGACCGGCTTGCGGCCGCCCTTGCGACCACGCGCGGCCGCGGCCGCGAGCCCGGCGCGGGTGCGTTCGCGGATCAGGTCGCGCTCGAACTGGCCGAGCGCGCCGAAGAGGTGGAACACCAACCGGCCGCCGGGCGTGGTGGTGTCGATCGCCTCGGTGATCGAGCGGAAGCCGACGCCGCGCTGTTCAAGCGCCGCCACGGTTTCGATCAGATGCGCCAGCGAGCGGCCGAGCCGGTCGAGCTTCCAGACGACCAGCACATCGCCGTCGCGGACATAGTCGAGCGCGCGGCGCAAGCCGGGACGATCGGCGCGTGTACCGGAGGCGCGGTCGTCGAAGACCTTGGCGCAGTCGGCCGCAGCGAGCGCGTCGAGTTGCAGCGCCGGGTCCTGATCGAGGGTGCTGACGCGGGCGTAGCCGATAAGGCTCACGAGGTGTCCGCCTTTCCGTCCGGCAATCATCCTGTCCGATTTGCCGTTCACAGTCCAGCATTTCCGGACACCGGGCGGCTGACCGCTCATCGTTCGTTTGACGGACACACCCGTGGGCGAACCGGCCGCGATCATGAGCTGTCGTGCCAGGCCGAGGAGTGCGTCGGCAGCGAGCGCGGGAACGGACCGATCGGTTCCATATGCCCGCCGCAGCCCGGACAGACATCAGCCGCTCGGTCGGCGAGGCGCTGTCGCTCTTGGCTGTCGCCGAGCGGCGCTGCAGCATCGGCGACCGCGAGCAGCGTGCGGCATAGCGCAAGTTTTTCGGCGCGCCGGCGGTTGGCGAGAAAGCCGTAATGGCGGATGTGATGGAACCCGTCCGGCAGCGCGTGGAGCAGGAAGCGCCGGATGAACTCGTCGGCGGCCAGCGTCATGATCTTGCTCTTGGTGTGGTGCCGGTAGTCACGCCAGCGGAAGCTGACGCGGCCGCCGGCGAACGTGACGAGCCGGCTGTTGGCGATCGCGACGCGGTGTGTATAACGCACGATCGACAGCCCGGATCCTGCAACAATCGCCTTGTGGAGGCTTGCATGCCTATTGTCGGCAAGCTGGGCGAGCAGCAATTCCCCGATGATGCGCTGAACCGAATGCTGGGCGCGCAGCCCCGCGGTAATCACCTCGTCGTAAGCGGCGCGCATGCCGGCCAGCTTGAGCTGACCCATCAGCTCGATGATCTCATGCCGCTCCAAGTAGCGGGTAGACCTCCTCGGCCGGCAGCGGACCGCGCAACTGATCGTAGCGGGCGCAATGGCCATCGGCTCGATCGCCAGCGCCAAGGCCGTCGGTGTCGCTACCGGCCGGGGCGGATCGACATCGCGCTGCCCCGCCAGGATGTTGAGCACGACGTCGCGGCCGAACAGCCGGGCCGAGAGTGCCTCACCACAGGCCGCCTCGACCGCGTCGAGCCCGGCCTCGGCAACCTCCGTCAGGATATCGACGAACTGGCGATCGCCATCGTCATGGCCGGCCAGCCGCCGCCGGATCTGCGCCAGCGCCGGCGGCAGGTCCCAGTTGCGGAACGGGTCGCCCCCGGCCTGCGCCGGGGCAGGCTGTTGCGCAGCGCGCCGGGCTTCTTGGCCAGCACCGGCAGATAATGCCAGGGATCGTAGGCGGTCTGGCCGCGGCCGAAGCGGCGAGCATGTCTCGCCGACAATCTCGCCGTCACACCAGACCACGATGCGATCGGCGTAAGCGCGCAGCTGGGCGGTACGCCGCGCCGCCTTGGCCGCGACGCTGTAGCGGTTGTGGTCGAAACGCACCAGGCTGCTCTTCGACACTGCGACCTCGACCTCGTGGAAGCCGTCGAAGGAACCGGGATACGAGATCAGGCTGGGTCGCTCGGCCTCGAAGACCTCCCAGACGGTCTTGTCGCTGTGTTCGGGATGCGCGCTCTCCCGCGCCTGGGAGAGGCAACGCGCCTCCAGCCAGGCGTTGAGCTCGGCATAGCTGGCAAAGTGCAGCCGCGGCGTAAAGAAGTGCTCGCGGATATTGCCGACCTGGTTCTCGACTTGCCCCTTCTCCCAGCCTGAGGCTGGTGTGCACGCCACCGGATCGACCAGGTAATGCGAGCACATCCGCAAAAAGCGGCGGTTGAAGCGTCGCTCCTTGCCCAGGAATACCGCGTCGACCGCGGTCGTCATGTTGTCGTAAATCCCGCGATGGCAGCCCCCGCCAAACAGGCGGAAGGCGTGGTCATGCGCGGCGAACACCATCTCCTGGGTCTCGCGCGGATAGGCCCGCACCAGGAACATCCGGCTGTGGCACAGCCGGATGTGGGCGACCTTGATCATCGTGGTCACCCCGCCCAGCACCACCACCTCGTGCGACCAGTCGAACTGGTAGGCCTCGCCAGGCGCGAACCATAGCGGGATGAAAACTGCGCCCTGCTGCGATCGGGCTCGGCGCCAGGCGCGCACATGACGCTGCACGCTGTCATAGGCGCCCTGGTATCCCTCGGCCCGCAGCAGCTCGAATAACCGCCGCGCCGTCAGCCGCTCGCGTGCCGGCCGCTTGCTGTTGGCCTCCAGCAAGCCATCGAGCCGAGCGACATACTCACCCAGCCGAGGCTGCGGCTGAGACTGGCGCTCATAGCCAAACTCGGTCGACGAGCCCCGGATCGCCTTGCGAACCGTCTTCCGCGACACCCGCAGCTCGCGCACGATCTGGCGGATCGGCTTGTGATCCACCAAAAACGCCCGCCTGATCCGGCCAATCGTTTCCACCGTCACCATCCCGGCCACGCTCCCCCCGATACAACCAGAGGGAGCATTCAATGATTCCCGGGGTGGGTCCCTATTCGACGCTGATCACCCCAAAAACCGGGTCACTCTTCCACGCTGTTTTCCACGAGATAGGCTTCAAAGTCCGCCAGCAGCGCCGCCCGCGCAACCTGCGCTTCGGTCACCGGCACCGGCTGCGCCACGCCGATATCGATCAGATGTTCGGCGAACCGCCGGGCAAAATGGTGGAAGCGGATCATGGTGTTCGGTCCACGCGCCACTGTCCGCGCCAGTTGATCCGCAAGATCGGGGGTCAATGCCGAAGGCTCGATCCCGGCGGCGTCCATCAACCGCCCCAGCTTCCGGGCAAGGTGGCGGTAGGTCCTGATTGTCCCCGACGTGTAGTTGGCTGCGGCAAAGCTTTGCGAGAACGAGTCCAGATAAGGATCGACGCAGGTCTTCGGATTATCGGTCATGATCGTGATGCTCCATGTTGTTGGAGCACCAAGGATTATGCCGAACTCGATTGGCCGTATCATACCGGCAGCCGCCGTATTTCAGCGCCATGCGACACGGCATAATCCGGATTACGGCATTATGCGTCTTGGACTAAACCTTGATCACCGACTGAGTCTCGGCCAAGCCAAGCACACCTGTGGCTGATCGCACGAAGTATCGGCAGCGCGACTTGCTGACATTCATGCGGTTCTTCTGATCGCTCCGGTTGCGGGACGATGGGTTGCGCCATCGCGCGCACCATCCCGCACAGGAGCAGCCCATGACCCCGCTTCGCCGGCGCATGATCGAGGATATGCGATTCGCAACCTCGCGCCGAATACTCAGCGTACTTACGTTGAGCAAGTTTCCCGGTTCGCTCGCCACTTCGGCAAGTCGCCCGAGCTGTTGGGGCCAGCCGACATTCGCACCTACCAGCTCCACCTCACCGAGGAGCGCCACCTGTCGGCGGGCTCGCTCCTGGTCGTGGTGGCTGCCATCCGCTTTCTCTACAAGGTCACGCTCAAGCGGGACTGGCGCATCGACGAGATCGTCCCGACCTGCCGCAAACCGCAGCGCCTGCCTGTCGTGCTGAGCCGCGACGAGGTTCTCCGCTTTCTCAATTCCGTCGAGGCACGCAAGCACCGCGTCATTCTAACCGTATGCTACGCGGCAGGCTTGCGGATATCCGAAGCCGTCCGCCTGACGCCGGCCGCCATAGACAGTCAGCGAATGGTCATTCGCGTCGAGGAGGGCAAGGGGCGCAAGGATCGCTACGTCATGCTCTCGCCCCAGCTGCTGGCCATCTTGCGCGACTACTGGCGCGCCGCCCGACCAGGGTCGTGGCTGTTTCCCGGCTATCTTCCCAACCAACCGATCACCCGACACGCGGTCGCGATCGCCTGCACAGCGGCACGAAGGCGATGCAACATCGGTAAACCCGTCACGCCGCATACCTTGCGCCACGCCTTTGCCGTTCACCTGCTGGAGGCCGGCGCCGATCTGCGCACCATCCAGTTGCTCCTCGGTCATCGCAGCCTGGGCACCACCGCCCGCTACCTGCGGCTGGCGACCAACAAGGTTTGCGCCACCGCCAGCCCGCTCGAACTCCCTGCAGGCAATATCGCCCGTCATCGCCGAGCCGCTCGCCGCATCCCCTTGAGCCAGCGCCGTGCGCCCGATGCTGGAGGTGGCGGACATCTTCCGCCGCCACGGCGCGGCATATCGGCAAGCCCACGCTCACCACCTCGGCCGCACCGAGCGTCGCGTCATGGCGGCGGTCGAAGCGTGCCGCACGCCGGCGCTTGGCGGCCACGCCGAGCAGTGCGCCGATTGCGGGTTTGTCCGGTATGCTTACAACTCGTGTCGCGATCGGCACTGCCCAAAGTGCCAGGGTCTGGCGCGCGCCGAATGGCTGGAGGCGCGCCAAGCCGAGTTGTTGCCGGCGCCCTACTTCCATGTGGTGTTCACCGTGCCCGCGCCGATCGCCAACATCACCTTCCACAACAAGGCGATCGTCTATGGTATCCTGTTCCACGCTGCGGCGCAGGCCCTGCGCGACATCGCGCGCGATCCCCGCTATCTGGGCGCGGAGATCGGCGCGGTTGCCGTACTACACAGCTGGGGCCAGGCGCTGCACTTCCACCCCCATCTGCATTGCATCATTCCCGGCGGCGGTATTTCCCTTGACCAGACGCGCTGGATCGCCTGCCGACCCGGCTTTTTTCTGCCGGTGCGGGTTCTGTCCCGTCGCTTCCGCGACCTATTCGTGCAGCGATTGCGCGCCGCCTACGCCGGCGGCCGGCTGCGCCTTCCCGGTGTGCTCGCTGCCCTGGCCGATCCTGCCGCCTTCGCTGCCCGAGCCGATGAACTCGGCCGCAGCGAATGGGTGGTCTTTGCCAAGCCGCCCTTCGCCGAGCCCGAGCAGGTGCTCGGCTATCTCGCCCGCTACACTCACCGCGTCGCGATCGCCAACAGCCGGCTCCTCGGCCTCGAAGACGGCCAGGTCAGCTTCACCTGGAAGGACTACCGCGAGGGCGGCAAAACCAAGACGATGACGCTGTCGGCCGACGAGTTCATTCGCCGCTTCCTGCAGCACACCGTGCCCGACGGTTTCCACCGCATCCGCCACTTCGGCTTCCTCGCCAACCGCCATCGCGCCGAGAAGCTCGCACTCTGCCGTGCGTTGCTCGCCGCGCCGGCACCCGAACCGCCGTCGGCGCGCCGCTGGCAGGACCGCCTCCGCGACCTCACCGGTGAGGAGGTGGAGCTCTGTCCGTGCTGCGGCGGCCGCATGCAGACCATCAACATTATATCGCCCCAGCCAGCCCGCCATGACACGTGGTGCGACAGCTCATGATGTCGCTTCCATCGCCCTCGACTACCTGGATCTTCATAGACGACGACCGGTCACGGTGCCGGCCGGCGCAGGACGGACGATACCGCCAACCCGCCCGGAGGACCTGCAGGCCGGGCAGATTGGCGCTCCGGGCTCCTACAATTGTTCGCCAATTCGCGTGAGGGTACCATCACGTTCCGCTCCGCCGCGCGCGCGGTCTCATCGACCGTGTCCTGTTTCCTTCTCTCACTCGGCGGCCGGCGAAAACAAACCCCATAGCGGCTTTCTGCCGGCGGTTTAGCCCAACACGTTTTTGGCTTACCGGCGCGGTCCGGACCATCTCGCGTCCACCGCCACGCCGGCGCGCCGCGCCGCCAAGCCAAAAACGCTCTTCGTTATGCCGATATCGGCATAATGGCCATTGAACTCGGCATCCCTCGCGCCTGGCGCGGGATTTCGGGAG
This sequence comes from uncultured Alphaproteobacteria bacterium, assembly GCA_963775525.1. Lineage (GTDB taxonomy): Bacteria > Pseudomonadota > Alphaproteobacteria > ATCC43930 > CGMCC-115725 > AP-15. The sequence goes on along the minus strand of CAVZJF010000020.1, from coordinate 51,246 downwards.
AAAGCGCTGGGGCGATGCCGGCACCGCCGCCGAGGAACTGGTCGCCGAGATCGGTGCGGCCTTCCTCTGCGCCGACCTCGGGATCACCCCCGAGCCGCGCGCCGACCACGCCGCCTATATTGCGTCGTGGCTCGACGTGCTGAGCAACGACAAGCGCGCCATTTTCACCGCCGCCGCCCATGCGCAGCGTGCCGCCGACTTTCTGCACGGGCTGCAACAGGAGGTTGACGCGACGGGGGCCGTCGCTTAGGCGCCCCCTTCCTGCTCGATTTTTGCGCCGGTCGAGCCGGGCGTTTGCCAATTCTGCTCGCGTGCTGGCGCTCGCTTCGCGTTCATATCGCAGTGCTCTGGCTGATGCCTCGGTTCGCGGTTTCGGAACGGCCTTGCCCGGGCAGACTTGTTTTTATTTTTGTATGTTCATATGCTCGTATTTTCATACGTATGGATTTCCATACGTATGAAAATACAAAGGAAAAGTATGATAGTCACTGTAGCAAGCCATAAGGGTGGGGTAGGTAAAACCACAACCGCTGTGCACTTGGCGGCCTATCTCCAGACCCTCGCTCCGACGCTGCTGCTCGACGGCGATGACACCCGCAACGCGACCGCATGGAGTCAACGAGGGAGAGGCTTCCCCTTCAGGATCGCCGATGAAGTGCAGGCCGCGCGGCTGGCGCGTAACTTCACCCATACCGTCATCGACACTGGGCAACGCCCTAAGCAGGTGGACCTCAAAGCGCTCGCCGAGGGCTGCGATCTTCTGATCATCCCTGCCGTTCCTGCCAGCCTTGATACTGATGGTTTGGTGCTGACGCTTCAGGCGCTGCAAGAGCTCGGGCAACCCAATTACCGGGTGCTGCTAACCAAGGTTCCCCCGCACCCGGAGCCGGAAGGTGCCCAGCTTCGCACCGAGCTTGCGGCGCAGGACATCCCGCTCTTTGAGACTGATATCCCCCGGCTCAAAGCCTTCGAGAAAGCTGCCGCTGCGGGAGTTTCGGTCTGCGACGTGGACGATCCTCGCGCAAAGCGCGCTTGGAAAGCTTACGCGGCTGTGGGTAAGGAGTTACTCCTCTATGCCCGAACAGAGTAAGTTCAGCGGTGTCCTTGCTAGGCTCAACCAGCAGCGTCCGGCGGCGCCTGCCGAGGATCCGCAGGCGCATCATACTCTCGCAACTGAGCCGGCCGCAGGGCGGGGCAGGGGACGTCCGCGGGGCAAGCGCAGTGACCCCGAGTTCAAGCCAACGACGCTGCTGCTGCGCGAGCGGACAAAACGGGCGGCGATGCGGCGCCTAGAGGACGAAAATACAGGCCAGGACCTTTCCGATCTCGTTGAGCTTCTTCTCGCCCGGTGGACACAGCGGTAACACGCATTTTCATACGCCCGTATTTACATAAATATGGATTTTTATACGTATAAAAATACAAGCCTATCCGGCAGCATTCCGTTCAAGTTCCGCAAGGACTTTTACGATGTCGACCTGCCCGCGCAGACGCGCCATCCGACCGACTTTGCTGCGGTTGCGCTCCTGCACGGCAGCCCGGAATTCGTCGCCGGCTTTGCGCCACCAGCAGAGGGCTATCTCATGCACCGGCGCCCGCGAGTGCTGACGCCGCGGTTCGATCTGCGCCCCCATGTCCGATAGGCCATTAACCTGGAGCAGGGCAGGCTCGATCACCTTACGCATTAGGTTGTCGAAGCGCTGATATCGGCTTGGCGGCACGCCGAGCAGGTCGCGGAAACGCTCGATCGGGAACACCTTGACGCAATTATCAAGGTTAGCGTGGAGCTGAACGAGCTCATGGAGCGCGATGGCGTACTTGCTCGTCATCGAGCAAACGATCTCTGCCTTGATGCGCCCCCATCGGCCCGAGCTTTCCAGGATCGGGGCCAGCTTGCGGGGAAGGCCGTATTTGAGCGTGGCGCGCTTCGCCAGTTCCTTAGCCGACATGTCAAAGAAATCGAACAGGCCGGTGATGACAACGCGCTGCTCTGGCCCTTTCCCGTCGCCCCGGTCCTCGGCGACATAGACCACGTTGACCATGACGTGCATCAGGCGGTCGAGACTATCCTTCAGCCGGTCGGTGCTCTCGTGCTTCGAGATCGCCTGCCGAATCATCGCAAGTGGCACTTCCCATTCGGCGTGTGGGTCGACGAGGCGGCCGCTGTCGTGAGCGTGCTGGTAGAGCAGGTTGAGAATGGCACGATCGCTTGCCTCGAGCGCGTGCGTTCCGGTCATCTCGATGAGTTCGCCGGGCTTCGGAAAGCCCATCAAGTTGGTTTTCTGTTCGACAGTACGGCTCGTCATGAGATTGACCGTGTACTACTCCTACCTAAAGTCAAGTAGGAATAGGGAACACGACGCCAAGCCGCCCGTTTGGTAGGAGACATAGCCTTCCAAACCCGCGGACATCGCCGGTCGTGCTCGCGCAATTCCTCGCTCCACGGGAGCAGCTGCCAAGCCGCCCGTTTCGTAGGAGACGTGGCCAACTTTGCCGAGTTGTGCCCTGTTCTCCTGCCGCCCGTTTGGTAGGACATTTCAGCCCGTTTAGTAGGGAACCATCCGCCCGTTTGGTAGGAAAAAGCCGCCCGTTTGGTAGGAAACCTACCCTATAAACCTTTGATAACACTATATTATTCTCCTTCGAATTTGAAATTGAAGAGAAATTGAATTTTTCCGCTGGGGACAAATCACTCATCACAACTCGGCCAAGACCATAGCCCCAGAGCTTGGAAGCTCAGGGCCATCGAGGCCCTTCGCTTCCATCAGGACGGGGCATCGCCCCTTCCTGAAATCTTCCCTAAAGCGGCGCGCCCTAGACGGGCGCTCTCGGCGCGCGCCATCAGCGCGCCAATCTGCTCGGCAAAAAGCCGAGTCCACGACGCGCAGCAGAGCCTTACCCGATAATCGGGAGCCCCTCGAAAACCGCCGGCAAGGAAGGGAGCGCCCCCGGTACGCCCGGTCTCCATCCTGAACCTCTCAATCGAGTCTCCGATCGGCTACACTCCTCCATGTCGCTTGCAGAATCCTCGATAAGCGACGGATCCGCTGCGGCCCGAAGGCCGCGGAGCCAAACGCCACCGGCTGAATGCCTACGGTCTCGCCAGACGCGCCGAGGCGGATCTCGACGACATCGCCTACTACATCGCCAAGGAAAGCGACAGCCTGGAGATCGCCCGCCGGGTCATTGAGGCGATCACCGACCGGTTCCACCTATTTTCGCACAGGCGGGCCTCTCCAATCAATTCCGACTAACAACCCGAACTGGGATATGCTAAGAATATCTTGATTGAGCGAGAGGCGTCGATGGCGCAGGTCACTGTAGGGAAGTGGGGGAAGAATCTGGCCGTCCGATTCCCGGGGGAGATCGTGACAGCGGCTGGGCTGAGCGAGGGCGAGCGCGTGAAGATCGAAACCCAGGACGGCAATATCCTGATCCATCGCCCGCCGCCGCACTTCACGCTGGAGGAGCTGTTTCGGGGCAAGAGCCCGGAAGAATGGCGGGACGCCTACAGGGAGGCCTTCGACTGGGGACCGGATGTCGGCCGCGAGGCCATCGAGGAATGACGGCGCCGGCTTATGCACCCGATACCGGCGACCTGATCTGGACAGATTTCGATCCCACCAAAGGGAGGGAACAAGCCGGACGGCGACCGGCACTTGTGATCTCACCGAAGACCTTTACCGAGAACACGGGCTTGGCCGTCGTTTGTCCGATTACATCGCGTGTCCGGCCGTTTCCGACGAGCGTTGTGCTGCCGCCGGATCTGCCGGTCGCCGGCGAGATTCTGGTCAGCCATATTCGGGGCATCGACACGCAAGCGCGCCCCGTCCGCTATGCCGGCGCCAGCGTTCCGAAGACAATCGCACGGCTGGTGCGGGCGAAATTGAATACCCTCCTCACGATCTGAGGAGCGCCGCTGCTCACTGCGCGGCGGCAGCGAAGTGCATCGGGTTGGGGTCGGCGCGGCCGGCAAAAGCGGGATCGGAGCGATAATCGAGGCGGTCGAGGAGAAAGGGCGGTTCGCCTGATATTATGACGATCGGCCGGGCGGGGCCGAGGCGCATGATCTCGTCCGGCGTCAGGAGAGGGCGGCCGTGGCGGTGCTCGCCGTGGCCCTCGGTCGCGGTGCCAGGTTTGAACGGCCGGCTGGTGTGTCGAGAGCGGTTGGCGGTCTCGAACGTGATCGTGTAGTGGCCAAGGGCATTGCTGAGGTAATGCGCGGTGTCGTAGTCGGCGGTCCCGAAATACTGTTGGCTCGTATTGGCCAGAAAACTCTGCCAGCGCGGATAGACGGCTTTGAGCTGCGACAGGTCCTGGACGAAGAGCCAGAGCTGGGCGCCGTAGCCGCGCATCAGGGTCAGGCTGTCGACGAGATTGTCGAGGCGGCCCAATTGGCCGAATTCATCGAGAAAGAACGCAACCCGATATGCCGGCCGGCCCGGCACCGCGCGGTCATCGCATCGAGCGCCAGGCCGATAAAGCCGCGGACAAAGCCGAGTGAGGCGCGCAGCCGGTCGGACGGGATCGCGAGGTAGACCGTCATCGGCCGGCGTTTGAGGTCGTGCAGCGAGAAATCGCTATGGGCGAGGGCGGAGCACAAGCGCGGATCGTCGAGCCAGGCGGTGTGGCGCTGGGCGGTCGACAAGACCGAGCCGCGCTCGCGTTCGGGGCGACCGAGATGCACGGCGGCGGTGCGCTGCACGAGACGCTGCCCGCCGCGCTCCGGAGCGGTGAGCATGTCGGCGAGGATTTCGGCGAATTGGTCCTCGGGAGCAGTCAATATCGCGCGCAGCTCCGCCATATTGCGCCGCTCGGCCGGCAACCCGGCGACATGGACCAGAAAGCCGCGCAGCAGGTCGCGGGCGGTGTCGTTCCAGTGCGGCTCGCTCTCGAAGCCGGAACGCACCACCAGCATGTCGGCGAGTATGCCAGCGCGGCCGACGACATCGGGATGGTCCGGGTCGAGCGTGTCGAGCCAATTCATGGCATGACCGGCGGCGCCGGTGATCGCAAACGGATCGATCAGGAAGACGTCCTGCCCGGCCTGGCGCCGGGCGCGGGCGGTGACCGCGTAATTCTCCGCCTTGAGGTCGAGGACAAAGGCGGCGCCGGGATAGTCGATCAGGTTCGGGATCCCGGCCGATTTATCGGTCCCGCCCGAGCGGCTCGCCAACATTGCTGCGTCGTGAGGTTTTATGATCGACAAATGCCTCAGCGTCGATCTGGTTGCCGGCGTCGGCAGAGCCGGCGGGAAAGACTGGAATGTTGCGCGTTATGCCCGCGACGGCGATTTCGATCTCGTCAGCAACAACCCGAGCGATTTCCGCCGCCGCTACGCAGCGCAGCTGCCGCATGCCGGGCTTGTCATATGATCGGTAATTCGCCATTTATCCGGAAGTACTGGCGCATTGCGTATGGGGAGTAGCGGGGGAAGCAAATGGCCACGTTGGAAGAGATTGGGCAGGAAAAACAGCGCATCGCCGAGAGACTGGCGCGGCTCGACGCAGACCGGGCGAAGCTGGCAGAGCAGCTCAATGAGCTGGACATTGCCGAGCGCGTGATCTCACGGTTCGGCAAAGGCGGCGGTGCCACGGCCGAACGCCGCAGAAGGGGTCGTCCGCCGCGAACCGCCTCCCCCGTGGCGGGCGAACGCCGCTCACGTAGCGCCAAGGTTGCTCAGGGACCGTCGGTGAGCGATGCGGCATTGCGGGCGGTCGAGGCGCATGGCAGCGGCGCCACAGCTGGCGAAATCGCAGATTACCTGTCGCGCGAGCTCGGACTCACGGTCCGGCCGAACCATCTCGGCATCGCGCTGCAGCGCCATCGCCGCGCCGGTCGGCTGGAAAATCGTGACCAGCGTTGGTTCCTGCTGCAATCCGTTGCCCACGAACCGACCCAATCGGGCGATGATCCGATGAGCGCCGCCGAAGGCTGATCCTAGTCGCAGCTCGCTCCGACCACCCGCGCGGGGTGCGCCCGCTCGTCGGCTCCGCCGGCACCTGCCGGTCACACCCTGTGCGCACAGGTACGATAGAAGGGGCGGAGCGGTGATGGCGTTTCCGGCGTTGGCGACAGGCACTCTTCTGCAGGCATGAAGCGAGGCGGGCGTGCCGGACCCAATCATCGTTACGATCTCCCACCGGCTCGGCCGCGACGGCGCGAAGCGCCGGCTCGACGACGGACTCGGGCATATTCGCGCGCAACTGACGAGTTTCGTTAACTCGATCGAGTACGCCTGGTCCGGCTACCGTCTCGACTTTACCGTCGCGGCGATGTGGCAGACCGTTGTCGGCCGGATCGATATCGATGACGATATCGTTCGTGTTGAGGTCGGGCTGCCATTGCTGCTGCATGTGCTCGCCAACCAGATTATCGACCGCATCGGTCGCGAAGGAACTCTGCTTCTCGACAGACCCAGAGAGTAAATAATTCCTCATCGAGTTTTCTCACGTTGCGCCCGATGCTCGCGAGGCCATCTGAGTTCCTAGCTTCGTCCAATTATGCGTGTATCCAGGTGTTTCATTACCGACCTGCGCCCTTCCGGCCGGCCACGGGTGGCTTTCGAATAGCGTAGCCATAGCGTTCCGCAATTTGAGGTCGAACGGTACTATCGGCAAGCTGGTGTAGAACAAGGGCAATTTTGGGCGTCATATGGCGCCTAGAGCGTGATCCTAAGAGTTTGAATCAAAAAGATATTCACCTGCGCTGGGTTTTGTGATTTAAGATGCTGGCTGGGTTGGGAGGGCCAGCGTCGAATGGCGAAACCCTATTCACAAGATCTGCGCGATCGGGTGGTTGCGGCGGTGGCGAGCGGTTGCACCTGTCGAGCGGTAGCGGCGCGGTTTGGAGTGAGTGTGGCCAGCGTGGTGAAATGGTCGCAGCGGTTTCGGGCGACCGGCAGCGCGGCGGCGGCGAAGATGGGCGGCTGGCGGCCGCTGCGGTTGACGAGCGAGCGAGACTGGCTGTTGGCACGGATCGCCGAGAAACCGGATCTGACGCTGCGCGCAGTGATGGCCGAACTGGCCGAGCGCGGCAGCCCGGCGAGCTATGGCGCGGTGTGGCGGTTGTTCAAGCACGAGGCGATCACCTTTAAAAAAAAGCCTGCACGCCAGTAAAAAAAAGCCTGCACGCCAGCGAGCAGGATCGCACCGGCATCGCCCGGCGGCGGGCGCGGTGGAAGACCTATCAAGGCCGGCTCGATCCCAAGCCCCTGGTATTCATCGACGAGACTTGGGCTAAGACCAACATGACCCGCCGCCATGGGCGCTGCCCCCGCGGCGCCCGGCTGGTGGCCAAAGTGCCGCACGGCCGCTGGCGCACGCTAACCTTTCTGGGGTCACGACAAGAGCTGTGCGTAGCTGTACGACACAGGAGAACGAACAGGTAACTTGTCGTCAGGATACTGCATCGTCGACGCGATTCGCTTGCTGGGACGAGGCGTTGCGGATCGCATCTCGATCGAGGACCGCGTCCTCGCCCCCTCGACCGTCCTCAAGAAGCTCGCCGCCCTGCCGAAGACGAACGTGGTGTCGCGCGCGCTGCGCGAGATCGGCCGGATCGAGCGGACCCTGTTCATGATCGAGTGGTATTCAAGCCCGGAACTGCGCGATCGCTGCCGGGTCGGGCTGAACAAGGGCGAGGCCGGCAACAAGCTGGCCCGGGCGGTGTTCTTCCACGAGCGCGGCGAAATCCGCGACGGCTCCTTTGAGAGCCAGGCTTTCCGCGCCTCCGGCCTCAACCTGGTGGTCAGTGCCATCGTCTTGTGGAACACCGCCTATCTCTCGCGTGCCGTCGAGAGCTTGCGGGCAGAGGGGCACGAGTTGCCCGATGACCTGATCCGCCATATCTCGCCGCAGATCTGGGAGCACATCAACCTCACCGGCATCTACGATTGGGGGCGCGAACCCCAGCCCAAAGGCACCTTCCGGCCGCTCCGCACGGCCAAGGAAAAATTAAGCGCCGCCGCCTGATCCGCAGAACCCCCCGTTTCTGCGTAACCCTCCGGTGATGGCCGCCTTGCGTAGCTGAGGCGGGTTGGGCTGATAAGCACCGGTGCAAATGACGGTGTTTGCACCGGTGTTAGAGACGGTGCGATGGCGAGGGTTGAGGTCATCACCGGCGCGGAACGGCGGCGTCGCTGGAGCGCCGAGCAGAAGCGGGCGATTGTTGCCGAGAGCCTGGCACCGGGGGCGGTGGTCACAGAGATCGCTCGCCGCGCGGAGATTGGGACCGGCCAGATTTATCGCTGGCGCCGGGAGCTCGGGGTCGGCAAGGGTTTCGCCCGGGTTCTGATCGCCCCGGCCGAGGATGACGCCGGGTGTCGTGCGGCACCGGCGATCGAGATCGAGTTTGCGGGGGAGGCTCGCGTGCGCATCCCGGCTTCGGTCCCGGCCGGGTTGGCGGCGGCCGTGGTCAAAGCGCTGTCGGGGCGATGATCCCGGTTCCTTCGGGGGTGCGGGTTTGGTTGGCAGTCGGCCACACCGACATGCGGCGCGGCATGAACAGCCTGGCGCTGCAGGTCCAAGAGGGGTTGAAGCGCCTTGCACAGCCGTGGATTGGGGATGACCTGCGACCATTCGGAGAATGGCAGGTTGGTGGTGACGATCACCGCCGCTTTCTCAGCCCGGTCGGCGATCACCTGGAACATCAGCTCGCACGCGGTCTCGGCCAGCGGCACGTAGCCCAGTTCGTCTATACAGATCAGATCGAGCCGTTCCCACCGGCCGAGCGCGCGACTGAGTTGGTTGGCATGCGCCGCCTCCGCCAGTTCGTTGATCAGCGCCGTCGCCGTGGTGAACCGCACCCGCCGCCGCTGGCGGCAGGCGGCGACGCACAATCCCGTCGCCAGGTGCGTCTTGCCGGTGCCGGCCTCGCCGACCAGCAGGACCGGTTCCGCCTTGGCCACGTAATCGCCCTCGGCCAGCGTGCGCAGTTGCCCAGCCGAGACGCCGGAGCGGTCGAACTCGAATGCCTCCAAAGTCTTCATCCGCGGCAACCGGGCCTCATGCAGCAGGCGGGTGATGGCCCGGCTTTCTCGTTCCTCCGTCTCGGCCGCCAGCAACGCCTCAAGGTAGCCGACATGGGATTGCCCCTCGCGTGTGGCGGCCTCGGCCAGACCGGCAAACTGGCCGCCGATGGTCGGCATCCGCAGCGTCTTGCAATGCTGGCGAATGGCCTGATCCTGAAGGTCGGCCATCATGCGGTCCCTGCGCATGGCCCGGACAGCAGCGTGTCGTAGGCAGCGAGATCCGGCAGTGGTCGGTCGTAGCGGGCCAACATGCCGACATCGACCGGCTCAGGCCGGGCCTTGTGCAGCCCCGCCTCGGTCAGCAGGTAGCGCACCGCAGCCACGTCACAGGCACCCAGTGACACCGCGGAGGCGACCGCCGCCTGCAGCCGGTCATGGCCAAACTCCTGGCCCAGCGCCAGCACCGCCACCATGGCCCGCGTGCCGTTCTGCTTGCCGTGCCGCTCGCGCAGCCGGTCCCACAGTTCGTCGTAACAGGCGGGCCAGCGACCGGCCGCGCGCCACTGCGCCAGCGGCTTGGATCCGGCGAACGCGCCCGGCTTGTGGCTCAGCACATCGAGGTAATGCTCGAGATCGAGCACATGTTGGCGGCGGCTGTGACAGCGTTCATGGCGCGCGACCAGGCGCCCAGCATGCCAGATCTCGACGTGCAACGGATGAACACGCGCTTCCACCCGGGTGCCCGCGCGGGCTGGCACCGAGTAGTAGTTGGTCTTCACCGTGACGCAGCCTTGCTTGTCCACCAGCGGGAACACGATCTCGGCCAGGTCGAGACCCTCGGCCGCGCAGGCCAGCAGGTGGCCACGCTCGACCGCCATGGCGGCGCCGATCGTCTCGCTGCGTCCAGCCAGGATCCGCGCCTCGTCCGCGCGACAGGCCGTCACGAGCAGCGCGTTGAAGGCGTCGAGGTCAGCAACACACGGGACGGGCACCAGATGGTTGCGCCGAAAATAACCGCCTTCCCCTTCAATGCCGCCCTTTTCATGCCCTTCGCCGGGCGTGCAGAATTCCGCGGCAAATCGCCAGTGCGAGCGGAACGCCATGAACCGCACCGTCTCTTCCCGCCGGTGACCGCGCAAAATCCTACGCACCGCGCTGGCCAGATTATCATAACGCAGCATGTTAAATACGCCGCCGAAGTAGGCGAAGGCGTGCTCGTGTGCCTCGAGGAAGGCTTGCTGCGTCGCATGCAGGTAGGCACGGTGGAATGCCGCGCCGCTGGCCATCGAGCGCATCGCGAACACCTGCATCCTGGTGCGCTCGCCGCCGAGCTCGACCCAGGCCTCATACCAGTCGACCTGGGCTTCCTGCGCCCAACTGTAACTTTGCGGCACGAACGTCTCCCGCCGCTCCAGCCCCAACTGCCGTTTGCGCTCGCGCACGTGGTTGCGAACCGTCGATTCCGCCACCGCGCAGCCGGGGAACTCGGTCAGGATGCGGCGATGAATGCGACGCGCCGTGTGGCGCTGTTTGTGCGGGGCGCGACGGTCCTCGTCCAGAACCTGGTCGATGAAATCCGTGACCGCACCGAGCTTCGGCCTGACCCGTTCCGGGTAATGCTGTGGTGGCGGCAAGGCACTCGCGATCGCCCGGCGGACAATGCGTCGATGAACACCGAACTTCGCCGCCACTCCCGCGATCGTGCCAACACCAAACTCATGCTCGCGACGGAGTTGTTCGAACAATTCCACTTTGGCTTTCCAGTCCACAAAAGGCCCCCCGATTCGATCGGGCTGACCGTACGTTGCGGGACCGGGGGTGGGCCAAAATTGGCCAGCACTCCTGGGCCAAAATTCGATAGCAGAGCCAGCAAGGTGTCTCGAAAAGCGCAATCGCCCGGCGGCTTGTTCTATCGCGAACGACGGTGCGTCAGATCGTCGGGCCCGAACTCCCGCCGATCGCGCCGGAACGGGTCGCGGAGATCCGCGCCTTGTATGAAAGCGGCAAGAACAAAACCGCGATCGCGCGTCTGCTGCATATATGCCTGGGCGATGTTTACCGGGTGTTGCCTGCCGCGACGTCGCCACCGCCTGCGCGTCGAACCATGGCGCTGCCCCGGCCGCGGATGCTGACGCTCGACGACTTCGCCCGCACGCTCGGCGTCGATGTCGACGTCGTTCGAGCGGCGATCGAACAAGGTGAAATCACCGAGGCGACGCGGATCGGCCGGCAGATCCTGCTGCCGCGCTCATTGGTTGCAAAGCTGCTTCGCATCCCTACTTCAGAACTATAGATCAAACCCAAATGGTGATAACGTACATAATCAACGGTGCCATCTCTAAAATGACACTGTACAAAATCAATATCAGTTTGGCCGCCACCGGAGCGGTGTCGATGCCATCCCGGTTCGGGTCGGTACCATTGTTGCTAAGATACAATAATATAAACAATCGTTTAGAAATTTTGCCATGCAATGTACAAGCAGTCGTACAAACACACTGTTTAGAGAGTGTTTCACATTCCAACGCAACGGATGGAACGTCAATGGGCGCACTCAGTGTTATCATAACTAAATTGACACTCGAACAGCACGGCTGTATATCGGGACAGCTGAAACAAGCTCCAACACAGATCAGATCGGACGGATAATGGGCACGAACGAGGTCCATGCGCCGACGCTCGCGGCTCGGCCGCCGCAGCGTGTCTTCGGTTATTGCCGGGTCAGCTCGCTCGAGCAGGCGAAGGAAGGACACACTTCGCTCGACGAGCAGCGCCGGAAAATTCGGGCGATGGCTGCGACGCTTGGCGTGCGGGAGCCGGAGATATGGTCTGACGAGGGGGTGTCGGGATCGATCCGGTTGAGCGAACGCCCACAGGGCAGCCGGTTATTCGCCACCCTGAAGCGCGGCGACATAATAATCGCCGCGAAACTCGATCGTCTGTTCCGAAATATTGCCGATGCAGCCGGAACAGTCGAGGCCTTTTCGCACGCAGGAGTCGGGCTGTTCTTGCTGGATTTGAGCAATAAGTCGATCAGCAGCGGCTCGTCGATGGCCCAAATCCAGTTCAACCTGTTGGCGGTATTTGCGGACTTCGAACGAGAGAGGATTCGCGAGCGCAGCGCGGAAGCCAAGGAAGCGCTGCGTCGCGACGGTTATTATCCAGGCGGGACCCCGCCCTTTGGTTACCGCGTTGTGATCGAGGGGCGGCGACGTCGATTGATCCCCGATGACGGCGAGCAGGCGGTCAAGCGGGCGGCTTGCCTTGCCTGGGATCAAGGCAAGCCGATGAGACAGATCCTGCGAGAGCTCCTTGCTGCCGGTCATCGAAACCGCACGGGCCAGCCGATCCGCCCGGCGGAAATCTATCGCTGGGCGGTTTGGAGCAGCGCTGATCGCGTCAACATCTCCGAGCGCACGAAAGCCGCTCACGCGCGCCGCAAGGCCCGCGGCGAGAAGGTGGGCAACCCGCGGATGCACGAGATTTCGGCGCAAGGGCTGGCGGAGATCCTGGCAAACACGGCGCGGCGAGCGAACGAGGTCAAACCCCATATCGAGGGGGCGATCAAGGGCGGCGCCGCCACCTATCGCAAGGTGGCGTTCGTTCTCAACGGGCTCACCGTCCCGACCGCACGCGGTGGCCGGTGGCATGGTTCGTCCGTGCGCAACGCGATGCTGGCCGCGAACATCAAATTCCCCAGCAAAAGCGAACGGGCGAGCCAGGGGCTGCCGCATGCGCTCAAGAGCCGGGGAGTGACCGCCCGAGCGGCGGAAAGGCTCGAGGCCGAGGCTCGAGAGGTTCAGGTCGCCCTGGTAAAGCCACGGCTCGGCAAGGCGCAGCGGGAAGCACCCAAAATCCTGCGGCTGCATGGCGAAGGCTTTTCCCGCGGCGGCATCGCCCGCATGCTCGATCTGCATGAACACACCGTCGGAACGATCCTGCGGGCGGCGGGTCGCGGGCGCGCGCGCCGGCATTCGCTGTCGCAGCAGGTCGAACAGCGGACCGCACGCATCCTCGAGGCTCGTCTACGCGGGCTCAATGCCCGGCAAATCGCCAGCGAGCTCGATCTCGCCGAACATGTCGTCTATGAAGCGCTGGCCCGGGCGCGCCTGGTTGATCCGCAATATGGGCTCGGCCGATCGCACCTGACGCCGGACGAGCTCGATCGGATCGCCGAGCTGCGGCGGCAGGGAACCCCGGTTCCCGAGATCGCCCAACAGCTCAGGCGCAGCAAACGAACGGTTTATCGCGCCGTCGCCTATGTCGAGCCGCCGGACACCGCCGACGCCATGATCGACCCCTAGCGCACGGTGATCCGACCCCGGTTGCGTCCCGTCCCGGCAGGACGATGACCGAGGGTGCGGCCACGTCGCTGCGGCAGGTCCGCCATATCGCGGGAGCGGCATGGCTGTTAGCGTATCAGCCCCTCGGTACCGTGGCGCGATCCGACTCGCCCCCACGGGCCGGCCTCGGTCCAGCTGACCGCGCTCGCTTCGGCAACCTGCCGGCGTCGCCATCCAATCACCCGGCGGGCGCTGTCAAAATCGACGGAAACGGCCCCCGCATGCGCGAAGGCGTTTTACGCGGCAGCAACAGTGACCTATTCTGCGAGGCGAGATCAAATACCGCTCGCTGCACCGGCTCGTCGAGACGACGATGTCCGAGGGTGTGCGATCCGGCTGCTGCGCCGAGGGTGCCATATCCCTCTCGATGCCGCTGCGCTCCGCCCGTTTCACCGTCTGATGCAGGAAAGCCCCCGGCATGGGTGTGGGGTAGCGGAAAATAAAACAGGCCCTTCCAGAGGCCGACAGTCCACCCCAGAATTGATTTGGCGACGACGATCGTCCTCGGCCGGGATCTGGCGGGCACGCACCGGGTACGCCGCCGTGTTCCGGCGCCATCTGGCGCGGCGGCGGATCACCGGGCGCTCGGCGATCTGTTCCTTGGGCCCTGTTCCGCGTATTTCGGGCTGCGGGCACCCGGCTGTGCGCTGCCCTCCGGCGGCGGCCGCCGCCGGATGAGGCCGGATCGCGGCGGCCGATAAAACCCGGGAGAGCGCCAGCCTGCCACACGAAACCGGCCATTCCGAAAACCCCTTCGCGCGTCGCCTTTCGCGACCCGCGGAAAGCCTGCCTTCGAGGGCGGCGAAACCTGCATTCCCAATACACGTATTTACCGAACGGAGCGAAGCTATTCTGAGACGGCTCCTGAGCGCATCCACCGCACCAGCGTTAACAGGCCAATCCCGAGCACGCCGGCGATCTCGCGCTGCGTCCGCCCGCGGGCAGCGTCGCGGCGAGCGCCTCGAGATCGTCGAGATCGAGGTTTTCGAGCATCTTCAGACGTCCCGAAACACCCGCACCGCGCCGCCGGATTGCTGCGCCTGCTCGTCGCCCACCCGGTGAAAATGCCGCGGGTGGGTGACAAGCCGCCGGGCGCGCCCAGCGCTCAATCCGTTCCAGGAAATCTCGATCGTCTCGCCCGCCACTTTCGTGCAAGGCATCGCGCGCTAAAATTCTAGTCCTGTCCGACCGGGCGGACCATTGTAGCCCCACAACGATCAGCACAGGAGAAACCTCATGCCTGGTAAAATCGCCCATATCGCGCTGAAGGTGAAAGACCTTGAATCCTCGACGAAGTTCTACGAGGACGTGTTCGGCTTCCGGCAGGTCACCACGCATCGCGGCAAGGACAGTGGGCATGTCTCGCGCCATCTGACCGACGGCACCATCGACCTGGCGCTGATGGTCTATGACAGCGAGGATGCGCCCGAGGCACAGCTTTCCGGCGTTGGCCCGTGCATCCACCATTGGGGCGCCGAGGTCGACGACATCACGGTCGCTGCCGAGAAGATCAAAGAATTTGGCGGTGAGGTGATGTCGCCGCTGGACGCCGGCGTCGTCAAGTTCCGCGCGCCGGACGGCACGATCGCCGAGCTGGTGCAGAAGGACCGCTACGAGAACCTCAAGAGGTATCACGGCGTGACCTGAACGACGCTGCAGGTCGAGACCCGGCGCCGGTCGCCACGCTTGCGGAAAAGCCCGATTTCGAGACCAGTGTCGGGGCGTTAGGATCGGTCCGATCTCGCGAGTGGAGGACGAGAATGGCCGTAGCGACACGAGGGCTCGGGCGGACGGGTCTACAGGTCACGACCTTGGGCTATGGAGCGATGGAGCTGCGAGGCGCCCCACGCGCTCGCGACACCACCGAGGAACAGGCTGAAACTATCCTAAACGCCGTGCTCGATGCCGGCGTCAATTACATCGACACCTCGATCGATTACGGGGTGAGCGAGGAGCGGATCGGCCGCTATATCTCGCATCGTCGCGCCGAATATTATCTGGCCAGCAAATGCGGCTGTCTGGTCGGCGCGCCGACGGCGCCGCGCGGCCAGCGCAGCGCGCACGTCTTCACCCGCGAGAATGTCGTGGCCGGCGTCGAGCAAAGTCTGGCGCGGATGAAGACCGATTATCTCGACGTCGTGCAGTTCCACTCCTCGCCGTCCCGGCAGACCTTGGAGGAGCACGGCGCGCTCGACGCGCTGCTGGAGCTCAAAGCGGCCGGCAAGGTGCGGTTTATCGGCATGTCCGGCACCTTCCCCCATTTGATGGACCATATTGCCATGGGGGTTTTCGATGTCTTTCAGATCCCGTATTCGGCGGTCGAGCGGGAGCATGAAACGGCGATCGCCGCTGCTGCTCGGCAGGGTGCAGGCATCGTCATTCGCGGCGGTGCGGCAAAAGGAGCGCCAACCGAAGGGAAACAGGCAGGGCTGCAGTGGGAACGCTGGCGTCAGGCGCATCTCGACGATCTGCTCGACGGCATGACCCCGATGGAGTTCATCCTGCGCTTCACCTTCACCAACCCGGATCTGGACACGACCATCGTCGGCACGGTCAACCCGGCGCATCTGCGGACCAATCTCGACATTCTGCAGCAAGGCCCGCTGCCGTCGGACCTGTATGAGGAAGCGAAGCGCCGCCTCGCCGCCGCCGGCTCGGCGCCCCGACCAGTCGGAGAATGATCGACCGATCCTGGTTGCTGGCTCCTAGTGGTACACTTCTGACGCTTGGCACCCTCCCGACCCAAGGCCCCGAGCCGCGAACGTGGGCCAAACAGGGTGACTTCCGTTAGAAGGTATCCACTAGCCTCAGGCCGATAATTGCCCCGGCTTCCCACATCGCAAGCTTGCGAAAATCAACGAATCATCCCTTCGATATAGCGAATGGGGTCAATCTTTCGGAGCAAATCTTGCTTAACCGACAGCAACAATCGCACGCTCGCGGCGACGATCGTGAACGGATCACCAGAGCGCGCCAAGCCGCCGAGGCACTGTTCACGTCGAAACTACCAAACAGCCCGCCAGCCGTTCGACAGACCGCGGCCGCCGACCAATCGGCGCGCAAACCGCGTGTGCTGCGTATAACCTCGCCGGCGGGGCCACAGCCTGAAACTCTGGTCGCCTCCGAGCCGCCGCCCTTGTCGGTTTCGGCGTCGCAGGTCGCGCGCATCAGCACCTGGGTGAAATACGGTATGACGGTTCCCCAGGTTGCCAGGGTCTGCAAGGTTCCGATCGGCGAGATCGAGCGTGTTCTGCGGCGGGCCTGACGGAGCTGCGTCCCGCCGGTCGAATAGAGCGGCAGGGCAGGGTCGCGCTAGGCCGTAGGACCCGGAGAAAGGACGGCTGCCCTCTCGGACACCCTTAACAGGCTGCGGAAAAAGGGCGAGAATTGGGCCAAGGTTTTGTGTACACTGGACGCTGCGTAACGAGATGTGGGGGCGTCCGATGCGCGGTGGGGATGCGAAGACGGAAGCGCTGTTCAGCTATGTGAGCTGCGAGCGGCGGGTGCCGCTGGATCACCCGTTGCGGCCGATCCGCAAGATTGTCGACGAGGCGCTGGTGGCGCACCGCCGCCGCCTGATCACCTCAGGCCATCACCAAGATTTCGGCGATAGCTCCTTGGCGCCCTGGCCGACGTGGAGCGTGACCTTATCCGCACCGCACGGCGGAGGGACGCACCGGGCAAAGGCACGCGGGCGGCACTCTGCGCTGCAGGGGCGGACGCCGTGTGCCCGGGCTGTTGACATCCGGCTGCTTAGGGGCATCTCACCACATATCGATCAACACGCTCTTTAGCGTCTTCATCTCTTCGAGGACACGGCCGGCGCCGAGCGCTACACAGATCAGCGGTTCGTCGGCGATCGAGATCGGAAGCCTTGTGGCGTGCTGCAGCACCCAGTCGAGATTGCTGAGCAGCGCGCCGCCGCCGGCGAGGATGATCCCCTTGTCGACGATGTCGGCGGCGAGTTCGGGGGCCGTGTTCTCGAGCGCCACCTTGACCGCCTCGATGATCGAGCCGACCGGTTCGGCGAGGCTCTCGGAAATCTGGCGCTCGCTAATCGCCGGTAACGTGTAGCGGCGCGCAATGATGAATGGCCCGACGCGCAATCAAGGGCGGTTTCCGACGCAGATTAGCTGAGACTGTAGGGTGGTTCCGACGCACGCTGTTTGAGATTGAGCGCACGATCGGTGAGACGGACGCGAGATCGAGCGGCTCGACGCAAAATGCGTGAGACGGAGGCATCGCGGGGCGACGGGGCTGCTGGCTGACCCGCTCGGAAAACGGGCGGTTTCCTGGCGACGGTGCTCGGCCGGCCAACCATCGCCGCAATCCGCCAGAAAACCCGTTGCGATCACGTCGGCAGTCCGGCGGCACGCATCTCGTCCATGAGTTCCTGCGCGCGACCCGCGTCCAGGTCGCCCCGCAGCAGCTGGCGGATCTCGGCGGGCTTGGCGTCGAACTGCTCGACCAGGCTCCGCAGGTCGTAACCGTTGCGCGTCAGCTGCGGCTCCAACTCGTCGAGTTTGCTGGACAGGACCGTCTCGACGACGCCGGCGGCGATGGGCTTAGCGCCGATCTCGAACCCGGCCTCGAACGCGCGCACCAGATGCTGGCCAATCTGCAGCGGCGTCTTCAGCTTCGCCCCCAGCAGCGTCGCCGCCTCGTCGGTCAGAACGTCGTCGGGCGTTACGCCCTCGTCGAGCGATGCCTTGAGCACCCAGTCGATGTAGTCGCGCTGCCGGTCGCGCAGGCCGCCGAACTCGAACACCGTCGTGCGGTCGCCGATCTCCTCCATCTTCGGGCGGCGCAGGTCGTTCTTCAGCTTGGGATGACCGACCAGCACGATGGACAATTGCCCGCCGCCTTCGGCAACCAGCTCGATGAGACGCTTGAGCGCGGTCAGCGTCTTGGGATGGAGGTCGTGCGCATCGTCGACGAACAGCGCCACTGGCTTCCTGGCGCGCCGGAACAGGTCCTGCAGGTCGCGTTCCCGCCGCTCCGACTGGCTCGATATCTTGACCGCCTTTTCGGGCGTCAGATCGTAGAACAGGGCGGCCTCCAGCAGCGGCAGGCTGATCTTCGCCTTGTCGATCGACAGCGAGCGCGACACGATGACCCGCCCCTCCCGCTCGAGGTCGGCCCGCAGCCGGCGCGACAGGACGGTCTTGCCGGAGCCGATGACTGCGGTCAGCGCGATCAGCCGGCCGCCCATGATCGCCGCACGGATGTCGCGCGTCACCTGGGCGTGATGCTCGGTCTCGAAGAAGCCGGCATCGACCGGCGGCCGCGCCAGGCCGTAGAACCGCATGACCTCGGTCAGCATCAGCCAACGCCTCCCCTTCGTCCCTGCGGAAAGCGCTCACGCACGGCGGCAATGATTTCGGGGCGCGCCAGAGTTCGGGCGAGCAGGGCATCGATGAAGGTGCGATCTTCATCGGACAGTTTGGCGAGCGGCACCCTGACCTCGTCGGCGATCGCGCGCCGTGCCGCGATCGGGTTGGCAAAGACGAGCTCATGGAATGGATCGGGGTCCTGGAACGGGCGGACGGATATTGCGGCAGCATCGGCCTGTCGCCGCATGCCGGTCATAAGCACGGCGTTCTCACCCGACAAAGCTGCGCGCGGCAGCGCGAGCTTGCCGGCGAGAGCTGCGACCTGATCGGCGCGGACCTCGTGGCGCGACTTGCGGTGCTTGCGGTAGCGATGCAGCGGGATCGGGCCGCCGGCTGGCCGGAACGGACCCATGCGCTCCTCGCCGTGCTCGACCCAGAGCTCCTGGTCGAACAGGCCCCACCAGACTACGACCGTCTCGCCGGCGAGTTCGGCGTCGACCTCGTATGTCACGCCCGCGACGGTCAGATGGCAGTCGATGCCCACCAGGCGCCGCTCCGGCTCGCGCGCGAAGGCGCAGAACCGCTCCCAGGCGCACATTTGCCGGACGCCGTCGGCCGGTAAGTGCGCCAGCCAGTCGTCGATGCGCGAATGCGGCTCGGAGCGATGGTCGCCGCGATTGTAGGTGGCGATGAAGCGCGCGAGCCAGCGGTTCGCCTCCGCCTCGGTCTCGGGTTCATGGAAATGATAGAGCGTCTCGTGCGCGTCCTTCACGGTCCGGAACGGCCGCTCGACCTTGCCCTTGGCGCGCGCCGTTGTCCGGCGGCCGTCCGAGCCGGCGGGCATGTGCGGCAGGATCTCGACGCCGAGGCTTTCCATCACGCGCTTGAACACCGCCGACTTCGCGACCGGCCCGTTGTCGAGATAGATCGCGGTCGGAATGCCCTGGAATGGGTCCACTTCGTCGCCCGTCTCCGACTGCTTGGGCGCCATGGCGTTGAACAGGAAGCGGAGCGCCGTCTCGACATCCTCGCCATAGACGCAGCGGTATTCCTGGTAGGCGACGCCCGAGCGATCATCGACGACGGAGAACAGCATCAGGGTAGGCGCACCCTGCCGGTCCGCGTCGATCCAGGGCGGCGCCTTCAAGTGCTTCAGGTCCGACGGGCTCATGTCGAAGTGCCACAGCGCATTCGCGCACTCCGCCTGGAAGCGCACGGCAGGCGGCTGGCGTATCATCCGCTCGTGGTCGTAGCCGAGGCGCCGCAGGTGGCGGTTGATCGGTCGAGGCGGTCAGCCTGCCCGGCGCCAGCTTCTGGAAGCCATCCGGCGTCTCGACGCCGTGCTCGACCAGCAGCTGCAAGGTGCGCACCGTCGACAGATGGCGGCCTTTCTTGTTGGTGGTCCGCACCTTCATGGCGGCGACGATCTCGCACCAGCGCTCGACCTCGTCCGCCGGCATCGCGCGTGGACGGCCACGATCGGCGCGATGCGCGTCCTTCGGCCGGCGGTCGCCGCGCAGCAGGCGATACAGCGTGGCCCGGCTGACCGCGTACAGCTGCGCCGTGGACGCCATCAGTATGCTGCGCTCGGGATGCCGCGCCGGCAGCGCCAAGCAGACGACGACGCAGGGCCGAAAGCGCTTCGGCCGGCACGCCGCCGCCCCTTGGCATCACGCGCCCGCGGTCGCGTTGGAGCGCCGCGAGGTCGGCGGAGGCCGGGAACGTGTCTTGCCGCCCGGCGCGGAACGATGCGTGCCGTCGAGCAGGGCCTGGCCGGCGGCCTTCGGCGTCCCGTCGCCGTTGACGTAGGTGTAGAGGGTGGTGGTCGTGAGGTTCAGGCGCTTGGCCACCTCCGCCGCGACAGCCTTGCGGTCCGCCATCGCCGACATCGCCATCATCAGCGTGGCACGATCCATCTTGCGCGGCCGCCCGCCCATGCGCCCACGCGCGCGGGCGGCAGCAAGCCCCGCCATGGTGCGCTCGGCGATCAGCTCGCGCTCGAACTCGGCGAACGCGGCGAAAATGCCGAACGCGAGGCGGCCATTGGCGGTCGTCGTGTCGATCTGCGCGCCCGCGCCGGTCAGCACCTTCAACCCGACGCCCCGGGTGCGCAGGTCCTCGACCGTGTTGACCAGGTGACGCAGATCGCGCCCGAGCCGGTCGAGATGGGGTATTCGGGCATCCGGAGGGCGGTGCCAGGCAATCAAGCGGATCGATATCCGTCAGCGTTGCGATCGTTGCACTCCCGCTTGCGATGCAACCTTGGGGACTGATGATGGATCACTACGTCGGGCTGGACGTGTCGGTGCGCGAGACCAGCGTGTGCGTCGTCGACGAGACGGGGAAGCTGTTGAAGGAGGCGAAGGTCCCGACCGAGCCGGGATCGATCGCATCGCTGCTCGCCAAGGGCAGCTATGTCTGCAAGCGTGTCGGCCTGGAGGCCGGGCCGATGTCGCAGTGGCTCTATGCCGAGTTGGCTGCGGCGGGCCTGCCGGTGATCTGCGTTGAAGCGCAGCACATGCGCAGCGCGCTGGCCGCGCAACGCAACAAGACGGATCGCAACGACGCGCGCGGCATCGCGCAGATGATGCGTGTGGGCCTCTACCGTCCGGTGCACGTCAAGACGCTGCAGAGCCAGGAGCGCCGGCTGCTGTTGACCGCCCGCAAACTGCTGCAAGCCAAGTTGCTCGACCTCGAGGCCGAACTGCGCGGCACGCTGAAGAACTTCGGTCTCCGAGTAGGCATCGTCGGCAAGGGCGGTTTTCGTCAGCGCGTCCGCGAACTGATCGAAGGACGCGAGGCATTGACCGCGGTGATGTCGGCGTTGCTGGAGGCGCACGAGGCGCTGCAGACCCAATACAATGTCCTGCACAAGCGGCTGCTGGACCTGGTGCGCGACGATCCGCTCTGCCGGCGGCTGATGACGGCGCCCGGCATCGGGCCGGTGATCGCGTTGACGTTCCAGGCCACGGTAGACGTGCCGACCCGCTTTCCAAAATCGCGGTTGGTGGGCGCGCATTTCGGCCTGACCCCGAAGCGGTATGCCTCGGGTGAGACCGACCACAGCGGGCGGGTGTCGAAGTGCGGCGATGCAATGATGCGCACGGCTCTGTTCGAAGGGGCCCAGGCGCTGCTCGTCTGCACGAAGAAGTGGTGCAGCCTCAAGGCCTGGGGGATGGCCATCGCCCGCCGGCGCGGGGTGAAGCGTGCGATCGTCGCAGTCGCCCGCAAGCTCGCGGTGATCCTGCACCGCATGTGGCTGGACGGCACGGAATTCCGCTGGGGCAAAGAGGTTCCGACTGCAGCGTAATCGAGCCCGCGCACAAGGCGCGGAACGAGATCCGCCTGTCCGGTGGAGCGATGTCCCCCGGGACGGAGGGTGAGGCGAGTGCGCTGTGGAAGTTGACGGCGGCCCTGAACGCGGTGCCGACACGTCGTGGTCGTGATGTGACCGCCCGCCCCCTCTGACCCCATGATGCGGCGGCCCGAGTGCCGACCGCGGAGAGAAGTTTGATCCCTGGGGGCTATGCCGCCTGCGTGCCGGACATGGGCAAACGGAAGGAAAAAAGATGACGATGCCCTATTGAGGCTTGCCCGAATAGAGAAGCTTCCAGACGATCAGCGTGTCGCCGGGCTGGATCGCCTTCAGGCAGGCGGTCAACCCAGGGCGAGCATCGTGGCGGCCCGATGCCAGGTCCTCGTAGATGCGGGTCGGATCGAAGCCGGCGGCCAGCATCGCGTCCCGCTGCGGCGCCAGCGTCTGGTCCGTCCGACTTGGAGACACGGACATAGCCAATCAGCATCGCAGCTCCGAGAAGATCCTCGACCGTGTTGACCAAGTGACGCAGGTCGCGCCCAAGCCGGTCGAGCTTCCAGAGGACCAGCGTGTTGCCGGGCTGGATCGCCTTCAGGCAGGCGGTCAACCCAGGGCGAGCATCGTGGCGGCCCGATGCCAGGTCCTCGTAGATGCGGGTCGGGTCGACGCCGGCCGCCAGCATCGCGTCCCGCTGCGGCGCCAGCGTCTGGGTGCCGTCCGACTTGGAGACACGGACATAGCCAATCAGCATCGCGGCACCGGAAGAGCCTCAGGAAAGAAGAAGCCCACCCTGCAAGCTGGCGATCAATTCCGCAACGGGTTTTCTGGCGGATTGCGGCGATGATTGGCCGGCCGAGTGCGGTCGCCAGGAAACCGCCCGTTTTCCGAGCGGATCAGCCAGCACCCCGCCGCCCGCGACGCCATCCGTCTCACGCATTTTGCGTCGGAGCCGCTCGATCTCGCGTCCGTCTCACCGATCGTGCGCTCAGTCTCAAACAGCGTGCGTCGGAGCCACCCTACAGTCTCAACTAATCTGCGCCGAAACCGCCCTTGATTGCGCGTCGGACCGTTCATCATTGCGCGCCGCTACAGATAACGACGTGCCGCGCGGTAAACCCGCCGGCCCCGCCAAAAGTGACTTCACTGACCGATCCGACCGCGGCGTGGACCAACAAAGGGCAGCGCAAGGTCGGGTTTGCCTATGGCACCAATTACCTGATCGATCTTCAGCGGGCGATCATCATCGACGTCGAAGCGACGCCGGCGCGCTGGAGCGCCGAGGTTGCCGCCACCAAGACGCTGTTGGGGAGAACCCGGGAATGCTTCGGTCTCAACCCGCAGCGGCTCGCAGCCGATGCCGCCTACGTGTAGCGGCGCGCAATCGAAATGTGGCGGACGCGCAATCAAGAGCACTTTCCGACGCACAATCGGTGAGAACATCGGTGACCACGAACGCACGCTATCTGAGACTGAGCGCAGGTTTGGCGAGATGGAGGCGAGATCGCGCAAACCCGACGCACATTATTTGAGACGGGAAGCCAAATCACTAAGTGACTGACAAGCATAAGATTACCGTGGCGGAGGCGAGAGCCGGTCCGCCACATGGCTCTCTCTTTACCCCACCGCTGGACTTCGAGACACCGATGAAGGTCGAAGACAACCCATTGACCATGCCGGCCGGCAGAAAAGACAGGCCAAGCTTTAGCTTGCCAAAAAATTTCGAATTCCTTTTCAAGTCCCCAAAGCTTCTTTGGCCTGATGATATCGCGTCCAGCTATCGCACCCTTTGCTCGGATAGCGGGCGTTGAGGCGGCGGCGCCGTCCAGGACGTTATGTGGTCGGTTTTTACGTGAAAGTTCAATATGATAGTGAGCGCCGTGCATTTATGTTTCACTATCGAGGCGATGGCCTGCGGCATGCAGGAATGACAACGGCGCCGCAGGGCGCCATCGTCAGGTTCGAGAGCTGCTGATCGCGGTTTCCTAATACGTTTCGCGCGGCAGGTTGAGGTGCGGGAAGACGCTGTGAACGTGTGGCGTCACGACTTGGCGCGCCGGGCGAATGTAGGTGTTGTCGAGCTCGTGATAGCCGGTGACCCCCAGGAGCGACAGGCAGATACGAATCTCGTCCTCAAGGATCTCGAACAGCCGGACCACCCCAGGCCCCCCGGCGGCAGCGAGGCCGTAGATATAAAGTCGGCCAACCGAGACGACGTCGGCACCGAGGATCAGCGCCTTCACCACGTCGGTGCCGCGATAGATGCCGCCGTCGACCATGATGCGGGCGCGCCCGCCGACCGCTTCGACGACCTCGGGCAGGACGTCGATCGAGCCGACGCCCTGATCGAGCTGGCGTCCGCCATGGTTCGACACGTAGACGCAGTCTGCCCCGCATGCGAGCGCGATCTTGGCGTCCTCGGCGGTGCCGATGCCTTTCAGCACGATCGGAATGTCGAAGCTCTTCTTGACCCGCTCGATGTCGCGCCAGTTGAACCGGGCCTGGTGGATGCGGGCGCCCTCGACGGTCGCGCTCGCACGCGCGCGCCGGCGCTGGTGACGTTTGGCAATGTCGCGCTCGCGACGGCTGTGGCTGTCGGTGTCGATCGTAAAGCAGAACGCGTCATAGCCGTTGTCGATGGCCCTGCGGACATGGTCATCGACCCAATCGGCATCGCCATTGACGTAAAGCTGAAAGATTTTGAAGCCCTCGCCCGAGGCTTCCGCTGTTTTTTCGAGCCCCGGGTGCGCGCCGGAGCTCAGTATCATCCCGTTGCCAAACTTGCGGGTGGCCGCGGCGACGGTGGCGCCGCCACCCGGCTCGAACACCTCGAGCCCGCCGACGGCCGAGCACAGCACCGGGATGCGCAGCTTCTTGCCGAAAAAACTGCGGCTGCAGTCGACGTTCGACACGTCGCGCAACACCCGCGGCCGAAAGCCCCAGGCATCGAGTGCGGCACGGTTGCGAGCCAAGGTCGTCTCGGTCTCCGAGCCGCCGATCAGATAGTCCCAATTGTTGCGATTGAGGTTGGTGCGCGCCTGGGTGACGAACTCGTGCAGGTTCTGAAACCGTTCCTCGAGCGACCCGGTCATGGTTGTTTTCCTCGCTGGTTTGTCTTCTATGGGCAGGCCGAGGCTGGTGGCATCGGACAACAAGGGTCTCAGCGTAAGCCGAGCCATCCGATTTCGGCAATTGGTGCGAACATCTGGTTACGACCTGACCCTCTCCATTTCATCTTTCGGCAGCTACTCCGGGTTGAACACACGAGCTCCTACGCCGGCAATATGATCCCCAAAGCTTCGTGATCGACCGTATCATGGCGAGCGGAGCTTGCCACGCGGCGTGCCGATTGGTTGGAGCCGGGAGATCTGCTGGTCTCGCCAAAGCAGCCGCTCCACGCTGTGCGCAGAGGCGGCGCGCGCTGATCGCAAAGGGATAGACGCGCGAGGCGCTTAGTTACTCAGCGCGCCATTCCCGCCGCCCCGGCGGGCACGTCATAAAAAGCCAGGGTCATCGAGACGCTGGTGTAGAAGCCCATCAGGCAGATGACGTCGGTGATGCCGACATGCCCGAGCGCTTCGACCGCACGGTCGTAAAGTCCCTTGGCGACCCAGCGCGAATTGGCGAGGCAGGTGGCCATCTCGTAGACGACCTGCTCCCGCTTGTCGTCGAACGAGGTCGGTAGACCGGACAAGAGCGCCTCGACCTTGTCGGCCGGCAGCCGGGCTGCTTTGCCGGCGCGCTCATGCGCGTTGGTCGGGTAGATCGAATGCCACTTGCTGTTGATAATGACCACGGCGATCTCGCGCTCGCGCTCGGAAAGCGAATAGCCGGTACGGAAATAAGCGCCCAACGGTCCCATCACCTTCGCCAGCTTGGGGTTGTGCACCAGGATCTTGTTCGGCCCGCCGAGCGCGCCGCGGGATTCGATCAGCGAGCGATAGCCCTCCTGCTGCTCCGGTGTCATCTGGTCGTACGGGATCTCGACGTAGCGGCCAAAGGTTGGCGTATCGGGCATTTCGGGCTTCCTTCCCTGGCGTGGATTGGCGTCGCATCCTGCAACGGCGGCGCCTTCCCTGTCGACCCGGAGCGCGCAGCCGTGCGGCCGGAGATCTTCTGATCGCGGTGGCGTTAACAGCGTCCTGAAAACCCACCCAACTCCAACGCATAGCGATTGAAATGGGCGGCGAACTCGACCCCGCCCTTGAGCAACACGGCTCTCCAGTTTCAGCCGAACGCCGAGCGGGTTAATCTCTGTCCATGCCTAGTTTGCGATCGCGACCACCGGCCTCGCTCTACGTCGCCGGGCCGTTCGCCCAGGGCTATACCGAGGTCTATAACTTCCTGATCCCGCTTTATGGGCTCTCGCTCGGCATGAGTGCCGGCAAGATCGGCATGCTCGTCGGCGCGCGCTCGTTGCTGGCCGTGTTCCTGTCGATCCATGTCGGCGTGCTGATGGACCGGTTCGGCACCCGCCGGGTGACGTTGTTCTTCGTCTGGACGGCGATGGCCTTGGCGCCGGTCTTCCCGTTGCTACGCTCGTTCTGGCCGTTGCTGCTGCTCCAGATCGTCAATGGCGGTGCGCTGCAGTTCGCCTGGTCGGGTTCGCAGACCTTGATCGCCCAGTTGGCCGAAGGCGAGGCTGAATATCTCGGCCGGTTCAGCTTCTTTGCGCGCTGTGGGACGACCGTAGCCCCGATGATCGCCGGTGCGACCTGGGATTTCGGCGGCGCCTGGCCCTCTTACGCGCTTGGCTTTGCCTGGGGTGTGGCGCTGACGGTTGCATTGCTGCGCGCCCCGGAGGCGCAGATTGCCGCGGGCGAGGGCCGGAATCCGTATCGGCGCGTCCGGTTCCGTTTCAGCGACGTGCTCCCCCGCTTGCCAGACTACGTGCGCTGCTTTGCACTGATGGCGATCCCGGCGGTGGCGACCACGATGGCCATTATCTTTTTGCGCACCGCCACCAATGGCGTGCAGAGCTCGCTCTATGTCGTTTATCTGAAGGGGATCGGGCTGACCGGCACGTCGATCGGCATCCTGTTCGCCGCCGTCGAGATAACAAGCGGCCTTGGCTCACTGCTGGCGGGGCGGGCGATGCGGCTCGGCGATCCGCAGCGTACGATGCTGAGCGGCACCGTGCTATCGATCTTGCTGATCTGCGTGACGCCCTTTACCGGCGGCCTTTTCGCCCTGCTGTTCGTGGCGCAGGCGTTACGCGGCTGGCTGCAAGGGGTCGTCCAGCCGATGATGTTCTCGGTGCAGGCGAAAGCCGTCGGTCCTTACCGCCAGGGTTCGGTGGTCGGGCTGCGGCAGACTATGAACCGACTGGCGGCGATCGTAATCCCGCCGGCGATGGGCGCCATCGCCGACCGCTGGGGTGCAGGCCAGAGCTTTGTCATTCTCGGTGCCTTTTTGATTGTGCTGTGCGCGCCAGTCACTTTGATCACCCGACGCGCGGCGCGGATCGCATCAAATCAGGCACCGACCTTAAGTGACTGACTCCGTGCGGTGCCTGCTAGCCGCGCGGCTGCCTGTTGGGGCGTGAGTCTTCATCCGACATGCGCATTGCGCGGCCAATCGGGAGAGCACCATGAGAGCAACCCCCAGCATCGGTACGATGGCAATTCCCGCCAGCCATGTGCTCGGTGGCAAGCTCGACAGCATCCCGTTCAGCCCATTTCACCTCGGGGTGATCCTGGTGCTCGGCTTCGTCGCTTTGGTCGACGGCTACGACGGTTCGATGACGGGCACCCTGCTCGTGCTCGCCAAGCAGCCGCTGCACATTACTCCCGGCGAGATTCGCCTGCTCGCCGTCGCATCGAGCCTGGCGGCCTGCGTTGGCGGGTTCACGGCCGCGGCGATTTCCGACCACTGGAGCCGCCGCACCGTCATGCTGCTCGGGGTGGCGGCGATCAACTTGTTCACCCTGCTGATCCCGCTGGCTCAGAGCGGCGAGCAACTGATCGTCATTCGTCTGTTGACCGGTCTTGCCATCGGCTTTGCCGCCTCGGCGCCGTTCCCGATCGCCGCCGAGCTGATGCCGGCGCAGCACCGGCGCACCTATGGTGCGATCTACGAGATGATGCTGGCCAGTTCGTTCACCTTGGTGCCGCTGGTCGGCTTTATGGTCGCCGGCAACCCGAACGGCTTCCGGCTGCTGGCTCTGCCGGCGGTCCTCGGGCTGTTCGTCGTGCCGCTGCTGGTCTATCTGGTGATCCCCGAGAGCCCGCGCTGGTACCTGCGGCGGGGTAATCCCGAAGCGGCGGTCGCCATCGTCAACCGGATCGTCGGCCGGTGCGGCAATCGCGTGGCGCCGCTGACGGTCACAGCGCTCGGGGAGAAAACCGGGCTGGAGCGCGAACAGTTGCCGCCGTTCACGGCGCTCTTTCGCCGGGGTCAGCTGCGCTGGACCGTCGTCGGTATTCTGAGCCTCGTCTGCGCGCAAGTTTCTTTTTTTACGATCTCGGTTCTGTTGCCGAAGGCTCTGATCGATCAGGGTGCTGCCGTCACCTTGAGCTTTGGGCTGAGCTCGCTGGTGTTTCTGGCGAGCATTCCCGGCAAGGGCTTTACCGGCTTCCTGATGGAGGTCATCGGGCGGCGGTGGACGATCACTTATTGCCTCGCCGGATCTCTGCCCGGCCTTTTGATGATGGCGCTGGCACATTCCGCCGGGCATTACGCGACTGTCGTATTTGTCGCCGGAGCGCTGATCACCGGCTTTACCGTGCTGTCGACCTTCCCGGCCGTGCGGGTTTACCTCTCCGAGCAGTTCCCGACAGCGCTGCGCGGGCGCGGGCAATATTTTGGCGAGTCGACCGGGCGGCTCGTCGCCGGCGTGGTGGCGCCCTTCCTGTTGGAGCCTTACACCGGCTCGCCCATAATATTCTTTGGTACCCTGGTGGTCGTGGCGATGATCGGCGCCTTCGTACCGGTGCTGTTCGGCAAGGAAACTGTCGGTCAGTTGGAAACCGTCAGCGAGGGGGTTCCCGAACTGGCCTGACAAGGTATTCGCGAGCGCATTGCTGTGGGGATAGGTGCCGCGACCCCGGCATTGTTGGCGCCGCCTCTGGCGACCGCCGCAGCGCGCCGCGAGCAGCTGAGTAGAGTGGCATGCCAAGTGCCGGTGGGTGGACCAAGGACGCCAAATGGGGGAATCAGGCTTACGGCGGCGGCCAGTTATAGACGCGCCGGAGCGTCTCACCCATAAGCAGGGCGCGTTCGCTGTCAGATAGCCGATCGGTGACGCGAAACGCCTCGACCCCTTGTTCGTACGTCAACAATCCGACCGCTCGGGTCCAGTCGGTGCCCCACATGCAGCGATCGAAGCCGAAGGCGTCGAAGATGCGGCCGAGAGGATCCCACAAGTCTTTGTACGGAAAGAGCTCGTGAGATAGCGTACAGGCGCCGCTGATTTTGACTGCGATGTTGTCGTGGGCCGCAAGCGCCAGCAGCTTTGGCAGATCGACGAACGGCTCCGCTGGTGGCGGCGGCTCGTGCGGCTGCGGCAAGCCAAGATGGTCGATCACCAGCCGCGTATTAGGGTTTCGCGCGGCCAGCTGCCTGGCCTGTTCCAGGCGCCCGGTGCACGCCAGGTTGACCGGCAGCGAGTGCTGCGCCGCCGCGCCCAGAACCCGGTTGATGGCAGGGTCGGCGGGGTCGGTCGACACGTTGTCTCGCAAGAAGACCCTAATGCCGACCGTGCCCTTAGTGCCAACCCAATCGGCGATCGTATCGACCACGGCGGGGTCGGTCGGATCGACCGGCTTGACCAGCCTGAACCGGTTGGGATGCGCCGCGTAGACCTCAAGGGCATAGCTGGCGTCGTAGCGATACATGCTGAACGGAGAGACCAAGACCGCGCCGTCGACCCCGACCCCGTCCATGGCGGCCACCATCTGGTCGCCGTTGACCTCAGCCGGCCCATAGAGAGTGCCGACCCAAGGCCGGCCCGAGTGGTTGCGTTCGTAGGCGTGAACCTGGGCATCCAATGTCAGCATGGCTTTCAACCCGGTACGTGGCTGCGGGGTTCAAGAGAGCACGATAATGCGGTCCCTTAAGCGGCGAATTGCGATTGGCAGTCGCAGCCCGGGCGAGGGGCGGCAGACCGCCAAGGGGAAACCATAAGGCCTTTGTTCGTGCCGAAAAACAGCGCGCACCGTGATGACTGCTCCTGTTGTTCTCCGCGCGATCGCTCGGGCGGATCGGGACCGTCGCGCGGTCTGGAAACTCAGGCTAGGCGGTAGACGCGCTTCGCCGTGCCGCTGAACAACGCCGCCTTCTCGGATGGCGAATAACCGGCCGCAAGCCGTTTGAGTGCGTTCCACAAGATCGGATAGCTCGAGCTGGCGCCGTCGGGCGGAAAATTGCTCTCGAACATCCCGCGATCCACTCCGAATGCCGCGATACAGGTTTCGATGTAGGGCTTATAGGCGACCGCCAGCTCCTCCGAAGAAGGCGGTTTCGCGCGCGTATAGAAGTCGAACATGCCTATCGGCATGCCGAGCCCGCCGAGCTTGACGACGACGTTCTGGAATTTCCCGACCTCAATAATGCCGGCCTTCCACTGCGCAAAGGTTTCGGCCTTCTTGTCCTTGTAAGGGCCGATGCCGAGCGGCCCGCCGACATGGTTGAGGATGATCGTGGTCTGCGGGTAGGCGCGGGCGAGGTCGGCAAGCTCATGAAGCTGGGTATGGTAAAGCCAGGCCTCGAAGGTGAGGTTGAGCGGCGCCAGCCGCGCAAAGCCGGCGCGCCAGGTTGGATCGAGCATTTGTCCCTTGATCGGATTGGTACGCGCCTTGGGGAAGGCATCGCTCGCATCCAGGGCGACAGAATGGCGAATACCGCGAAAGCGGCCGTCCCCGGCAGTGATCTGAGCCTCCAGCACCTTCGCGACCCCGTCGCCGAGCCGCAGATCGGCGTGACCAACAATAGCGCGGCAGAGCCGGGTCGGCCCGTACTGGCCGCTCGCGCTCATCGCCGCCGTTCCGTTGACGAACTCGGTTTCCCCAACAAACTTCATTTCGGGCGGGCCATCGGCGCGGTACATTGAGCCGCATTCGATGAAAACGGTCTCGGTGATCTTGTGGCCGCTGCCGACGTCGGCGAGCAATTGGTCAAGGAGAAAGCGGTTGCCGGGGTGGTCCCACAGGTGATGGTGGGGATCGACGATCTCCAGCCCCGGCTCGATGATCTCCTCCTGCGTCAGAGCAAGCCAGGCCGGATCGGGATAATGCGGGTTGTACGATGAAGCGAGTGCCGCGCCGGTGCTCGCGGGCGCGGTGTTCTGGGCGAGCGAAACGCCGGACGAGAGTGCCGCCCCGCCTAACAACCCGGCCGTCCCCCTCAACAAGATCCGGCGCGATAGAGATTGTCGTCGAACCGTCGTTTCCGTCATTGCCGTTCCTCCCAACCGTCTATTTTGGGGTATTCCTGAACCTTGCTTTTCCACGGATGATAGAGGCTGTACTCGGATGAAGCTTTATAGCCTGATCCTCTCCACCTCGTCCTGGGTCAAACGCTCCTTGGTCCGGTCGTAAAGCTTCGTCGTGCGCGGGCTCTCATGCGCGGCCATTTCCTGCGCGTGCTCAAGCGCGCCCCCGTTGGCGAGATAGGCGGTGATCCCGGTAGCGCGGAACGTGTGACAGCCGATCGGCGCCGCAATCCCGGCCGCCGCGGCACGCCGGCTACCATCGGCCCGTCCGCCCGCGACAGCCGGCCGGCCGCGGATTGCCGCCCCTGCCCATCCGGGGTTTCTCGCTGGCGGCTGCAATCGAATCCCAGGGAAGGTACATCGGCTTTGCCGTTCTTGACCACGCGATCTACGGTTGGCCAAGTTCGGTGCTCCCAGATCTGCGGCGAGATGTGGCGGATCAGGTCATCGGGCAGTTCGTTCCTGATCCGCAGAACCACTTGTTTCTGCTACGTTCTGTGATGTCGTACAGCTACGCACAGATCTTGTCGTCACCCCGGTTTGCCGGAGCCGATCCGCAACGTGGCCTGGAAGGCGCAGGTGCGGCTTTCGGCGCGGTATCGCAAGCTCATCGCCGCCGGCAAACTGGCACCCAAGGTGGTCGTGGCAATCGCGCGCGAACTGGTCGGCTTCATCTGGGCGATTGCCCGAATGGTGGAGCCGAAATTCGCCTGATGGCGGCGCTGACAAAAACGGCTTGGCAAGCAAGGAGGTGACGCGGCGACATTGAGGACAATCTTCGGCGCCCAGTGCGGACGGCAGGATGGGAAGGTTGGGGAACCCTCGATCCGGGTTGGAGCAGGCTCCAGAGCCGATGCACGTTCGCTAGACAGAGGAAGCCCCGCGACGAACCTTGGTCATGCGGTACCGACCCGCGGATAAGAGCCAGATCAACCGTCGTCCATGCTTCCTGTCGCCCACATTGGGCACCGATATGATCAAGTATCACCCGCAAGGACGGGTTGGATTAACTTGCCATGGTCTTGACATCACGGACATAAGAGCCCGATCTATGCACGAGCGAGGATAGCAGGTTTTCGGCGAAACCGATTGTGCGTCGGAAAGTGCCCTTGATTGCGCGTCCGCCACATTTCGATTGCGCGCCGCTACATTTACCGGCCAATTCTCCGGCGCGGCCCAGGACCAGGCGCTGCGCGGGGTCCTCAGCTTCAGGCTTTAGGTTCGCTTCAGAGCGTACCGGATCCTGGCACGAGCCACGGTCGATGCGGCTGTTCCTCTGGCGTCATCATTCCCTGATCGAGATCTGGAACCGGGATGACGGCAGCCTCGCCCGCTACGCCGCGAGCATCGGCGATCTTCGGGTCATGCGCCTCCGACCATTTCCTGAACCCGCTGGTAGGATTACTCATCGAGATACCCATGATTGGCATCCTTTTTCTGAATCGTAGGAAATAATATATGGGGACGATTTCGGCGCGTTCTGAAAGTATTTTTGGATTTGGCAGAGAATAACTCCTGGAAGCTCTTTGCGGTAATTGGCCTTCACTCGAAGGAACGCTGGGAAACTGTAAATGTCATTGACACAAGACAGGCCAGGGTTATCCCCAAAGGCCTTATGCCTTTGCTTCCGGTGAGATCAACATCTTGTAAGTGAGGGGTGCGTGGCCGGCGGCGATGCCGAGCAGAGAGCGGAAGGCGGCGTGGCGGGTGCGGCGGCGGTTTGAAGCGGAAGACGAATTCGTCGAGGTAGGACTGGAGGTGCTTGCGGCGCAGGCCGTGATAGACGCCCAAAGCCCAGACCTTGAGGTTGGAAAAGATCCGGTGCACCCAGGGCAGCACGATATGGGCGGCCATCTTGCCGATGACATGGGGATCGTGGCTGACGCCGGGAGCGCCGGGATAGGCGGACCATCCGTCGGTCTTGGCGGTAGCGCCGGGTACGAGATTGTCGGCGATGAAGGGATGCAGGCTGTCGGCCGAGTAGTCGGCCAGTTCGGCGAGGCGGATGCGGCCGGGTCCAGCCCCGCTATCCTCGACCTCGACGGCGCCGACGACCAGCATCTTGCCCTGATGACTGCGTCTGCCGCCGCCGGTCAGCGGGTCATGCCTGCTGCGGCAGGCGATCTCGGTTTCGTCGACCTCGACCAGGCCGGCGAGCGGGCAGCGGCCGGGCGCCACCATGCTGCGGCGCAGCTTGGCGCAATCAGCCAGGCGGTCTTGTAGGAGCCGAGGGCGAGCTGGCGTTGCAGTTGCAGCGCCGAGATGCCATTCGAATGGGTCGCCATCAGATAGGACGCCCAGAACCACGTCGTCAGCGGCAGCTTGGAGTGGTGCATGATGGTGCCGGCGGTCACCGAGGTCTGCCTGCCGCAGCCGGCGCACTCCCAGGTCCACGCCTTGGTTTGCAGTTCCCAGGCTTTGCCGTTGCCGCAGCCGGGGCAGACGAAACCCTCGGGCCAGCGCGCTTCAAACAGGTATCTGACGCAGGCCGCTTCATCGCCGAAGCGCCGCTGGAAGTCGATCAACGAGCATGGAAAATCGGTCATCTCGCGTCACCGGAGGCCACCATAGTTCGTGATATGTTCTATCACGGACCTATGCCCCGTTCCAACATTTTGTGGCCCCTGACGCAGAGGGATAAGCCTTATCCCCAAAATCCGGGGATACTTCGGTTGAAAACCGGTGCCGGTCCGGCCGGTCGTCGGGCCTTGATCGCGCTGCCGATAAAAGCGGCAGTCAGAGCGCCGGGTCAGAGCACCGGTCGCTTCCCACTCACGGAACTCGGCAACGCGCCCGGCGTTGACCCGGAAAGAGCAGGATGTGGTCTCCCCCACCACGCTGCTCTCGAATAAAACCCGAAAGCGCCATGTCCCCTGCATGGCGCTTTCGTCGTGCCGGCGACGCCAGCAGGAGAGACACCTGCCGCCTCACGCCAAGATACACGGCACAATCGGTAGCTGGCGATGTTGAACAACGAAGAGGTTTCAAAAATGTCGACCGAGCCGGAAGGATGGCATATGGACGCGGGCGCGCCATCGTGGGACGCCGAAGCCAAGACGTTTTCCTTCTTCTTGCGCAAGCCAGGCCGTGAGCGCGTGTTGTGCATCCTGGCCCTGGATGCGCTGGAGCAGGCGGTTCAGTCGGGCGACCTTTCCGTACCGGCGCTGACTCAAATATTTGATGCGCACCGGCAGATGATAGAACTTCGTGCCGCCCAGAAGTTGAACGCGGGGCTACTCGATTCCAATGGCTCCGTGCTGATCGGCGCCGACGATATCTGATTCTATGCGGTCGCCGAGGTGCCTGTCTGCGGTGGCCGGCAGCCGGCGGAAGCTCAGCGAACGTGGCCGGCCCGTCTACGGCAAGCCGCTGCACGTCGGACCATGGGGAGGGGTCTATGCGGCGAGGCGCGTCGGTGCGATAGCCGTCTCATCGGGCGGTCGGGGACACAGGATAAACGTCTCCCCGGTGTCGCCCGCCGCTGCCCGGGCGGCGCGTTCCTGATCGATTTCGGCCAGCAGCCGGCGCTTGAGCGCCTCCGCGGCCCGCTCGTGTTCTGCGTACTCAAGCGCGAGGGCGCGGGCTTTGAGAATGACCGAGCGGAGCTCGGCAACGCCGCTGCAGCGGTTATCGTTGAAGAGGATGAGGCCGAGCTGGGGTTGCGGCAGGGCGGCTTCGAGGAGAGACATCACCCGCGTTTCCGGAAGCCGGTTTCTGGCGCTTAAATGCTGGACCACGCCGACAAGGCAGTGCCGGCTGCTACCGTCATGATAACGGTCTCGTATCCAGTGGGCGTCGTCGGCGAAAAACTCCAGCAAGAGGTCGAGCAATTGCACCGCTTTGGCGGTTTTCGCCTCTGACATTTGGCTTCTCCTGATGGGGTAATCCGGCAAACCTATCATCGGCCGCGGCATAGCGCATCGGCAGGACGTTCGCGAAAGTGCGCGGCGCGGCCGCAGAGTTGTCCGCTCGATCAGGCTCGGATCAGGCTACGCCTCTGTGATCTGCGTGTTCCGGTCGATCGTGATCACAAATTCCGGTGGATTGATCACAAATTCCGGTGGAAGATGATCACTCAATCCGGTGATCGTGATCGGCTCGGCGCGATGGTGTAGCGCTTCGCATCGCTGACGGTTCTCAACCGAAGGTAGCCTCGTCCTCTTTGTCGAAGGGGGGACGAGATGCCGGCCGAGAGACTGTCGATGCGCCAGATCCGTGATGTCCTGCGGTTGTGTTTTGCCGCAAAGCTGCCGCAGCGGGCGATTGCCGGAGCCTGGGCCTGAGCCAGGGCGCGATAAGTCGCTATCTGAGCCGGGCGCGTGCCGCCGGGATCGCGTGGCCATTGCCCGAGGATCTCGACGACGCGCAGCTCGAAGCGCTGCTGTTCCCGCCGCCCTCCGGAGCCCCCGCCGATCAGCGCCCGATGCCCGATTGGGCCTGGATGCACCGCGAGTTGCGACGCCCCGACGTGACGCTGGCGCTGCTGTGGGAGGAATACCGCGCCAGCGTCACCGACGGGTTCAGCTATTCCTGGTTCTGTGATCTCTACCGGGGCTGGGCCGGCCGGCTGAAGCCGACGATGCGCCAGGTCCATGTCGCCGGCGAGAAGCTATTCGTCGATTTCGCCGGGCGCACCGCCGAGGTGGTCGACGCCAATACCGGCGAGATCATCCCGGTCCAGATATTCGTCGCCACGCTGGCGCGTCGAGCTTCACCTACGCCGAGGCGACGTGCAGCCAGAAGCTGCCGGATTGGATCGGTGCGCATGTCCGCGCCTTTGCCTATTTCGGCGGTGCCGCGCGAGCTTCTCAAAATGCTCAAGCACCTCGCCCCCGGCGACGTGGTGACGGTGACGCGGATCGACCGCCTTGCGCGCAGCACCTTCGACCTGTTCGCCATCGTCAAGCAGATCGTGGACGCCAAGGCGCAATTCCGTTCTCTGGCCGAGCCGTGGGCCGACACCGGCACCAGCACCGGGCGCTTGATGCCCAATTATTGGTTGACAAACGGTCGAGCCATCCCGCGTGATCCGGGGCAGCACATACCGTTCCGGTTAAAATACCGGAACAGCACATGGGAGGAGCACCGGCATGAGTAGACGAACCAAAATTTTTGGACTTATTGCGGCGGCGTCGCTGACATCCCTTTATGCTACGACGCAAGCAAATGCACAGGCAAGCCCAAGCCGCTGTCAGCAGTTGACGAATGCAACGCTGCCGGACAAGGCGGTATTTAACACTTCGGGGGTCAATGGTTCGGGAGCCTCGGACGTGGCGCCCGGGGCGACCATCACGTTACTCGATAATGCGGGAACGCTGGCACTAACCGGAAGCAATGCCGTCAATCAGACTTTCTGCCGCGTTACGATCATTGTGCCGAACGACAACGGCACGTTCACGCCTTCGGCCATCAACATCGAAATTTGGCTGCCGGAGACCAGTTGGAACCAGCGCTACGAGGGCGTCGGCGGTGGCGGGTTCGCGGGAACGATCTCGGCAAAGGCATCGGTGCAATCGACACCAACGGGGCTGGTTAACGCACTCAACGCCGGCTACGCCACGGCTTCGACCGACACCGGACACCCCAGCAGCGCTGGCGGCGCCTTCGTCCTCAATGCCAACGACTCTATAAATTACGGGCTCGCAATCGACTACTTCAGCCGCTCGCTGCACGAGTTGGCGCTACAGTCGAAATACATCATCCAGCAGTTCTATGGAGCAAAGCCGCTCTACTCATATTGGAACGGCTGCTCGACCGGCGGCCGCCAGGGACTCATTGAGGCACAGGACAACCCCGACGACTATGACGGCATTTGGGCAGGGTCGCCCGCGGTCGACTTCGATCGTCTGTCAGACGCCCAGGTCTGGCCGGCGATCGTGATGGAGCAGGAGATCGGGGGTGCAGGCATTCCGCAGACGACGTTCGCCGGAGTTGCCGCTGCGGCAAACGCGGCCTGCAATAAGGTGGGCGGCTTCACCGACGTCACGGCGCTCGGCAATCCCATCATAGACGATCCGCGTGAATGCAATTTCGACCCGGCGGTCCTACAATGCGGTCGCCCAGGCGCGCCGACCAACGGGACCTGCCTCACGCCCAGGGAGGCCAAAGTCATCAAAATGATCTGGTACGGCCCGCGCGAGGTCGGCTACCAAGGCCAACCAACCGGACCACGGTTGTGGTTTGGGATCGAGCCGGGCGCCGCTTTCTCGAGCGTTGCCGGTACCAGCTCCACAGCGATTATTCCGCACAATGTTGGAGGACCTTGGATCCAGGATTGGCTGGAGCAGAATCCGAGTTTCAACGTGCTGGGCATCGACTATCCCACCTATCAGCAACTTTTCCGTTTCTCCGAACAGCGCTGGACCAGCACCGGCGCTTCGGACAATCCTGACCTCTCCGCATTCGCCGCCCACGGCGGCAAGGTCATCATCACGCATGGGTGGGCCGATCAGCAGATTCCCACGCAGGATACGGTGAACTACTACAACAATGTACTCCAAGACCCGCGCAACGGCGGACGCAGGAAGGCGGTGGAAGACTTCGCCCGCCTGTTCATGGTGCCGGGAATGGGCCACTGCGGCGGCGCTGGAGCCGGCGGACCGAATTTGTTCGATGCATTCGACGCGGTGGTCAAATGGCGCGAGAGCGGAGTGGCGCCAAAGCAAATTACCGCGTCGCTCGAAAATTCGAGTGGCCAGGTCGTCGAAACCCGACCGTTGTGCCCCTACCCGCAGGTGGCGCGTTACACCCGCACTGGCAGCACGAACGACGCGAGCAGCTTCGTCTGTGTCGACGAGCAGGACAACGATGCGCTTAATGCGACGCATAACAACGTCGTCCCCGACCCGTACCGCGTCTCTTCGGAGGATGGGCGCTGAAAGCTGACGCCGCCGTCCCCCCACCCAATACGAAAGGTATTGAGGCAAGGGGGCCTTCGCCAGGATCACGAGGAGAGCCGGCAGTGTCGGCTCTCTTTCTTCTATCTCTGCGCAGCTCGCTCAACCCCCGAAGCATCACCAGCGGGTGGGCCAACAAAATTTCCCGAAAGTTTTAACTTTCGGAATCCAGGGGGCCGTGCACAGGTACACAACCGATCGTAGGATGAGCAGTCCTCCTTACCGATCAGCCCCGCGTCATCCATGCTTCGCCGCTTGCAAAGGGCGGCAGCATCCAGACTCAATTCGCCGAGCGCAAGACGGCCCTCAGACTGACGCCTACTGTTCGGCTATAATCTGCGTGGATCGTGTCGGCCGGATCCCGCGGCCGGGTTTTTTGCCGCTCGGAGGCGGCGCCATGCGTTTTCCGATCGGATTGAAGATCTTCGGCATCGCGGTCGGGCTCTTGATCCTGATGGCGGCCGTAGCGCTTTTGAGCATGCGCATGACGCGCACCGTCGACGGCCAGCTCGTCATCATCGACCAGAATTATTTTCCGGCGTATGTAGCGTTGGCCCAAGCCAACATTCGCTCGGTCGAACAATCGGCGTATGCCCGCCGGCTGCTGCTGGCGTTGGCCGAGCGGCGCGACGATGCGGCAAAGTTGACGGAGTTGCGCGAACGGGTCGCAGCCACCGGCAAAGCGAGCGACGACGAGATCGCCGCCGCGCGGCGGCACATCAACCAGCAGATCGCCGACCCGCTCGATTTTGATGACAATATCGCGCTCGCCCGGCTCGACGATCGGATCGAAGCCTTGCAGGAGGAGCGCGTTCGTTATGAATCCATCCTCGGCAAGCTGCTCGCCGCGGCCGCGGGGAACAGCCCGCAGAGCGCCGAACTGGCCGCCGCGCTCGACGACCAGCGCGACGACTTTGACCGTAAGATCGACACCGCGCGCAGTGACATGCGGCGCCTTGCCGGCGCGGCCATTGTCGGCACCCGCGCCTATCAGCGGCGCGTCGTTGCGATCGGCGTGGCGCTGTTGGCGATCGCCGCCGCACTCGGCATCATGGTGGCGGCTGCCGTGACGCTCGGCCTGGTGCGCCCGGTGCGCCGCCTCCTCCTCGGCACCGCAGCGGTCGAGAGCGGTGCCCTCGACACCGTCATCCCGATCACCTCGCGCGACGAAATCGGGCGGCTGACCCAATCCTTCAATAGCATGGTCGGCGAGTTGCGGGTTAAGGCACGGATCCGTGACACCTTTGGGAAATATGTCGATCCGCGCATCGTCGCCGGGCTGATCGACCGTCCGGAGCTGACCGACGCCAAAGGCTCGCGCCGCGAGATGACGATTTTCTTTTGCGATATGAAGGGATTCACTGCCTTTAGCGAAGGCATGACGCCGGCGGCGCTGGTCAACGTGCTGAACCGCTACATGACCGTGATGTCTGAGCCGGTGCGGCGCAATAACGGTATCATCGACAAGTATATCGGCGATGGCATCATGGCCTTTTGGGGGCCGCCCTTCACCGACGCCGAGGAGCATCCCGGGCTCGCCTGTCTCGCGGCACTCGATCAGCTCGCCGGCCTTGCCGATTTCCGCGCCGAACTGCCCGAGCTTACCGGCCTCAGGCGCGGCTTTCCGGAGATCGACATCCGCATCGGCATCGCCACCGGCGACGTCGTGGTTGGCAGCATCGGCTCGGAGCAGACCCGCAATTACACGGTAATCGGTGATACCGTAAATCTGGCGGCGCGCCTCGAAGGCGCCAACAAGACCTACGGTACCCGTGCGCTGATTGGCGAAGCAACCAAACGGTTTGCCGCCGATCTGGTGGAAACGCGCGAGATCGACGCGGTGGTGGTTGTCGGCAAGACCGAGCCGGAGCGCATTTTCGAATTGCTCGGCCGCAAAGGCGACGTCGCCCCCAACACCCTCGCATTGCGCGATGCCTTTGTCGAAGCGCTCGATGCTTATCGCCGCCGAGCCTGGAATGAGGCGCGCGCGGGTTTCGAGGCTTGCCTCGAGCTCGCGCCCGCCGACGTTCCGACCAAGGTGTTCCTCAGCCGCCTCACCCAATTCCAGACCGCCGCCCCCAGCCCCGATTGGAACGGCATCTGGTCGCTCGCCGAAAAATAAGCTCTGCCAGATGACGACGCGCGTTCACTTCCTGATTAACTGTGGGCCGGGGATATGTCGTAAAAAAAGAGTTGAAATGGGCCCAACTTTTAGAAGGACACCATGTTTTCTCGTGCCGACCCCGACACTGCGTAACCGCATCGCGGCGAAATAATTACGGATACGCTGCTGGAAGGATCCGACAGCGCAGCGACGCGTCGCCGCCGTGCATTGGAAAGGCGTGATGGAGGGCAGGACGCTCCAGCCCCATCTTGCAATTGGCCCCGTGCCCGCGAAGCTGTGCAAGAAGCCATCGTTACTGGGCGGCGATCAGGATGCGAAGCTCTCATCCAGATCGCCGCCCTACACATTGTGATGATTTCGCGCCATTGAGTGTCTTCAATCATGACCAGCTGCAGCAGGGGCGCCGCCAAGAGGAGTTTTCCTTCAATCGAGATTGACTGAGCGCCGCTATGGCGCTGTAGTGTCACACCTTGGTAAAGGTATACAGTCAAGCCGCTATAACGCTATAGCGTCATCCGAGTGATACGAGCGTGAGCTTGTATTCGAAAGACGTAACGGTCGTTGCGGACGGCCAATGGCATCACATTGCGGTCGTGTTCGACCATGGCGTGATCAGAATCTACAAAGACGGCGTGTTGACGGGGGCCGGCGCCGCGATTCGCGGGCCGCGGCGGCGACCGACAGCCTGGCCCCGGCCTCACTGGTCTCCGCCGCCACGTCCGGGCGGGCGCTCGGTATCGCGATCAACAACGCCGCCCGGCTGCTCGACGGGTTTATTCGGGCTCGGTATCGCCAGGCGGGGTAACGCAGCGCTCAAAGCGCCGGCTCCACGGGCTCAAACACCTGGCGCCGTTGCGCGAGGCGGTCGCCCCGCCGCGGCGGACGGCCTAGTACCTAGAGCATGATCCTAAGAGTTTGAATCAAAAAATGATTTTCACGATCTTGATTTTGTGATTCAAGATGCTGGCTGGGGTTGGGGGCCAGCATCGAATGGCGAGACCCTATTCACGGGACCTGCGTGATCGAGTGGTTTTTTTGGTGGCGAGCGGTCGCACCTGTCGGGCAACGGCGGCGCTGTTTGGGGTTAGCGTGGCCAGCGTGGTCAAGTGGTCGCAGCGCTGGCGCGCGAGCGGCAGTGCTGCGGCCAAGCCGATGGGCGGGCGGCGGCCGCTGCAGCTGAATGGCGAGCGTGAGTGGCTGTTGGCGCGGATCGCCGAAAAACCGGACCTGACCCTGCGGGCGGTGGTGGCCGAGTTGGCCGAACGCGGCACGCGGGCGAGCTACGGCGCTTCTTCTCGGCACGAGGGGATCACTAAAGCCTGCTGTAAAAAAAAGCCTGCATGTAAAAAAAAGCCTGCATGCCAGCGAGCAGGATCGCGCCGACATCGCCCGCCGGCGGGCGCGGTGGAAGACGCACCAGGGCCGGCTTGACCCCCGGCGCCTGGTGTTCCTCGACGAGACCTGGGCCAAGACCAAGATGACCCGCCGGCATGGCCGCTGCCGCCGCGGCGCGCGACTGGTCGCCAAGGTGCCGCACGGCCGCTGGCGCACCCTGACTTTTCTGGCGGCGCTGCGCCACGACCGCATCACTGCCCCCTGCGTTCTCGACGGGCCGATCAACGGCGCCAGCTTTCACGCCTATGTCGAACAGTTCCTGGTGCCCACGCTGAGCCCCGGAGATATTGTCGTCATGGACAATCTCGGCAGTCACAAGGGCAAGGCGGTGCGCCGCCTGATCCGCAGCGCTGGCGCCAAGCTGTTCTTCCTGCCCCGCTATTCGCCCGACCTCAACCCGATCGAGCAGGTCTTCGCCAAGCTCAAGACCCTGCTGCGCAAAACCGACCCGCGCACGATCGAGGCCACGTGGCGCGGCATCGGCGACCTCCTCGACCGCTTCACCCCACAGGAATGCGCCAATTATCTGGCCAATTCCGGCTATGCTTCAGCCTAACAGGATCACGCTCTAGTTTCATAAATTAGCGTATTTAGATCGCGGGTGGTGCGAGAAGACAACCTGCTTGGTCCA
Source organism: uncultured Alphaproteobacteria bacterium (assembly GCA_963775525.1). Taxonomy (GTDB): domain Bacteria; phylum Pseudomonadota; class Alphaproteobacteria; order ATCC43930; family CGMCC-115725; genus AP-15. The sequence goes on along the minus strand of CAVZJF010000020.1, from coordinate 8,809 downwards.
CTCGAATGTGCGCGTTGCCAAGAGCCTGGGCAGGATTTCCCAGCCTTAGTCCGGAAGATACATCTCCTCCATGGAGCGCAGGCTCGCTTCCTCCAGAATGCCGCCATTACTGGCGACGCCCCAAGGACTCTGAGCCGCCTGGGCACGCAGCGCATCCAGGGCCAATGTGCCGCGCTGCTGAAAATCGCTCAAGAAATCCCAGTTCGTCTGCAAGCCCGCCATGGTGGTCAGCGCGGGGAACCAGGCCGCGGCGGCCCCGGCATCCTGCTGCGCCTGCAAGGAGGGATACGGCGACAGATCAGCAGGAATGAGGGGAACGACGGGTCCGGGAATGAGGCGGATCGCCTCCTGGATTTCTTCCCATGTACGCAATCCATTGGGGCAGATGACATCGACCTGCGCCTCGGCATTGTAGGCTTGGCAGCGTTCAATGATCTCCGCGAAGCTGGCGCCCGGCACGCCGCCGAGATCGCACCGGGCCATGATCACAAAGTCGGGGTCGAGAGCCTGTTTGGCGTCCATCGCCGCCCGGAGCTTTCCGACCATCTCCGCAATCGAGATACAGCGGCGGCGCGGGCCGGATTTCGGCGGAAACGTCTGGTCTTCGATGTGGGCGCCGGCGATGCCCGCCTGAATATATTCCCGCACGGTGTAATGCGTGCTGATGGCATCACCGTAGCCGGTGTCGGCATCCGCGAAGACGGGGATCTGCACGGTCAGGACAATCTTCCGGGCGTTGTCCACCATGTCGCGCATGCTGGTTCCGGAGTCGGGCCAGCCCAGCTGGTGCGCCGAGGTATTGCCCCCGGACATGTAGAAGGCGTCGTAGCCCAGCGCTTCCACCATCTTCGCACCAATGGGATTGATCCCGCCGGCTAAGACAAATAATTCGGGCCTTTGAAACAAGGTCTTCAGTCGGGTCGTCATACGTTGAGGCTCTGGCATGCGCAGTCTCCTCGTGTGTAACCGAACCTGTCCTGGCGCAGCGGGGTGCGTCATGGCGCCGGGTGGCCGTCAGCGCCTCCCCGCCCCATGACAAGGTGCTTCGCGGAAGGCGTCAGGCGCTCACCGGCACAGTGGCACTGATGCGCGGAACTCCCACCGAGCGCGTCGTGTGGCCCTGGCCTGTGAGGTCGTCAGCGAGGACCACATCACCCGGTCCAAACCGGAGCGCGGTGCCATCGCCGATCCCGATTTCCATCTGCCCCGCGAGAATAAAGATGTATTGCCGCCGCGGCGCAGTGTGCCAATCGCTAAAATAGTCCGCTGGGAAAGAGCGGAACGTGAGGTTAGCACCCGCCTGCAGCGCAACCTCGGCCGGCAGCGGAAGATCTTCAAAATGGGTCTGGCCGTCGGGACCCGTATAGATCCGTACGATCATGCGCGTACTCCTTCCCACAGAGTGTATCATCGTGCACGCAAGGCGTAATTTACCGTCACATTGAACCGTTTGGTGCTCGCGTGAAGGCCGCGATCACCGCCCGTGGAACTCTGGCTTCCGCTTTTCTATGAACGACCGCGTTGCTTCCTTGAAGTCTTCGCTGTTCGCCGCCTGCCGCTGCATTGCATCCATGCGTGCTTCGTCCCTCTGCGAGCGCTCCAGGCCGAGTTGGTTGATGAAGAACTTTGACGCGCGGATCGACAACGGAGCGTTCGCCGCAAGAGTTTCCGCGTAGGCGACCGTCACGTCTTCCAGTTCCTCCGCGTCGACCACACGATTGATCAGGCCGATGCGCAAGGCTTCATCCGAGTGCAACCGCCGCGCGGAGAACATGATGTCCTTGGCGACGCTCGGCCCGACCAAATCAACCAGCGACTTCAGCCCGTCCAGCCCGTATGCGGCGCCGCGCACCGCCGCCGGGATGCCGAAGCGCGCGTCTGAAGACGCGAAGCGCAAATCGGCGTTCAGCGCCATGCCGAGCCCGCCGCCGAGGCAATAGCCGTAAATCATCGCGATCAGCGGCTTTTCCAGATCGAGCAGCTTGTGCCGCAGTTCGGCAGTCGTCTCCCGCGCCAACCGCGTAGTTTCGGCGTTGGCCCGCGTCTTCTCGAAACTCTTGATATCAGCGCCAGAGATAAAAGCTTTCCGGCCGGCGCCGCGCATGATCACGACCTTGATCGCGGGGTCGGCGGCGTAGTCCTCGATCACGCTCAACGCGTCCTCGTACATACCGGGCGAGAGAGCGTTTAGCTTGCTGGGATTGTCCCAGATCACCCAGCCGATGGGACCCTTCGCTTCCGCGCCGACCAGTCCGGATGTCAGCTTCATTTTTGGCGTCGCCTTCCGTTGGTGATTGCCGGGTGATGGCCTTCGATCCCGCGACAATGTAGCCCGAGGCAACGACAGCTATCGCCGTCGCCGTAAGGTCACTGACCGCCAGTCTAGCGGTCGGCGACAAGCGGCAAACCTTCCTCGCGGTGGATCGCTGCCGAGGAAATAGGCCAGGTTGATCACTCGCGACGGCTTGGCGCTGTTCAGCGCATTCATGACATCGTCGAGCGCATGAGGCGGACCTGCTTGCCGTATTCGGAGAAATCCGCGGTCTGCGGATTGATGTCCATGCAGGCGATCTCCTCGCTGCGCTTGGCGAGCAGCGGTATCAGGCAGCGGCCGATAGACCCGGTCCCGCCAATGTGATCAGGATCGACATTTTCGTTCTCCCCCGCGGCTAGTTTGTCGAATGCGGAACCGTCGCAGGTTTGCCGCGCCCCGTCCACCCGCTCGGGAATTCGGCTCATGCGCAGCGGTGCGTCACGATTTGCGCTGCCACACGCTCTTCGCATGTCGATGTCCGGCCAAGCAGGCGTCGCGGCCTCGCGGAATGTCCCTTTTGGGGCGATACCGTTGAAGAAGTCTGGTTTGGAGTAATCGCGGCGGCGCGGATCGGCGGTCGTGGCCACGCCGGTGAGCGCCGCGTCGCCTCAGGTCGTGGCGATCGGCGACGGCACCGGGATCAGCTTGGCGAGCTTGCGGAGGTTTTGGGCGGTAGCAGCGAGGTGGAATTCGTCGCGGGCGCCGTTCGGCCCGCGTAATCGCAGCCGATCCAGCTTCAGGATGCGTTTGAGGTGGGCGAACAGCATCTCGACCTTTTTGCGCTGACAGCGTGAGGTCCTGTACGCCTCGGTCTTGGCGATATCGCGTGCCATGTCGCGAGCGCCCTCATGGATCGAGCGTGGGATCTTTCGGGCGGGCGCGTTCGGACAGCACTGCGGCTTCAGTGCACAGCCTTGGCAATCCAGCTTGCTCGCGCGATAGCGCATCATGCCGTTCCGATCGACGAGAGGGCGCGGCATTCGATAGATCTTTTGGCGCTGCCTCAGTTCCTTCCCGGCGGGGCAGATGTAGCAGTCGCGCTTGTGGTCATAGGCGAAGTCGTCGCGCGAAAAGGTGCCATCGGTATGCTGGGATTTGTCGAACACCGGGATGTGCGGCTCGATCCCGTGCTCATTGACCAGCCAGTTCAGCATCTCGGCCGTTCCATAAGCGGTGTCGCCGATCAGCTTGGCCGGATAGAGATCGAAGCCTGCGAGCGCTCGCTCGACCATGCGCTTTGCCGCCAGCACCTCGGCCTGACGGATCGCCGTTGTCGCTCCGACATCGACGATGATCGCGTGGTCGGTATCGCGAGGAGCGGCCGATACGCCGCCTCGGCATCACCCGCCGCGCCCTGCTCGAGGAACTCGATCGACCACATCTCAAGGCGTTGCCCAGCGAGCCCTATGCCTTTGCCGAATGGCGGCTGCGCCGGGTCGGCATCGATTACCACGTCGAGGTCGAGGCGCACTTCTACAGCGTGCCCTACCGCTTCGCCCGCAGCGAAGTCGAGGTGCGGCTGACGCCGCGCACCGTCGAGATTTTCCTGAAGGGCGAGCGCGTCGCCGCGCATCTGCGCTCCAGCGGCAATCACCGGCACACCACCGTGCCCGAGCACATGCCGTCGAGCCACCGGCGGTACGCCGATTGGACCGTCGAGCGCATTCGCCGCGAGGCCGCTGCGATCGGTCCGGCGACGATTGGCTTGTGCGAGCTGATTCTGGAGCGTCGACCGCATCCTGAGCAGGGCTTCCGCTCTTGCCTCGGCATCGTGCGCCTGGTGCGGCCGTTCGGTGCCGATCGGGTCGAAGCGGCGGCGATGCGCGCCATCGAGATCGGCACGCTGACCTACGGTTCGATGCGCTCGATCCTTGACAACAAGCTCGATCGCCAATCCGCCCATAACCGGCCCGCCGACACCGTCCCGGTGCTCCACCCCAACATCCGCGGCCCCCGCTACTACCATTAACCCGTTAAGGAGAATGGACATTGTTGACCCATCCGATGCTTGATCAGCTGCACCAGCTCGGGCTTTCCGGAATGGCCCAGGCTTTCGCCGAACTCGAAGCCTCCGGCGAGGGGGCGACCCTCACCCATGCCGATTGGCTTGGCTTGCTGGTCGATCGTGAGGTCACCCATCGCCGCGACAAACGCCTCACGGCTCGGCTGCGCTATGCCCGATTGCGCCACAATGCCGTCGTCGAAGACAGTCGATTATCGAGTTCATCGCGGCCTCGATCGGGCGCTGTTCCACAAACTCGCCGCCGGCGAGTGGATCGACGCGCACGACAATCTGATCCTGTGCGGGCCAAGCGATCCCGCTTCATAGTGCCCATCTCGCTATCACATTATAAGACCAAGGCATTTTGCCGTCGGTCGATAGACGGCGGACGGCGCTGGCGACGAGCATCGGCGGTTTGCTTCACCGTCGCGTCGTCAAGATCGTCGGCCCGGATCACCCAGGGAGCACCCTTGCAGTGCTGGGTGGCGGGCAAGATCTTCTCGTTGATGAGCCTGCGCACCGTTGCTTCGCTCAACTTGAGAAACCCGGCTGCTTCCTCCAGCGTGACCTCGCCCCGCTCCGCACGCTCGCCTTCGCGGTAGGGTGGAATCTTGCGGTGGTTACGCACGATGCAGACACGCGAACGGGTCCAGCCATTGCCGCGCCCGGTGGTCTTGCCGGCGCGATTGAGAATCGCCGCGATGGCCTTGTCTGGGAGCTGACGGGCGAGCGCGGTAACGAGCTCGACCACACCGGCATCCGTTCCCCAGCGATGCTGGCCCGCGCGGTTCTTGCGCACCCGCAATGGCGTGTGGTCGCCGCCCGCCCATCGGATCACCAGGGCGAGCGCGTCATCCTCCACCCGCACCACGATCTCCTCGATCAGCGTGCGGATGATCCGCTTGCGGGTTGCCGGTGTCGCGCCAGGGCTATGCCACGCGCTCTCGACGTCGGCACCGAGCGCCAGCAAGCGTTCGCGCTCGGCCTGGGTGAACATCGTTTGCGGGCCAATCGCCAGCGCATCCCTCTCGTCTTCGAGCGCGCGCAAGGCGAGCAGGCGCTCGTTCCAGCGTTGCTCCAGCTCGGCGGCGACCAGACGATTGTCGGGATCGACCGCATCGTATTGCCGCCGCGCTCGGGCGGCCTCGAAGCGGGCCTGCTCGATCGCCAACTCAACCTGGCGGCACTTCTGCGCGTTCTCGGCGCGCCGCGCTTCCATAGCGCCGATTGCCGCCTCGATGCCGAGTGGTTGAAGGCGCTCGATCACCTCGGCACCAATGGCGCGGTCAACCCGCATGCCGCCGAACGAGATACACCGGTCGCCGCCATGGTTGAACTGGCCGCCCCGACAGTGATAGCGGCCCGAGCTGCCGTTCTCGCCGCTGTAGGCGACGTGCAGCTTGCGGCCGCAGTGCCCGCACCGCAGCAGGCCGGCCAGCAGTGCTTCGCCCCGTCGGATCGAGCCGCGGCTCATAAAGCTTTTGCCGTTGGCATTATCGGCGATCAGCCGCTGGTTCCTTTCGAACTCCGCCCAACCGATGTAGCCCTCGTGGTGATCGACGATCAAAACTTCCCAGGTACTGCGGTCTTTGCGGAAGCCGCGCACGATCCGTTTGCGCCCGGCCTCGATCGTAACGCGGCTGCCGGTACGGCCGAAGGCATAAGCGCCGGCATAGATCGGGTTGGTCAGCAGATGGTGCAGCGTGTTGTAGAGCGGCAACTTCCATACGATCTTGCGGCCCTCCGGACCATACTCGGTCGCCGGCAATGGCAGGCGCTCCTGGCGCATCCAAAGATGAACCTGCCGGACTGTCTGCAGCTCGGCGAACTTATTGAAGGCGAGCAGGATCGCCTCCTGAACCCGACGATCAGGGTCTTTCTCGATGCGATCGTGCGACGTCTTCAGGTAGCCGATCGCCACGGTGAGGAAAAGCTCACCGCGCCGCGCCTTCTGCTTCAGGGCTTCGAGCGAGCGCTGGCGGAAAAGCGACAGCTCCATCTCGCTCATCGTGCCCTTCATGCCAAGCAGCAGGCGATCGTTCGGATGCCGCGGATCGTACACCCCGTCCTCGTCGACGATCAGTGTGCCGACCAACCCGCAGAACTCGAGCAGCGTATGCCAGTCGCGCCCGTTGCGGGCGAGCCGCGAGGCCTCGATCGAAACGACGGCGCCGACCCGACCCTCGCAGATCGCCGCCAGCAGCTTCTCAAAGCCGGGGCGGGCGATGCCAGAACCGGAACGGCCCAGATCATCGTCAATCACCTCCACGGCAGACCAACCCAGGGCACGTGCTCGATCAGCCAAGCCGTACTGGCGACGTCGGCTCTCGTGATTGTGGAGCACCTGGTCGCTTGTCGACTGGCGAACGTAAATGAAGGCGCCGCGGGCGAGATGTTCAGCCGTGATCTGGGTCATCACGGACCTCCTCGCCGCCCCGATCGTCCAATTGGCTCTGACACGACCCTACGCCGGCCGCCTCCGCCAGAAGAACTTGGAGCAACGGCGTCAGCTTGGTCCGGAGTTCGGGCCGAAGCTCCGTCAGCTGTGCCGCCTCGTCGAACAGATCCCTCTGACCGCGTCGCGCTCTCCGCATGGCCGGCTCCCTTGCAGCGGGGTAAATCCCCCGCGTATGAGGCCATGAGTGCGTCGACCAGTGCGCGCAGATCTCCCAGCTTCTCGATCGGAAGCCGCGGCCGTGCAACAAGTTGGTAGGAACTTACCGGTCGCGGCTCGGTCATCCACGCCGGCAGCAGCGCCAGCGTGCGATCGGGTTGCCGGATGACGAAATGGTCGGCGCCAGCGTGACGCTTCGAGTCGACGACCACGACCGTCTCGCCGCTGCGCGGGTGAAACGGATAGAGAATCCGAACCTCAATCGCCAGACACCCGGCAGTATGACGCCGCTTCGACCGGCACCGGCAAGAGCCATGTATCGATAGCGATCGGGGCCAATTGCGTGCGCAACGGCGCGCGCATTCAATTCTTCACCGCGATCGACCTGGTCAATCAGCTCGAGGCCGAAGCGCGTGCCGGAAAGGCCGGGCGCCTCGCTGACCAACTCGTCCGCGTCGATCTCGTCATCCTCGACGAGCTCGGTTATCTGCCGTTCCCGGTCAGCGGCGGACAGATGCTGTTCCACCTGATCAGCCGCCTCTACGAGCGGACCTCGATCATCCTGTCAACCAATCTCGCCTTTGCCGAATGGCCGAGCGTCTTCGCCGACGCCAAGATGACCACGGCGCTGCTCGACCGGCTGACCCATCACTGCGACATCCTCGAAACCGGCAACGAGAGCTGGCGCTTCAAAAACCGGACCTGACGGGGCCCGCGGATCGCCCCCGGGGGTCCACAGCGCCTCCCCACGCGCGCCGCTCCGTCGCTTGTGAGGGCACTGCGCGACGCGCGCGGGTCCCCTCCATGAACTCCGGGGACGACCGCTCCTCAACCGCCGGTGTGGGTCTCGATTGGACGCTGATTCCGGGTCCCGCTTCGGCGCTGATTGACATGTTTGGCGCGGCCGCCTTCGAGATTGGTGACGATGAAGCGGGTGTCGGTTCCAGCGGGTCCGGCTTTGTGCAACGACAATTGTGCTGTCCGGTCGGCGACAATTAGGTTGGCCGGTTTTTGGTGATAGCCTGTCGCCGCGGCGACAGGCCGACGACAATTAGGACGACGGGTTACACCCGGGCGGCGGCCTTGGCGCCGGTGTTGAGGGCGGAGCGTCGGCGGTAGCTCTCGGTATTGAGTTCGAGGATGGTGGCGTGGTGCACCAGGCGGTCGATCGCGGCCACCGTCATCGCCGGATCGGGGACGATCTGGTTCCACTCACTGAAGGGCTGATTGCAGGTGGTGATCAGGCTGCGGCGCTCGTAGCGCTCGGCGATCAGCTCGAACAAGACATTGGTCTCGGCCTGGTCCTTGCGCACGTAGCCGAGGTCATCGAGGACGAGCACGTCGAAGCGGTCGAGCTTGGCCAAGGTTCCGGGGAGCGCGAGATCGCGCCGTGCCGCCTGGAGCTTCTGCACGAGGTCGGTGGTGCGGGTGAAGAGCACCCGCTTGCCATTGTCGACCAGGGCGGTGCCGAAGGCGGCGGCCAGATGCGTCTTTCCGGCACCGCTCGAAGCGGCGTCATACTGCCGGGTGTCTGGCGATTGAGGTTCGGATTCTCTATCCGTTTCACCCGCGCAGCGGCGAGACGGTCGTGGTCGTCAACTCGAAGCGTCACGCTGGCGCCGACCATTTCGTCATCGGGCAACCCGATCGCACGCTGGCGCTGCTGCCGGCGTGGATGACCGAGCCGCGACCGGTAAGTTCCTACCAACTTGTTGCACGGCCGCGGCTTCCGATCGAGAAGCTGGGAGATCTGCGCGCACTGGTCGACGCACTCATGGCCTCATACGCGGGGGATTTACCCCGCTGCAAGGGAGCCGGCCATGCGGAGAGCGCGACGCGGTCAGAGGGATCTGTTCGACGAGGCGGCACAGCTGACGGA
>CAVZJF010000019.1:0-3114 GCA_963775525.1 uncultured Alphaproteobacteria bacterium | reverse complement strand
CCGAAAGCCCCGATTTCGGGGCCAATGCGTCATCGGCGGGCCACCAGAAGGTCAGGGCATGCGCTCGACCCATTGCGCGCGCGAAGGGCTGGGCTCGAAGGGATCGCCGAAATACTGGGTTTCGCGGACCGCCTTCCCCTCGCGAAAATCCATGATGCTGACCGTGTAAGACGGCTGCTCGTCATAGGTCAGGACATATCCGGTGACCCAAAGGTCGCCCAACGCCGATTATGCGCCGCACTGTGAAGCGTTTCCGGTTCGGCTGAGCAAAGCGAGAACTCCTGAATATTGCGCCAGATGCGGATGTGCTCGCCCGACTGCGGGTATTCGAGCACCGCATCCTCTCGGTAAATCTGGTGCGCCGCCTCGAAGTCGTTCGCGTCGGGGGCGGCCCAGTGGCGATCCATAGCCGCTCTGATGTAAAGCCACGCCCGACCACGAACCGGGCGAGAGTGTCCCGCACAGCTTTGGATTAATTCAAAGATCGATCGAAAACGACCGCGGAACCGGTTGTTCTTTGTGAACATCAACCGGGGGCTTCTGCGTCGAAGTAAGCGGCATGTTGGGTGAGCGCCTCGGACATCGCCAATATGGTACCCCGTGCCCGGAGAGTTGCGGCATGCGGGCGAGCGGCGAGTGCTTCGTCGAGCCGGGTAAGGCGGACGATCGTCATCGCGCTATCCGCTCGCGCCATAGTCTCGAGTGCCGCGTCGAGGTGGGAGTCAAGATCGAACCGGCGACAGACGCGACGAAGGCGGATGATCTCGATACCTACCGATAGCGCCGCCACAAGCTCTGAGCGCTGCAGCGGCTCGGCCGCGTCCGGCAATACCGAGAGACGGCTATAGACGCGCCCCTCCCAACCGTCTGCCGACTTTGGGATCCAGCCCGTCGCCAGACGCCGCAGATCCCGAAGTGTCAGAGCCAGAAGCCTGCGGGCCCGCAGCATCGGCTGCACGGGTGGCATCAAGCGAAATGATAGCGCAGCGGCACCCAGTCCTGTGACGATCGCCATTGCGCCGTTGTAGAATTGCTGTGGGTCGTAGCTCATCGGGTTTGTCGGAGCGAGAAGAAAGCAAAAAAACGCCGCGATAGCCGTGAACATTGGTGTCTGCCACGGCTGAGCCACCCCCGCGCCGGCGGGCACCAGGACAAGACCAATCGCCAAGCTAAAGGCGGCAAAGGTCTCGGTGTTCGGCAATATTGCGAACCCAATGATCGCCGCAAAAGCGGCGGTAAGGCCGGCGCCCACCATGAAACTCATGGCTGCGGCGTAGGCCTGATCGGCCCGCGGTGCGAGCAGAATGACACCGATCGCGGCAAAGGTGATTGCCCTCGCGCCGTTCGGCCATGCGGTTGCAATCCAGAAGAGCTCGGCGGCGCCGATAGCGATGAAAGCGCGACCGGCATTGACCAGAGGAGGAAGCCAGTCCGGCACGCAAGGCAAAATGCCGCCACGGCGCGGCGTCGGCGGAGCAGAAGCGCCGACGAGCAGCGCCAGCCCATTGAGCGCGCGGGAAATGCCTGCCAACACTTTGGCCGACTGATCGGCAAGCAGCCGCAGCGGCCGCGTGCCTGCTGGTAAGGCGATCAGCGCCCGCACGCCCGCGTTACATACGCGATCCAAACCGATGGGGTCGGCCATCCACCGCGCCGTCTCCTCTCGCTCAGGCTCTGACAGGAGCTCCTTTGGAACCGCTTGCAGCACAGTGGCCGCCCCTTGCCGAGCCTGGTCATGCGGCAGCTGGGCCAAGTGAACCGCCACGATGCGCCAGCTGGCTATAGCGTCGAATAGGCCGTTCACCGTGGTCTGCAACACCGGCGAATGGTACCGCAGCTGGGCGGACTCGCCGATCGCCTCGTCGATCACCGAGTTGAGCGCGATGACACGCCGGAGGAGCTCCTGCCGCATTGGCTGCGTCTCCGGAAGTCCCGGGCCGGCCAGCGCCAAGGTGCCGACAAACCGCCGCATGACCTCGGTCGATAGGTCCGCGATCAGGGTGGCGAGCCGGCGTTGCCCTCTACCGAAATCGGTTGCCGCCAGCACGATGCCGGCAGAGACGATGCCAATGCAGATCTCGGTGCAGCGGATTACGGCGAGCATAAAGGCGTCGCCGTTTGCGCCCCCGACTGCCCCGAGCTCGTTGCCCGCGATGATTGCCGCCGTGATCCCGGCCAGCTGCGCCGCAACGGCAAAAGAGTTGCGGAGTATCGTGGCAGCGAAAGCGCACCCCGCTCCCCACATCGCCAGACCCGCGAGAAAGGCGACGCGGTTCTGCGGGAAACACGCAGTCAGCACCACGATCGCCACGGCGCCTACTACGGTGCCGACCATGCGGAACCAACCTCTGCGCAGCGAAGCGCCGAGCTGTGGCTGACAAACCAGAGCCGCGGTTGTTCCGGCCCAGTAAGGGTCGTCGAGCTCGAGCCAAAACGCGACATAGAGCGCGAGGCTGACTGAAATCCACAGCCGCAAGCCAAATAGCAGCGGCGGCCATGCCGCCCTTGACGCCTTCGCCAGGCCGGGCTGTGAAGCTCGCCCTAGACGCAACCGGTAAACCTGCCCCGAAGGCTCAGCCGCTGTCATGGAACGAATCTTGGCAGGAAGCTCTCGATCAAATCGAGACTATGCCCCTCGTGCGCGCGCCAGACGCTATGTGCGGATGATGCGGGGCGCGCGCTTCCGGATGGCGCTGACGGTGGCGTGGCACCGATGCACTGAGCGGCGCCGTGAGCCATCCGCGTTCGTATTCGCGCTCGAGAACCTCAATTCCACAGCGCCCGATGCTGGAATGTGGTCGAGCCCGCGGCTCTAGCCCCGCGACCGGCCGGAATTGGTCCAACCTTGCCGCTGGCGCACGGATCGGACGCACGACCGGGTTCCACGTGGTGACAAGGCGGCGATTTTCCAGTGGGTGCAAGGCCTACCCGGCGACAACGCCAAGCCGTTCATGGCTGTGAACACCTCACCGAGCAGGCGCCTATTAGTTGCAGCCTGGTTCGGATTGGAAGGAAGCGTCGCTGGAGATTAATTTCGGTCCGCCGGTTCTATCCGGGTTTGTGGCCCCGGATCAGGGATTTGGCAGCTTCGACAACGTGTTCCGGGGTGAAGCC
>CAVZJF010000018.1:0-30958 GCA_963775525.1 uncultured Alphaproteobacteria bacterium | reverse complement strand
CCGACGAGCCCGCCGCACCTCCCGCCGCGCTCGAACCATCTTCGGCCGGAGACCCCCGCCCGAGCCGCCCCCGCCGGGGACGCCGCCGCCCGCACGGTCCCCCCGCGCCGCGCGTCCGATTGCGGCTCTCGGGCTCTTGCGCGTTGCTGGTGCTGGTCATCGCCGCCGTGGCGTTGTCGCCGTTTTGGGCGCCCGCCGTCGCGCCGATGCTGCCCTGGGTGCGGCTCCGGCAGCAGCCGATTATGACGCGCTCGCCGCGCGGATCGCGGCGATCGAGCAACGCCCCGCTCCTCCGCCGGTGATGCCGACGCGATCAAATCGTCGCAAGCCGCACTGGCTCAGCGCGTCGGCGCGCTGGACGCAGCCGTCAACGACCTGCGCCAGAGCGCCGAAGCGGGGCCGGCGGCAAAGGCGGCCTTGGCGCAGTTGACGCAGCGGCTCGACGCGGTCGAAGCGCAGTCGGCGGCGCGAAACGCCGGCGACACCGCCCAAATCCAAAAAATTCAGCAGGAACTGGCGCAGCGCGGCGCCGCCGGCGGCGACCTGGCCAACCGGCTGGCCGCGCTCGAACGTCAGGTGCAGGCGCAGAGCGATGCCGACCGCAGCGGCTCGGTGCTGCTGCTGGCGCTGTTGCAGATGCGCGAAGCGGTCGAGCAGGCCCGGCCGTTCGCGGGGGAATACGCCGCGTTCAAGGCGCTTGCCGCGCGCGACCCCGACCTCGCCGCGGCCGCCGAACCCTTGGCCGACCCCGCCCGCGACGGCGTCGCCGGCCGCGACGTGCTGCGCCAGCGGCTGGATGCGCTTGCCGGAGAGGTCGACATCCCGAAAGCATCGGCGGCAAAGCGCAAATGGTGGCAGGCGGCGCTCGACCGTCTGCGCGGGCTGGTTACGATCCGCCGCATCGAGGGCGCCGCGACAAGCGGGCCCGAGGCCGCGATCGACGCCGCGCGCTCGGCTCTGGCGCAGGACGACCTCGCCGCCGCCGTAACGGCAATGGACAAGCTGACCGGCGCCGAGGCGGCGCAACCCTGGTTGCAAATGGCGCGGCGGCGGCTCGCCGCGCAAGCCGCGCTGAAGCATCTGCAGGACCTGCTGACCGCCCGCCTCGGCGCCGCCCCGGCGGCTCCCGCCCCCGCTGCCGCCCCGACCCCAAGCACGGCACCGGCCCCGGGCGCCCCGCCGCCCCCAGCCGCGCCGAAAAGCCCGTCGTGATGCGAGCGATCTTCGCGCTGGTCGCAATCGTGGCGCTGGCGGCGGCGGTGTTCCTCGCCGACAACCCGGGCCGTGTCGAGATCGTCTGGCACGGCTGGCAGATCTTGACCTCGGTCGGCGTGCTGATCGCGGCCGCGGCGTTGGCGGCGCTCGCCGTGGCATTGCTGTTGTGGCTGCTGTCGTTGATCCTCGGCAGTCCCGGGATGTTTTTCCGGCGGCGGCGCGAGCGGCGCCGGCGCGCCGGGTACGAGGCGCTGACCCGCGGCATGGTCGCGGTCGCGGCCGGCGATCCGCAAGAGGCGCGGCGCTACGCGCGCCGGGCCGAGGCATTGCTCGCCGAACCGCCCCTAACCTTGTTGCTCTCGGCCCAGGCGGCGCAGATCGGCGGCGACGAGTTGGCGGCCAAAAACTTCTTCACCGCGATGCTCGACCGCCCCGAGACCGAATTTTTGGGATTGCGCGGGCTGCTCAACCAGGCCCTGCGCGAAGGCGACCGCGACACCGCGCGCCGTCTCGCCGCGCGCGCCGCCGCATTGCGCCCGACAGCGGCGTGGGCGGTCGCGAGCCTGTTCGACCTCGAAGCCCGGGACGGTCGCTGGCTTGCGGCTCGCGACGCGCTCGACAAGGCGGCAAAGCACCATTTCATCGCGGCTGATCTCGCAAGCCGTCACCGCGGCGTGATCCTCTACGAGCTCAGCTGCGCCGCAGCGACAGAGGGCGACCCCCGGCGCGCCGTGACGTTGGCCGCGCAAGCGCAGGCGTTGACGCCCGATCTCGCCGCCCCGGCGGCGCACCATGCGCGCCTGCTGCTGGACGCCGGCCGCACCGGCCGCGCCAGACGGGCGATCGAGCGCGCCTGGCGGACCGCCCCTCATCCGGAGCTGGCGCAGGCCTATGGCGAGATCGGCAGGGACGAAACCCCGCTCGCCCGCGTCGCCAGGTTCGGACGCCTCGCGGCGCAGAACCCCTCGGCTCGCGAAAGCCATCTGGCCTTGGCCGATGCGGCGCTCGCAGCCCAGCTTTGGGGCGAGGCGCGACGCCATCTCGAACGCGCGCTGGCGGCGGAGCCCGCGCCATTGGCGCCGCTTCCGGCGAATTCCGGCGCGGTTCTGCCGTTGCTGTCGTGCCGGCTGTCGGCGTCCTGCCGGCTGTCGCTGTCCCGCCTGCTGTCGCCGCCGCGCCCGGCTCAGCCTCAGCCCCGACCGCGCGACGCCGCGGCTGTGCCTGATGATGGCGCGGCTGGAAGAGGCCGAGCGCGGCGATCTCGGCCATATGCGCGAATGGCTCGACCGCGCCGTCCACGCCCTGCCCGACCCGCGCCATGTCTGCGCCAATTGCGGCGGCGAGAGCATCGAGTGGGGTTCGCGGTGTCCGCGCTGCGGCGCCTTCGACACGCTCGCCTGGCGAACTCCGGCTGCCGCCGGCACGGCTCGTTTGCCGCCGATCACGGTCGAGGCGTCGCGCCCAACCGGCGCAATCGCCGCTCCCGCGGCTCCGCCCGCGGTTGCTCCGGCGAGCCGCTGACCCCCCGAGCGTGGCCAAGCGGCTTGGCTCGGCCACCCGGACACGCTATCAATCATGGTCGTCGCCCCGGTAGCTCAGTGGTAGAGCAACCGCTTCGTAAGCGGTAGGCCGTTGGTTCAAATCCAACTCGGGGCACCATCTCTTCAATCGGAATTGCCGGCGTTTTGACGAGGCTGGCGCTGTGTGACGCGCTTCACAGGCGCCCGGCTTTTCGCGGTGCTAAGGATCCGGCCGGATCAAGCCAGCACCCGGGATGCCAATGGAAATCGCCGAAATGCCCGAGACCCGGGCGAGTCGATATCGGCACACGGCCGCGCAGTTGCGACGACAAGCCGCCGCCTTTGACAAAACGCAGGAACGTGCGGAGCTGTTGACGATCGCCGACCAGTACGACCGGCTCGCCGATCGCCTCGCATCCCCCCGCACAGACAAAGGCGGGGGCGGCATGACGCTCCCGACAGCGACCCGCGAAACCCCGCGCGATCGAGCGGAATGAGCCGGATCGACGAAAAGCTGCGATCCGCCGCGACGCCCGATCATTTTGCCGAGCGAAGGATGCGGGCCGCGGCGGCGGCAAAGACGCGGGCGCCGAGGACGATGTCGTCTTCCCTGGTGTCTTCGGACCAGTGGTGGCTGACCCCGCCAAGGCTCGGGACAAACATCATTCCCGCCGGCATGTGCTCCGCCAGCACCGCGGCGTCGTGGCCGGCGGCGCTCGGCATGCGCATGTGCATTCCCGGCGCATGCTCCTCGGCCGCCGCCTCGATCAGCGCCTGAAAGCCGGGGTCCATCGGCCGCGGCTCGCTATGCCCGACCGGCGCGATCTCGATCTCGCACGGGCCGGCGCGAAGGGCTTCCGCGACGAGCGCCAGCAGACTCTGTTCGCACTTGTCGAGACACGTGGGGTCGGCGTCGCGGAACTGGACCTGCATTTCGGCATGGCCGGGGACGACCGAGGGCGCGTTCGGCGCCAACAGCATTCGGCCGATCGTCCACACCGTGCGCGGGCCGGCGACTTGCGGAAAGCAATCGTGGACGCGGGTGGCGAGCCGCACCATCGCCACCCCGGCATCCTTGCGCCTGACCATGCGGGTCGTGCCGGCGTGGTTCTGCTCGCCGGTCACCGAAACGCGGAAATTGCGGATGCCGACGATGGTCTCGACGACGCCGATGCGCAGTCCCGAGGCGTCGAGCGTGTCGCCCTGCTCGATATGCGCTTCGAGATAGCCGACATGACGTCCGGGTTCGGCCTGCTCGCGCCGGCGCCCGGCAAATCCGGCTTCGGCCAGCGCCTCGCGCAGCGGTTTGCCGGTGTCGCGGCCCGTGATCCGGTCGATCTCGTCCTCGCCGAGCGCGCCGACATAGGAGCGGCTGCCGAGATAGCTGCTGTAATGCCCCTCCTCGTCGGCCCAGGCGGCGACCTCGACGCCGAGCCCGGCGCAATCGGGGTCGGCGGCAAAGGCGCGGGCGAGCTCGATGCCGTAAACCACCCCGAGCGCGCCGTCGAGCCAGCCGCCATAGGGTTGCGTCTCGCTGTGCGAGCCGACCAGCAGCCGCCGCCGCGCACCGGGATGACGGCCGATCACGTTGCCGATGCCGTCGACGACCGGGTCGAGCCCGGCCTCGCGCAACCGGTCGGCAAGCCACAGCCGCGACGCGACGTCGACCGGCGAATAGGTCGGGCGGTGGACCCCGGTCTTGTACCGGCCGAATTCGGCGAGCCGCCGCAGGTCGGCGACAACGCGCTGTCCGTCGATCGTCGGCATGTTGCTTCTCGCCTTTGCTCTCCAGCTGCGCGAACCGAACGGATGGTTCCCATTTTCTCTTCCTCGTCGCCCCCGCGGAAGCGGGGGTCCAGGGGTCGTTGGAGTATTCGCCGCCCTGGGTTCCCGCTTTCGCGCACTGCTGTCCGGGATTTTGCGGTGGGTTGGGGTTCATGGGAAGGCGAAACATGGCTGTGGGTTTGGTGGCCGCAAGGTGGGCGGCATGGGCGGGGGCGTCGTGGACTGGCGCAGGCTGAAGGAACTGAACAGGCCGAGTTTGAGATGGGTGAGGAGCAGGGCAGTGCTGTTCTTGAAGCCGCGAGCGGCGGTGTGATGCAGGATACGCAGCAGCATAAAAGCAATCAGGGCGACATAGATCTGGGTGCGCACGGCGTTCTCGCTGCGCCCGAGAAAACGACGGATCTTGAGGTTCTGCTTGAGCCATTTGAACAACAGTTCGATATCCCAGCGCTCCTTATAGAGCCGCGCGATATCGACGGCCGGGCGTCGAGATCGTTGGTGAGCAGGTAGAGCGGCTCCTCCTGGTCGGGGCGGGCGACGACAATCTCGCGCAATTCGACCTCCCAGAGCGGGTTGATCGGGGCGCCGCCGCGCGGCTGGCGGTGGCCGATCTTGAGCCGCCGGTCGGCTAGGATGCCGGCGCCGGCCGCGGTCTGTTCGACAATCTGGCGACGATGGGTGTTGCGCTTGCGTCGGGTGACAAAGAAAGCGCTGGCGGCACGGATTGTCGACCACCAATGAAAATCGTTGTAGCCCTTGTCAAAGACGTAGGTGGCACCGGGTTCGAGCGGCACGCCGCGGCCGGCCACCACGTCCTCGACCTTGGCCGAGGTGACATCGAACCACACCGGCCGGCGCTGGCGCGGATCGTAGAGCACATGCAGCTTCAGGCCACGCGTGCGGGCGGTGGCTTCGGCCCAGGCGAAACCCGCGCCCTTGAGCGGGATTGGCGTCGCATCGAGCAGCCGGATCAAAGCTTCGCTCTCGTGCCGCAGCGCCCTAGCGGCGACTGGGATCAGCGCCGTTGCAATGTCGCGAAACACCGCCGCCGGCCGGTCGGCATTGGCCTCGGCCAGCGTCGAACGACACGGCGCGCGTAGGTTGAGGTGGTAAAATCGCCGGCTGTGCGCGCCCAACCCCGCTACGATCTCGCGCAGACTGGTCAAACCCGCCCACTGGGCAAACAGCAAACTCTTTAAATGGCGCTCGCAGGTCCAGGCCCGCGCGCCGCCGCCCACACCGCGATCGCCGCCATGCATGGCGACCGCGCGCGCGATGATCCGACGATCCAGCGGTTCCAATAATTGGCAAAATGCGGTACGAAGGTGGGGCACGGCAGACCTCAAAATCATGTTAGGCGACACGATTTTGCCCGAAAATCTAGGGAATGTCTGCCGTGCACACGCTCTCCGCGCAAAATCCCGGACAGCAGTGCGCTTTCACGGGCATGACGGACAGAGAGTGGTATCAAGCGTTACATTCGGAACACTAATGCATTTTTCGATCAAGTAGCTCACTGTTATGACGAGATTGCTTCGCTTCGCTCGCAATGACAGAAATTGTGCTTGTCATTGCGAGGAGCGCAGCGACGAAGCAATCTCGATCCGGTGATGCGACCCGACCCGATCGAAAACCACTCTAGTGGATCGAATCTAACACTTGGTACCCGCGGTTTGCGGCGGCGATGATGCGATCGGGATCGGCGGTCCAGCTGAATGGTTTTGAGCTGCGGTTGTGTTCGGCCAGATAACGGTTGATTGCGGCCTGCAGGTCGACGAGCGAATGGAAGACGCCGCGACTGAGGCGGCGGCGGGTGAGTTTGGCAAAGAACCCCTCGACCGCGTTGAGCCAGGATGCCGAGGTCGGGGTGAAGTGGAAGATCCAGCGTGGATGGCGGGCGAGCCACGCCCTGACATTGGGGTGCTTGTGGCTGCCGTAATTGTCGAGGATCACATGGACGAGTTTGCCGGCCGGGATGTCGCGCTCGAGGCGGTTGAGAAAACGCAGAAACTCCTGGTGGCGGTGCCGCTGCATGCACTGGCCGACGATCGTGCCGTCGAGCACGTTGAGGGCCGCGAACAAGGTTGTCGTGCCGTTGCGGATATAATCGTGGGTCATCGTCCCGGCGCGGCCCGGCTTCATCGGCAAGCCTGGCTGGGTGCGATCGAGGGCCTGGATCTGGCTTTTCTCGTCGACCGAGAGCACCAGGCTGTGCGACGGCGGGTCGACATAAAGTCCGACCACGTCGCGGACCTTGACGGCGAATTGCGGATCACGGCTGAGTTTGAAGACCCGCAGCCGGTGTGGGGCGAGGCCATGGGCGCGCCAGATTTTCTGCACCGTGCTGATCGCCAGTCCCATCGCCTCGGCCATCGCGCGACTGGTCCAATGCGTCGTCTCGCCCGGCGGCGCGCCGAGCGTGCGCGCGATCAAGCGGCCGACCACCGGGTCGGGGACCGGCGCTTTGCCGGGCTTGCGCGTCTTGTCGCGCAACACCCCCTCAACCCCAGCCGCCATAAAGCGGCGTTGCCAGCGCCACACGCTGGGTTTGGACACCCCGGCCCGGCGCATGATCTCGACGGTGCCGTAGCCTTCGGCCGTCGCCAGGATGATCTGCGCCCGCCACACATGTTTTTGCGCGCTGTTGCGATCGGCCACGACCGCCTCCAGACGCTCCCGGTCCCCCGGTCCAAGCCGCACTTCGATGCCCTTTTGCATCCCACGATCATACCACAAAATCCGATCTAAGGGAATCTTCTGTATCGGTCATACCACTAGCCGCGCGCACTCGGCACCGCGGGATTGACGCAGAGCCGTGCGGCGCGGCGGAGAATAGCCTAGGATCGTGATCCCGAAACACCGCTCGCAGGTCCCGGCATGCCAAACTCCGCTCCGCGCGTGGCGCTGCTCGGCTTCTCGATCGAGTGCAACAAATTCGCGCCGGCCGCAACCCGAGCGCATTTCGCGGCGCGCACCTTGCTCGAAGGCGACGACATCGTCCTCGAGGCGCGGGCGGCGACGCCGGGCATGCTTCCCGAGACGCCGGGATTTGTCGCGGCGATGGACGCCAGCGGCCCGTGGGTTCCGGTCGGCGTCGCCCTCGCGATGACCGAGCCTAACGGCCCGGTCGAGCACGGCTTTTTTGTCGAGTTGCTCGACACCATCGAGCGCCGGCTCAAAGCGGCGTTGCCGGTCGACGCCGTCTACATTTGCTCGCACGGCGCCGGGCTGACGACCGAGGAGGACGACCCCGACGGGCTGTTGTTCGAGCGGGTGCGGCGGATCGTCGGCCCCGACGTGCCGGTCGCCGCGACCCTCGATTTGCACGCCAACGTGTCCGCGCGGATGGTCGCCTCGATCGACGCCTTTATCGGCTACCGCACCAACCCGCATCTCGACATGCGTGAGCGCGGCGCCGAGGCGGCGGCGGCGATCCGCGAGATGCTTGCCGGGCTGCGGCCGCAAGCGGCGTTCATCCGGCTGCCGATCGTGCCGCCGACGGTGACGATGCTGACCGCCGCCGGCCCTTATGCCGAGATGATCGAATTCGGCCAGCGCCGCGATGAGCCCGGAGATCATCAACGTGTCGGTGATGGGCGGGTTTGCCTTTGCCGACACCGCCGACAACGGGCTCACGGTCGTCGTGACCGCGCGCCACGACAAGCGTGTGGCCGAGGCGTTGGCGCGCGAGATCGCCGAATCGGCTGGGACAACCGGGCGCGGTTCTACCCGCGGCTGACGGCACTCGACGAGGCGGTCGCACGGGCGCTCGCGGTCGGGCGGGACCGGTCATTGCCGGCGCTCGCCTTTGCCGACGTCGCCGACAACCCGGGCGGCGGCGGGCGCGGCAACACGATTTTTCTGCTGCGCGCGTTTTACGAGGCCGGGGTACGAGGACACGCTGCTCGGCGTCTTTTACGATCCGCCGCTCGCCGCCGAGGCACATCGGCTGGGTGTCGGCGCGCGGTTTCGAGGCGCATTTCAACCGGTCGGAGACGACGAACTTTTCCGAGCCCTGGGCGGCGCCGGCGACGGTCACGGCCCTGACCGACGGCAATTGCGTCGGGCGGCGCGGGATCTATGCCGGAATGCGGCTCGGGCTCGGGCCGTGCGCGGCGCTGCGGATCGGCGGAGTCACAATTGTCGTCGTTTCGCACCGCGTGCAATGCGCCGACCCGGTGTTTTTCGAGATGATGGGGCTCGATATCGGCGCCGCCCGCGCGGTCGTCGTCAAGTCGCGCGGCCATTTCCGCGGCGGGTTCGACGAGTTCTTCGGCGCCGGCCAGATCGTCGAGGTCGACCTGCCCGGCCTGACCTCGCCGATGCTGAACCGCTTCGACTGGAAGCGCCTGCCGCGCCCGGTAATCCCGCTCGACGACAACATCGAATGGCCCCCGCCATGAACCCAGGTAGCCCCGACATCCAACGGTGTCATTGCGAGGAGCGGAGCGACGAAGCAATCCCGATGCAACCACGCTCGGTCCGACGAGATTGCTTCGCTTCGCTCGGAATTATCCGAGCAAACGCCAGCTGGTGCTTAGATGCATACAGACGATTTAACCCCATCGCCCCGTAGGGTGGGCTGAGCCCGCAGCGAAACCCATCTGGTGCGGCGGCGGGCTTCGCAAGGCTCAGCCCATCCTACGGCGTCGTCGGTGAAGAACGAGTAAGGGGTTGGACGGATTGAGCCGGCAGGGTTCGCCCAGGTAATCGAAATTGCAGGAAAGTTGAGTCCGGTCGGCGGTTTCTGGCGATTTTGGTTTCCTGTTCTGAGCGAATCATGGCATCGGGTGGCAGGTCATCAGGCGTGGGGGACGCGGGTGGCAAAGCCACGGGACGATCGTCAAAAGGACCTGCTGCGGCCGGCATTGGAGGACATCATCGACCTGGGCCATCCGCTGGTGCGGCTGGCGCGCGAGATCGATTGGCAATTTCTCGATCAGCGTTTGCCAGCGTGTGCGCGGCGGGCGAGGGGCGCCCGCCGTTGCCGACCGGCCTGGTCGCCGGGCTGTTCATTCTCAAGCACATGCACAACCTGTCGGACGAGGCGCTGTGCGCACGCTGGCTGGAGAACCCCTATTACCAATTCTTCTGCGGCGAATTGAGCTTTTGCCATGCGCTGCCGTTTGACCGCTCGTCGCTGACCCATTGGCGCCAGCGGCTGGGCGAGGAGCAGCTGGTGGCGCTGATCCAAGAGAGCCTGGCGGTGGCGCACAAGACCGGGGCGTTGGCGGCGCGCGACCTCGAGCGGGTGGTGGTCGACACCACGGTGCAGCCAAAAGCGATCGCGCATCCGACCGATGCGCGGCTGTGCCATCGGGCCTTGGAGAAGCTGGTCGACCTGGCCAAGCGCCACGGCGTGTCGCTGCGCCAGAGCTACCTGCGGGTGGCCAAGCGGGCGGCGATCATGGTCGGCCGCTATACCCATGCGCACCAGTTCAAGCGGGCGCGGCGCGAACTCAAATTCCTGCGCACCCGGCTGGGGCGGGTGATCCGCGACATCCGCCGCAAGATCGCCGGC
This sequence comes from uncultured Alphaproteobacteria bacterium, assembly GCA_963775525.1. Taxonomy (GTDB): domain Bacteria; phylum Pseudomonadota; class Alphaproteobacteria; order ATCC43930; family CGMCC-115725; genus AP-15. The sequence goes on along the minus strand of CAVZJF010000018.1, from coordinate 20,917 downwards.
AACCCGACCCTCGAGCGAGCGCTTTGCCGAACTGCTCGCGCTGGCGGTGCGGGTGCGCTTTCAGGACCACCGCCAGCGCGGGCCCAAGGTCTATGCGCTGCACGCCCCCGAGGTCGAATGCATCGGCAAGGGCAAGGCGCGCGCGCCCTACGAGTTCGGCTGCAAGGTGTCGGTCGCGACCCCGGCGACCAAGCCGAAGGGCGGCCAGTTCGTGCTGCACGCCAAGGCGCTGCACGGCAACCCGTTCGACGGCCACACCCTGGGGCCGGTGATCGCCGAGTTGGAGAGCCTCACCGGCGTCGAGACCCGCCGCATCCATGTCGACAAGGGCTATCGCGGCCACAACCATCCGCACAAATTCCGCGTCTGGATCACCGGCCAGGTGCGCCGGGTGACCCGTCCGATCCGCCGCGAGATGAAGCGCCGCGCCGCGGTCGAGCCGGTCATCGGCCATCTCAAGGCCGAGCACCGCATGGGCCGCAATTATCTCAAGGGCCGCGACGGCGACCGCATCAACGCCGTCCTCGCCGCCGCCGGCTACAACTTCGCCCTCCTCCTGCGCTGGCTGGGAGGCTTTTGCGCGCCCTCCTTCAGGCGCTCTTCCCACCGCCGATTGGGCTCCAATTCGGCTAAAAACCGCGGCTCAACCGTTCTTCACGGACAACTCGGTAACGAATAGCACTCGAACGCCGCCAGCCGCGAATAGTAGCACCGGGCTCGTCACGCATGTCGCCGTTCGCGTTACAGCCGAGGTTGGTTTAGCAATGCGAATAAAACTCGCCACCGCCACTTAGTCCCGGCACAACGCTCTGGTCGACCTCGGCGCGAGAGTGTTTTCGCCATAACCGATACCGTGCCTATGTTAATGCTGACCGCTGGTAGGCCGGGGGCGAAGGAATATCGTCGCCGCTGTTGCCGTTGATCATCTGGTTTCAATATGTGCCTCACCGGCACGCAAATCGGGAAAGACCCAAAACCACTTTCATCAGCCGATAGGTGTGCCGCGGTGAATGACGGCAAAGGGCATAACCAGCCGTTGGGCGTCCGATCGCGGGCTATGGGTTGGGAGCGAAAATGGACGTTCGGACCGGGCCGGACGCGCCGCCCGGCGTCGGCGCTTGCCCCGGCGCAGGGCGGAGGGCACTCTTGCGCAAGCAGACGGGCATTGTGAAAGGAATGACCATGGCAAGGCTCCCCTCGATCACCAGCAAGGACCAGGTCGCCGCCAAGGACCAGGCGACGTTCGACGGCATCGTCGCCAGCCGCGGCGCGGTTCAGGGGCCGTTTACGATGTTCCTGCATTCGCCGGAGCTCGCCGGCCGCCTGGCCCATCTCGGCGCCTATGTCCGTTTCGAGGGCTCGCTCGACATGCGGGTGCGGGTGCTGGCGGCGATGACGGCGGCGCGCGAGTTCGAAGCGGTCTACGTGTGGGGCGCGCAGACCGGCGGTGCGCGCCGGCTCGGCGTGCCGGAGGAGACGATCACCGCGATCCGCGACAACCATTCGCGCGGCATCCCGCCCGAAGACGCCGAGATCGTCGAGTTCACCCGGCAGCTGTTGCGCCGGCATCGCGTGGACGATGCGAGCTTCAAAAAGATGCAAGCGCGCCTCGGCAATGACGGGCTGATCCAGCTGACCAGCGCCATCGGCTATTACAGCATGCTGGCGATGACGGTTAACGTCTGCGAGCTGGAAGCCGCCCCCAACGCCGAGGTGCTGAAGGTCTAGCGCCGCGGCAACGGGCCGGGGCTGCCGGGACTGGCGGCCCCCGCCCGCTGCCCCCACATCTGCGCTCATGCGCCGTTCGACGCGTATCGGTTTTGTCGCCGTTGTTGCGCTGCTGGTGTTGTTCGGCGCCTACGCCGCGTATTGGTGGATCGTCGCCGGCAAGATCAAGGACGGCGTCGCCGCCTGGCGGCAATCCGAAAGCGCGCGCAAGATCGACGCCTCGTGGCGAGAGCTGCGGGTCAGGGGCTTCCCGCTGGCGTTTCGCGTCGACATCCGCGACGCGATGCTGCGCGACCGGGCGTGGAGCCCGGCGCCGGAGCTTCACGCGGCGCGCCTGACCGGAACCGCGCGGCCCTGGGATTTCGACAATTGGCGCTTGACGGCGCCGCAAGGGATCACCGCCGATCTGGCCGCCTCCGGCGAGCGGCCGGCGCTGACGCTCGCGGCGCGCTCGGCGAACGGCACGGCGTCGCCCTTGCGCGCGGGCGGCGAGTGGCTGTGGCTGCGTTTTGAGGACATCACCGCCGCGGCTGGCGGCCGGATCCCGATCAAATCCGCCGACGCATGGATTACCGTCCCGGCGACACCGCCCAAAGCCGATGCCGACAGCGGTTTCGGGGTCGCGCTCGATGTCCGGCAGATGCAGGTGCCGTCGCCGCCGGTCAGCTTTGGCAACACCATCGATCATTGGGCGCTCGGTCTTACGCTCAAGGGTGCGGTGCCCGACGGGCCGCTGGTGCAGGCGGTCTCGGCGTGGCGCGACGCCGGCGGCACGATCGAGGTCGACAATTTGCGCCTGCAATGGGGCGGGCTCGGCGTCAACGCCAACGGCACCCTCGCTCTCGACCGGCAATTGCAGCCGGTCGCGGCGTTCTCGGGCGGGGTTCAAGGGTTCGGCGTCATCCTGGGCGCGCTCGTCGCCGCGGATTGGCTGACCCCGGAACAGGCCTCGCTGGTCGGGATCGCGCTCGCCGCCCTCTCGCGGCCCGGACCCGACGGCAAGCCGCAGATCACGGCTCCGTTTACGATCCAAAACGGCAAAATGTACCTGGGCCCCGCGCGGCTCGGCCCGGCGCCGCGCATCGTCTGGGAATAGGCAGGGTCTGGGAATAGGCAGGGTCTGGGAATAAGCAGGCGGCGTCGCCGGCGCTGCCGCTGGCCGAGCCGGTGATGCCCGGCGGGCGCGCGAGAGGAGGCGAGGTGCGATGGCTAAATCAGCGGACCCAAGGAACAAGGCCGCTTCATCGGCCGGGCATGAGGCTCATTCGTCGACACGGCTCGAAGAGCGCCGCAACACTGGCGCCAGGTGGCGCCGGCAGGTGCCGCTCGACGCGCAGGCCGGATGGACGGCGCCGGCCGACCGGCGCGACCCGGTCGACATCCTGGTCAAGCAGGGCGAGACCCGAATTGCGGAATTGCTCCCGGTCCGGTATGCGCGGATGAAGACCGACCCCTTCGCCTTTTTGCGAGGCTCGGCGGCGATCATGGCGGGGGATTTGGGCTCGCAGCCCGCGACCGGCTTGCGCGTCCAGTCGTGCGGCGACTGTCATCTCGCCAATTTCGGCGCGTATGCCTCCCCCGAGGGCATCCCGGTCTTCGACATCAACGATTTTGACGAAACCTTGCCGGCCCCGTTCGAATGGGATGTCAAGCGCCTGGCGACGAGCCTCGCTGTCGCCGGCCGGGCGGCGCACCTGCCGGAGCGCGACTGCCGGCAGCTCGCGCGCTCGGCGGCGCGCGACTATCGGCGGCACATGGCGCAACTGGCGCGGATGCCCCCGATCGACGCATGGAGCACGCGCGTCGATCTCGCCGCCGCCATCGCCGATGTCGACTCGCCCAAGATCCGCCACAGCCTGGAAAATCGGCTGGCCGCTATTCTGAAAAGCACCAAAGCGCATTTCGGCCTGGTCGAAGAGCATGCCGGCGCGTGGCGGATCCGGGAAAAGCCGCCGCTCGTGCATCATCTGAGCCGGCACGAGCTGCACGCGCGGGCGGCGTTCAAATCCTACGCCGAGACGTTGCAGGAAGACCGCCGGGTGCTGCTGCGCCGCTATCATCTGCGCGACGTGGCCTTCAAGGTCGTCGGCGTCGGCAGTGTGGGCACATTCTGCGCCATCGGCCTGTTGGTGTCCGACGACGACGCCCCGCTGCTGCTGCAGATCAAGGAGGCTCAGGAATCGGTCCTCGCCCCTTACGCCGGCGCCTCCGACTATCCCGATCACGGCCAGCGCGTCGTCGTCGGCCAACGCATGCTGCAGGCCGCCACCGACATCTTCCTCGGCTGGACGCAGGTCATGGTCGAGGGCCGCTATTTTTACGTCCGGCGGCTCAAGGATTCGCGGCTCGCCGATGTCGGCACGCGGCTCGAAGCGACATTGCCGTTTTACGCGGCACTGTGCGGCCGCACATTGGCGCGCGCCCATGCCCGGGCCGGCGACGCGCTGGAGATATCGGCCTATATCGGCGACGGGAACGATTTCGACAAGGCGATCGCGGAATTCGCGATCGGCTATGCCGACCAGACCGAGCGTGACTGGCGCGCCTTTCTCGCCGCGATCGAGGGGGGACGGATCCCGGCCGCAGAGCCGCCGCCACCCGGCACGTCGCGCGGGTAACGGGTCACCCGCGGTCCGGGTCAGGCGCCGGTCAGCTCGCGGCGGACGATGCCGGCGCCGTCGGCGAGCGCCTTCAATTTGGCAAAGGCAATGTCGCGCGGCAGGTATTTCATGCCGCAATCAGGGGCCGGGATCAGCCGCTCGGCCGGCACATGCGCGAGGGCGGCGCGGATCCGGGCGGCGACGGTTTCGGGAGTTTCCGGCTGCGGGTCGCCCATGCTGACGACGCCGAAAATCACGATCTTGTCGCCGAGGCCGTCGAGATTGGCGAGATCGAGATTGGGCTGCGCCGCCTCGATCGAGATCTGGTCGATTTTGGTGGCGGTCAATTCCGACAGAAACGAATAGCCGTTCGGCTTGTCGCGCGCGACGTAGGCGTAGCCGAAGCAGAGGTGCAACGCCGTCGGGCCGGGAATGCCGTCGAGCGCGCGTTCGAGCGCCGGCAGCGCCAGTCGCCGCGCCTCCTCGGGCCGCGCCTGCAGCCACGGCTCGTCGAGCTGGATCACGTCGGCGCCGGCGGCCTTGAGGTCGCGGACTTCCGCGTTGACCGCGGCGGCGTAGTCCATCACCAGCTCTTCTTCGTCGCGGTAATATTCGTTCTTGGCCTGGCGCGACATCGTGAACGGGCCGGGCAAAGTGATCTTGATCGTGCGATCGGTGTGACGGCGCAGGAATTCCACGTCGCGCATCTCGACCGGATGCAGGCGGCGGACCGGGCCGACGATGCGCGGCACGACGACGGTGCCGCTCGACCGCCCGCGCACGGTCGCGGGATTGTCGAGGTCGACGCCCGAGAGTGCGGTCGCGAACCGGTTCGAATAGCTTTCGCGGCGGATCTCGCCGTCGGTGATGATGTCGATGCCGGCCTCCTCCATGTCGCGGATCGCGAGCCGGGTGGCGTCGTCCTGGGCCGCTTCGAGCCACGGCTCGGGAATCCGCCACAACTCGCGCGCCCGCACCCGCACCGGCGGCAAATGGGTCAGCCGGTCGCGGTCGATCAGCCAGTCGGGCTGCGGATAGCTGCCGACCACGGTCGTCGGCAAAAGGGTTTTGGTCATCATCGTGGTTTTCCTGGCGGGCGTTATGCCGCGCAACGGGACAGAGGGTAGACGGGCGGAGCCGGAAATCCCAGCGCCGCGCGCGCCTGGAGCGCCAAATCTATTGCGCGGCGCCCGGCAGTCGGACGGGCTCGGTTTCGAGGCTCGCGAGGCTGCGGCCGCGGGTCTCGGGCAGCAGCGTCAGCATCACGATCGTCAGGCCGAACGCGAACGCGCTGAGCACGGCGATCGACACGCCGAGCGAAAGACTTTGGCTGACGAACCCAACCGTGGTCGGCAGGAGCGAGCCGATCGCGCGGCTGGCGTTGTAGCAGAAGCCCTGCGCGTTGCCGCGCACCGCGGTCGGAAACAGCTCGGTCATAAACGGCCCCATCGGGGGGAATTTCATCAGCAGCAGGATGTTCATCGGGATGCCGAGAAAAAACAGCGCTTCGTTGTTCATCGGCACCAGCAGGAAGATCGGAACAAAGATCAAGGACCCGATCGTCGACCACAAAAAGGTCCATTTGCGGCCGATGGCGTCGGAAAGATAAGTTCCGAGCAGAAAGCCGACCAACGCACCGAGAATCTGGACCAAGAGAAAGCCGCCGGTGCCGGTCGCCGACAGATGGCGCACGGTGCGCAGATAGGTCGGCATCCAGATCCCGAGGGCGTAGCCGCCGCCATGCGCGCCGGCGACCATCAACGTCACCTTGACCGTCGTCCACGTATGCGGGCGGCGAAAAGCGGCGAACAAATGGCCGATGCCGACTGCCGGCTGGTCGCGGCGCCTTTGCTCGAACACCTCCGACTCGTCGAGGTGCCGGCGGATCCAAATGACAAAGATCGCCGGGATCAGCCCGACCGCAAACAGCACCCGCCAGGCGATCGCCTCAGGCAGAAACGCGTAGAGCCCGGTGTAGACGAGCGCCGACACACCCCAGCCCACGGCCCACCCGGTCTGCACCAGGCCGACGGCGCGCCCGCGGTACTTGTCGCGGATCACCTCGCCCATCAGCACCGAGCCCGCCGCCCATTCGCCGCCAAAGCCAAAGCCGTGGAGCGCGCGCAAAATGAAGAGCTGCTCGAAATTCTGGGCGAAGGCGCAAAGGAAGGTGAAAACCGAATACCACAGGATCGTGATCTGCAGCATGCGCACTCGGCCGAAGCGGTCGGACAGGGTCCCGGAAAACCATCCGCCCAGGGACGAGATCAACAGCGTGACGGTGCCGATCAGCCCGGCCTTGCCGTTCGACAACGACCACAGCGTGATGATCGTCGGGATGACGAAGCTGTACATCTGGACGTCGAACGCATCGAGCGCCCAACCGCCAAAGCAGGCGCCCATCGTGCGGCGTTCCTTGGCGTTCAATTCGCCGAACCAGGCGAGCATCGCGTTTCTCCCAATGATTTTTCCGCCGCCGGTCCGGCGCTCGAGCCGATACCCGATACCGATCTTAATCGGTTTTGTCACCCCGGCCAGCCCCTGCGCCGGGATTGTCCGATCGGCAATTCGCGTTTCCGAGACGGACCATCGGGCATGGGCCTCGCTTACGCCAGGCTTTCATGTGTCCCGGCGCCTTGCGGGTTCGCGCCGGCGCGAGCACCGGGCCGAGGAGCGCGCCTACCGCTCGAGCCACGCGTCTTCAAAGCGCCAACCGTTGAAGAGGCTGTTGACCATCACCGTGACGCCGTGCACCCGCGGATAGCGGCAGGTCGCGAGCCGGTAATTGTAGATCATCGGGCGCGCCGCATCCTCCTGCAGACGGCGGTCGATCTCCCACACCAGCTTTTTGCGCTTGTCCTGGTCCGGCTCCATCGATTGCTGCTGGTACATTTTTTCAAGCTCAGGATTGCAATAGTTGGTGTAGTTGCGCTCCGAGCCGCAGGCATAGTGCTCGAAGAAATAGGCGTCCGGGTCGTCGACCCCGCTGCCCGACAGGTTGGCGGCGAGCATGAAATCCCGGCGCGCGATCTTTGGGAACCAGTTCGCGGTCTCGACCGTGTCGAGCTCGCCGTCGATGTAGATTTGCTTCATCTGGTCGATCAGGATCACCGCCGGGTCGCGGTACTGCGCGATGTTCCGGGTCGCGACTTTGACCGGCAGCCGATGATCGGGCCCGTAGCCGTGCTTTTCCATCAGCTTGCGTGCTTCTTCCCGGTTCGCCGCCACGTCGGGGCCGTAGCCCGGCAAGGTCTTCATGATCTCCGGCGGCAGGCCCCAGAGCCCGGCCGGCGCCGGCTGCATCGCGCCGCCGATGTCGCCCTGCCCTTCGGACATGATGTCGACAAAGCTCTTGCGGTCGATCGCCAGCTGCATCGCCCGGCGGATGTCCGGGTCGTCGAACGGCGGCGCGTCGCGATTGAGCAGCATGTTGATCGCGACCGGGGTCGGCGTCAGCTCGCAGATCGCTGTCGGCGCCTGGGCCTTGATGTCGCGCATCATTTGCACCGTGACCTCGTAAGGGAAGGTCATGTCGAACTTGCCGGCGACAAAAGCGAGCGCCTGCGTCGACCGGTTCGGGATGATCGTCCATTCGATCGCGTCGAGATAAGGCCGTCCAGGCTTCCAGTAGTCCGGGTTCTTCTCGAGCCGGATGTATTCGTTGGCCTTGAATGCGACGAATTTGAACGGGCCGGTGCCGATCGGATGCGAGCGCATGTCGCGCGCCGGCACGTGGCAGGGATAGACCGGCGACATGCCGCTCGCCAACAGCATCAAGAACGCCGGCTGCGGGCGCTTCAACACAAAGCTCGCCGCGTCGTCGCCGTCGGTCGTGACCGCGTCGAGGTTGCGGTACCAAGCCTTGCGCGGATTGAGGCGCAGCTTGTCGGCCGATTTGCCGGTCAGCAGGTCCCAGGTGCACTTGACGTCCTTCGCCGTGAAGGGCTGACCGTCATGCCATTTGACGCCGTGCCGCAGCCGGAAGCTGAGCCGGGTGTAGTCGGCGTTCCACGACCAGCTCTCGGCGAGGTCGGGCACGATGAATTCGAGGCGGTTCTGCTTTTCGTCCTGCTTGAACATGACGAGATTGTTAAAAACGCCCATAAAGGGCGCCACGGCCGAGATCGTCGCTTCCTCGTGGATCGACGCGCTTGCCGGACTGTCGCGGTGATAAAATCTGAGAACGCCGCCATTTTGCTGCGCCACAGCCGCGCCGCCGAGCAGCCCCGCCAGAACGCAGCCCGTGAAAACGTAGCCCGCCAGGGCTGTCGCCCGCGTAAAATTTCGCATTTGCCTCCCCTCGCTTCTTATCGGGCGAGGGTAGACGCCGACGGACAAGGCTTACAAGAGCCTTTAAACCGCTCGTCCAGGGTTCCGCGGCGCTTCAATCCTCGGCCCGCACCCTGACGTAGGAGCCGGGGGCGTCCTCGACCGGCCGGAGCTTGCCGTCGCCGGGGTGGCGCGCCGGCACCTCGCCGCCGGCGTATTTGGAGATCCAGCGTTCCCACAACGGCCACCACGACCCCTGATGCTGGGTCGCCGAGGCCAGCCACTCCTCCGGGGTCGGCGGGTTCTTCTGGTTCTCCCAATGACCGTATTTGCTGCCGGGCGGGTTGACGACCCCGGCGATGTGGCCCGAGGCCGACAGCACGAACTTTACCGGCCCCTTGTAAAGGCGCGTCGCGGCATAGGTCGACCGCCAGGGTGCGATGTGGTCCTCGCGCGTCGACAGGATGAAGGCGGGCGTCTTGACCTTGCCGAGATCGATCGGCACGCCGTCGAGCGTGATGCCGCCCGGCCGCGCCAGCAAATTCTCCTGGTACATGTTGCGCAAGTAAAAGCTGTGCATCGCCGCCGGCATGCGGGTCGAATCGGCGTTCCAATACAACAGGTCGAACGGAAACGGCGCCTTGCCGAGAAGGTAGTTGTTGACGACGAACGACCAGATCAGGTCGTTGGCGCGCAGCATGTTGAAGCTCGTGCCCATGTCGCGGCCTTCGAGGTATCCCTTGGCGTTCATCCGCTCTTCCAGGGCCGCAAGCTGCTCCTCGTCGATAAACACCGAAAGCTCGCCGGCTTCGGCGAAGTCGACCATCGTGACGAAGAAAGTGGCGCTCTTGATCCGGTTGTCGCGCTTGGCGGCCATATGGGCCAAGGTGCAGGCGAGCAACGTGCCGCCGAGGCAGTAGCCGATGACGTTGGCCTCGCGTTCGCCGGTCGCCTCTTCGACCGCGTTCAACGCGGCGAGGAGACCCTCGCGCATGTAGTCGGCAAAGGTTTTGGCGGCAAGCCGCTGGTCCGGGTTCACCCAAGAAACGATAAAGACCGTGTGGCCCTGCCCGACCGCCCAGCGGACAAACGAGTTGTCGGGGCGCAGATCGAGAATGTAAAACTTGTTGATCCACGGCGGGACGATCAGCAATGGCCGGCGCTTTACCTTGTCGGTGCTGGGAGCGTACTGGATCAATTGGATCAGGTCGTTCTGATAGACGACTTTTCCCGGCGTCACGGCGATGTTTTCGCCGATCCGGAACGCCGTCATGTCGGTCATCCGGATCGCCAGCCGGCCTTTGCCGCGTTCGAGGTCGTCGAGCAGGTTTTTGAGCCCGTTCAGCAAATTCTCGCCGCGGCTCTCGATCGTCGCGCGCAACACCTCGGGGTTGGTCATCAGAAAGTTCGAGGGGGCGAGGGCGTCGACGAATTGCCGCGTGTAAAAATCGACCTTGCGCGCGGTGCGCTCGTCGATGCCCTCGACCTCGCGCACCGTGTTCTGCAGCCAGCGCGCGGTCAGCAGATAGCTCTGCTTGATGTAGTCGAACAGCGTGTTGTCGTTCCAGGCCGCATCGCGAAAACGGCGGTCGCCTTGCGGCGGTTCGATCAACGGCTCGGGCTGGCCGCCGAGAAAGCGCTGCGCGGTGCGCTGCCACAACGTCATGTAGTCGTTCCACAGCGAGAGCTGCGCTTGAACCAGTCGCGACGGGTCCGACATCATCCGCGCGGTCATCTCGAAGAACGCCGCGCCGATGGCGAGCGGGCTCGCCATGCCGATCCCTTCCTCGCCCGACTGGCGCTTCAGGAATTCGCCGACGAGCTGTTGGCTCTTTTCGGCGATCGCGGCGATCTGGTGCGCCAATTCGTCGGCGGCGGGGCGCGCGCCACCCGCCGCTGCGTCATCGCGAGGGGCACTTCTTGCGCGCGTCGCTCGGCCGTCGTCGTTCATCGCCGCTTCCTCGCCTCGATCCGGTTGCGGGAGCCGCCGGTGGAACGTCGGCGCCGGCGGGGCGGGCGCGCCTTCTCTCAACCGCCGCCCGTTCGCACTCTCAAAAATAGTGACGCGCCGGCTTCGATCTAATACATCACCGCCGAGCAAAAGTGCAGCAGCCGGCCGCCTGCCCGCGTTCCGCGCCGCAGCCCAGGGGGCCGTTCAACTCGTCGGTCAGGTTGTCATGGTCAAACCCGAAGCCCGCTCCTGCCGACGAGGCGCCGGTACGAAGATGGGGAGGGCGGCGCTCGCGGCGCTGCTGATCGGGCTCGGCGGCTGCAACCCGGTCGAGACCTATCGCCATCTGACCGGCATCAGCGAGAACGACCCGAACCCGCAGACCACGCCGAACACTAAAAATCTGGCGGCTGGAGATGCGAAGAGCTACCCGAACCTGGCGACGGTGCCCGCGCCGCCGACGCAGGCGCTGACCACGGCCGAGCTCAACAAGCTTACCCAAAGCCTGATCGCCGACCGCGCCAACGCCAAATACACCAGCGAGAACCTGCAGGCGAAGTTCGACGAAGCCGCGGCGCCGCCACCACCGCCGCCGCCTCCCCCTCCTGCTCCCGCCGCGGGCGAGGCAAAGCCCGCGACCGTAACCCTTGGCGCGCCCGGCGCAGGCCCGGCGCCAGCCGGGGGACCCGCTGCTCCGCCGGGCGGCGCGCCCGCGGCCCCGGCAACCGCGCCGGCCGCTGCGCCACCCGCTCCGGGCGCGGTCTCGGCGCCGTCCGCATCGGCGGCAGGAGCCGGCGCCAAAACGGCTCGCAACACCGCCCCCAAGGCAGGCCAGCCGCCCGAACCCGGGCCGATGGAATCGAGCCTGCAATCGCCGCAGATCGCAACACTGCCGCAGCCCGAGCAGAACCAGCCGGCGTCGGCGCCGCCGCGCGCGCTGGGGGTGCCGGCGCCTGCGGCCAACGCGACGGCTCCGGGCGCGCGTCTGCCGGCCCCGCCGGCGCAGGCGCCGATGCCGGCGGCGATCGGCTCGGCAAAATTCCAGGCGGCGCCGCCGCCGCCCGATCTCCCGGCGCCGGCACCGGTTCGCACCGCGACGGCGACCGCATCCGCCAAGCCGCCAAAGCCGGCGGCGCCGGCCGCCGCCTACGCGCAGGTCGCCGACATTGCGTTCTCCGGCGACGCGACGGCTCTGAGCGACGCCGACCGCCGGTCCCTCGACAAGATCGTGCCGCGATACCGGGAGAAGCCGGGTTTGGTCCGTGTCGTCGGCTATGCCGGGGTCGGCAGCAGCGCCGCCCAGCAGCTCGACAGCTACCGCACCGCTCTCGACCGCGCCCAGGCGGTCGCCGCCGCCTTGGCCAAGGCAGGGATCCCCGCGGACAAGATCCAGGTCGAAGCGGCCCCGGCCGGCAGCGGCGCGGGTCAGGGCCGCGCCGAAATCCTGTTCGCGCAGTAACCCCGATCCCCGGACCGCCGCCGAGCCGGGGCGAACCCGCCCGGAAAATTATCGAAACTTTGATGGACGCGAGCTACAACGCGGCGGGCGGCGGTCTCGCCAGATGCCGCCCGCCCTTCGCCCGAAATTGGTTCGGGCCCGTCACCGCGGGGTTGTCTTTGTGAAGCCGCCGTTGAAGATCGCCATCGCCGGGCTCGGCACGGTCGGCGCCGGCACCCTCAAACTGCTTCAAGACCGGGCCGAGCTGCTGGCCGAACGCAGCGGCCGCCGGCTCGTCGTCGCCGCGGTTTCGGCGCGCGACAGGCGCCGCGACCGCGGCGTCGAGCTGTCGGCGGCGCGCTGGTACGAGGATGCCGCGGCGATGGCCGCCGATCCCGAAATCGACGTCGTCGTCGAGCTGATCGGCGGCTCGCAGGGTATTGCCCCGCGCGTCATCGACGCCGCCCTCGCGCACGGCAAGCACGTCGTCACCGCCAACAAGGCGCTGATGGCGCATGACGGGACGCGGCTCGCGGCGCGCGCCGAAGAGCTCGGCCTCGCACTGTCGTTCGAGGCCTCGGTCGCCGGCGGAATCCCGGTCATCAAGACGTTGCGCGAGGGGCTCGCCGGCAACCGGCTCAGCCGGGTCTACGGCATCCTCAACGGCACCTCGAACTACATCCTGACGACGATGCGCGAAAGCGGGCGCGAATTCGCCGAGGTGCTGGCCGAGGCGCAAAAGCTCGGCTATGCCGAAGCCGATCCGAGCTTTGACATCGACGGTGTCGACGCCGCCCACAAGCTCGCGATCCTGGCGAGCGTCGGCTTTGGCCGCCCGGTCGACCTCGCCGGGGTCTATGCCGAAGGTGTGCGCCACGTCTCGCGGCTCGACATCGATTTTGCCGAGGAGCTCGGCTATCGCATCAAATTGCTCGGCATCGCCCGCCTGACCGAGGATGGGCTCGAGCAGCGCGTCCACCCCTGCATGGTGCCGCGGGCGACCCCGATCGCCGCCGTCGAAGGCGTCTACAATGCGGTCGTCGCGGAGGGCGATTTTGTCGGCCGGGTGGTGCTCGAGGGGCGCGGCGCCGGCGCCTTTCCGACCGCGTCGGCGGTTGCCGCCGATCTCGTCGACATCGCGACCGGGCGGCGGGTGTTTCCGTTCGGCATTCCCGCCGCCGAGCTGCGGGCGATCCCGGGGGTGCCGATCGAACGACACCAGAGCGCCTATTACATCCGGCTGATGGTGCTCGACCAGCCGGGCGTCATCGCCGATGTCGCCGCCGCCTTGCGCGACGAGGAGGTGTCGATGGAATCGATGATCCAGCGCGGCCGCGCGCCGGGCGAGGCCGTGCCGATCGTGCTGACCACCCACGTGACCGTCGAGGCGGCGATGCGCCGCGCGCTCGCCGCGATCGAACAGCTCGACACCGTGCTCGAACCCCCGCGCATGATCCGCATCGAGGATTTCTAGCGTCTGACGGATCAGCCCCGGGCGATCGCTCTACCGCCCTGTAGGATGGGTTGAGCGCGCAGCGAAACCCATCTGGTGCGGCGGCGATGGGCTTCGCAAGAAGGCTGGGCAAGAACCTCTACCACCGCACGTTTTCTCGCCTCCCCGGCGAAAGCCGGGGTCCATTTCTCCGCGGCGCGAGCCGACGATAGCTGGTAAGGCATTGCCTCTGCTTGAAAGTTCCGAGCAGCGGAAAAATGGATCCCGGCTTTCGCCGGGACGGCGGTGAGGGAGTTTGCCAATTTTCCTTCCCGGTCGGGATTCTTGCCCAGCCTCAAGGCTCAGCCCATCCTACGGCTGCTTGGCGCTGGCTCATGCGATTGCGTCTGAGCACTTGCGTCTGGCGGATCAGTGTCTGACAGATCGGTTCGGGGCGATCACTCCGCGGCGCCGGAAAAGAAACGCAGGCCGATCAGTCCGGCGATGATCAGAACGAGCGAACACAGGCGGCCGAGCGATGCACTCTCGTCAAAAAAGACCATGCCGACGATGGCGGTTCCGGCGGTCGCGATGCCGACAAACGTCGCGTAGACGGTGGCCGCCGGCAGCTCCCTGACCGCTTGCGCCAACAGGAAATTCGCGGGGATCGCGCAGACGACGACCACCAGCAGCGGCGCCCATCTCGACAATGGCGCCGACCATTTCAGGACGAACGGCCAGGCGATCTCGAACAAATCGGCGAAGAGAATGAAAAACCAAGCCATTTCTATTGGATAGCATTATTGTCGTCGAGTGCTCCGGCCGTTCGCGCCGTCTCTCCGGTCGTCGCCCCGGCGGCCGGGGTCGGCTTGGGCGGCTTTAGGGGGACAGGTGGATACAGGTCGTCGCGGGTATGACGACAGGGAAGAGGAATTGGGCGAACTGCAACAACTCTGATGATCATCCGTCTTCATTCCTTAATGACACCCGCTATTCTTTAACTCTAACGAACTTCCGGCAGCATTTGACAGCTTCATCACGATTTGTTCATTTCTCGCCGGCGGCGGCGCATTGACGACGCCAAACCCGGCGCATAGGGTCCGGCCCAAGGCTGAACCGCGCGTCCCCGAGGCCTGATTTGCGAGCGCCGCCCGAATCGAACTGGCTACCCGCGCTCCGCCTCGCCGACGCCAAACACCCGCTGCGCTCAAGCTTTGCCGACGCGGGTTTGATTATCGCCGTCTCTCCCACCATCATCACCGACCAATGACGAGGAGGAACATCATGCCCGAGACGTCGCGGATGGATCGCAATCTGGCGTTGGAGGTTGTGCGGGTCACCGAGGCGGCGGCGCTCTCCGCCTCGCGGCTGATGGGACGCGGCGACGAAAAGGCCGCCGACCAGGCCGCCGTCGATGCGATGCGCGAGGCGCTCAACAGCCTGTCGATCGACGGCACCGTGGTGATCGGCGAAGGCGAGCGCGACGAGGCCCCGATGCTGTTTATCGGCGAAAAGGTCGGCACCGGCAACGGGCCGCCGATCGACATAGCGCTCGATCCGCTCGAAGGCACGACTATCACCGCCAAGGGCGGCGCCAACGCGCTCGCGGTTATCGCGATGGCCGACGCCAAGCATTTTCTCAACGCGCCCGACGTATACATGGACAAGATCGCGGTTGGCGGCGGCTTGCCCGACGACCTTGTCGACCTCGACGAGGAGCCGGCAGTCAATTTGCGAAACCTCGCACGGGCAAAAAAGGCCGAAATCTCGGACCTCGTCGTTTGCATCCTCGACCGGCCGCGCCATGCCGAGCTGATCGCCAAGGTGCGCGCCGCCGGCGCCCGCATCGCCCTGATCTCCGACGGCGACGTGAGCGGCGTCATCGCCACGTCGAGCCCCGAAACCGGCATCGACATGTATGTCGGCTCGGGCGGGGCCCCCGAAGGGGTGTTGGCGGCGGCGGCATTGCGCTGCATCGGCGGTCAGATGCAGGGTCGGCTGCTGTTCCGCAACGACGACGAGAGGGGCCGCGCCAGCCGCATCGGCATTACCGATTTCGACCGTAAATACAAGCTGTTGGACCTCGCCTCCGGAGACGTGATGTTCGCCGCGACCGGGGTCACCAACGGCTCGATGCTGCGCGGCGTGCGCCGCTTTGCCGGCGGCGCCTCCACCCATTCGGTGGTGATGCGCTCAAAGACCGGCACGGTGCGCTATGTCGAAGCCCGCCACGACTTCACCCGCAAGCAGAGCTTCGCCGCGCTGGCGCGGTAACGCCAAGGAGCAAATCATCGAATGAGCGCGGTGGAACAGCCCAGGCACCGGCCCTACGTCGATCGACCAAGCCCGCCGCGGTCCCCTGGTTGCGCGGCGGTGGAAGCCGAACTCCCGCAGCGCGGCGGCTGCACCCCGAACGGGGGCTGAATGGACGGCGCGGGGGGCGCCGCCTCATTCACCGGTGTTTCGGGGGTCGGGCGATCGGTTTGCGGGCGCCGCTGGCGGTGGCGCGGCGATGACAGCGGCGATGGGCAGACCATCGCCGAACGGCTGGGCCTCCCCGAAATCGTGGGACGCCTGTTGGCGCAGCGCGCGGTCGATCTCGACCACGCGCCGGTATTCCTGACGCCGCGGCTGCGCGACCAGCTGCCCGATCCGTCGCATCTGCGCGACATGGACGCGGCCGCGGCCCGGCTGGTCCGCGCGGTCGAGGCCGGCGAGACGATCGCCATCTTCGGCGACTACGATGTCGACGGCGCCACCTCGGCGGCATTGCTGACCCGCTTTTTCAACGCGATCGGGGCATATAGCCGGGTCTATGTGCCCGACCGCCTGCGCGAGGGCTACGGCCCGAACGCGCCGGCCCTGCGCCGCCTGCGCGCCGAAGGCGCCGGCGTCGTCGTCACCGTCGATTGCGGGACCACCGCCCATCAGCCGCTTGCCGAGGCCGCCGAATGCGGGCTCGACGTGATCGTCGTCGACCATCACGTCGCCGAGCCGCTGCTGCCGCGCGTGGTCGCCCTCGTCAACCCGAACCGGCTCGACGAAACCGGCGAGCATGGCGTGCTGGCCGCCGTCGGCGTCGCCTTTCTGCTGGTCGTCGCGGTCAATCGCGCATTGCGCGACGCCGGGTGGTATTCGGGGCTGCGCGCCGAGCCCGATCTGCTCGGCTGGCTCGATCTCGTGGCGCTCGGCACGGTGTGCGACGTCGTTCCGTTGACCGGGCTCAACCGCGCGCTGGTCGCGCAAGGCGTCAAGGTGGCGCGCCGCCGCGGCAACCCCGGGCTCGACGCGCTGGCGGCTGTCGCCGGCGTCAGCGAGCCGATCGACGCCTATCATCTGGGTTTCGTCCTGGGGCCGCGAGTGAACGCTGGGGGACGGGTCGGGGCGTCCGATCTCGGCGCGCGACTGCTGGCCTCCGATGATCCCGTCCTCGTCGCCGAGCTGGCCCGGCGCCTCGACGACCACAATCGCGAACGCCGCGACATCGAGGGTCACACCCTGACGGCGGCGATCGCCGCGGTCGAAGCGATGCCGCAATCGCCGGTCCTGACCTTCGCGGCCTCGCCCGGCTGGCATCCGGGGGTTATCGGCATCGTCGCCGCGCGCCTGAAGGAGCGCTACGAACGCCCCGCCTGCGTTGTCGCCGTCGACAGCGGGATCGGCCGCGGTTCCGGCCGCTCGGTCCCCGGGCTGGCGCTCGGGCCGGCGGTGATCGCGGCGCGTCAGGCCGGGCTTCTCATCAACGGCGGCGGCCATGCGATGGCGGCGGGTTTCACGGTCGCGGTGGAGAAGCTCGCCGCGTTGCGCGAGTTTCTGATCGAGCGGCTGGGCGACGGGCTCGACCGCGAGACACTAATCCCCGAGCTGGCGATCGACGGGGCGCTGACGATCGCGGCTGCAAACTCGGTGCTGGTCGACCACATCGAAAGGCTGGCCCCGTTCGGCGCCGCCAACCCGGAGCCGCGCTTTGCCTTCCCGATGGTGCGGGTGGCCTATGCCGAGCCGGTCGGCAACGGCCATCTGCGCTGCACCCTGACCGACCCGCTCGACCGCGTGGAGCTTTCGGCAATCGCGTTTCGCGTTGTCGGAGCCCCGCTCGGCCGCTTTCTCGCCGAGACGCGCGGGACGGCAATCCAGCTCGCCGGCCATCTGCGGCGCGACATCTGGCGCGGCGGCGGTGCGGTGCAGCTGGTGATTGACGACGCCGCACCCGCCGGTTCCGAAATGTAGCAACCGCCAACCGAGAGGGTTCGCATTGCGAGGGCTTGGGCGCCACAGCAGAGGCGCCGGCGCGCCTTTCCGTCACGGGAACGTTTTTGTCTCGACGACCTCGGCGGCCGCGCTTGCCGGGCGGCGTCGCACCCTGTAGATAAGTTATTCAGTCCCGCGTCAGATCTCGGCTTCCCGCCATGGGGGAACCAACTATGGGCAGCGCGTCGCGACGCAATTTTCTAAAGCTCGCCGGTGCCGGGGCGATCGGCGCCGCAATCGGGGCGCGGCCGGTTGCCGCTCAGCAAAAATCGATCACTTTTTTGCACGAAAGCTCATTTATCAAGAATTTCGACCAGTACTTTCAGAATACGCTGGCGCCGGCCTATGAGAAAGAAACCGGGGTCAAGGTCAATTATGAGTTGACCAGCGTCGGCAGTCTCCTGACCCGGATCAGCACGATCTCCGAGACCCAGTCCGGCGCCGACGTGACGATGATCGGCCTGATCTCGCCGTTTCTGTTCGACGAGAGATTGCTCGATGTTGGCGACATCGCCGAGGAGGCGGGTAAAAAGCAGGGCGGCTGGTACGACGTCGCCAAGGAAGCGGGGATCGTCAACGGCAAATGGAAGGCGGTTCCGTTCAGCAATATCGGCCAGCTGATGAACTGGCGCACCGACTGGTTCGCCGAAATCGGGGTCAAGAAGTTTCCCGACACCTGGGAGGAGCTGTACGAGGCCGGCGTCAAGCTCAAAAAGAACGGCCACCCGTTCGGGTTTGAGCTCGGCCACGGCTTTGGCGACAACCACGGCTGGCTCTATCCGCTGCTGTGGTCCTATGGCGGCCATGAGGTCGAGCCCGACGGCAAGACCGTCGTCATCAATTCCGACGAAACCGCGCGCGCCGTCGATTTCGCCCGCAAATTTTTCAAGGACACGATGTTCGACGACGTGCTCGGCTGGACCGATGTCAGCAACAACAAATCCTGGTACGCCGAGCAGATCTCGTGCACCAACAACGCCCAAAGCATCCTGTGGCTGGCCAAACGCGATTTTCCCGAAATCGGCAAGGTCACCGACCAGGCGCAGAACCCGGCCGGGCCGAAAGGCCGGTTCCACCTGATGAACTCGATCTCTCATTCGGTCTTTAACTTCGGCCCGGCGCAGGAGCAGGCGCACGCCTTCTTGCGCTGGCTGACCGACGCAAAGCAGCTCGGCGCCTGGTATGCCTCGGCCGACAGCTACTACCAGCCGCTGTTGCGCGGCTATGACGACGCGCCGATGTGGAAGGTCGAGCCGCGCAATATTCCCTATCGCGACGCGCTCGCGACCGCGCATTTGCCGGGATGGCCGGCGCCGCCCAACCGCAAGCTCGCCGAAAGCGTCGCCAAATACGTGGTCGTCGACATGTTCGCCAAAGCATGCAGCGGCAGCTCGACCAAGGACGTCATCAAGGCCGCCGAAGCCCAGCTCAAAGAAATCTACCGACCGGTCTAGCCGGGGCTTCGAGGGACATGACGCTCCGCTCCGAAGCTTTGGGGAGGGTCGTCCATCGGGCGCGGCAGCCGGCGTCGCTCGCCGCGTGGCTCGACCGCGAGGGCGTCTTCAGCTGGCTGATGATGGCGCCGCCGATCCTGTTTTTGGCGGCCCTCGTCGGCTACCCGTTCTGTTACGGCATCCTGCTGAGTTTGCAGGACCGTCCGGTGGCGCATCCCGGCGTGTTTGTCGGGCTGAAGAATTTCCAGCGCGAGTTTAACGACCCGGTGTTTTGGCGGGTGGTGTTCAACACCTTCCTCTACACGGTCGCGGCGACATTGCTGAAGATGGTCGGCGGCCTCGCGCTGGCGCTGGCGATGAACCAGGACTTCGCATGCAAAAACCTGGTCCGCGCGCTGCTGCTGCTGCCGTTTATCGTGCCGACGGTGTTGAGCACGGTGGCGTGGATGTGGATCCTCGACCCGGCTTTCAGTGTCTTCAACTGGTTTCTGATCGCGCTCGGCGTGCCAAAGCCGGGGCCGTCCTGGCTCGGCAACCCGACCTTGGCCATGGTCTCGATCATTTTCATCAACACCTGGCGCGGCCTGCCGTTTTACGGGATCACGCTGCTCGCCGGGTTGCAGACGGTGCCGCCCGAATTGCACGAAGCCGCGACGATCGACGGCGCCGGCGGCTGGCAGCGCTTTCGCTATGTGACCCTGCCGCTGCTGCAGCCGATCATCCTGATCGTAACCTTGTTCTCGGTGATTTTTACCTTTGCCGATTTTCAGCTCGTCTATGTCCTGACCCATGGCGGCCCGCAGAATGCGACCCAGCTGCTCGCCACCTACGCCTTCGACATCGCAATGAACGCGGGCCAGCTCGGGCTCGGCGCCGCGGTGGCGCTGACGATGCTGCCGGCATTGGCGCTGCTGATCGTGGCTCTGACCATATATCTGCGCCGGCGCTGATGGTCACCGGCTACGGCCCGATCGAGCGGACGCTGCGGCTGTGGCTGCCGGTCGGCTTCTTTCTGGCGCTCGCGCTGTTCCCGTTTTACTGGATGGCGGTCACCTCGCTGAAGCCGAACGCCGAGCTTTACAACACCCATATGATGCCGCTCCTGGTGCTTCACCCGACATTGAAGCACTACGTCGATTTGTTGACCCAGACCAGCTTTTTGCTGTGGACCTGGAACACGATGCTGGTTGCGGCGGTCTCCACCGCGATCTCGCTGGTGCTCGGCGTCATGTTGGCCTATCCGCTGGCGCGCATGCGGTTTGCCGGCGCCGGCCTGATCGCGACCGCAGTGGCGGCGATCTACCTGGTGCCGCAGCCGCTGTTGTTCATTCCACTGGCCGACATGATCAACCGGCTCCGTCTCGGCAATACGTTGACCGCAGTCATGCTGACCTATCCGACCATGCTGGTGCCGTTCTGCGCGTGGCTTTTATTGGGCTATTTCAAGACCGTGCCAAAGGAATTGGAGGAAGCAGCGCGCATCGACGGCGCCAGCCGGCTGCAGACGATGCGGCAGATCTTTCTGCCGTTGTGCACGCCCGGCTTTATTTCAGCCGGCATCTTCGCGTTCACCCTGTCGCAGAACGAGTTCCTTTACGCCCTGATTTTCCTGACCAAGAGCTCGGTGCGCACGGTGCCGGTCGGGGTCATCGCCGAGCTCATTCGCGGCGACGTGTTCTATTGGGGCCAGCTGATGGCGGGGGCTTTGCTCGGCTCCGTCCCTGTCGCGATCATCTATTCGTTCTTTGTCGAGCACTACGTCGCCGGTCTGACCTCGGGATCGGTCAAGGGCTA
>CAVZJF010000017.1:0-71005 GCA_963775525.1 uncultured Alphaproteobacteria bacterium | reverse complement strand
TCGACGGAGGGCTGGTTCGCCTCAAGAAACTTCGCCGCCGCGGGCGCCGGGGGCGAGCTATAATCCGGGCCGACCATGCAGCCGCTGCACGCGAGCGCCACGACGATCGCGGCCGGTTGGCAGGCCCGGCTGGCGAAGCTGCTCGTCAAACCCGCGCACTGCCAAACAAAACCCTCGATTCGGCCGTAACCGCCTACGCAACGGCTCGGCCGACCGAGCCGCTCGATCAGCTTCGCCCCGGGTGACGACCGTCTTGTCGATCGTCATGGCTCCAACCCCGTTACCCGCGCTGCAAATAAGACGGTCGATTATCCTATCAGTCGCCCCAACGCAAGGTTGGGCCTCCTCGACCTTGAACCTGCCACGTCAAAAATGTGTCCGCCCCCCACACCCGGAGCCGCGGCTGCGAGCTTTAGAATTTAAAGCTGGCGGCGAAGATCGGGCCTTTCATGTGCACGTTGAACCCGGTGCGGTCGGCCGCCGTGTAGTTGAAATTGAGGCTGCGGTAGCCGGCGCGAAGCGCCACCCACGACTTCAGGGCGTAGTCGACGGTGCCGATTATTTGCCAGTCGGCGTGGGCGCCGACGCCAAACCCGCCGACATCGCCGTATGCGGTCAGCGCGAAGCCGTTGCCAAGTTCTCGGTGATAGCGCGCGGCGACGAGCGGGTCGCCCCATTCGGCGGATCGCGTCACAGTTGCCGTCGGCAGCAGCCGGCCATTCAAGGTCAGCTGACTGGTAAAGCCCCAGGCGCGAAAGCCACCCCCCGCGCCGAGCGATTGAATCGGCTGGTCGATCACGTGATACAGTAGCAGAGCGGTGCCGGTGTTGGTTGTCAGCGCCGCGTTTCCGCCCTGATAAAATACGTTGCGGGTGGTAATGTTGGTGCCGACCGGCACATGGATGACGTCGCCCAACAGGCTGAACGGCCCGTCGCGGATCTCGGCCGAGCCCATGAACGGTACGGCATCGAGGTGGCCCAGGAGCTGAAAGGCGCCGACGCTGGAATTGACCACCGGGGCGCGCGGCAGCGAGGTGTTGATCGCCGTGTTGATGCCTGCAAGCCACAGATAGGGTGTGACGATAACCTGCAGGCCGCCGCTGGGCGGGCTCGGGGCGGGTGGCGCCGCCACACTCGCGGCCGGTAATTGTTGCGCATTGGCGGTATGCGGCCCAGCGCAGATCGCGGCCAATACGATGCAAAAGCCGGCGA
Source organism: uncultured Alphaproteobacteria bacterium (assembly GCA_963775525.1). Lineage (GTDB taxonomy): Bacteria > Pseudomonadota > Alphaproteobacteria > ATCC43930 > CGMCC-115725 > AP-15. The sequence continues at coordinate 69,793 of CAVZJF010000017.1, read as the reverse complement.
GAAGCGCGAAGAGAATTCGCCGCGAGCAGCGCGTGTTGTCCATTACCTTGATGTCCTTGAAACTAGACTAACGGCACCGGCGGCGCGGACAGATAAGACAAAACCGCATCAACGGCCATGAGACTCAAGCTCAGGGGCCGATTTCTCCTGGCCTCACATGAATTGGGCATTGAGGGTTTTCACCGGTTTCGCGCAGGGACGAAATCGCCTGGACACCGGCGGACTGCGCCCCGTCGACAGCGCCTTGCGGCCTGGGCCGGCGGTGCTTCAGCCGATCTGGGTTCGCAGCCGGGCGACGGCGTCGAGCTGGCGTTCGTGGTCGCCGGTGAACCGGACGATCAGATCGGTGGCGCCGGCATCGGCGTAGCCCTGGAGCCACGCCGCGGCCGCGGCGGGCGGGCCGCCAAAGCAGGCCTGCCGCTTGCGCATCGCCGCCGCCGGCTGCCCGTAGTAATTTTCGAGAAACGCGTCGATCCGCTGCTCGGCGCGGGCCGCGTCCTCGTCGAGCGCCAAGGTCACATAATTCGCCGCCGCAAACCGATCCGCATCGCGCCCGGCGTCGCGGACGATCTGCTGCACCTCATGCCATTGCGCGGTCCAGCGCGCGAGATCTGGCTCGTTTGCAAACCAGCCGTCGAAATGTTTCGCGGCGCGCTCAAAGGCGGCGCGCACCGAGCCGGCAAGCCAGATCGGCGGGCCGGCGGGCCGATGCGGGGTCGGGCCGAGGACGCCGTCCTTGACCGGCCAGCGTCCTTCCCAATCGACCGGCTTGCCGGTCCACAAGGCGCGGGCGAGCCGCAAGCCTTCCATCATGCGGCCGACCCGCCCCTCGAACGGCACGCCCGCGGCGGCGAATTCGGCGCGGATGTTGGCGACATCGGTGGCGATGCCGGCGCCGAGCACGAGCCGGCCCTCGCTGATCCGATCGAGCGTCGCCAGCTGATGCGCCAGCACGACGGGGTTGCGCAACGCCGGCAAAAAGACCGCGGTGCCGACCGACACGTTGCGGGTCCGCGCCGCCACCGCCGCGAGCAAGGTCAGCGGGTCGTGCCGTGGCCGCGCCAGCAGCGAATCGCCGACCCAGACCGCGTCATAGCCGAACTTCTCCGCCCGCTCGGCAAGCGCCAGCAACGGCCCGGTCTCGGGCCGGCCCTGCATGACCGCTTCCCGCGTCGGGAGCAGATATCCGATGCGCGGCGCCATGCTCTTCTCCGTCAAGGGGCGCCCGATCGGCAGCGCCGTGGATCATTCGCCTGCGGACGATATCACATCGGGCGAGCCGGGAACGCGCCCGGCGCGGCGCCGCTGATCGTCATCAGGCAAAGACGGTCCGGGCGACGCTTCGGCAGAGCCGGATCGGCGATGTCGGCCTCCAGATACCTTATTCCGGCGGCATAAGCGCCATCGGAGATGGCGTGCAATTGCGAGCAGGTGTCACGGCGCCGCGCCCGCTCGAGCCAAGCCTTCAGATCCTGCTCGAAACGGCGGTGCTCGTAGGCGGTCGCGATCGAGACAAACCCGGCGGCGTCCATCTTTTCGAGGATCGCGTCCGGCGGCCAGAAATCCCGCAGGTCCGCGTGCTGCGCCTCCGGGAAATACCGGTAACAGAGCCAGTTACCCGATTTTGCGGGCACAGATTGCGCATCACGAACCGACCGCCGGGTCGAAGCACCCGAAAACCCGCGTGCAACATGCCGGTTTTGTCGTTGATGTGATGAAAGGCGAACTGGCAGCAGACAAAGTCAAAACTGCGGGCCGGAAAAGGCAGCCCCGCACCGTCGGCGCGCACCCAGGCAATGTCCGGCGCCTTGCGCCGAGCCTGGCGCAGCATGCCGAGCGATCGGTCGAGGCCGACACACCAAGCGTGAGGCAGCAGCGCGACGCGGTTGGCGATCAGCTGATTTCCGGTGCCGCAGCCGATATCCAAAATGGCCAAGCCAGCGGCGGTACGCCGTTCGGCAAACGCCAGCAGTTCCGGATCCGCCGTGCGCGCCCGAAAGGGTTGCGCGTCATAAAGATGCGCTATCTCGTCGTAGTTCACCCGCGGGAGGCGCCGCGCATGGGGGTCAGCCAGGGCGTGAAGACAGGTCAACGACTGGAACGAAACATCCGCCGCGCCAACAGCCGGCGATATGTCGGCCAAGATCGCGGCGGGTCGTGATCATTCCGCCGCACCGGTCCCCAACCGCAGGCCCGACAGGTAAAGCTCGCGATGCTCGGGGTTCCGCAGAAAGCTGACGTCCGGGATCACGGCAGGAGTGATGGCGCGCAGCCGCGTGACGATCTCTCGAGCGTCGTCCATGCGACCCATATGGGCGCAGCAGGCGGCGAGGTGGCGATGCGCGTTTGGGTTGCTCGGATCCTCTTGAATTGCGAGGAGCAGCCTTGGCACTGCTTCATCGAACCTCCGACTTAAAAAATACGCAAAGCCGGTGACAATGAGTGACGGGCCTACGCGGGCGCGCGGGCTGAGGCGCAGCGAGTCTTCGAAATGGTTGATCGCAATGTCTGGTTGGCCTGCCCATAACCTGAGCACGCCCCTGCGATACGCATTCCGACCGGCACTTCGACGTTGCATTCGGCCATCGTGTGGCGGCACGTGACGACGCTGGGAACTCGACCAAAAGCCCGTCGCCGGTGGTTTTGACGATGCGGCCGCGATGCTCGACGATCCTGGGATCGACCAATTCGCGCCGGATCGCTTTCAGCGCCGCCAGCGTGCCTTCCTCGTCGGCGCCCATCAGCCGCGAATAGCCGACGACATCGGCGGCCAGGATCGCAGCCAGCCGACGCTCGACCCGTTCCGCCATTGCGGTACCTCCCGGCGCCCCGCCACCCCGGTCTCGTTCGCTCGCACCGATCTTACCAGATCAGGCGGTGGAAATAGGGGGCTTGGCACTCCGCGGCCGTCGTCCCAGCGGAGGAGCCCGTGAACGATTCCCGATAATCCCGATCGTTGATCGTCTCCCCGGCAACGGCCGGGGTCCATGTTGCCGGGGTACGAGCCGGTCCGAATCGGCACGTTATTGCTTACACTTGAAAAGTTCGAGTTGGTGGGCAATGGGTCCCGGCCTTCGAGCGCGTGAAGAAATTGTTCTTTCCAAGAAACGTCATTCCGGGCGGTCCGAAGGGCCCGAGCCCGGAACCCAAGAAAACCTAAATTTCCAATATGTTCGAAGTCCGGTGTTCATGTTGGGGTGGACGGCCCCTACGGCATCGAATGTGCCAGGCTGAGATGTTTCGACAACGCAGCCAAGGGAGCCGTCCGAATGACGATTATCAGAATTGGTTTGGACACGTCCAAGCATGTCTTTCAGGTTCATGGGGTTGACGAGAGCGAGCAGGCGGTGCTGCGGCGGCAGCTGCGGCGCGGCGAGATGACAAAGTTCTTTGCCAAGCTGGCGCCGACGCGGATCGGCATCGAGGCGTGCGGCGCCTCGCATCACCGGGCGCGGGTGTTGCGCGGCCTGGGGCACGAGGCGGTGCTGCTGCCGCCGCAATAGGTCAGGCCCTACGTTAAGCGCGGCAAAAACGACGCGATCGATGCCGCAGCGATCTGCGAGGCGATGAGCCGCCCGAGCATGCGCTTTGTGCCGGTCAAGACCGCCGCGCGGCAGGCGGCGCTGACGATGCTCGGGGTGCGCGATCTCTTGGTCAAGCAGCGCACCATGCTGATCAACGCGATCCGAGGGCATGCCGCGGAGTTCGGCGTCACCGCGGCCAAGAGCCTGCCCCGAGCGAAGGCCGGGGGGCCCCAGCATGTCGCCGAGCTGCTCGATCGCCTGGCCGCCGCGGACAGCGTGCCGGAGCTGGCCCGCGAGATGCTGGGTCTGCTGGCGGGCCAGATCGAGGCCTTGAACGCCAAGCTGAAGGCGATCGAGGCGCGACTGATGGCGTGGCACCGACAGGATCAGACGAGCCGGCTGCTGGCGACGATCCCCGGGATCGGACCGATCGGCGGGGTCAGCTTCGCCCTCAAGGTTCCCGACCCCAAGGCCTTTCGCTCGGCCCGGCACTTTGCCGCCTGGGTCGGCATCACCCCGCGCGAGGGTTCGACCGCCGGGCGACAGCGGCTCGGCCGGATCAGCAAGCAGGGCGACGAGGAGCTGCGCCGGCTGCTCGTGCTCGGCGCCACCGCGGTGATCCGCGCGGCTCAGCGGCGGGTCGAGCCCGCGAGCCAAGGGCCAGCCAACACCGCCTCGCCCTGGCTTATGGGATTGCTGGCGCGCAAGGCCAAGAAGCTGGCCGCGGTCGCGTTGGCCAACAAGATGGCCCGCATCATCTGGGCCATGATGGTGAGCGGCGAAGTCTATCGGCGTCCGCAGCAGGCCTGAGCCCGCCGACCACCGGCATCGAGCAGACCTGGCACTGGCAAGGACAGCAGCAGCAAGATGGCAATCGGTCGATCCGAGGATCGGGACAACCCGTGGAACCCGTTGGTGCTCAGACATCACGTTCATGTTTGGGACCCGATCCGCGCAACCCATCTGGGCCAGCGGTCAGTCGACCGCACCACAAAGGCCCGACATATGACCGCAACCGACCAGACCCGTCGCAGCTGCCACGCCCTTGCGAGACCGGGGCCGTCCACATATGGGTTCCGGGCTCGCGGGCAATGCCCGCGAGCCCGGAATGACGTGTCCCGCGGGCTTTCGATTCGTTAGGTTGCCTCCGACTTAACCCGGTTGATGCGTGGGTCCGCCGTGCCGTTGTTCGATGGTCGATGCGATGGTCGGGCGCGCGGCGCGATGGTGCGATCTTGCATGGATCGGTGAAAGCATCAGCCTTGCGGCCGGCTCGTCGCGTGATGGTGTGGCGACTGGCTGCGGAGAGTTTTGGCGGGAGCCGAAACATTCCGCCTCGGCCGGTCGGCCTTCAGCCCGCGGGCGCGACCCGCGGGTTGACCCGGCCGTCCACGCCTTTTTGGCACCGCGGCGATGCTTAGCAAAGGCATGGGTGCCCGGATCAAGCCCGGGCAAGGCGACCTTTAGGATTTCTGTCGCCCATGATACACTTGAAAATTGTGCCGATATCCGAACCGGACAGCCCGGCATGGGATGCTCTGGGTTGTTCAAGATGGCATCTGCGCCAGCGAGAGCGGTGTCCGAGGTAACCGGGTTGAAGCAGCTGATCGTTACCGCCGATGATTTTGGGCGCGATGCGGCGGTCAACGCGGCGGTCGAGGAGGCGCACCGCCACGGCATCTTGTCGACGGCGAGCCTGATGGTCGGGGCGCCGGCGGCGGCCGATGCGGTGGTGCTGGCGCGGCGGTTGCCCGAATTGCATGTCGGGCTGCATCTCGTGCTGGTCGACGGGCGCCCGGTGTCACCACGGGAAGCGGTTCCCGCATTGGTCGGAGCCGACGGCCAATTCGACCGCAACATGGGCCGCACCGGCTTCAGGTTCTTCCTTCTGCCGCGGGTCCGAAGGCAATTGGCGCAGGAAATCCGCGCCCAGTTCGAGGCGTTTCGCGCGACGGGGCTCGACCTCGACCACGTCAACGCCCACAAGCACATGCATCTTCACCCGACGGTCGCGGGTCTGGTCCTCGAGATCGGCCGCGACTACGGCATGAAGGCGATGCGGGTTCCGGCCGAGCCGGTGGCGGCCCTGCGCGCCGCTTTTCCGTGGGAGCGCGCGCCGATGCCGTTCTACCGCCCTTGGGTCGAGCGGCTGCGCCGCCGGCTGCGCCGGGCCGGACTGGTCGTCAACGACCACGTCTTCGGCCTCGCCTGGAGCGGCAACATGGTCGAGGAACGGGTATTGCGGCTGCTGCCGCATGTGCCCGACGGGGTCAGCGAAATGTATTTTCACCCGGCGGTCGAGCGCCGCCCGGCGCTGACCGCGGCCATGCCCGGCTATCGCCATGCCGAGGAGCTGGCGGCGCTGACGAGCCCGGCTATCAGGGCGCGGATTGCAGCGCTCGGCATCGGCCTCGGCAGCTACGGTGCGCTCACGGGTTAGCCACCGCTTTCGCGGAAGACCCGCGGTCCAGGTTTACGGACCCGGGTTTACGAATTGTCAAACTTTGTGCCGCGCAATGAGCCGGCGTCGGCGACAATCACGGCGGCGTTACGAAATAATTCACCCGCCCGAGGTAGCGGTTAAATAACAAATCCTTATCTTTTTAAGAGGGACGCTTACGGACTCGTTCGGGTCTTTTTCGGCCTTACGTTCCATTGCGACGGGAAAAAGGCGGTTCGCATGGACGAATGCCGCGAAATCTCCGATCCAAGGACATAAAGCGGTCACGCTTTTGGTTGATGGTGCATAGAACCGAGGACATGGAGGGACCAATGGACGGGCATTTCGATTGCTGCCGCTATCAGCCCAGCCTCGACGACCTGCTCGCCGACGAGGTCATGGGGCCTGTGCTGCGCAGCGCCGGGCTCGACCAGGACGAGCTGCGCGAAATGATGGTCGAAACCGCACGCCGCATCGAGGACCGCGACCGCCGCGACGTAGCCGGCGATGGCGGCGAATAGCCAGGGCGAATAGTCAGGCGGCGAGCGCCGGAAATTCGAGCCGAACCCGCAGTCCGGGGCGATTGTCGGCAAGCGTCACCGTGCCGTGATGGCGGTGCGCGACCGCGCGGACGAGGCTGAGCCCCAACCCGTTCCCGGGCGTGCTGCGGCTCGGTTCGAGCCGGACAAACCGGTCGAAAACGGTCTCGCGGTCGGCCTCGGGAATACCAGGCCCACGATCGCTCACTTCGAGCACGGCATGGTCGCCGCTGCGGAAAACCCCGACCTGCAATTCGCCCGCATCGGCATATTTGAGCGCGTTGTCGAGGAGATTGGCGAGCGCCTGAGACAGGAGGTGCCGGTCGCCGCGGATTTTGACTTCCCGCGCGGCCGTCAACGTCAGGATAAACCCCTTTTCCTCGGCGACCGGTTCATAGAACTCGGCGGCCGCATGCGCGATTTCCGCGAGGTCGAGCGGTTCGGACGGATCGCGTCCGGCGCCGGCCTCGGCCTCGGCGATCCGCAGCAGCGCGTTGAACGTGGCGAGCATGCGGTCGGCCTCGTCGATCGCGGCGCGGATCGCTTCTCTCTGGGCGTCGGGCTCGGCCGGACCGATCAGCGCCAGCTCGAGCCGGGCGCGCAGCCGCGACAGCGGCGTCTTCAGATCATGGGCGACGTCGTCGGTGACTTCGCGCATCGCCGTCATCAACCTCTCGATCTGGTCGAGCATCCGGTTGAGGTTGGCGGCGAGCAGGTCGAACTCGTCGCTGGTGCCGTCGAGCGGCACGCGATCGGAAAGATTGCCGGCCATCACCCGCTCGCTGGTGCGGTTGACCAGCTCCACCCGGCGCAGCAGGTTGCGGCTCATCGCCGCCCCGCCGAGCAGGCCCACACCCAGCGCCACCAGCCCGGACCACAGCAGGGTCAGCTTGACGCGGTCGCGAAACGCCGCCGCGTCGCTGATGTCGCGGCCGACCAACAGCCGGTAGCCGCCGGCGATGACGATCAGGCTGCCGCGCGCCGGATGGACCACGACACGGCCGTGAACCCTGGCCGCGACGGTGAAGGACAGCCAGCCGCTGCGCGCCGGCACCCCCACAGGCCAGCCCGCGATGTTGCCGGCGAGCGGCCGGCCGTCGGGGTCGGTCACCAGGTACAGCATCGCGTCGCCGCGATCGCCGGCGCTGCGCGCCGCCACGATCTGCACCAGCCCGCTCAGCCCGCGCTGGGCATATTGCTCGGCGAGGCCGGCAACCTCCGCATCCAAGGTCGCCTCGGTCTGACGCTCGACAAAATTGGCGCTTGTCCAATAGACGAAGAACAAGACGCTGAGCACCGACGCGGCAAACACCAAAAAATAGAGCGCGGCGAGGCGGAACGCATGGGTGCGCACCAACCGCCGCTGATGCGCGAAAAAGCGCCGCGGCCACGACCAGGACCGCGGCGCCGACAGCAGCAGCTTTTCGGCGACCATGCGCGGAACCGGACGGCGGGGCTGCCTAGTCAGGCGCGCGCAGGCAATAGCCCGCGCCGCGCACCGTATGCAGCAGCGGCCGGTCGAAGTTCTTGTCGATCTTTTGCCGCAGCCGGCTCACATGCACGTCGATGACGTTGGTTTGCGGGTCGAAGTGATAATCCCAGACATGCTCCAGCAGCATCGTGCGGGTTACGACATGACCCGAATTGCGCATCAGGTATTCAAGCAGGCGGAACTCGCGCGGCAGCACGTCGACCGGCTTGCCGCAGCGCTTGACGGTTCGGGTCAATAGATCGAGCTCAAGGTCGGCGACCCGCAACGCGGTCGTTGCCGGCACCCCTGAGCCGCGCCGCAGCAATGCCTCGATCCGCGCCAGCAGCTCGCTGAACGCAAACGGCTTTACCAGATAGTCGTCGCCGCCGGCGCGCAAGCCTTTGACGCGGTCGTCGACGCTGCCGAGGGCGCTCAGGATCAATGCCGGGGTGCGGATTTCGGCCGCGCGCAAGGCGCCCAGCATGGCGAGGCCGTCCATCCCCGGCAGCATGCGGTCGAGGACGATTGCGTCGTACCCGCCGGAACTCGCCATGAACAGCCCCTCGCGGCCGTCGCCGGCGCGGTCGACGGTGTAGCCGCTCTCGCCCAGCCCCTTGACCAGATAGGAGGCGGTTTCGCGATCGTCTTCAACGACGAGGAGCTTCATATCCTCCCACCGCATATCCTTCCGCGCGCAACTTCGCACGCCGCCGCCACGAGACCGGCCGTCGCCGCCGCGAAGCCTCGCTAAATTGGTGCCCGGGGCGGCGCTCGGCAAGCAGGCGCTGACGAGAGCGGCCGCCCTGCCGCTGCAGTCACGAGTCCGACACACCGCGCGCCGTGCGGATTACGATAATCAGAAGCGGCTTATCCCTCAATCGGTGCACGCTTTTGCGCTCCACGTCTCGCGGCCTTCCTTGACCAACAGCCAAACGATGGCAAGCGAGCTCGCGGCGTCGACCCACCATGCGCCAACCAGAAGCTGCGCCAAAAGGCCAATCACGACGACAAATGACAGCCAGCCGCAGGCGACGCCTTCAACCGCGTCGGCGCGCAGCGCGCGACTGCCGAGGGCCTCGGCAAGGCGCAATTTTCGGCGAGAGAGAAGCCACATGATCGGAATGGCGGCGAGGCTGACAACCAGGCCCGGCCACGAGAAATCTTGCCCCTGGCGGGTCGCGAGGCTCCATGCCGCCGCCAGGACGACATAGGCGGCGAGCGCAAACAGCAGCGCGCCGCCGGCCCGGCTCGCCGTCCGTTCCGCCGACTCGGCGAATGGCCGGCCCCGCCGCAACTCGACGGCGAGGCGCCAGATCAGCACGCCGCCGGAGACCAGTTCGATGACGCTGTCGATGCCGAAAGCGAGCAGGGTCACCGAGCGCGCGGCGATGCCGGAGCCGAGCGCTACCACCGCTTCGACAACGATCCAGCCAATGGTCAGGTATTCGAGGCGGAAGGCCTGCCGAACCAGCGCCGCGCGCCGGTCAACCGCAATCGCGTCGGTCAATTTGTTATCCCGCTGTCGCCCATTTTGCCTGCCCGCGTTCTCCGGCGGCTGGGCTCGTGTCCAGACCATCGCCACGCGCCCTAAAAAGACGCCGGCAAAAAGATGATTGAGGGCGCACCGGGGCATCTCGCATAAGGAGCGGCCGACGCCGCAAAAAAGCCCCCGCGGTGGCGCTTATCGGGACCGCCGCCCGAAACAATGGGCCTTACTCTGGAAGGCAGGTATGAGCAGCGCGCATCCGGTTCTCGCTATTGCGCCGCCTGCCGCGGTCGATCGGCCGCGCCGGGCGCCCCGGCGACGGCAGCCGCGTCTGCACGGCTCGGATCTCGCCTGGGCGCTCGCCTTTGTCGCACCCTACGCGGCGGTGTTCGCGGCGTTTGTCGTGTACCCCTTCGCCTATGCGCTGTGGATGGCCGCCAGGCCATCGCTTTACGCCGAGCTGATATCGGATCCGTACTACCTGCCGACGGTCGTCAACACCTTGCTCTTTGTCGGCCTCGGCGTGAACGTGAAGATGTTCCTGGCGCTGCTGCTGTCCGGCTTTTTCCTGCGCCCGCGCTGGTGGATCAGGGCGCTTTTGGCCGTGTTTGTTTTGCCGTGGGCGGTCGCGGCGGCGCAAGCCTGCGTTTCGATCCACTGGATGCTGATCGGCAGATGGGGCTTGGTGGACGGCATATTGGCCGCGCTGTTCGGCATCGACGGCCCGAACTGGCTGGAGGACCGCTGGCTGGCCCTCGGGTGCAACATCGTTGCCTACACCTGGAAATGGATGCCGTTCTGGACCGTGATCTTCCTCGCCGGCCGGATGACGATCCCACGTCAGATTTACGACGCGGCGGAGGTTGACGGGGCGACCGGGTTTCGCCGCTTCATCCACGTCACATTCCCTCTGCTGGCCAATCTCTACCTGATCTGCACCTTGCTCTCCACCCTGTGGGCGCTCGGCGACTTCACGACGGTCTATCTCGTGTCGAGCGGCGGGCCGGCGTTGTCCACCGAAGTCCTGGCGACGCTCGGCTTCCATTACGCCTTCGACATCGGCAATCCGGCGCTGGGCGTCGCCGCCGTATTGTCGGCGCTCCCGGTGCTGATCCCGGTCATGATCGTGCTGCTGCGCCGGCTGCAGACGAGCGAGATCCGGCTGTGAGCATTGCCTTGGCTCCCGGTCGGCCGGCGCGTCGGCGCCGTCGGCTGCGCCGGATCCTCACCGAAGCGGGTTCGGCGCTGCTCGCAGTGGTGATCCTGATCTGGTCGCTGGCTCCGGTCTACAACATGCTGTCGATAGCACTCGACCCCGAAGAAGGCGAAATCGAGTTCGACGGCAATCTGTGGCCCCCGCAGCCCTCGCTCGAGGGGTTCCGCGCGGTGGTGACCCAGGAGGCCCGATATCTCGAGGATTTCTGGCATCAGTTCGGCAACAGCTTCTTCATCGGTCTGCTGACGATGGTTCTGAGCGTGCTGATCGGGTCGCTGGCGAGCTTTGCGGTGAGCCGGCTGCGGCTGAGCAAGGGCTCGCTGCTGACCGCCGCCGCGCTGCTCACCTACGCGATCCCGGCGTCGTTGCTGATCGTCCCGTATTACACAGTCATGCACAGCTATGGGCTCTCGGACAGCCTGTGGGCGGTCGTCGCGGCGCAGGTGGCGTTCGCGACCCCGTTCGCGATCCTGGTCTTGCAGCTCTATGCGAGCCTGATGCCGTTTGAATTGGACGACGCCGCCCGGGTCGACGGCGCCTCCGCCGTTCAAGTGTATCTGCGTATCTACCTGCCGTTGATGACGCCGGCTCTGGCGGTAGCCGCCATCTACGCGCTGCTGCTCGCATGGAACGACTATTTGTACCAGGCGGTGCTGCTCTCGGTGCGGAACATGACCGTTTCGGTGACGCAGGGGCAATTGTTCGAGGACGTGGACGCCGCGTATAACGCGATGATGGCCGCCGCCATTATTTACATGCTGCCGCCGGTTGCCCTGTTGTTTGCCTTGCGCCGCTACGTCGCGGCGAGCCTCACAATGGCCGGCGTCAAGGAATAGGGGATCGACATCGGTTCGGCGCTCGCGCCACGCTGCGGCGCCGCGCCCGCGCGGGACATTGCGCCGGGAGCGCGCGATCGGTTAGCGTCGCCGCGCGGATTTGGGGAGACACGCCGTGACGAAGTTGACCGCTCTTTTTGCCGTGGCCGGGCTGGCGTTCGGCGTTGCCGGCTGCGTCAGCCCGCAACAGCAGGTCGCACAGAAGGAGGATCTGCTCGCGGCCGCCGGATTTCAGGTCAGGCCGGCGGATTCGCCGCATCGCGTCGCAGCGATGAAGCGGCTGCCGCCCAACCGGTTCGTCACCAAGGTGATCAACGGCAACCCGGTCTACCTCTACGCCGACCCGCTCGACTGCAACTGCGTCTATTTCGGGACCCAGCAGAATTGGGACGCGTACAAGCAGGAGATGTTTGCCAAGCAGATCGTCAACGAGCAGCAGATGACGGCGATCATGAACCAGGAAGACTGGGACATGGGGCCGTGGGGCTGGCCGTAAGCCCGGTTCAGGCGGCCTGAGTTGCGCCCAAGGGGCGATCTCAGCCGGCTTTGGTGAAGCCCTTGGCGCGCATGCAGCTGTTGAAGATCTGGTCGGCGAAGCCGGCGGCCTGCTGGCGCATCCTCTCGGTCTGCAAGCCGGTCGTCTGGCTCATCTGCCAATTGCGGCCGAGCGTGGCGCTGATGTCCTGATTGATCCCCTGCTCGTTGTTTTGCGCGGCGTTCGCCTGCGCCTGGCAATCGCTCACCTCGCGCGCCGCCGCCGCGTCGTCGACGCCGGCCTTGACCCAACCGGTCCGGATAGGTGGTCCGGCGCACATGGTCAGCATCAAGCAGGCGACGATCGCCGCCCGGTTGCGCCATCCAAGACTGACGTGGCGATCGACCAGCCCGGCCGTCATCAGAACCTCTCCCCCGCCTGGCGGGCGGCGATGCGCGCCAGAATTGCACGCTTTTCAGCCGCATTCGCCTCGTACCAGATGGCGATTTCGTCGATATAGCGCAAGCAGCCGCGGCAGCGCCGGGTCGCCGGGTCGATCAGACAGATGCCGACACAGGGCGACGGCGGCGGCCGTTCCGCGGTGTCCCGCTCGGTCGCCACGGGGTTAGGAGCCTTTAGGCGGTTCGAGCAGGTCGGCGAGCTTCGTCTGCATCATTTTGGCTTTGTAGGAGGGGATCGCGTAGACCCAGCGCGATACGCGGCCGTCGAGCTTCTTTGCCTCGTCAACGGCTTTTCCGGAGCCGGCGGCGGCGACCGCGACCCAGCTCTTGTTGTCATGCTGGAACAGCTTCACATCGACCGAAAGCCCGTCGAAAGTCGTGTAGGTCGCGTTTGTCACGCCCTTGTCCGGGACCGGCAGTTTCGCCGCCGCCGCTACGTCGTCGAGATCGAGGGTCTCGAGCGCCATCGCCGGCTCGCCCAATGCCGTGTCGCTTTTGTATTTGGCGTCCTTTGGCGGGTTCTCGAGGGCGAATTTCGCGTCGGGCTTGGCGCGGCTGAGGGTCAGGGCGCTGCCGTCGGGCTGGGTCAGGACGACTTTGGCGACGCGGCTGTCGGGGATGTCGACGACCCGCCGGGCGAGCCAGCTCGGCATGTCGTCGGAAAAATCGAGCGCGCCGCGCGCGAGCCAGGATTGGGGATCGCCCGGTTTTCGGACGTAGACGCCGTCATTGCCTTCGCCGAGCCGGTCGTAGGCGTGCTTGCCGACGACCAGCGCCGCGATGTCGGCTCCCGACTTGTCCTTGACCGTGACCAGGGTCGACTTGCCTTTGCCGGGATCCTCGACCTGCAGGCGCGCATAAAGCTCGGGCTTGCTGGTTTTCGGCTCGACCAGGGTCATGTCGGCCAGGGCGAGGACAATGCGGCGGATCTTGGCCGAGTCCGCGGGGTAGCCGCTTTTCTGCGCGACGAGCCAGTTCTCGCCGTCGCGGGCAAAGGTCAGGTCGAGGCCGCTGCGCCGAATTTCGACCGAGGCGACGTCGCCGAGCCTGGCGGCCAGCGCCGGCAGCGCTCGCTGATCCGATGACGCACGGTCGATCCTCCGGTTGCCGAGGGCGAGCGCCAACCCCGCCAGCACCACCATGGCCGCCGCCGCAATCATCAGCACGATCAGGTTGCGCCGTTGCATCGGCCGTCTCCTATATGTCGGCCGTGCGCCGCCGCCGGCGTTTCGAGCGCACCGCGCCGACAATGATTGCGACAATCGCGACGAGGATCGGGATCAACGCGATGTCGAGGAATTCGAGACCGCCCTTCAGCCGCTGGATGTCGCTGCGCAGCGCCGCCTGCACGTCGCGCAACTGGCGGCGGGTCTGCAGCATGTCGGTGCGGAACTGCGCGATCGCCTTGGTCTGGTCGGGCGACAGATTGACCGGCGTGTCGGCCTGGTCCTTGCCGGTGAGGTCGGCAAGCTTTGCCTCGGCGGCCTTGAGCTTTTGCTGCAGCCCGTGCTCCTCGGCGCTGTAGCGCGCCTGGGCTTCGAGCTGCATCCGGTCGACGACCTCGAACGGGCGGGCGGCGGTGCCGCGGCTGCGCAGGCCGATCAAATCCTCGCCCCCGGCCAATACGTCGATCGCGTCGGCGACAAAATCGCCGTTGTTGGCGACCGGCACACTGACCCGCTGACCAAAGAAATTCTGGCTTTGCACCCATACGCGGTCGTCCAATAGGTCGGTGTCGGCGACAACCACGACATTGATCGGATGCGCCGATTGCTCGAGCCATTTGGCGGCGGGCGCCGGTTTGGCCTCGGGCTTGGCGTCGCCGGGCTTTGAGTTCGGGGGTGCCGCGGGTTTTGGCGGACCGTCGGCAAACGCGGTCTTGGCGGCACCGGTGACATGGGCGGCGAGGACATAGCGCTTGTCGTCGGATTTGAAATCGGCGAGCAGGCCGGCTACGTCGGGCAACCCGTTGAGCTTGTCGGCCGGGATCTTGGTCGAATTCGAGCGACGTCGTGATCAGCGGCGCGAAATTCGTGGTCGCGCCGGGCAGCGGTTGAAGGATCCCGGCCGAAGCCATCGTGATATGGCTCAAATCGGCGGTGATCATGTCGTCGCGATTGAGGTTGGCGGTCTTCAGATCGAGCCAGGCGACATAGTCGACGGGCTCGTCGCCGCGCCCGGGCACCGGCACGCTGACCTGCTGCGCGTCACGGCGGTCGCCGGCCACCACCTTCGGCAGCATCTCGAAACCCCAGGCTTTGAACAGCGGCGCGAGGTCGCTCGACGTGGCCGCGCCGGACGGGTTCGACTGGCTCGGTTGCGCCGCCTGCAATTCGGAGTGCGGGTCGACGAAGATCAGCGCCTTGCCGCCCTTCAGCACAAACTGGTCGATCGCGAACAACGTCTTGGGTGCAAGGTTCTGCGGGTGCACCAGCATCAGCACGTCGACATCGGCGGGAATGGCGTCGATGTCGACGCCGAGCGGCTCGACCTTGTCGAGCTGCTGCAACTGGTCCATGACCGCCATCGGCTGGCTCGGCCGGCCCTGCATCATGGCCGTCATGTCGCCTTGGAGCGGCAAGGTGCTGATCAGCCCGACGACGGTCTTTTTCGGCACCGCGAGGGCGTGGACCAGCTTGGTCAAATCGTATTCGAGAAAGCGCTCCCGCTCCGGCGAGAAAAACGCGATCACCTGTTGGTCGTCGGTCGAATTGGTCGCCGCCAGGCCGAAATAGACGTGCTCGCCCTCGCTGTCGAGCGGCACCGCCTGCAACCCGAACGCTACGGCGCGGTCTTCGACATCGGAAAAGGGCTGCGGGTTATAGCTTTCGAGGCGGATCTTGCCGTTTGACGCCGCGACGTACTGGTCGAGCAGCTCGCGCACGCGCTCGGCGTAGACCCCGTAGGCCGGGACCTCGTCGCCGAGCCGGTTCGAATAATAAAAGCGCAGGGTGACCGGCTCGTCGATCTTGGCGAGGGTGCGCAAGGTGCCGGGCGAGAGGGTGTAGAGATGCTCGGCGGTCAGGTCCAGCCGCGCGCTGAACCAACGGCCGATGACGATATTGGCTGAGACCAGCAAGAGGCCGATGCAGACGAGTGCGGTGACGGCCCGCGCCCGGCGCGAGGCAAAAAAGCCGCGGGAGTGCTCGGAGGAGTTCATCTCACTCGGCTTTTTCGAGGTCGACGAGGATCGCGTTGGCAAACAGAAACGCGATCATGATCGACACGAAATAAGCGACGTCGCGCAGATCGATGACGCCGCGGGTGATGGCGCTGAAATGGCCGAGAAAGCTCATCTGGGCGAAGGCGCCGATCAGCCATTCGGGCGCCCAGCCCTGCAATACGCCGATTACCGCCGGCGAGCCGGCGGCGGTAAAGACAAAGGCGAGGGCCGCGGTCACGACAAAGGCGATGACCTGGTTTTTGGTGGCCGCCGAGACAAAGGCGCCGATGGCGAGCAGGGCTCCCGCCATCAGCCAGCTGCCGATATAGCTCGCCAGGATGACGCCGTTGTCCGGCTGTCCGAGAAAATTAACCGTCAGCCAGAACGGGAAGGTCAATGCCAGGGCAATTCCGGCAAAGCACCATGCCGCGAGGAATTTTCCGACGACTGCTTCGGTCATGCGGATCGGCAAGGTCAGGAACAGCTCGATCGTCCCCGACCGGCGCTCCTCGGCCCACATCCGCATCGACAAGGCCGGGATCAGCACGAGGTAGAGCCACGGATGAAACGCGAAGAAGGGCTGCAGATCGGCCTGCCCGCGGCCAAAGAAGTTGCCGACGAAAAAGGTCAGCATCCCCGCCATTCCCAGAAAGATGACGATGAAGACGTAGGCGAGCGGGGTCGTGAAATAGCTGGCGAACTCGCGCCGGAAGATGGCGAGGACGTTGCGCATGTCAGGCCTCAGGCGGCGGCGAGGGCGACGGGTGCGGCCGGCGCGGTGGTAATCTCGCGAAACAAATCGTCGAGCCGGCCCTGCTCGACCCGCAGCAAAGTGACCTGCCAGCGATGGGCGCGCGCCAGGTCGGCGACATCGGCGACGATGTCTTCACCACCGCGCGGGAAGATCAGCAGCCCGGCGCCGGCGCCGTCCTCGACTTCCTCCACCGCGGCCACCGCCGGCAGCCGCAGCAATTCGGTGCGCAATTGTTCGGGCGTGCCGCCGGCCGCGACGAGGTGCACGGCATTGTGGCGGCGCGAGCGCCGGGCGAGCTCGACCGGGGTCGCGTCGGCGAGAATGCGGCCATGAGCAATGATGATCGCCCGGCTGCACACCGCCTCGACCTCTTCGAGCAGGTGGGTCGAGATCACGATCGCCTTGTTCGCCCGCATCTCGTCGATGATGTTGCGCATTTCGTATTTCTGGTTGGGGTCGAGCCCGTCCGTCGGTTCGTCGAGGATCAGAACCTGCGGGTCGTGCAGCAATGCCTGCGCCACCCCGACGCGGCGGCGGTAGCCCTTCGACAAGGTTTCGATCGGCTGGTGCATGACATCGGCGATGTGGATCGTCTCGGCGACCCGGCTGATCCGCCGCTTGGCCTCGCGGCCCGAAAAACCCCGGATATGAGCGATGAAATTGAGGAATTCGGCGGGCGTCATGTCGGGATAGGCGGGTGCGCCCTCAGGCAGATAGCCGATGCACCGTTTGGCCGCGATCGCCGCCTGCGTGATGTCGTGACCGCAGATCACCGCGGTGCCCGCGTCGGGCGCGACAAAGCCGGTAATCATCTTCATCGTCGTCGACTTTCCGGCGCCGTTTGGTCCAAGAAACCCCAGGACCTCGCCGCGGGCGACCGCGAACGACACGTCGTCGACCGCGATCAGCGACCCGAAATGTTTGACCAGATGGTGGATCTCCAGCATAGAGCGGACCCTTGCATGGCGGCCTTCTTTTGCCACTTCCCGCCGGTTCGCGCATTGCGGCGCAAGCGCGCAGCAGCGGGGGCGGGCGGGCGCGCCGGCCAATGGCGACGCGGCGGCGGCAGGGCGGCCCTTCTTGCAGCAAATTCGATGATCCGGCGAGCAGCGGCTTTTTTCGGGTCTGGTGATGCTCGCCTATGTCGCGATGCATCTCTCGAACCACGCCGTCGGCCTGGTCTCGCTCGGCGCGATGGATCGGGTGCTGGCCTGGGTCTTCTGGTTTTGGTCGAACCAACCGGCAAAGGCGGCGCTCTACGGCGCTTTTCTGGTCCACTACGCCCTGGCGCTGTGGGCATTGTGGGAACGGCGCAGCCTGCGCCTGCGCGCCGGCGAATGGGCTCAGGTCGTGCTCGGTTTCGCGGTGCCGCTGTTGCTCGTCCGTCATGTCGTCGCAACCCGAATCTCCGACGAGTTTTTCGGAACCTACGACCTTTATTACCTCTATTTCCTGTGGATATATTTTGTCTACGCGCCCTGGCACGGCGTGCTGCAGATGGCGACGTTGGTGGTGGCTTGGGCGCATGCGATGTTCGGCCTGCATTTCTGGCTCAAGGTCAGGCCGTGGTATGTCCGGATGCAGCCGATAGCCTTGGTCGCGGCGGTGCTGGTGCCGGTGTTGTCGTTGCTCGGGGTGGTCGAGGCCGGCCGGCAGGTCGCGGCCCTGGCGGCCGATCCCGACTGGGCGCGCGAGGCCTTTGCCCAGATGCAATTGCCGTCGCCGGCGGTGCAGCAGTCGCTCGACGATGTCGCGCAGATCCTCAGCTGGTCGTTTGGCGGCATGGTCGCGGCGGTGTTGCTGGCTCGGCTCGCCCGCCGCATCTGGCGGCGGCGCCATGGCCTGATCCGCATCAGCTATCCCGACGGCCGCTTTGTCGATGTCACGCCCGGCACCAGCGTGCTCGAAGCGAGCCGCATCGGGGGTATCCCGCACGCCCATGTCTGCGGCGGCCGCGGACGCTGCTCGACCTGCCGGGTCAGGGTGCGCGGCGACATCGGCAGCCTCGACCCGCCCGGCGAGACGGAGCGGCGCGTCCTGCGCCGCATCGGCGCCACCGCCAACGTCCGGCTCGCCTGCCAGCTGCGGCCGAAGGGCGCGGTCGCGGTGACGCCGCTGCTGCCGCCCTTCGCGTATGCGCGCGACGGCCGCCGCCGGGTCGATTTCGCCCAAGGCAGCGAGCGCGAGATCGCGATCATGTTTGTCGACATCCGCGGCTTTACGACGCTGTCCGAGGGCCGGCTGCCTTACGACGTCGTGTTCATCCTGAACCGCTACTTTGCCGCGGTCGGGCGGTCGGTCGAGGCGGCGGGCGGGCGCGTCGACAAATTTCTCGGCGACGGCGTCATGGCCCTTTTCGGCATCGAAAGCACTGCTGAAGACGGCTGCCGCGGCGCCCTCGCCGCCGCCCGGCTGATATCGGAGCGGATGGATGAGCTCAACGCGTCGCTCAGCGGCGAGATCGACCAGCCGTTGCGGATCGGCATCGGCATCCATGCCGGAGCCGATCATCATCGGCGAGATGGGCTATGGCGGGGCGTCGTCGATCACCGCGATCGGCGACGCGGTCAATACCGCGAGCCGGCTCGAAGAGCTGACCAAGGAATACCGCTGCGAGCTGGTCGTGTCGGAGGCGGTCGTGCTGCGCGCCGGGCTCGACCTCTCGGCGTCGCCGCGCCACGAGGTCGAAATCCGCGGCAAGCGCGAGATGCTGGCGGTCCGAACCCTGCTTCACGCCGCCGAGCTGCCCGAGTCCGCCGGCGCCCCCGCACCCCGCCCCGAAATCGCGACGGTTTGAAATAGTCCGGCGAAACTTTGTTTGTCAGCCGCTTTGCGGCGGCAGCATCTTGTCGATTTCGCCGGTGATGCGGCGGTCGGTGGGGGCGACCGAGGACGGCCACGCGCCGGCCAACTCGCCGTTGGGTGCTATCAGGTATTTGTGGAAATTCCAGCGCGGCGCGCCGGCCTCGCCGAGACTTTCGGCGATCCAGCGGTAGAACGGGTGGGCGTCGGCGCCGATCGCCCGGCATTTCTGCGCGAGCGGAAAGTCGACGGCATAGTTGGTTTCGCAGAATTGCTTGATTTCGGAGGCCGAGCCGGGTTCCTGCTGGCCGAAATCGTTGGACGGCACGCCGAGCACGACGAGGCCGCGGTCGCGGTAGCGCTGCCACAAGGCTTCGAGGTCGCGGTATTGCGGGGTGTAGCCGCAAAACGAAGCGGTGTTGACCACCAGCACGGGCTGGCCGCGCCACGCATCGAGCGGCAATTTTTCGCCGTCGATCGACGTGAACTCGAACTCGTAGGCGTTGTCGGAAGTTGACATCGGCAATCTCCGGACGCTCGGTGGCGGCGTGCCGTGGAGCATAACGCGGCTTCGCTCGCAGTAAAGTGCCGCGCGTTTCGGCATTGCGCGGCTCCGGTGCATCCCGGAGACTGGGGCCGACACCCGTCCGAGGCGCACCCGATGCCGTTGGTCTTTTTCTGAAAGGCATCGTCGTCGGCGCGGTGATCGCGGTCCCGGTCGGGCCGGTCGGCATTCTCTGCCTGCGCAAGACGATCTTCGAAGGGCAGCTCGCGGGGCTGGTCTCGGGGCTCGGCGCCGCCGCCGCCGACGCGTTTTTCGGGGTCGTCGCCGCCTTCGGGCTGACTTTTATCTCGACATGGCTGCTCGGCTATGAAGACCTGCTGCGCGCGGCCGGCGGCTGTTATCTGCTCTATGCGGGCGGCCATGCCCTGCTCACCCCGCCGCCCGAGGCGGCCACCGAGCAGACCGACACCGAGACCTTGTTCCGCAACTTTGTTTCGACCTTTGTGCTGACCTTGACCAACCCGATAACGATCCTGGTCTTTCTCGGGATCTTCGCAGCACTCGGCCTCAGCGGTTCAGGAGCGACCGTGGTGCTCGCGGCGGTTCTGGTCGCTGGGGTTTGGACCGGCTCGTTGTTGTGGTGGCTGACGCTCAGCCTGGGGGTCGGGATGTTTCGCCGCGCCATCGGGCCGCGCCAGCTGGCATGGATCAGCCGCGGGTCCGGCTCCATCTTGTTTCTTTCCGGCGCGGCGCTGCTGGCCACGTCCGTGGTAAAGCATCTGGCACGTTTGCTCTGACCGGCGAGAAGGGTCGTCCCGTGGTCTATCTGCCCCCCGCTTTCACCGAAACGCGGCCCGAGGTGCTGATCGCGCATCTCGAGCGTCACGATTTCGCGCTGCTCGTCACGCACGGCGCAAACGGGATGGTGGCAAGCCATATCCCGTTTCTGATCGACCGCGTCGGCGACGAGCTGCACCTCTTGGGTCATCTCGCGCGGGCGAACCCGCAGGTCGCGGATTTGGTGCCGGACAGCGAGGTGCTGACGATCTTCAGCGGCCCGCACGCTTATGTTTCGCCGCGCTGGTATGTCGCCGGACCGGCGGTGCCGACCTGGAATTACGCCGACGTCCACGTCTACGGCACGGTTCGGCTGGTCGACGACGCCGACTGGCTGCGCCGCTTTCTGCACCGCCTGTCGCAGCGTCACGAAGCCGGCGGCGAGACCCCCTGGCGGATGGAAGACCAGCCCGCCGCCTATATGACCGGGATGCTGAAGGGGATTGTCGGGCTCGACATCGCGGTCACCCGGCTCGAAGGCAAATTCAAGCTGAGCCAGAACCGACCGGCGGCCGACCGGCCGCGCATTATCGCAGCACTCGACGCGCGCGGCGATGCCGAGGCCGGCGCGGTCGCCAGGCTGATGCAGGAACGCGAACGCGGCTGAGTTCGCGGCTGAGTTCGCGGCGAGTTCAATGACCGAAAGCCGGGTCCGGGCGGCAAAGCCGCAGATCTCTCTCGCCGAGGGCAAGTTCAGGGTACCGGAGATGATCAAGGCGATATGGCTGGTGCTTGCGGTCCTTGCCGCGACGCCGTCGGCCGCCGCGCTGGCCGCGTCGCCGGCGCCGGCCCCCGCCGCCCAGCCCACCCAACCAGCCCTGCCCGCCTCCACAGCGCCGCCGGCGCCGGTTTCGGTCGACGAATTGCAGCGCCTGGTCGACACCCTGCAGGATCCGGGCGGACGGGGGAAGCTCGTCACCCAGCTGCAAGCGCTGATCATGGCGCAGCGGCATGCCGAGCCCAAAAAGCCCGAGGCCATAGCGCTTCTCGGCCGGCTGTCACGCCAGATCGACGCGTTCACCGGCGAGATATTGGCCGGCGCGGTCATCGTCGTCGACGCCCCGCGACTGGTCGGCTGGGCGCGCCAACAGGTGTTCGACCCGGCGGCCCGTCAGCGCTGGATCGACGCTGCGACCTCCCTCGTCCTGGTCTTCGGCGCCGCTGCCGCCGCCGAATGGGTGCTGCGCTGGGTCATCGCCCGCGCCCGGCCCAAATTTCCGCTGCGGCGTCGCGACACCCGCGCCGTCAGGGTCTTGTTCGCGCTGTTGGGGCTGGTCTTCGATCTCGTTCCGCTGCTGGTTTTCGCCGCCATCGCCTACGGCGCCGTGGCGATGGCGCTCGACCCGCTGAGCGCGACGCGCATTACGCTCTCGGTGCTGGCCGTGGCGACGATCGAGGCGCGGCTGATCTTGTGCCTCGCTAGGGCGGTGCTGCTCCCGGCCGACGAGGGCGTGCTGTTCCTGCCGATCGACGCCGAAACCCGAAATTACCTCTACATCTGGGTCAAGCGCTTCACGTTCTGGGGCGTCTACGGCTACGCCGTACCCGAGGCGGCGTGGTGGCTCGGGGTTCCCGGCACGCTCTACACCCTGATGCTGAAGCTGGTGGGCCTCGTGGTGGCGCTCCTCGCCATCATCTTCCTGCTGCAGAACCGGGCGGCGATCGCCAATTGGATCGGCGGCGACGGGCTGACGGCGTCGGGCTGGAGCCGCGTCCGCCGCACACTCGCCGAGGTCTGGCAGTTGCTGGCGATCTTTTACATTGCCGGCCTTTACGCGATTTACGCGCTGCATATCGAAGGCGGCTTCGTCTATGTGGCACGGGCCACCGCGTTGAGCGTTGTCGTCATCGTCACGGCGCGGCTGCTCGCACGCTCCATCCGCACCCTGAGCCGACGCGGCTTTGCGGTCTCGCCGCAACTCAAGTCGCAGTTTCCGACATTGGAGCAGCGCGCCAACCGCTATGTCCCGGTCCTGACCGGGTTGGCGAGCGGCGCGCTCTACGTCGTCGCCGGGCTGGCGGTGCTGCAGGCGTGGGAAGTCAGCGCCTTCTCGTGGCTCGATACGGAGCTTGCACGCCGCTTGGGGGGCGATCTCCTGTCGACCGGCATGATCGTGCTGGCGGCGCTGGCGGCATGGGAGATCTTCGCCTCGGCGATCGAGCGCTATCTGGGCAAGATCGATTCCAGCGGGGTCCCGCGGCGCACCCGGATTCGCACTTTTCTGCCTCTGCTGCGCACCGCGATGTTGTCGCTGATCGTCGTCATCAGCGCGCTGATCATCCTGTCGCATCTCGGCATCGACATCGCACCCTTGCTCGCCGGGGCCGGCGTCGTCGGGGTGGCCATAGGCTTTGGCAGCCAGGCCCTGGTCCGCGACGTCATCACCGGCCTGTTCATCCTGCTCGAGGATCAGCTCGCGGTCGGAGACATCGTCGATGTGGGGAAGGACCACAAAGGCGTCGTCGAAGCGATTACGGTGCGGATGATCCGGCTGCGCGACCAGGCCGGCACCGTCCACTCGGTGCCGTTCAGCGAGGTCACGACGGTCAAGAACATGACCCGCGATTTTTCCTACGTCGTCGCCCGGGTGACGATCGCCTATGGCGAGGACATCGACCGCGTCGTCGAGATCCTGCGCGCCGTCAGCGCCGAGCTGAGCGAAGACGAGGCGGTGCGGGACATGATCCTCGACCCCTTCGAATATCTCGGGGTCGACGCGCTCGACGAGTATTCGGTGGTGCTGCTGGTCCGCATCCGCACCTTGCCGGCCAAACAATTCCCGGTCGGACGGGCATTCAACCGCCTCGTCAAGATCGCCTTTGGCAAGCACGGGATCGCCACGCGCGACCCGGCCCCGCTGGCGATCATCGGCGCCTCTGCCGAGGACGGACAGCAGGCAAACGAGGCGGCGCGGCAACAACTTCGTCGCGCATAAAAACCGGCCGACATGCAGCAAGACGCCTGAAACCTCACGCCGTCGACCGGCTTTGGGGGCGCGCGGCGACCGGGCAAACTCAACCGCTCTCGCCGCGGCGAGAGCGCCTCGACCGCCTCGATGTCGGGGCTGGCGAGCACCTGCGCGGCGACCCGCCGGCTGAAGCCGGCGCGGGCGAAGGCGGCGAGCTCGCGCGCCGGGTCGGCCGCCCCGCGGCGATAGGGTCCGAGCCGGCGGCGGCGGGCAAAGGCGCAGGCGGCGGCGAGGTCGGGATCGCCGGCTTCCTCGCGCAGGCCCGTCAGCGCGTCGGTCGCGACCGAACGGGCAACACCCTTGGCTGCCAGCCGGGCGCGGATCTTCGCCAGAGACTCGCCGCGGCGGTTGAGCGACTGCGCCCGCTGCGCGGCATAGGCCGCATCGTCGAGCAGCCCGGAGCGGCGATAGCGCTCGATCAGGGCGTCGACCAGCGGCATCGCCTGCTGGGCCGCATCGGAGCCCGGCGGAGAGCGGCGCCGGGCGCGGCGCAACAGCACGCGCCGCAAATTCTCGGCCGAGCTGGCAAACCGGCCAAGATAGGCGAGCGCCCAGCGTTCGAGAAGGTCCGGGCCGATTTCGCTCTCATCCACCTTTGACGCCCCATACCAACGCAACGATCGGCTATGGTCCCGACATGGGTTTGTGTCAACGGCGAGGGCCGCAAACGAGGACGAGGCCGGTCGGCGCCGCGCCTGCAAGCTGTCTTCGCGACGGCTTGCGGCGCCACCGTTCGACCGCCGCCGCGCAAGGACGAGGCGGTTGAGCGAAAGCGGCTCCGGCGCCGCCCAGCAGTCGCCGCTCGCGATCGTCATCGCGCTGATCGTCGGCTGCGCCTTTTTCATGGAGGGGCTCGATTCGACGATGATCGCGGTGTCGATCCCGGCGATGGCGAAGAGCCTCGGCCAGAACCCGCTGCGGCTCAACCTGGTGATCACGACCTACCTCCTCAGCCTCGCCGTTTTCATTCCGGTCAGCGGCTGGATCGCCGACCGGCTGGGCGCGCGGGTCGTCTTTTGTTCGGCGATCGCGATTTTCACGACCGGCTCGGCGTTGTGCGGGCTGGCGACAAATCTGCCGGCGCTGCTGGCGATGCGCGTGATCCAGGGTTTTGGCGGGGCGATGATGACGCCGGTGGGTCGGCTGATCCTGCTGCGCAGCTTTCCGCGCGCCGAGCTTGTCTCGGCGATGAACTGGATGACGATCCCGGCGATGATCGGCCCGACGGCCGGCCCGATCGTCGGCGGTTTCATGACCAGCTGGATTTCGTGGCGCGCCATATTTTTCCTGAACCTGCCGATCGGCGCGCTCGGCCTGGTCCTCGCCCTGCGCCTGTTCGAGAATTTCCGCGCGCCGGCGCCGACCCGTTTCGACCTCCGCGGCTTTGTGCTTTCCGGACTGGGGCTGGTGCTGCTGGAGCTGGCGATCGAGAACCTCGGCCGGCCGATTATCCCGGGGGCGCTGGGCGTCGCGTTTTTCCCGGCGGCGCTGGCGATCCTGGCGCTTTACGGCTGGCACGCGCGGCAGCGCGACGATCCGGTCCTCGACCTCAGCCTGCTCCGCATCCGCACCTTTCGGATCGGCACCGTGACCGGCGGCTTTTGCCGGATCGGGCTCGATGCGGTGCCGTTTTTGCTGCCGTTGCTGTTCCAGGTCGGGTTTGGGCTGAGCGCCATTCAATCGGGTCTGCTGACCTTCTCCTCAAGTGTCGGCGCGATGCTGGTGCGCACCTGTGCCGGCCCGTTGCTGCGCTTTTTTGGCTTTCGCCGGCTCCTGGTCGGCACCGCGTGCGTTGCCGCCGCGGTGACCGCGGGCTGCGGATTGCTGCAGGCGGACACGCCGGTATGGCTGATCGTGGTGCTGGTGCTGCTGTCGGGCTGCGTGCGCAGCGTGCAATATCTGGCGCTCAATACGGTCAGCTACGCCGACATCCCGGGACCGCTCCTGAGCAAGGGCACCAGCGTTGCCGGCGTCGCCCAGCAGGTGGCGCGCGGGTTTGGCGTGGCGGTCGGCGCGGCGTTGCTGGCGCTGATCGCCGGACCGACAAAGGTCACCGTCGCGGACTTTCGGCTTGCCTTCTTTCTGGTCGGATTGATCCCGCTGGTCGCCGCACTCGGCTTTCTGCGCCTGACGCCCGGCGATGGCGCCGCCGTCAGCGGGCATGTCCAGCCGCAGCGCCGCGCCGCTTAGAATAGTCAAGCGCCCGGGGGGCCGATATCGGGGACGTCGGACAACCGGCAACATCCCCATATGAAGTGGCGCGTTCAAACGACAGCGCGACAGGACACGGATTCTTGCGGAGGCGAAAATGGCGACGATGCGGGCCGTGCAGGTGCGGCAAGCGGGCGGACCTTTAGAGCTGGTCGAGCGCGAGATCCCGGCACCCGGCCCGGGAACGGTCCGGGTCAAGGTGCAGGCCTGCGGGATCTGCCACAGCGACACGGTCACCAAGGACGGGCTCTTTCCAGGCATTCAATATCCGCGGGTGCCCGGCCATGAGGTGATCGGGCTCGTTGATGCGCTCGGCGCCGGTGTCCGCGGCTGGAGTGCGGGCCAGCGCGTCGGGGTCGGCTGGCATGGCGGCTATTGCGGCTATTGCGACACCTGCCGCCGCGGCGACGCTTTTGCCTGCGAGACCGAGAACCTGGTGACCGGCGTCACCTCCGACGGCGGCTATGCCGATTACATGATCGCGCCGAGCTCGGCTCTGGCGCGCGTCCCCGACGAATTGTCGGCGGTTGAAGCGGCGCCGCTGATGTGCGCCGGGGTCACGACCTTCAACGCGCTGCGCAACAGCGGCGCGCGGCCGGGTGAGACCGTCGCCGTCCTCGGTCTCGGCGGGCTCGGTCATCTCGGCGTTCAGTTCGCGGCAAAGTGCGGCTTCAATACCGTCGCGATCGCGCGCGGGGCGGACAAGGCGCCGCTCGCCCGGCAGCTCGGCGCCCACCACTACATCGACAATGCCGTCGAGGACCCGGCGGCGGCCCTGCAGAAGCTTGGCGGCGCCAAGGCCGTCCTGGCGACGGCGACGAGCGCCGAGGCGATGAACTCGGTCCAGGGCGGGCTCGCGGTCAAAGGCGCCTTGATGGTGATCGGCGCCGTCGAGAGGCTCGCGGTGGACGCTCTCCCGCTGATCTTCGGCAGCCGCTCGATCAGGGGCTGGTATTCCGGCACCTCGATCGACTCGCAGGAAACCCTTGCGTTCAGCGCCTTGACCGGGGTGCGGTCGATGAACGAGATCTTTCCGCTGGAGCGCGCCGCGGAAGCCTATGAGCGCATGATCAGCGGCGGCGCTCGGTTTCGGGTCGTGTTGACGACCGGCAATTGACCCGGCGCGGGCCGGCGGTCAAGTTTGGGCCGAAGAGGATCGATCATGTCCGACACCCCTGCTCAGCTTTACGACCAGGATTTTGTTCGCTGGACCGAACAGCAAGCCGCTGCCCTTCACCAAGCTGCAGGGCTTGCGACCAACCTGCCGCTCGACTGGGAGAACCTTGCCGAGGAGATCGACAGCTTGGGCCGATCGCAAAGTCGTGAGCTAGCGAGCCGCATCGCGGTTATTATCGAGCACTTAATCAAGCTCGATGCCTCGCCAGCGATCGAACCACGCGCTGGTTGGATCGACACGATCGGGCGTGAACGGCGAGACACCGAAAACCTGCTCAATGACAGTCCGAGTCTCAGGAACAGAGTTGCGAGCATAATCGCGCGTGAAACGCCCCGAACAATTGAGCTAGCGGCTCGCAGCCTACGCAATCATGGCGAGACTAACCCGGAGACGATTGCCAAGGCTCAGACGGCGAGCTACGCCGTGGATCAGGTGCTGGGTGACTGGTTTCCAGGTGACGCCGGTCATCCCGGCCCTCTCCCCGCGGACGGGGAGAGGGAGTAGCGACTAGGGCAGGAGGTCGCCGTTACCCGAGGTGCTTTTTGAAGAAGGCGACTACCGGCTCGTAGGAAGCGCTCGACTGCCGTTTTTCGTTGTCGATATAGACGATCTCGATGTCGCCGCCGGCGTTGCGG
The DNA here is from genome assembly GCA_963775525.1 of uncultured Alphaproteobacteria bacterium. GTDB lineage: Bacteria > Pseudomonadota > Alphaproteobacteria > ATCC43930 > CGMCC-115725 > AP-15. The sequence continues at coordinate 42,292 of CAVZJF010000017.1, read as the reverse complement.
TAATTCGACACGAAGCGCTCCGGCTCGTTGCCGGGGAAGTTCGAATCGTCGTCGTGATAGTCGTGGACGATGTCGGGTTTGCCCTGGACCCACAAGGCTGCCGGCATCTGCACCTTTTCGCCGCGTTCGAGCATCAGCATCGGGTTGCCCTCGGTCATCGCGGCTTCGGTTTTCCAGTAAAGATCGTGCTTTTCCTTCATGCCGATCGAGAACGCCGGCGGGTTCGGGGTCTTCGCCGCCTTTTGCGCATTGCGATAGCGCGACAGCGGGTTGATCACCGGCCACGACATCGCGACCGCGCGCACCGTCGCATCGACCGCGGGCGAGCCGGCCGGCAGCGGCGCCGAGGCGTAGCGCTGGTCGTTGGGCCGCATCGCCGCCAGCATCGCGAGATGGCCGCCGCTCGAGGCGCCGCCGCTGCCGACCCGGTTGGGATCGACCTTGAGCTCGCGGGCGTGGGCCTTTATCCAGCGGATCGCGTAGTTGATGTCGACGAGCGAGGTCGGATAGCCGTCGGCGTTATGGCGAAACTCCAGCGAGGCGACGACAAAGCCGTTCTTGGCAAGAGTTTCGTCGAGGCCCTGGGTCCCGGTCAGATCACCGCTGGTCCAGGCCCCGCCATGCAGATCGACCACCGCCGGGAACGGCCCGTCACCCTTCGGCTTGTAGAGCCGTGCGATCAGCTTCTTGTCGCCGTGGCGCAGATACTCGACATCTTCGGTCGTGATTTCATAGGTTGGCATGACCACTCCCTCCCGGAGTTGTGCGCTGCGGCATGCGCGGTGACGGCAATACGGGCGTGCCGGATCCGCGCCGCCGACGTCGCAGCCTACTCGCTCTGACCGACTCGGGAAAGGCGGGAGGCTCCACAGGATCGCAGTAGAGCTCGCCATGGCAGATGAAGGAACAGCGATTTTGGCGCCGGGCCCGGCCGAAGGGCGTGACCCGGTGTGCGGGATGCCGGTCGACCCCGCGGCGTCGCCGCATCACGTCCGCCACGGCGGCCAAACCTATCACTTTTGCAGCAATCGCTGTCGCGAGCGGTTCGAGGCGCAGCCGGCGCGGTTTCTGACCCCGGCCGCTCCGGTCTCGGCGGCGCCGCCCGCAGCGGCCGGCGCAGGCCGGTGGACCTGCCCGATGCACCCGCAGATCGTGCGGGATGAGCCCGGCAGCTGCCCGATCTGCGGCATGGCGCTCGAGCCGTTGACGCCGGCGGCGGGTGAGGCGGCCAACCCAGAATTGCGCGACATGACGCGGCGCTTCTGGGTCGGGGTGGCGCTGTCGCTGCCCCTCGCAGCGATCGCGATGGGCGAGCATGTCGCGAGCTGGCTTCCGCCGCGCGCAACGATCTGGGTCGAGCTCGCTCTCGCGACCCCGGTCGTGCTGTGGTGCGGCTCGCCGTTTTTCCGGCGCGGCTGGACCTCGGTCGTCAACCGCCGGCTCAACATGTTCACCCTGATCGCGCTCGGGACCGGGGTCGCCTATGGGTACAGCCTCGCCGCGGCGCTGCTGCCGGGGATCTTCCCGCCGTCGTTCCGCATGCCCGATGGCCAGGTCCCGGTCTATTTCGAGCCGGCGGCGGTCATCGTGACTTTGGTGCTGCTGGGCCAGGTGCTCGAATTGCGCGCCCGCGCCCAGACCGGCGGCGCCATCCGCGCGCTGTTGGATCTGGCGCCAAAGCGCGCGCGGCTCGTTCGCGACGACGGCGGCGAGACCGATATCGCGCTCGACGAGGTGGTTGTCGGCAACCGCCTGCGGGTGCGCCCCGGCGAAAAGATCCCGGTCGACGGCGTCGTTGAAGAAGGGCGCAGCACGGTCGACGAGTCGATGGTCACCGGCGAGCCGGCGCCGGTCGCAAAGACCGCGGGCGACAAGGTCACCGGGGGCACCGTCAACGGCGCCGGCGGTTTTATGATGCGCGCCGAGCGGGTCGGCAGCGACACCTTGCTCGCCCGGATCGTCCACATGGTCGCCGAAGCGCAGCGCTCCCGCGCCCCGATCCAGGCGCTGGCCGACACCGTTTCCGGTTGGTTCGTGCCGGCGGTGATCGCTGCCGCGATCCTCACTTTTGGCGTTTGGGCCGCGTTCGGGCCGCCGCCCGCGACGGGTTTCGCGCTGGTCAACGCGGTTGCGGTGCTGATCATCGCCTGCCCCTGCGCGCTCGGGCTCGCCACACCGATGTCGATCATGGTCGGCACCGGGCGCGGCGCCCGCGCCGGCGTCCTCGCCCGCAACGCCGAAGCGCTCGAATTGATGGAAAAGGTCGACACCCTCGTCGTCGACAAGACCGGAACCTTGACCGAAGGCAAGCCGCGCCTCGCCCAAATCGTCGCGAGCGGGGCGCTCGACGAGGACGAGCTGCTGCGCCTCGCCGCCAGCCTGGAGCGGGCCAGCGAGCACCCGCTGGCCGAGGCCATCGTCAACGGCGCCGAAGAACGCGGCCTGAAGCTCGGCGCCCGTGGTGGATTTCGCGTCGCACACCGGCAAAGGCGTCACCGGGCTGGTCGAGGGCCGGCAGGGTGCGATCGGCAACCTCGCCTTGTTCGCCTCGCTCGGGATCGACCCGGGCGATCTGGCCGCCGCGCGCCGACCGGCTCCGCCAGGAAGGCCAGACCGTCATGCTGGCCGCGGTCGACGGCGCGGCGGCCGGGCTCATCGCGGTCGCCGACCCGATCAAGGACAGCGCCGCCGGCGCGCTCGCGGCATTGCGCGCCGAGGGGCTGCGGGTGGTGATGCTGACCGGCGACAGCCAAAGGACGGCGCAGGCGGTCGCCCGCAAGCTCGGCATCGATGATGTCGTGGCCGAGGTATTGCCGGATCAGAAGGCCCTGGCCGTCAAGAAATTCCAGGAGCAGCACCATCGCGTGGCGATGGCCGGCGACGGCGTCAACGACGCCCCGGCGCTTGCCCAGGCGGAGGTCGGCATCGCCATGGGCACCGGCGCCGACATCGCCATCGAGAGCGCCGCGCTGACCCTGGTCAAAGGCGATCTGCAAGGGATCGTGCGCGCCCGCCGGCTGTCGCGCGCGGTCATGCGCAACATCCGCCAGAACCTGTTCTTCGCTTTCGTCTTTAACGCCTCGGCGATCCCGATCGCGGCCGGCGTGCTCTATCCGGCCTTTGGCCTGCTGCTCAACCCGATGATCGCCAGCGCCGCGATGAGCATGAGCTCAGTCCTGGTCATCGGCAACGCCCTGCGCCTGCGCTCAGTGCGGCTCTAACTTGGCTGGGCCGCGGACGCGCGCCAGCCGGACTCCAAGCGCCGCGGCGCTTGGAGCATTGCCTGGAGGATTAGGCGGCGGCGGCTCGTTCGCCCTGCGCCGTCTTTGCGACACGGGCGATCATCGCAGCGGCGTTGCGGTGCAGGATTTGCTCGCGCGCTTCCTCGCCGATCTGTGCTTCCGCGAGCGCCTTCCGGGTCCAGTCGCAGCCGAACTCGGAGCCGTCGGTGCCGCACACGATGCGCTCGGCGCCGTAGAGGCTCACGGCCGCCTCGATCGCGCGCGGGCCGAACGAGTTGCAGTCCACATACACCTTCGCCTTGCGGAAGCGCGACGACGGCAGCTCCTCCTCCGGCGTGTCGAGCAGGCAGCGGTGGTCCATGCGCTCGACCTCGTAGGGAAGATTGCCGCCCAAATTGTGGACGTGAACCATCGCGTCGGGGTAGTCCGCGAGGTAGTCGGTGAGACTGAGCGTCACCATCACCGAGGACAGGCTTGCCTGCATGTCGAGCGTGCCGTTGCGGCGGCGAGCGTTGTCGGTGTCGCCGGCGACCTTGGGGAACGCGTCGCCCGGCCGCGGGCCGTGGTGGATGAAGAGCACCGCGCGGTGGCGGTTCGCGACTTCCAGCAGCGGCCGCATCGCTTCGGCGTCCTTGCGCGTGAGAAAGTAGTTGCCCGGTATCTGCGCGCCGATCATGCCCGGCAGCCCGAGCGCCCGTTCGAGCTCGGCGGCGGCGGCGGGAATGTCCGTCAAGGGCAGTGCCGCATAGGCGGCGAACCGGCCGGGATGCTCTTGGCAGATCGCGGAAAGCCCGTCATTGACGCTCCGGCACAGCGGCCCGGCCACGTCCAACGGCTGGGCCTCGATCCAGCAGAACGAACCGAGGAGCGACAGCACGCTGACCCCGACCTGCTGGCGGTCCATCCGACCGAGATGGAACTCGACGTCGTCGAAGGCCTCGGAGAGCGGCGCTTCGCCCATCCGCGGGGATTTCAGCACCTCGACGCCGTCCGGGTTGCGCGCGATGCGCGGTTCCCTGGTGCGGGCGCGCAGGGCGTCGGCGACTTCGGCGGGACGCCAATGGGCATGCATGTCGATCATCATGGCTATTTCCTCCATAGGCCGTGCGGCAGCTTAATCCCATGGCCGCGCGTCGCAAAGTACGACAACGGTCAAGATCGACCTGATCGCTAAATCGCGATCCGACGCCCTTCAAAACGCCTTGCACGATCCGTCGCACTCGTCGGGGAACAGGCTCCTGCCGCAGGCGCAGGGGCCGCGATGACCCGCGATGCCGGCGCCGATTGTCGGGGCGGGTTGCTCGGGCAGCCGCTCCCGCCGCAATTCCTCGATGCGACCGCGGATCGTCTCGAAATCGTCGGCTGCGCGGGGCCGTGACATCAAACCCTCCGGCGCCCCTCATCCCCGCAGCATCGCCGCGACCTGGTCGAGGCTGCGGATGCGCGCGTACATTTTCATCGCCTTGTCGAGGCTGTAGGCGTGGGCGGCCGGGTCGCCGCTCCAGCAGCACTCGCGCACCACGACACAGGCGAGGTCGAAATTGAAGGCCTCGCGCACGCTCGTCTCGACGCCGCGGTTGGTGGCGCCGCCGCCGATGATGACCGTGTCGCGCCGCAGCATGTGCAAGAGCTCGCCGACACCGGTCCCGTAAAAGGCGCTCGGCCGGCGCTTGAGAAAGACGTAATCCTCGGGTCGCGGCGCGATCTCGTCGGGGAAGCCGGCCTCCGGCGTGCCCTCGACGCCGTTGGTCAGCGGCGGCACGCCGGTCTCGGCCGAAAGGTCGGTCGGCAGCATGACGACGTCGGCGCCGTCGGCGCGGCTGACCGGCGTCGTGTAGATCACCGGCACGCCCGCCGCCCGCGCCGCCGCGATCATCCGCACCCAGGCGTCGAGCACCGGCCGCATCGCCGCCCTGCGCGCGGGGTCCGACGGGGTCAGCGCGCGCCGGCAAACGTCGTAGGCGATCAGCGCCGCCCGGCGCCGGTCGACATGTTCGGGTTCCGGCATCGCCACCTCCTCAGGTGAGGGAGAACTGCCCCGAGCGTAACCGCCCGACGGCCGAAATCAATTGGCTTCGCAAAGGAAACCCCGACCACAACCGTCGTGGCCCCGCCGGTTGCCCGGACTGGCATGACGTCGATCGTCAATTTCGCCCGCCCTCCCGATGCACGCTTCTAAAGTTATCCGTCCGGTTCCGCCCCAAAGCGGACCGCTCCTTCCGCTTATGGCGAAGGCGGCGGGCCGTTGCGTAATGCTCACAACGAGAATTCGAGATGTTCAGCCACATCATGATCGGGGGCGGCACGATCGGCTTTTTGCTGAGCGACGCCAAAATGGCCGAGGCGTGGCACAAGGCCGGCGTTGCGAATGGCGGTACGTCGATCGAGGATCCGCCCGGCGTGCGCCCGAACGGCGCTTATCTCGCCCATCTTCGCGACCCCGATGGTCATAAGGTCGTCGTGGTTGCCCGGTAGAGCGACCTGACTTTACCGCGAGCGAAGACCGAGAAGGCCATCCTTCCGTGAGGTTCTTCCGCCCTGGAGGGCGTCGGCGACCACCGCTGCCCTCCAGGGCGCCTCAGCGACATCGAAACCGATAGCGCAGCGCGAGCACGCCGCCCTTTAGAAGAAGATAAAGGACCGGACGACGACGTTCTTGCGGCATCGCGCATTGAGGGGCGCGGTCGGGTCGACGCAGGCAGTATGGAACGACCAGCGCGAGACGGAGCCGTCGGTCACCGAATCATAGCATTTGAGCATCGAGACCTCGGTCGGCTTCTGCCGGGGGAACCAGTACCACTCGTGGTCGGGACGGTAGGTGAAGCGCGTGGTCTCGCCGACGCGGTCGTCGTAGATCCGGTAGTTGTTGATGTAGGGCTGGTCGGCGAAGGAGGGCCAGGCGCAGAGCACAAAGGGAAACTGCTCGATTGTTTCTATCGGCTTGGCGAGGTTGATCGACATGAACCGGCGCGACATCTTCGCGTCGGCCTCTTCCTCGGTGCAGTGCTGCTGGCGCCCGAAATTACGCAAGTTCTTCGTCAGCAGCTCGCGGCAGCGCACGCGGCCGCTGTTGTCGTTCAGATCGTTGTGCACCAGGTTGGCGTAATTGGCGTTCACACCCGGGTTCTTGCCGTCCTGATCCTCGGTGCGGTCGCCCTGGTAGTCCTTGTCGAAGACATCGTGATTGTAGACCAATGCGTCGGTCGCGTCTGGGAAGAACTCGAGCAGCAGCTTCTCGATCTCCGGGTAGTACACCCGCTCCACCTCCGCCGCATCGTAGATGTTTGTGCATTTGGACTCGAGATGCGCCAGCGACACGCCGAGCTTGTCCATGCATTCGGGGCTGTTGGGCGAGAGGCCCGGGTAGTACTCGCCGATCCGCCGCGCATCGCGCAGCACCTGCGGGAAATAGAGGTCCCGGCGCCGGTTGCCCCGCTCGTTCGTGCGCAGGATCATGGCTGTCTCGGCGCGCGCCGGGTCCCGCCAGATCGCGTTGGACGGCACCACCGAATAGCTCGGCCGCTCGTACACCGTATAGGGCAGCGGCAACGCCACGCCGCCCGGCGGAGCCTTGATGCTGTTCGACTGGCGGATGTACTCCACACACTCGTCGTAGTCGCGGAACCCAAGCCCCCACTTGGTCTTGATGGGGCCCGGCGGCGCCTTGTCGATCATGTCAGTAACGCGCTGGCTCTCGCCCGAGGCGATCTCCGCGAGCGCGTCGTCGAGCGCCGCGGCGGTTCCCGCATCGCCGTCGCGGTCGAACGCCATGTAGGAAAGGCCGCCATGCGCTGCGATCGGCTCCGGCTGTCCTGCCGTGCGCTCGACCGGCGGCACATAGGTGACCGTACCGTCGTGTGGGTCCGCCGCGGCATTGTTGTCGACGAGCTCGACCTGGCTCATGGCATACCTCCGATTGTTTCGGTCTCAACGTGGCACACAAAGCCGCCGTTTTCCAGACCATCGATGCCGCTATCGGTCCAATCGCAGCAGGCTGAGCCCGACACGCGTTCTCACGGCAGCCCGATACTGCTGACGGACAGTTCGGCACGGGCAGTTCCGCATAGTTGGCGGTTCAGGCGGGTGGGGTGATGCCGTCGGCGGCGCGCTCAAGCGCGGCGATGTCAATGCGCTTCATTTGCATCATCGCCTCGAAGGCCCGTCTTGCGCGTGCGCGATCGGCGTCGCCGATCAGCCTGATAAGCTGCCGGGGTACGATTTGCCATGACGCGCCGAAGCGGTCTTTTACCCAGCCGCATTGCTCAGCCTCGGGGACCGCCGAGAGTGCGTCGGCGAAGCGATCGGCCTCGGTCTGGGTCTCCACCGGTATCTGGAACGAAATTGCTTCATTGAACCGGAATTGCGGTCCGCCATTCAGGCCAGTGAACGGCTGACCCATCAGTCTGAACTCGACCATCAACACGCCGCCTGCCTTGCCCGAGGGGTAGTCACTCGGTGCGTGATGGACCGCATCAAGATGGCTGTTGGGGAACAGCGAGACATAGAACTTGGCGGCCTCTTCGGCGTTGCCGTCAAACCAAAGACAAGGGGTAATGCCAGACATAGAGATTCTCCTATTAACAGCGGCGGCGTAGGGGGCCGGCTCGAACTCCCTTTTCATCCGAGCATCGGCGGCGGGGCGAGGCTCACGCGCCTAGACCCCTCAAAAGCGCGTAGCCAAGTGAGAACGTCCGGCAGGGCAGATCGCGCCAACCTGCGCTGGCAGGGGACAGTGACCGCTATCGGCGCGAAGCGGCGGTCCGTGCAGATCCGGTGGGTGGCCTGTTTAAGCCAGCGCCAGCTTGCGATAGCCGTCCGCCGCCACCCTGTCGCAATGCGCGCGAAAGGCCGGGTGGCCGCCGCTGTAGCGCATGATCTTGCGGGTCTCTTTGCCCTCGACGTTGCGGTTGACCCCGGTCATCCACGAGTCGATTTCGTTCATCAGCAGCCCTTCGCCCGCCGCCAGGACATGCGCCGTCCAGTCGGCGACGCCGGCGGAGGTGGCCTCGATCCGCGTCAGGCCGCGGTCGCGCGCGAAGCGGACGAGGCCGGTCACCCACTCGACGCTGTATTCGGCGGCGCGCGGAAAGTTGCCGAGCCCGGCATGCGGGCCCATCACCATCAGCATATTCGGGAAGCCCTCGACCAGGATGCCGAGAAAGGTCTGCGGCCCCGCCTGCCACTCGTCCTTCAGCCGCCGGCCGTCAATGCCGCTGATGTCGATGCGGTCAAAGCTGCCGGTGATCGCGTCGAAGCCGGTCGCGTAGACGATGATGTCGAATTCGTAGTCGGCGCCGCTGGTCCTGACCCCGGTCGCAGTGATGCGTTCGATCGGGGTCTCGTTGATGTCGACAAGCTCGACATTGGGCTGGTTGTAGACCTCGTAATAGCGGGTCTCGAGCGGTACGCGGCGGGTGCCGAAGCCGTGGTTCTTCGGGATCAATTTCTCGGCCACCGCCGGGTCCTTGACGCGCTGGCGGATCTTGCGCGCGATGAAATCCGAGACCAGCGCGTTGGCCTTGTGGTCGGTCAGGATGTCGCGGAAATTGCCCTGCCAGATGCCGAAGCCGGGCTCGGCATAGAGCTTTTCCCAGAAGGCCTCGCGCTCCTGCGGCGTCACCTCGTGGGTGGCGCGCGGGTCGGGGGCGTGGATGAAGCAGCCCGGGGTGTCGCCGCAACGCGCGAAGATCTCGGGATAGCGGTCCCGGATGCGGCGCATCTCGTCCTCGCCGATCCTGCCGTTGTGCAATGGCGCGCACCATTGCGGGGTGCGCTGGAACACGGTCAGCCGGCCGGCGGTCTTGGCCACTTCCTGGATCGTCTGCACCCCGGTGGCGCCGGTGCCGATCACCGCGACGCGCTTGCCTTCGAAACTCACCGGCTCCTGAGGCCAGTAATGGGTGTGGCAGGACCGGCCTTGGAACGCGTCGACGCCGGCGATGCGCGGCATGGTCGGCGCCGACAGCACGCCGATCGCGGTGATCAAGAGGCGCGTGCGGTAAAGCCGGCCATCCTCCAGGGTGACGTCCCAGCTGCGCGTTTCGTCCCGGTATTCGGCGGCGGCGACGCGGCTGTTGAACTCGATGTCGCGGCGCAGGTCGAACTTGTCGGCGACATGGTTCAGATAGCGCTCGGTCTCGGGCTGCGGCGCGAAGCGCTCGGCCCAGCCCCATTCTTCGAGCAATTCCGGGGAAAAAGAGTAGCCGTAGGTATAGCTCTCCGAGTCGAAGCGGGCGCCGGGATAGCGGTTCCAGTACCACGTGCCGCCGATGCCGGCGCCGGTCTCGAACACCCGCACCCTGAGGCCGAGCTCGCGCAGCTTGTAGAGCTGGTAGAGCCCGGAAACGCCGGCGCCGATGACGACCGCGTCAAAATCCACGGCCCGGCCGGCGGTGACGCCGCGCGTCGCCGCCGGCGCGGCGACCATGCTCTCTGTCTCTGACACCCGAGGTTCTGACACCACAGACGGACCCCTCGAAGAATTGCACTCCTGACGGTGCGCATGCCCCCGCGCGGTGCAAACGCCCGCCGGGTCGGCCGGATGCTAACGCAGCTCGGCAAGCGGCGCGAGCGCGAACGCTGTTTAAAATCGTGAAAGCCGCGCGCTGACCGACCCCTTGCGCGCCGCGAGCGTCCCGGCCGATGGGCTAGCGCATGTTGCCGGTGTGGCCGAGCGAATAGCGGCCGGGCTGAGGCCATACGGTCAGGCCGTGCGGCTCGTTGCCGACGCGGATTTCCTTGACCGCGCCGGTGGTTGTGTCGATGTCGTAGACGACGTTGTCGTAACGCCCGGACAACCACAATTGCTTGCCGTCGGCGCTGACATTGCCCATGTCGGGACTGCCGCCGCCGGGGATCGTCCAGGTTTTCTCGACCGAGCGGGTGGCGAAATCGATGATGCTGATGCTGCCCGGCCCGTGCGGCAGACCATGGACTTTGTGCGAACCGCGGTTCGAGACGTAAAGCCTGGTTCCGTCGCGGCTCGGATAGAGCCCGTGCGTGCCGACGCCGGTAGGGATGAACCCGATTTTGGTGAAGCTGTCACCGTCGACAACGAAGACGCCGTCGGCGAGCATGTCGGCGACGTAAAACACCTTGCCGTCGGGCGCGACCCGGATGTCCTGCAGCATGCCCCGGTCGTTGAGCCTCAGATAGCCCAGCACCTTGCGGTTGATCATGTCGACCTTGACGAGCCCGCCGCCGCGGAACTCACAAGTGAAAATCGCATAGCGGCCGTCGATCGAAAAATCCGCGTGGTTGACGCCGGAGCAGCCCGGGGTCGGCACGGACTTCTTCCAGCGCCATCGTATGCGCGTCACGGAAATCGAGGCGCTTTAGCCGCTCGGCGACGACGATCGCCGACGAGCCGTCGGGGGTGAAGTACATGTTGTACGGATCGGCCACCGGGACGCTGGGCCCGGGCTTGCCGGTCCTGGGGTCGATCGGGGTCAGGCTGCCGTCGGAACGGCGCCGGCCGTTGTTCGCGACCCACAAGGTTTGTAAATCCCAGGCGGGGATCACGTGTTGCGGAAGGAACCCGACCGGAAAGCGGTCGATCGCTTTGCGCGTCGCCGGATCGATCACATAGACGTCGTTCGAGCGCAAATTCGGCACGTAAATCCGCGGCAGCGCCCCCGCAACCGCCGGGCTGAACATGTTTGGCCCGGCCCCACTGTAGAGATTGGCGGGGTTCAGCACCGGCAGCATCCCGGCCACGGTCTGGATCGGCGCACGGGCCACGGCCGGTGCCACCGGCGGCGGGAGTGCGACGGCGGGGGCGGCAGCCAGCATCGGTGAAACTGCCGATTGCGCCACCCTCACCACCGCCGCGGCGGCCGAGCACAACAGGCCGTAGCCGCCCTCGCCGAGGCTCGCCGGCCAGATCGGCAACGCGCAGACCCCTACGCCGATCGCCACCAGCGGGATGCTCCACAGGGCGATGCGGAACCAGCGATAAATCTGCCGGTGCAAAAAGACCTCCGAAATCAAAGGAGCGAAAAAGACGGTCGAGCGCGTGACGGTCCGATGTCAGCGGTGGGCAGTGGCGGTTTTGATCGCCGCCACCGATCGCGTCACGATCAGGTCGACCCCGACCTGGCCGAGGGCGGCGCTCGAACGGCGCGGGTCGCCATGGGTTCCGTCGCCGGGTTTGGTCTCGCCCAAGAGATCGCCGCGAACGAGGCCCGGGTCGGTCGCCATCATCAGCGAGGTGTCGAGAAGCCCGGCATGGCTGCCGATTTCGGCTTCGCTGTAGCCCTTGCTCTTCAGCAGCTGGCCGAACTCGACCTCGCTGACGCGATAATATTCGGTCAGCGCATAGGCGCGCACCGGGGTCGCCGCCCATTCCCGGTCGAGGCGTTGCGCCACCGCTTCGTCGGCTTTTTGGTAGCCGCCATGGTCGCCGAGAAAGACGATGTTGCGGAACCCAGCAAGCTTGAAGCTTTTCGCCGCGAATTCGAGGGTCTTTTCAAACGCGTCCTGCGGCACGGTGATCGTGCCGGGGAATTTCAAATGTCCTTCGGGGCGGTCGACGTTGCCCTCGGGCACATAAGCGACGACCGGCGCCACCAGCGCGTCGCCGAGCGCGCGGGCGATCTTTCCGGACAGCACCCTTACCCGCACATTGTGCTTGCCCAGCGCCATCTGCGGCCCGTTCTGCTCGGTGCCGCCGATCGGGACGAGGATCGTCGTCTTGCCGGCCTGGATCGCGGCGCGCAGTTCGGGCCAGGTCAGATCTTCGAGATAGACGCTCGACGGCGGCCCCGCCGCCTGCGCGCCGGCGGCGCCGATCACCAGAAACCACAGAACGAACAACCCCCTCGCCATCGCCGCATCCCCCCGGTGCCGGCCCATCGCGGTGCGTCGCTTAGCCTGATCCCGGGGGCGAAGCAATGTTCGTCACCGGTGCCGCCGCTGGACCACGACGAGTAGCGGCGGCGCGGCGTCCGACGACGCCGCAGCCCCTCGCAAAACGTCAACATCGCTATCGACGGCAGCAATGACGGCAGGAAAATGGCGACGAAACAGCCGACCCCGCCGCGCGGCGGCGGCGGCGCGGCGGTGCCGGTCCCGGCGTCAAAGGCGAGCGAATCGGAACGCGGCGACTGGCGCTGGAAGCTGGGGCGGATGTCAGGCGACAAAGGCCGAAACGAGCGCCGCGCCGACGCACAGGATCACGATGGCGAGCGGCGGCGCCCGCCACCGTTCGAGCAGCAGGAAGCCCGCCAGAGCGATCGCGACATCGCGGCCGGTGCCGACCGCGCTCAGCCAGATCGGGTTGTAGAGTGCCGCACCCAGAACCCCGACGACGGCGGCGTTGACCCCCGCCAAGGCGCCGCGCGCGGCCGGGTGGTGAGCGAGCCACAGCCACAGCGGGAGACCCGCCACGGCGACCAGCAATCCCGGCAGAAACATGAATATCAGGGCGACTGCCGACCACAACAGCGCCGCACCGGCGGGCGCCGTGACGGCGCCGAGATAGGCGGAAAAGGTAAAGAGCGGCCCCGGAATTGCCTGGGCCACGCCGTAACCGGCGAGAAAGGCGCTGTCCGACAGCCAGCCTTGCGGCACCAAAGCGTCGCGCAGCAGCGGCAGCACGACGTGACCGCCGCCGAACACCAGCGCGCCGGCCTTGTAAAAGATGCCCGCCAGCGCCAGCAAGCTGTGCGGCGCGGCGGCGCCGGCCAGCGGCAACGCCGCCAGCAGGGCCAGAAATACCGCCAGGGCCACCCCGCCCTGCCGCAAGGTGACCGGCATCGCCGGCAAACCCGGCGCCGCCGGGAGGCCGCGGCACAGCGCCGCCCCGCCGGCGGCGCCGACCAGCAGCGCGGCGATCTGGACAACAGAACCGCCGCCGACCAGCAGAAGCGCCGCCGCGAGGAGGGCCAAAGCCGCGCGCGGCCGATCGGGACAGAGATTGCGGGCCATGCTCCACACGGCCTGCGCGACCACCGCGACCGCGACCAGCTTCAACCCGTGCAGCACCGCATCCGTCGCATGCCCCTGGAGGCGCGGCGCCAGCAGCGCAAAGCCGAACATCGCGATCGCCGAGGGCAAGGTGAAACCGGCCCACGCGGCAACTGCCCCGCCCCAGCCGGCGCGGCGTAGTCCGATCAGGAAGCCGACCTGGCTGCTCGCCGGGCCCGGCACCATCTGGCACAACGCGACGAGCCCGGCGTATTCGTCCGCAGACAGCCACTGCCGCTGCCGGACATAAGTGCGCTCGTAATAGCCGAGATGGGCGATCGGGCCGCCGAACGAGGTCAGCCCGAGCCGCAGCGCCACCAAAAACACCTCTGCGGCACTACCCCGGCCGGGTTGAACAGCGGTAGCAGCCGCAGTTTCGCTCATCCCCACCCCGCTGTGGCTTCTGTGCCGTGGTCGACCGGGATCATCCGCATTTCCCGCAATGTGCCGGCAGCGACCAAGAATACCCCGCGGCGACAAGATCTGCGTGCCGCTGATCGAGGCCGGGTGGCGCCGGTCGAAACCCCGGGAAATCAGCGCATCGTCGTCGCGCTCGAAGGCGGATACGGCGCGCCGCCAGCCGGCTCGGGCGGAGTGGGCGGGCGGAACAGGCCGAGCAGGCTGTCGAAGAACCCGCGGACGGGGGCCGGGATCGCCGCGACGGCCGGCGGCGGCGGGGCGCTCGGCAACGCTCGGATCGGCATTGAGCGGGTCGCCGCCATCATGAAGACGCGCCAGGTTTGCGCCGGCAGCGAGCCGCCGGTGACCTTGTTCATCGCCGAGTTGTCGTCATTGCCGAACCACACGCCGGTCACGAGGTCGGCGGTATAGCCGACAAACCAGGCGTCGCGGTAATCCTGGGTCGTGCCGGTCTTGCCGGCCGCCGGCCGCGGCAATTGCGCGCTGCGGCCGGTGCCGTGGTCGACGACTCCGGCCAGCATCTCGTTCATGTCGCCCTCGAATTCAGGGTTGACGACCCGCCCGGGCCCAGAGCCGGCGCGGCGAAACAGCACGTTGCCGGCGCTGTCGCGTATCTCGGCGATGCCGTGAGCCCACACCCCCAAGCCGCCATTGGCAAAGGGGGCATAGGCCGAGGTCAGCTCGAGCAAGTTCACATCGTCGGTGCCGAGCGCGATGCTCGCGTCGCGCGTCAGCGGCGAAGCGATGCCGAGCCGGTGCGCGGCGGCAACGATGTTGTCGACGCCGGCGCGCAACGTCACCTGCACCGCGATCGTGTTGATCGACTGGGCCAGTGCTTCGGAGAGCGTCATGTCGCCCAGATAGCGGTTGCCGTAATCGCGCGGCCGCCAGTTCCCGATCTGGATCGGCCCGTCGACAAAATGGTCCGACGGCCGCAGCCCCGCTTCGAGCCCGGCGAGGTAGACAAACGGCTTGAACGCCGAACCGGGCTGGCGCTGCGCCTGGGTTGCGCGATTGAACTGGCTCGCGTCGTAGCTGCGCCCGCCGACCATCGCGCGCACCGCCCCGTCGGGCGACATCGCCACCAACGCGCCCTGGCTGACCGCGTCCTTGGCGCCGTCGCGCGCGAGCGTGCCGGCGATCGCCGCTTCCGCCTCGGCCTGCATCCCCGGGTCGAGCGTCGTGACGACGGTCAGATCGCGGCTGTCGGGACCGACAAAGCCCGCGAGCTGCGCCGAAACCCAATCGGCAAAATAGCGATTGCCCGGCCGGGCGACGGCGATCGCGTCAAGCCCGCTCTGCTCGCGCTTCGCCGCGGCGGCGGCGTTCGGCTTGATGTAGCCGGCATCGACCATGTTGGCGAGCACCTGGGTGGTGCGCGCCGCCGCCAATTCGCGGTCGCGCGTCGGGTTGAAGCGGGCCGGAGCCTTTAGAAGCCCGGCGATCATGGCGCTCTGGTAGAGGTCGAGCCGCGCCGCCGACTCGCCGAAATAGCGATGGGCCGCGGCATCCACGCCATAGGCGCCGGCGCCGAGATAGACCCGGTTCAGATAGATTTCGAGGATCTGATCTTTGGTGAAGCGATGTTCGAGCCACAGGGCGAGCAGGGTCTCGCGGACCTTGCGCGAGAGATTGCGCTCGGAGGTCAGGAACAGGTTCTTCGCGAGCTGCTGGGTGATCGTGCTGCCGCCTTCGACGACATGGCCGGCGGCGAGATCGGCCATCGCCGCGCGCAACAGCCCGATCGGGTCGATCCCGAAATGGCTGTAAAAGCGGCGGTCCTCGGTGGCGAGCACCGCCTGCGGCAGATAGGGCGCCATTTCCTTCAGGGTCAGCGGCCGGCCGAACAGATCCCCGTAAGTTGCGAGGAGGCTGCCGTCGGCGGCGAGGATCGTGACGCTCGGGCGCCGCTGCGACTGCGCCAGCTGGCTGGTGTCGGGCAGGGTCAGCGCGAAATAGCCGATGACCCCGCCGCCGAGCACCAGCAGCCACATCGCCAGCAGGATGACAAATCGGATGGCGGCGCGGCGCCACGAACCGCCTCCACCAGACCCCGGCCGCGGTCGCCGGCGCGGCGAAGGCGGGGTCGGCTTGGGCGCGCTTCCGCGTGACGGCCTCAGCCGGTCGGCCGGATCGGCTCGCAGGCGCGGATCAGCCATTGGCCGCCGTCATCTCGATCGCCCCGCCCTCATCTCGATTGCCCCCGCCGTCATCTCGATCGCGGTGAAAACCACCCCCCGGTCCTCGCCATCCACCCGCATGGCGCGATCCCCTCGCCCCATTACTGTTATAATCGCAAAAACTGTGGCAGGGGCTCGGCGGCGATCAGCGGGGTGAGGCTGGTTTGGAACCGCAAAGCGCGCGCGGTTGTTTGGGTTCACAATCACGGATGACGCGCGGCGCCGGAGCCTTCGGTCGATCAAATCACGGCAGCGCAACCGCGGGAGCGACAGATCATGGCTGAGCCAACCAATTCGGCAGTGAACGTCGGAGATGCGCAGCCGGGGATGGAGCGGGCCAGAATGATTTTGACCGAACTCACCGACGCCGCCCAATCGGCCGCCTTGTCTCTGGTCGATGAACAGAAGGCGCGCGCCGCGGCACAAGTCGGCGGGGTCGCCGCGGCGGTGCGCGCCGCCGCCCGCTCGCTGGAGGGCTCGGAGAGCGGCACGGCCGCAGGCTATGTCCACTGCGCCGCGCGAGAGATCGAGGCGTTTGCCGCCACGATCCGCGAGCGCCACTGGGCCGAGCTCGCCGCCGATGTCGAAAACGTGGCTCGCCGCCAGCCGGCCCTGTTCGTCGCCGGCGCGGTCGCGCTCGGCTTTTTGGTCGGCCGCTTTTTGTCGGCGGCGTCACGCCCGCGTGACCCGTCGGCCTCTTCGGCCGCGCGTGCAGCCGAAGGTGCGGTCGCCGCCGCGGTCTCCAGCGCCAGCGGGAACGGCGAGCTCGCCGATTGGCTGCCGCCCTCGGAAGCACGGGAGCTGCCGTGACCCCCGGAGACGTCGCGCCTGAGCCCGATTTCGCGCCCGACCCGGAGGGGATGTCGTATCGTCCCCAGCTGGACCGGTCCATCGGGACCATGTTCGGCGAGCTGGCCGACGATTTGGGCAAGCTGTTCCGGCTCGAAAGCGCGCTGTTTAAGCTGGAGCTGTCCGAAAAGGCCCGACGCCTCAGCCGCGGCCTGATAGCGCTCGCAATAGGCGGGTTTTTCGCCCTTGGCGCTTGGCTCGTCCTGCTGGCGGCGGCGGTGCTGGGGCTGGCGACTGTCCTGCGCCCCTGGCTCGCGGCGCTGATCGTCGGCGCGGCGGCATTGGTCGTCGCCGGTGTGTTCCTCTATCTCGGCAAACGCTGGCTCAACGCGCAGCGACTGGTCCCCCGCCGCACCCTGAGCACCTTGCGAGAGGACGCCGCCTGGATCAAGGAGCGCTTGTCATGACGGCGGGGCGCGACCGCGCGATGGACGATGTCGAGCTCGAAATCGCGCGCACCCGCGCCCGGCTCGCGCAAACCGCCGACGCGGTCGCCGTCGAGCTGACGCCGGCGCGTCTTGTGGAAAAGGGTAGAGACATGCTCAATGATTTTCTCGGCCGGGATTTTCTCGGCCGGTCGAGCGCGGGCGGGCTCGGTGGGGTTCGCGCCGATCCGGTGGCCTTGGCGCTGATCGGGTTTGGCGTTGCCTGGTTTGTCGCCGGCAATACCGGGCTTCTCGACCGCCTGATCCCCGACCGCGCCGACAAAACGGCGGCGCCTGCCAAACCGGACCCGGTCCAGCCGGTTAGGCCGCCGGCCTATTCGAACGGCAGCGGCAGCGCCGGCGGCAACGGCTGGTTTCACCAGGCGGCGAGCGCTACGCAGGGAGCATTGCGCTCCGTCTGCGGCCGCGGCGGCGCCGTGATCGAACAGGCGGGCGAGTTCATTGCTCATCCCGCCGATTCCGGCGAACGGGTGCGCCAGGCCGGTGGGCGGATGATCGAAAATCTGGAACGCAGCCCGTTGCTGCTCGGCCTCGCCGGGCTTGCCGTCGGCGGGGCGATTGCGATGCTGCTGCCGACGAGCCGCCGCGAGCGCGAGCTGGCGACGCAGGCGCGCGACGATCTTTGGGACAAGGCCGAGGAGCTCGGCCACCGCGCGGCCAATTCCATGCGCGAGATGGCGGCTGAAGGTCCGGCGCATACTTCGGCCGACTAATGAGGGCATATTTCTGCGCACCTAATCGAAGGGATGAGACGATGGCACGTTTTCTTGGTGTGAGCTGCGCGAGCCTGGTTGGCGCCGGGCTTGTCGCCCTGGCAACGGCGACAGGCCCGGCCAGCGCTCAGATGTCGAGCAATCCGGCCGAGATCACGGCCTGTCTATGCCAGCAACAAGGGATAGCGACGTTGTCGGCGGACATGTCGTCGAAAACGCAGGCGCTCGCCGCAGCGCGCCAGCACGTTGCCGATCTCGACGCCCAGCTGCTGCAATCGCGCCAGCATATCGACGTCAACAATGCGGATTCGGTCGCGCGCTACAAAGCGCTGCTGGCGCAGCGCGACCAGGCCTACCAGGCGTCGATCGGCCCGATCGTCGGCGAGGCCGACCAGTCGACGGCGCGCTACAACGCCCATGTCAACCAGTACAACGCCCAATGCGCCGCCCACCCCTTCAACTCCGACATGATGGCCCAGATCCAGGCGAACCTGTCCTGCCCGCCGCTGCAATAAAGCAACCGCCAGACTAAAATGTTTGCCTGGCAACCCATGCATTGAGCGATGACGAAAATAATTCTGACGCGCCATGGCCACGTCGAAGGGATCGACCCGGAACGCTTTCGCGGCCGCACCGACATGCCGTTGACCGAACAGGGCAAAGCGCAGGCGAAAGCCGTCGCCGCCCGTATTGCGCGGGCCTGGAAGCCGGCCGCGGTCTATTCGAGCCCGATGAGCCGCTGCGTTTCGACCGGAGAGGAGATCGCCCGGGCGTGCGGGATCGCAAATCAAATCCTCGAAGGCCTCAACGATCTCGATTACGGCCAATGGCAGTGGCTGACCTACGAGGAGGTCCGTGCCGCCGCACCGGGCCTCTTCGCCGCCTGGCAGGCGGCGCCTCACCTCATTCGCTTCCCCGGCGGCGATTCCCTTCAGGACCTCGTGGCACGAACAGCCGACGCGCTGCGCCTGGTGATTTCGCGCCATCGCGGGGCGACGGAGACCGTCGTGCTCGTCGGCCATGACAGCGTCAACCGCGCATTGCTGATGCAACTTCTCGATCAGCCGCTCTCGGCCTATTGGCGGATTGCGCAGGCGCCCTGCGCGGTCAACGAGATCGACATCGTTGAGGGACGCGTTCGCGTGCTGAGGGTAAACGACACCTCTCACTTGGATATGATCGCGTGACCGCCACGCATTGAGCGGATCGCGAGCGGCGACGGTGCCTATTGACAAGCCGGGGCGATGCCGCCAGCGTGGCGGCGCATTAAGGCGATGGAGTTCGCCTTGTAACCGCCCCCGGGGCTGATAACTCCTGCCATTCCGTTTGCGGACGCAGGAGAAGTTTGCATGAGAGGCCCCAGGCGGCTCCACAGGGAAGAACGTTCCGGCCGGCGCACGGCGTCCGCAGCAATCCGGCGTCCTTGGCCAGAGCGCGTTCGTATGAACGCGCGCGACATCCTCCTCCAGATCGCCCAGGTCGCGACGGTGGTGGTTCTGGCGCCTCTGATCCAGGGCATCATCGTCCAGTTCGAGGAGCGCGTGCAGCGGTCGCAGGGGCCGGGGATCTTCCAACCCTATCGCGACCTGTGGAAGCTCTTTCACAAGCAGATCGTCGTCCCGCAGACCGCCTCGTGGCTGTTCTGGGCGGCCCCGGTCGTGGCCTTCACCTGCATGCTGATGGTCCCGATCCTGATCCCGGTGCTGACCAATTTCCCGCTGCCGGGATCGGACATGGGCGACATCCTCGGCGGCGGCCTCATCCTTACGCTCGGCTCGTTCATGATCATCCTCGCCGGGCTCGACACGTCGAGCGCCTATGGCGGCATCGGCTCGAGCCGCGCCGTGATGGTCTCGATCCTCGCCGAGCCCACGCTGATCCTGGTGTTCGTCGGCGATCACCTTGCTGGCAAAGTCGATGCTGCCGTTCGTCGTCAACCATCTGCTCGTCGCGAATTGGGCCGGTCTACTGGAGTCCCGCCGCACCTTTTTCTCGTGGCCGCATTTTTCATTCTGCTCCTCGTCGAGACGGATCGCATGCCGATCCACTCGAGCACGCATATCGAGGTCTACATGATCGAGGAGGCGCGAATTCTCGAATACTCCGGCCCGTTGCTGGCGCTCCTCAAATGGTCGTCGGCGATGAAGCAATTCATCCTCTATACGATCTTCTGCAACGTGCTCATTCTGCCTTGGGGTCTCTCGGTCGACGGCACCGCGATCGGCGCGCTCGGCGCCGCCGCCGGGCTCGTCGTCAAGTTCACCATGGTCGCCTGCGTCGTCGTCTTCGTCGAGACCGCCCAATCGCGTCTGCGATTTTATCGTTACCAGGAACCGCTCGCCGCGTCCTTCCTGCTGGCGGTGCTGTCGATCGTCGGCACCCAGTTGAGCTGACGCCATGCTGATCCAGCACCTCGATCCGCTCGCCTCCTCCTGGTTCAGCCTGTTGGCGATCGCCTGCCTGCTGTTGTCCTTCGTCATGCTCGGATCACGCTGGCTCAAGAATTATCTCTACGCCTTTGCGGCCGAGTCCTGGCTCATTGCCGCGCTTTCCGCGGCGGTCGGCTATTACGGCAATTATCCCGAGCTTTACCTGATCGCGATCCTGACCCTGCTCTTTCGCGGCATGCTTCTGCCGTACCTGATCTGGCGGATCATCCGGCGCCATCATGTCGGGCGCGAAATTCACGTGGTTGTGCAGCCCAGCACCAGCCTCGTCGTCGGCGCCTTGTTTGTCATGTTCGCCTTGTCGGTGTCGTTCCGCGTGGCCAGCGAGTTCCATCTCGCAGCTCACGGTAGCCGTGCTGGCGCTGACGGTGATGCTGTCGATGAAGCTGATCGGGTTTCTGATGCTGGCTGCGCGGTACGAGGCTGTCAGCCAGGTTCTCGGCTTGCTCGTGCTCGAAAACGGAATCTTCCTTGGTTCCCAGATCCTGGTGCCGGGCATGCCGTTGCTGATCGAGCTGGTCATTTTGTTCGACCTGCTCGTCATTGTCGCGTGTTTTGGCGTGCTCGTCGGGTACCTCATGACGCATGTCGGAACGACCAGCACCCTCGATCTCAAGCGGCTCGTAGGCTGATGGTCGGGGGGCTGTTGTCAGCGCTCGCACTCGCCCCGCTGGCGGCGGTGGTCGGCTGCCTGCTCCTGCGCCATCCGCGGAGTTGCGAGGCGCTCAACGTCGCTGCCGGTGCGGTGTCGTTCGGTTGCGCCCTCCCGCTCCCGTTTCTGGTCGACGGGCGCGAGATGCTGTTTTTAGGCGACTACGTCATCATCGACAGGGCCGCGGCGTGGGTCGTCCTGTGCACGTCGATTGTTTACCTGCTGGCTTCGATCTATGCCGTCGGCTACATGCGGCTGCTCGACGAGGATGAACGGCTTTTCAGGTTTTATGCGTTGTTTGCCGGGTTCGGCCTGACGACGTTGGTCGGGCCGCTGATGAACAGCGTCGGCATCTATTGGATTGCAATTGAGCTTACGACGTTCGTCAGCACTTTCCTGGTTGCGTTCGAACGCGCCGCCGAAAGCATGGAGGCGGCATGGAAATACATCATGATCGTCTCCGCCGGGATCAGCTTGGCGCTTCTCGGCACGGTGCTGTTTTACTGGGCCGGCAGCTTCGTGCTCGGGCCGACCTACCAGATGACCTGGGCGGCCCTGACCGGGGCGGCGCCGAAGATGAATCCGGTGCTGCTGGTTCTCGCCTTCCTGCTGGTGCTCGTGGGCTTTGGGACCAAGGTCGGCCTGGCGCCCATGCATAGCTGGCTGCCGGACGCCCACAGCGAAAGCCCGGCGCCGGTGTCGGCGATGTTGTCCGGGGCGCTGCTGAACACGGCGATGATCGGGATCGTCCGATTTCTGAGCATTACCAGGGCTGCCGATCTCGGCCGGCTGCCGCAACTGGCGCTGGTCGCGTTCGGCGCGCTGTCTTTGCTGGTCGGCGCGCTGTTCATCGTCCGCCAGCACGGCATCAAGCGGCTTATGGCGTATTCGAGCATCGAGCACATGGGCGTTGTCGCGCTCGGCTTCGGCTTTGGCGGTCCGCTCGGCGTCGGTGGAGCGCTCTATCACATGCTCAATCATTCGCTCAACAAATCACTGATGTTCTTTGGTGCGGGCAACATGATGCGCGCCTACGGAACAAAGGAGATCGTGCAGATCAACGGCGTCGGCCGGAACTTTCCGAGTCCAGGGCGCGCTTTGGCTTGCCGGTGCGGTCGCCATTACCGGAGCCCCGCCTTTCGGGTTGTTCCTGAGCGAATTCACGATCATGCGGGCCGGGTTGAAGCCGTTCTTTTCCTGGGCGGTCTACCTCATGGCGATCCTGTTGATCGTGATCTTTGTCGGGTTCATGAACCATTTTCGCACCATGTATTATTGCCCGGCCTCGACCGGCCCGGCGCCGGCCGGCAAGGTCAGCGCGTGGTGCGCCGTGCCGATGTGGCTGGCGCTGGCGCCGTTGCTGGTCCTTGGCCTGTGGTGGCCGGCGGACGATCTGGACATATCTGACGTCGATCGCGCAATCGCTGTCGCCCGGCGTGCCGTGAGCCTTGTGTCGGAGGCCGGCGCCACGGCGATCGAAATCATTCCGCTCGCGCCCGACGACCTGCCCGCGGCGGTGAGCGAATTGCTCCAGGGCGGCGGCCGGATGCAGATGGCGTATGCCCGCTACACCGGTCCCGATGAAGTAGAGCTGCGCTATGTCGGCAGCCGCGGCCAGAGAGAAGATTTCTTCGCGTGGCGATGCATCCCTCGCGGACCGGTCCCCAGCGTCGCCGCCGTCAGCCCGCTGCTGGGCTGGTACGAGCGCGAGATCGCCGATTTGTTCGGCGTCGAGTTTCATGGCCAGCCCGAGCCCTATCGGCTGGTTCTCCACGAAGGCGTGAAACCTGTCCTGCCGCCCTTGGATCCGGCCTATCCTGCCGATGCGATGCTGCCCTTCGAGCCGGCGGACAGGGGGCTGCCGGAGGTCGCGGGCGCCGATGTCCAGCGCTTGCCCTTCGGACCGGTGCGCGCCGACGTCGTCGAGTCGGTCGAGCTGATCTTCTTTTATGTCGGCGAGCACATCCTGCATTTTCATCCTCAGCTGTTCTTCAAGCACCGTGGCATGGAACGGCGCTTCGAGGGGCGCTCGCTGACCAGCGCCGTGGTATTGGCCGAACGCGTCTCGGGCGTCGGCAGCTTTTCCCATGCGCTCGCCTTTTGCCAAGCGGTCGAGCAGGCGGCCGGCTGCGTCGTGCCGCCGCGCGCCCGCATGCTGCGCTCGCTGCTCGCCGAGCTCGAGCGGCTCTACAACCACCTTCACTATCTCGGCCATCTGTCGCACACGACGACGCTCAAGGTCGGAGAAGCCGAGGGCAAGCTCCTGGAGGAGCGCGCCAAGCAGATCAACGGGCATCTGACCGGGAGCCGCTTTCTGCGCAGCTTGCTGATCCCGGGCGGCCTGCGCCGCGACTTCGATCCAAACCCGTGGCTCAGCCCTGCGCTCGAAAACCTGCGCGGGGAAATCGCGGCCTACGTGACGATGCTGGAGAATACGAACAGCCATTTGGACCGGCTGATCACAACCGGCTTCCTGCCTCGCGAGGTTGCTTTCGACCAGGGCGCCACGGGGCCTATTCAACGCGCGTCGGGTTTCGACCGCGACCTGCGGCGAGACCACCCCTACGCCGCCTACGAGGCGTTGCCGTTCGCGGTGCCGGTCAGGACGAGCGGCGACGCCCATGCCCGAGCCCAGGTCAGAATCGCCGAAATCGACGCGAGCATCGGGCTGATCCAGCGAGTTCTGCTGCTGCTCGGCGAAGGGCCGGTGCGCGCCGACTGCACGCCGCTCCCCTATTCCGAGGGCTTTGGATGGGCGGAATCACCCCGGGGCTCGCTGTTCTACGCGCTCCATTTCGGCGACGACGGCACATTGTCGCGGGTAAAAATCAAGTCGCCTTCCTTCTCTAACTGGCGGGTTTTCCCGTTCACCGTTCACGACAGCAACATGATGGACTACGCCATCAACGAGGCCAGCTTTGGCCTCACTGTCGCCGGATGCGACCGCTAGTGGTCCGATCGAAACGCTTGGTTCCCAAGCGTTCCGTGAATCGGCCCACCAGATTAATAGGTTGGTGGTGCGATTCAGCCAATGGATGGGTACCATCCGTTGGCATCGCACCCTGCTAGGGGGACGCATGCCGTTTTGGACGTTCTTTGGCCTGCAAAAGGGGAAGGCGACGACATCCTGGCCATGGCGCGCCGAGGAAACCGGCCAGGAGGGCGTCCTCGGAATGCCGCGGTTTCAACCGCAGCAATGCGAGCCGTCATGCGAGGAATGCGCCGATATTTGTCCGACCTCTGCGATCAGGGTCCGCTCGGACCAGACCGGTGATGAGCGGGTCGAGGTCGATTACGGGCGTTGCGTCGCTTGTCAGCTCTGCGTCGAGGCCTGTCCCACCGAGGCGGCGACGGCATCCTTCGACTGGGCCTTTGGCGCCCGCGAACGCTCCGACCTGGTGCTGTCGAGCGGTGATGCCGCCGCGGCACAGCAACGCCGAGAGCCGGAGTCGCGCGCCGGCTTTCGCCGCAGCCTCCACATCCGTCACGTTGACGCCGGTTCCTGTAACGGCTGCGAATCCGAACTGCAGGCGCTCAACAACCCGTTCTACAATCTGCACCGGCTCGGGATTTTCTTTACCGCCTCACCGCGCTTTGCCGACCTCCTCCTGGTCACGGGCCCCGTCACCTACGCGATGCACGCCCCCTTGCGGCGGGCTTACGAGGCCATGCCGGAGCCGCGTTGGGTCATGGCCGTCGGAACCTGCGCGGTCTCGGGGGGCGTCGCGGGCGGCGGATATGCCTGCGGCAACGGCCTGGAAGAAGTTCTCCCCGTCGATCTCTATTTGCCGGGATGTCCCCCCAATCCCGCCGCCGTCATCCAGGCGTTGCTGATGTTTCTCGACCGGGCGCCGCAACGGCTGAAGGGAGGGCGCCTTGTCGACTGACCTTCTGGCTGTCGGGTTGGCCGCCTGGTTGATCGCCGCGCCGTTGGGGCTCGCCGGCCGTTATCCGGCGATTGCCCGCGCGATGTTGGGCCTCGGCGGCGTGGCGATGCTGGTCTTCGCGGTTACGAGCTTGCCGGCGGGCTCGCGCGCGGTCTCGGTGCCGTTGGGAATGGGCGCGTCGACCTTCAGCCTTTCACCCGACGCCCTTTGGCTCATGGGCTTCGGTCTGCCCGGGGCGATCCTCGCCGCATGGCTGGGGACGCCGACGGCGCGCCCGGGGACCTGGATTTTCGGAACGGCGGCGAGCCTTGTCGGCGCCCTCGGCGTGTTCGGTCTGCAAGACGCGGTCAGTTTTCTCGTCGCCTGGGAAATCATGAGCCTGGGCGGCGCCGTGATGATCCTGGGCGAGGACCTCGCGCCCGAAAAGGGACGGCCCGTGCTGTTCATGCTTGGGCTGCTCGAAGCCGGCGCCGTGGCGCTGATCCTCGCCTTCATCATTCTGGCAGGACATGCCAACAGCCTGCTGTTCTCCGATTTTGCCCACGGCGCGCTGACGATGCCGCGAACGGAGCAGCTCTTTGTCGGGTTTCTGCTGCTGATCGGATTTGGGGCAAAGCTCGGCCTGCTGCCGTTCTACGAGTGGTTTCCAGGGGCGTACGGGGCCGGCAGCGGCGCCACTGGAGCGCTGTTGTCGGGAATCATTCTGAATGCGGCGTTCTTTGCACTGAGCCGCGGCTTGATCCAGTGGCTGCCGGTCGACCACGTGCTTCCGGTCTCGGTCGCCGGCGTTTTCATCGTCGCCATCGCCGTCATCAGCGCCATCCTCACTGCCCTTTATGCGTTTCAACAGGAGGCGTGGCGAGAGTTGCTGAGCCTGTCTTCGGCGGAGAACGGATCGATCGCGGTCTGTCTCTTGGGTGCGGCCCTGATGTTTCGCCAGGATGGATTGGCGGATTTGGCCGGGCTCGCCTGGACTGTCGCCCTCCTTCATCTGGCGGGGCACGCGTTGGCGAAGGGAGCAATGTTCCTCACCGCGGACGGCGTCTACCGAAGGGTCGGGGATTACGCGCTGATGCAACGCGGGATTCTCGGTGACAGCTCATGGGTCTTTGGCGTCGGAGCGCTGTTCGCGGCGATGAGCTTGGCCGCGATGCCGCCGCAGGCCGGCTTTGTCAGCGAGTGGTATTTGTTCCAAACCTTCTTCCAGGGCTTCCGCCTATCGAGCTTGGCGAGCCGGCTGACGGCAGCTCTTGCGGGCGCCGGGCTCGCCCTCACCGCGGCGATCGCTTTTGCGACCTTCATAAAAGTCTTCGGCATTGGACTGCTCGGGCGCAAGGAGGAGCGCAACGGCTCGGTCGTTCCCGCTACGAACGAAATCGCCGTGGGCGTCCTTGGCGTGCTCGTGCTCGCGTTGGCGGTCGGCATGCCGGTTTGGCTCGCGGGTTTGGAGCCCGTCGTCTCAGCTACTTTCGGCGCGTCCGCTGCTTCGAGCATGCATGACGGGTGGGTGCTGGTCCCGCTGACGGCTAAGTTTGCGTTCATTTCCCCAAGCAAGCTCGTCATCGCCATGCCGTTATTGGCGTTGCTGCCGATCGCGCTGCTCCTGATATCGATGCGCCGCCGGGTGCGGGTTGCGCCGGTTTGGTACGGGGGGCGTGAACAGGACCCGCGCCGTGCGGCGACGACGGCGCTGACCTTCTCGAACGCATTGCGCACGTTCTACAGCTTTATCTATCGCCCGACGGTCGAGACCGAGCGCGAGCAGGCCGCGGAAGGGAATGGCCAGCCGTACTTCACCCGGCGGCTTGTATTCACACACGACGTCGCCCCGATCTTTGGACCCTGTCTTTTCGCACCGCTGGAAAGGCTGGTCACCGCGACCGCCGAGAGGCTTCGCATAATCCAGTCGGGGCACCTCAACTTCTACCTGGCGCTGATCGGATTGCTGCTTGTCGCCATTCTCGTCGTCGCGCTTTTCTGACGACTGCGCGGGCTGGGAGTGAATGCGGGCGTACGTGGCGATCGCGATAGGGGGCGTCCTTGGGTGTTGGGCTCGCTATGCGATGACAAATCTCGTTCAGGCAATCTACGGTCGCGGCTTCCCGTACGCGACGTTGTCGGTCAACGTGCTTGCCTGCTTCCTGATGGGCTTTCTCTTCGTCGAGACGCTGGAGCGGCTGACGATCAGCCCGGTGCTGCGGATCGGCATCCTGACCGGCTTTATCGGCGGTTTCTCGACTTTCTCGACGTTTGCGATGGAGACGCTGCTGCTCGCCGAACAAGGTGAGGCCGCCAAAAGCGTGCTCTACGTCGTGCTCTCAGTCTTCCTTGGCATGGTGGCGACCTTCGGCGGCGCCTTCATCGCTCGAAATCTCTGAGGTGAGAGTGGAGGGAGTGTCATGGAAACCGAGGTAACAGTGGTCCGGATCTATCTGAGCGAAGCGGACCATGGTCACCGCAAGACGCTGATGCAGGAGGTTTTGAACATCCTGCACGACCAGCACAAGGTCAGAGGCGTAACCGTCTTCCGCGGCATCGCGGGGATCGGCGACACCGGAGAGGTTCACGCTTCGGACATGTTTCGGATAATGGTCGACCTGCCCCTTGTCATCGAGTTCTTCGATACGCCGCAGGTCGCGAAGGCCGTTCTCGCCCTTCTGGACGGCTTGATCCCCGCCGGTCACACGATTTCCTGGCCCGCGACGTGCCGCTAAAGGCCGTCGGGGCTCATCGCGTACGAGTGCAGTTGCCGCGGGCGTTCTCGGGGTGCGGTCCTCGCCTTGGCCGTCGGCATGCCCGTCCGGCAATCGGCATGCCCGTCCGGCAAGATGCCGGTGTCTTGGAAACGTGCGGATGCTTCGGCCGCAACCGAAGAGATACTTCGGGAAATTCATCGCCTCCCTCCCAGCTAAAGGGCGTGGCCGTGCTCCAACCATCGGACGACTGGAGAGCATCGAGGAAAATAGAAATCATCCGAGTTCGAGCCGCGCGGATCTTCGTCAACGTCCCGGCCTGGAACGGCGGGTTCGACATCGCGTTAGACTGCGTCGCCGCCGTTTAGGGCGGCCCGCCGACCGCATCGGGCGAGGACGCGAGCCGTCGCCCGGCAAGTTATCCGGGCAAGTCCCAGGAGGAAGCCATGTTCTCGGTGATTTTCGAGGTCCACCCCAGGCCCGAGCAATGGAACGCCTATTTCGGCGCCGCCAGGATGCTCAGGCCTGAATTGGAGCAGGTGGACGGGTTTGTCGACAATATCCGTTACCGCAGCCTGACCCGCGAGGGGTGGCTCCTATCGCTGTCCGGCTGGCGCGACGAGAAGTCCGTCGTCCGCTGGCGCACCAAAATGCGGCACCACCAAGCGCAGGAAAAGGGCCGCGCCGAAATCCTGCTGGATTATCACTTGAGGGTTGGCCAGCTGACCCAGGACACCCGGCTGCCCGCAGGCTGCGTGCTGCACGAGCAGCGACTGGACGAGACCGAGGTCGGCAAGGGCACGACGGTGACCCTGATCGACGCCAGGCGGCCAGCCGAGTGGGTCAAGGAAGCCAAACCGCAGGACGTTGCCGTGTGGCTGGGCTTGACGCCCGATGCCGCGGGGCTCGTCGGCTGGGACGTGTTCGACGCGGTTCTGACGCCCGGCGACGTCATCCTCGTGATGTCGTGGCGCGACCACGCCGCCGCCGAAGCGTTCGACGGCGCGGTCTCCGTGAAGGACGGTGCGAGGCTGCGCCGCGTCCGCGTGGTGCGCGACTACGGCATGTTCGACCGCCGCGAGGCGCCGCAATACTACCCCGACGCCAACGGCGCCAAGACGGTCCACATGTGAGCGGGATCGCGATCACATCGCCGACGCGGCTGGACGATGATGCCGGCGCCGGGTTGAGTTTCCGAACCCGCAGAACGATTTTGACGGCGGATCAAAACGCGAAGGCCGTCTTAATGGGCACGCAATGCATCATTATCTGATCTTCGAAACCGCAGCCGGTTTCTGCGCTGTCGCCTGGAGCAGCATCGGCATCACGCGCTTTCAGCTGCCGGCGAAAAGCGCCGAAGCGACCGAACGACATCTGTTGCGCCGGCTGCCGAACGCCAGACCTGGCATGCCCGCGCCGGAGGTCGTTGAAGCTGTCGCCGCCGCGAAACGTTATTTCGACGGCGAGGAGACGGATTTTTCCGGCTTCAAGCTCGACCTCGGCGAGCAGGACGCTTTTTTCAAGCAGGTCTATGATATGGCGCGGCGCGTCGGTTGGGGCCGCACGACGACGTACGGCGCGCTGGCGAAGGAACTCGGCGCCGGACCGGAAGCCGCGCGCGATGTCGGCCAGGCCATGGCCCACAACCCGGTAGCGCTGATCATCCCCTGCCATCGCGTGTTGGCCGCCGGCGGCAAAGTCGGCGGCTTTTCGGCGCCGGGGGGCGCGGCCGCCAAGATCCGCATGCTCGAACTGGAGGGCGTGCGTGTCGGGCCGCCGCAACCGGCACAGCACTCGCTCGGGTTTTGAGACCGGCGCTCTAAAGATTGTGCCGGCGATCCGCGATGCCGGGTACCGCGTCGCCAGCGCTGCCAGCGGTTACAGTCGCCGATCGGGACGTTTGGCGAGCGGCTGGCCCAACGGAATTGCTTGACGGAGATCTGTCGGCGCTCGACGATGGCGCGGGCGGATTGGAATATCGGGCGGGGGGAGTTTGCGTTTCGAAGGCTCGTCAAGGCATCACCGGCGCTGGCCGTTTTGCCTGGGCGAAAGCAGTTGACCACTTTTGGAGATCGATATGAGCTATGACGACTTCGTCGCCCTCTATGCCGCGGACGTGAAGCGGTCCGCTGCTGCATTGCTCGACGAACGACCCTTGAGTTTCCCGATCAGCACCAATCAGCGGGGGCGGGCCTTTGTTGATTTTTTGACCGCCACACTCGACATCGAGCTTGCCGGCAAGAGAGTGCTGGATATCGGATGCGCCTATGGCGGCATGCTGATCGCTCTCGCCGAGGCGCAAGCCAAAGTCAGCGGCATTGACGTGAGCCCCAAGTTCATCAACTACGCCAAAGCGAACGTTCGCGGAACAGCCGATGTCGACCTGCAAGTTCTCGATGCCTCCAGCATTGCGATTCGTGAGAATTTTCCAAAAAAATCTTTCGATCTGATTATTTTGCACGATGTTCTTGAACACATATATGACACTACCAGGCTAATTTCTAACATAGACTATTTGCTGGCGGATGAAGGGGTGGTGTATTTCAAGGTACCTAATGGCTTGTCTCCACGCTTTATCCTTTCCGAGGGGCATCGGAAGATTTTTGGACTGTCACTTCTCGACCCCGATTGCTGGTTTTATCTTTATCCAAAGCGGGCATCGATTTTCTATCGCCCACTGGAGTATTTTGAGGCATTATTCAAATTCTTCGAAATGCCGCAGCTCATGTTTGTCGACCATGAGGATGTGTTTCGGCGGTTTACGGTCCGAAAGCTGAAGAATCAAATCAAAGAGGTATTTCAGAAAGCACGCGATTACGAGTACCCTGACGCCTATGTAAAGCCAATCCTGAGACACAGTATCGTCAGGTTTCGCGACGAGTACGGCTATGACCTGCAAAGCCGCGACGAGGACTACATAAAATTCAAATACGGATCTTATTTCTATGTCGGCTTCGCCGGAAGGCCCAACGCGACGCTTCGGCCGGGAGTAGCGATCCGCGATGTCGACGGTGTCGGGACAATCGCCATGGCGCGCTCGTTGACGGGTGTC
Organism: uncultured Alphaproteobacteria bacterium; assembly: GCA_963775525.1. Lineage (GTDB taxonomy): Bacteria > Pseudomonadota > Alphaproteobacteria > ATCC43930 > CGMCC-115725 > AP-15. The sequence continues at coordinate 11,745 of CAVZJF010000017.1, read as the reverse complement.
GAGCCCGTGCGAGCGGAGAGCGACCCGGACAAGCAGGGAAACCTGTCTGACGACACCCGTGAGCTGGTGCTGTCGGAGGAACCTTGATCGGGCTTAGGGACGGATGCCGATGATTGGCGAACATCGCGGATTTGCGCCGAGGTCTGGGCGCGACCGGCTGGCTTGGCGGGGGCGGGCGGTTTGGCGCGGGCTTGCGCTTGTCCTGATCGGTCTGCTCGCACAGCCGCTCTGTTCCCCCGGGAAAGCGCAAGCGGCCGATCGGGAGGCCGCCTACCGCGCGGACGCGCTCAAAGCGGCGGCGGCGTATGACCGGCCAGCTTCGTACACCTACGCGCCGAGACACGACCCGTCCGAAGTTGCCGCCTCGACGGTCGCAACCAACGCGTTCATTCTCCTTGAGGCATACCGCGCGGACGGCGCGTCGCACTGGCTCGACCATGCCCGCATCGCTGGAGACACGTTGATCGCCCACGGCGACATGAACGGGGACGGCAAGGTCGGCTGGGGCAGGTACTGGAAACTTTCGGCCCCGAGCGGCGATGCTCGGGGCGGCAACACGACTTTGCGATGGGCTGCGCCCTGCCCAGAAACAAGGCCTATGACGACGAGCTTTACGACGACGCGCTGGATCACGCAGTTTTTGATCGAGCTTTATCGAACCACCAAGGACCCGCGATATCTCGCAACCGCCAAGGCCGCGATCGACGCCACCTGGGGACAAGGTGAATCCGAAGCCGGGGGCAGGGGGTTCGCCTATTACAAGACGATCGGCCCGTGCGACCGCGGGTGGTTCGTCAAGAATGTCAATATGCTGATGGGTGTGCCGATCGCCTCGCTGGCGACCATCACCGGCGAGGGCAAGTATCGGGAACGCGCCGAGAAAATGCTCTGGCTGGAGCATGCCGAACTGAACCGCACCGCAAACGGACGGCCGGCGCCTAATCTCGGCTACTACGACACCGAGACGATGGCCAGACACCCGATCGAGCCAGATCTTATGTCAAGAGCGCGCAAACGACAAACCGTGACCAGCCGATTGTGTGCAACATGGCGACCGGATCAGGCGAAAGCTGCGTCGAGCACCTCGGGCTCGAGGCGCGCAGCCTCGCTTTTACCGAGCGCAATCTCGGCCGGGATGCCAGCTCCTATCGGAGCGATGTGCTGACACTGATGCGGGCGGCAAACGCCCATGATGCCGAGCTCTGCGCCTCCGAGCGCACGAAACTCGGTCATGCGCGCAATGAAACGTCATGCGTCGCCTACAATTGTATGTTTCGCAAGATCGATGTGCATTTTGATGATTTGTGCTATAGCCGCGTGACTGCCTGGGGGGCGAAGAGCGAGGACACGATCCTCGGGCTGTTTTGGGGCGCTCAGCTTTAACCGGCGCCGATCGGGCGGCACGCCCCCCTTGTCTGGACATTGTTGCCGAATTATCCCAGCGTCCCGGTTCAGAGATGTTTGATAAATTCATCACGTCATTGCGAGCGCAGCGAAGCAATCCCGTGCGGAAAATGGCGTTAGCCTGCGGGATTGCTTCGTCGCCTACCGGCTCCTCGCAATGACAGACTCACTGAAATTATTACGCGTACTTATGGCTCGGGACGCTAGTACTTAGATGAATACTGACGATTCAGCCCACCCCACGGCTGCTTGCCGCCGAATCATGCGATTGCGTCTGAGCACTAGGTTGTCTGCGGTCATGACGAGAGACGGCGGCCGAATGGGGTCGGGGTGAACCAATGCCAAATGCGGTAGAACGGCTGATGGTGACCGTCGACGTGGAGGCGCAGCCCCCCCGCTCGCCGGAGAAGCCGCTCGACCGCCTCGTATGGGGCCGTTTCCCGGAGGGTGAATTCGGCATCGGCACGATGATGTCGATAGCGGACCGCCATGGCGTCAAGCTGACCATGTTTCTCGATTTCGCCGAGGAATATCTCTATGGCGACGCCTTGTTGGATGTCGGAAGAGAAATCCATCGTCGCGGACATGACCTTCAGCTTCATATTCACCAGAGTTTTCTTCCCAACAGTTTCTACGCCGAACGAGGAATTGAGCGTGTCCATGACCTGAACCAGGCCGGCGCGCCGGCAGCCGATGCTTTCGCCGATTTTCTCTGCGAGCGACATGCGTTTGTGACCGGCGGCCAGGCGGTCGCTTTTCGCGGCGGCGGATACCTGTTCAACGGCGCGCTGCTTACCTCGTTGGGGCGCAATGGGGTCGCTGTCGACTCCAGCTACAATCCATCGCGCGCAACCGCGCCGCTCAATATCGGGGGGATGCCGCAATTTCGCTGGGACAGCGGCATCATCGAGCTGCCGATCTCGACGGTCTACGATTTTCGTCGTTCGAGGCGACACTTCGACTATAATTTCAATTCCAGCCTGCTGCTGAAGGCGCCAGAGAATGAGTATCTCGATCGCCACGATAGATTTCTAGACTCATTCTATTCGCAGCGTGGCGAGCACGCCGTCGCTGTGCTGGTGCTGCATTCATGGTCGTTTTTGGAGCTCGAAAACGGCGTCTTCTCCAGACCCAACCCGGACGCACCGGAGCGGTTCGAGCGCCTGCTCGCGGCGATCGCATCAAAACGCAAGGTTATCAACAGCGGCCAATTCACTGAGCTAGCGAATTCGGGCGCGTTGCGTATTGCCGGGCCGATCCAATTCAAATACGAACCCCTCACGCCGGCGTTGCCGCCACCGAAAACGGACGATAACCGGTCGCCGGGATCAATCGGAGGCGACGAGCCAAGCTGTATCATTTGCGGCACCAAACACAACGCTTTCAAAGATTTCAACGGCCACGGACGCCTCTGTTCCGGTTGCGGCTCGCTCGAGCGGCAGCGAGTGTTCGGTACGCTCTATCTCGACTTTATGCGCGAGGAGTTTGAACTGGCGGGCAAGCGCGTCCTGATTGTCGTGCCGAGCGCTTCGGAAATACGCTTCCTCAAGGCGCGAGGTGTCACCGATATCCAGACGCTGGATGTACGACCCGAGCTGAAGCCCGATACAATCGCAGACGTGTGTGCGATGCCGCAGGTCGAAAGCGATCGGTTCGACGCAGTGATCGCGAGTAATGTATTTACCCGCGTACAGGATCTCGACGGCTGCATCGGGGAATTGCACCGCGTCTTGAAACCAGGCGGACGGCTGTTCACCTCGGACCCTTTGACGTTCGGCAGCAGCACACGAGAATTCGCGGCTCTGGAAGACATCACCCGCTGGTACGGACGGCAGGTGTACGACACGTACAAGATTGGCACGTTCCGCAGCCTGGGCGATCTCGACTTGTTGCGGAAGTTGGAACGGCGCTTCGTCGTCAAGACGATGTTCGGCCGCGATGCCCCGACCGGCGCAAAAATCGTCTGGCATGTGAGCATAAAAGCGAATGACCGACAATTGGCGCGCCCGATTGTCAAGGAGGCTATCGAGACAGAGCAGAGCTCCGGCCCGAGTGGGCCGGGCTTAACGGACGCTCCCGCGCTCGAAGGAGGGACCTTGCGGCTTGCCCGTCCGTCGCCCTTGCAGCGGGTCACGCACTGCACTGTATGTGGGGGAGCGCTGGCGGCAGTGACCGACGGGGAGAATTGCCCCGACTGCGGCGCGCGGGCGCGAACGCGCAGCCTCGAACCCGTCCTGACCCATATCGTCGAGCCGCTGATTGCCGACAAGGCGATCCTTGAATTCCCGCTTCTCGCCTTTGCCATGACGACGGCCGAGCATGCATTGCTCAAAGCCGTATTTCCGGTATTCAAATCGGCCTCCCTCTTCGGGTCCTATTCCTCGAACCACGAATCCGGTGTCGATGTGCGCGATTTATCGCGGTATCCGGAGGAACTCGTTCAGTGGCGCGTTTGGAATCCTTTTATTTGATTACTTCCAGGAGCACGAGCAAGCGATCCGCGAGATTTACCGGGTATTGCGGCCCGGCGGCGTGCTGTTCACTCACATCGCTGCCTATCGGCTGCATGACGGCCTCGAACCGCCGGCTTTGGACAAGATGATCGCGCCGCGGCCGGGCTATTTCGAGTACGTCCCAAAGGAGCAAGGACTCCCGAGCGTCAAAGTCGGGCGTCGGTGGCTTCGTGCAAGCAATGCGCCGCGCCGGGTTCGACGCCGATCATGTTGCCGTCGAAGACCGCGCGCAGCGGCAAAACCTTGGACTGGTTTGTCGCGGTGAAGCCTGGCGCATCCACAGCGGAGGCGCCAACAGGCGACGCCGATCCAGGAAGAGGCGGCCGAGGCGTCCCCGGTGGGAATTTTGACGCCGGCCACGACCAGTCCGTCGTTATCTCCTCCTACACCCGCCATCCCCTCTAATCAGACCGTTGGCGCTGCTAAAACGCTGTCAACGCGAATAATGGACTGGTTTGTCGCGACGAAACCCGCCGCATCTGCCCGGGAAGCGCCGCCGCCGACACCCATCGCAATCGAGGCGGGCGAGACCGTTGTAACGGCAATCCCAACTCCTCTCGCGACCAGTCCATCGTCATTGCCGTCTTCGCCTGCCATCGTTTCCAATGAGAAAACCGTTGGCGTTTCTAAAACATTGTCGACGCGAGTGAACCCGGAATTCGGTTTCAAGCGGGTGGTCGTGACCCTCACCGTTCCCTCGGTGCCGATGATAGCCCGCGGCGCCGATTTCGCTGAACACGCGTATGACAAAAAAACCGGCGCTGCCACGGGTTCGGTCGTCGCTGTTCAAAAGGGAGGCGTCCTGGTATCGGAGGATTTGGGCGGCCATTGGGATTACGTCCCGCTGCCCGACACCGCCAATGTGCGGCTGTGGAACGCATTCAGCTGTTCGACCGGTGGTCATCTTCTTCAGGGCGCTGGTCCTTTCAGTGCCGACAGCCCGAGAGGTGAGCCCGATTTCGACGCGCCGATCTTTGTCTGCGACCCTCAATGGAAGGTCATCGATCGTGTCCAGCCCGGTAAGACACATTGGCATGGCTCACGGTCGATCGACGAAGCAAACGGAACGATTATTTATGCTGAATATCCGGAAAATACCGCGAAATACCTGCCCGATTTCGACAAGCGCCGGGCCGAGCTGGAGCCGCTATGCGAAAACAGTCGCGTTTTTAGATCGACTGACGGCGGCAAGTCTTGGGTAAAGGTCTTCGAGTTGGATTGGGCACACGATACGGCATTTTCACACGGTTGTAGCCGACCCGCATGAGCCTGGAGTGTGGTGGCTGTCCTCCGGGGATCGACCAGCAGAATGCCGGATGTGGAGGTCGCCTGACGACGGCGACACTGGCAGGAGGTGACGGCCTCGGAGGTATCCATTGCCTGCCATCCGCGTTCTCTCCGCATCGACAGGCGGTCCACCGCCATACCGACCTCATCGTGTTGCGCGACCAGTTGATTTGGGGAACCGATGATTGGCTCGGAGCGCCTGGGATATCCGAGACGGCACGGTGACGGTCGACCAGCAGGGTCGGTGTCGAGTGATCGCATCGCCGAAGACCATGCCGCTCCAGCCGCGCGTGCTCGGCTATATCGGCAACCCGGTACGCTCGATTGTCGATGCTGGCGCCGCCTATATCATAGTGACCGAGGCCAAGCAGGCCTGTTTAACGAGGCCTCAAGTGTATATCCTGTCCAAGAGCGAACCCTATCTGCTGGAAGAAATCTTTACCGTTGATCGCTTCGCGATTACGGCACCGGTTTTACCTATTCTCGCGCCAGCCGAGCACAGAGGATGGACGATTTTTCAGCTTCAGAAGTTCGCGAGATGTGGTGGATGGCGGGCCGAGGATTTTGCAGTGGGATGTCGATTTATCATGTGACGGCTGCATGACGGCGCCGCCAGCTGTTGCGACCGCGCGGCTCTGGAGACGGCTATCGCTGCCGGACATCCCTGGCTTTCGACAGCCGCACGGCGATCGTTTGCCGTTGGTTCCGTCGAGCGCATCGAGACGCAGCTCCGCGACAGCTCTGGCGATGGCGTTCCGCGGAATAACTCGACGACCGTTTGCTTGTGAGCCGGCTACGAGCGAGACGGGTTTTCCAGCTCTCCCTTAAGCCGCCGATGGATTGGTTGCGCATAATCGATCGTTTGCTTACCATCTGAATGCGTGGGAACCGCTGACGATTCTTCTTACGGGCCTATTCACTGTATCGAGGACGAACGATACTTTAGGGCCGCAGCGCGCTTCTGGCGACTGGATGGAGACTTTTCAAATCCCTTCGCTTTCCGATTGGTCCCGATGCCGAGGAACTGAACGCAGAATTTGGACCGACACCGTGGTACGACATGGCTGTCGGGTCTGCGCGCGTATCGCATAGCCTATATGCTGGACGTGCTTGCGCGCGACGGACGCAGTTGACGATGAAGATATCGAGCTGTTCTGCGAAGCCTGATTTTCCACTCAGGCTTCTGGCAAGAGATGACCTCTTTAGTCGTCACAGCAATCATGGTTTCTATCAGGCTTTCGGCGAGTTGGCTGCGACTCGTCGATTTTCGCAACGAGCCGTTTTTCGCGGAAGACGGTCTGTAGCCGAGCGCGTTGCGGGACGATATCGAACCGCAATTTCACTCTCGGCGGTATCCATCAGTGAGCATTCGCCCGGTTATCACTATATGGTCATGGGGTCGCTACTCGGTGCTCGGGCGAGCGGACTGATTGGGGCGGATGACATCGCGACAGCGAGTTGCGCGAATCGAACAACGATGACTTGGCTGATTCAGCCGGGGGGCAGTCTGCTGACCTTTGGGGATACCGACTTCGCGGCGATATGCGCTCGGGGATTGTTACGCCGACATTTTGAAATCAAGACCTGCAATATCAAATTTCCGGCGGTGAATACGGGGTTCGCGCCGATACGACGGTCTTCATGTGCTGCAGAGACGAAGGATATGTCTTTGCGCGAAGTGATTACCCGGACGAACTGCATAGATGACGGATGGTGGTATTTTGCGCAGATCGCGGCGTTCCATTCGCGGGTCCACAAGCATGCCGACGATCTGAGCTTTGTCTGGTCGGACCGCAGTTCGGAGATCCTGATCGACCCGGCGCGGTTTGCCTATGCCGGCAAGACCGAACCGGGATCCGATCTCGCGCGCCAGGGCTTCTGGTACTCGGATCCCAAAAGAGTCTATGTCGAGTTGACCCGCGCTCACAATACGGTCGAGATCGACGGGCGCAGTTACGACCGCACGCGAAAGCCCTATGGATCCGCCCTCAAATATGCCGGGGAGCAGGGCGAGCTCATCGTCACCGAATGCGAGATCCATCACTTTCGCACCGTGCGGCACTGGCGGGCGCTGGCGATGTCCCCCGACCGGTTTATACTGGTGGTTGACTGGCTGCTTGACCGCTCCGGCGAGACGCACGATTTCCGGCAGTTCTTCCAGTTCCACCCCAGCTGGACGGTGGAAACCGCGGCGCCCGGCCGGCTCATCGCCACCCGGTCGCAGCCGGACCTCAGTCTTGCGGTGGTGACGCTCAATCCCGCCCAGGGAACATTCCGCGCTGTCCGCGGCCAGCAGGAGCCCGAGCTGCTCGGCTGGTACTCCGACAAGGCCTACAGTCTCATCCCCGCGACCACGATCTTCGCCGAGCAGCTCCAGACCGATTACGCGGTCTTTGCGACGCTGTTCACGTTTTCCAGCGACGTCTCGCCGCGACCGGCTTCCATTCGCAAGTCCATGCGCCCGAGTGTCTTCTGTTGGAATGAAAGCGACGCCCTCGTGACGGTCAGCATGATGCGCGGTACTGACGACGATCACGTCAGCGCGACCCTCGTTCGTACTCCGCTCGACGAGTTGAAGACCAACGGTTGAGATCGGATCTGTTGCGCCGCGGCTCTCCCAACCGCCAGCAGGCGCGCCACTCATCGAATAAATTCATGACATGCAGCTCAACCGGTCTTCAGCGCGGGCCAGAGGTATCGTATCGTCCAACGTCTGATCGGTTATCAATTTTTGCTGTCCTGGAGATGTTGGCAAACGAGCGGTGTCTGATCCCGGAATTTCCCTGGCGGAGGGGTGAGCGCGATTGCATCGTATCGGCCGTCTCGGGCCCGCCCTTCCGATCGTCGGCGACCGCCGTGGCCAAGCCCGCTGACGGCCGGTGCCGCGTCTACGGCGCGGACGTTCCCGGTCATGTCGCCAACCTGGAATTGGGTTTAACGATTGTCGGGTCGTGCGGCCGATACACATCTGGTGCCCGTCGTCCTGTTGTGCCGAGGGGAAGCGTGCGTGGCCAAACATCTTAAGTTCCTGTCGGCCGCCGGAGTCTTATGCGCGCATTCGCCGTCGCGGCGCAAGTGAGGCCGCCATATTCGGCGCGGAGAACTCCGAGCCCTGCGACGGCGCCGCAGGAGGAGCATCGGCCGCGGGCCGCGGCGATCGCGGCGAGCCAGGAGCACCTCCGGCCGCTCTACGCGGCCGTGGAAGAATGGAAAATCACCTGCGGCACAGCCCCGTTTTTCCTCCGCGATGACGACGCCGCCCGCGTCACGCCGCCTTTGCGGCGGCTGGTCGGGATCTGCCGGGAAACCGAAATTCAACTGATGCTGAGCGTGATCCCGGGTAGGCTTCAGCCCGACCTCATTGACGTAGTGATGGAATGCGAGCACATGGTTCCAGTGCAGCATGGTTTTAGACATGAATCCCACTCCACAATAGCTGATGTCAAATCCGAATTCCCCGATGAAGAGGCGTTAGAGCCCCAACTGGACCGCACAAAGAGGGGCTTCGAGGGAATGGCGACTGCGTTCCGCGACCGGTTCGTGCCGATCCTGGTTCCACCCTGGAACAACATATCGGAAACGTTGGTAGCGCACCTCGCCACTGTCGGCATAATGGGCTTGTCCTGCAGCGGCAGGCGCATCGACCCAATTCGTCATAACGTCAGGGTATTTAATTCTTGGGTTTCGCTGAACAACTTTACGACGCCGAAGGCGCCATTTGATCCGATCGTCATAATAGACAAATATGTGCGGGTGATCCGGAACCGGATGGCCCGGACCGAGGATCGGCTCGAACCCATCGGTCTGACGACACATCATCTCGTCACCAACGAGGAACAATTTCGGTTCCTCTATGATTTGATAGAAACAGTACAAGAGGCCGGCGGGCATTGGTTGAGCCCCAGAGAAATGATGAGCGTAGAGGCAGAGCGATCTGGCTGAAGCGGCTGGTTAGGCTGAACGGTGAAGATCTCCGGCCTCGGTTTCAAAGCTGTTTGACGGCTTGGGAGGGTGTCTTCAATTTGAGCGGCTTGGCGCCGCGCGGCTGAGCGGCGCGGCCTCGGCGCACGCCCCGACCGCTTCATCCCGCAGCAATGCGCCAATTATCTGGCCAATTCCGGCTATGCTTCAGCCCAACAGGATCACCCTCTAGTCGGCGGCGGCTGACGGCTGGCCTTGCAGGATCAGGCGAACGAGCTCGGCTTGGCGGCGCGTCCCAGTCTTGTCGAACACGTGGGCGAGGTGTGTGCGAACCGTGGTCAACGAAACGCCGAGGCGGCTGGCGGCGGCCTGCAGCCCGTCGCCTTTCGCGATCTCGACCGCGAACACGGCTTCCGCCGGGGTCAGCCCGAAATCCTGGCCGAGCCGTTCGCTGCGGACTACGGCCGCCTGCTCCGCGTCGGTGACGAACAGGATCGCCGTCGGGCGCAGGACGTCGATCCAGGTGACCCGGGTCCGGTGCGGTATCACCAGCACCGTCAACGGCCCTTGGTCCCGGCGGAGAAGCCGCAGGCGGCCGCCGGCACCGCCGAGCTCGCTTGCCGGCGCCGCGCAATCGGCGATGGTTTGCCGCAGCCGGCGCGTGTCCTCGGTGGTTTCGGCTGTTAGGCCGTCGCGGCCCAGGGACAGGCCGTCGCCGGCGCCGAGCATCCTCGCGGCGGCTTGGTTGGCGAAGATCACCCCCGCCCCAGCGTCGGCCAGCAGCACGGCGTGAGGCAGCCGGTTCAGCATCTCGGCCGAGCTCGTCGGCGGCCCGTCCAGAGCGGCCAGACGCCGCCGCAGCTGGACGGCGCGCTGCAGATGCGGGATCACGGCGGCGAACAGCCGGGCCTCAGCCGTGTCAAACGCGCCCTCGGAATAGGGACGCGACACCGACACCACCGTCGAAACCCAACCCTCGGCCAACAGGGTTGCGCCCATCATCCTCTCCGTACTGTGCGGCGTTAAAGATCCGTTAAAGATCTGGGGTGACGCCGATCCGGGTGAGAAATGTGTATTTCCGGGACGATAACGGCGCCGATCGGATGCTCGCCGCAACGCCGCCAAATGTCGGCCCAATGTTGGAAAAGCTCGGTAATTCTTTGGGGTCCAGGCGCGGGGCAAGCATCGTGGCGCTGTGGGTTTTCGCGTTGTAGGCGCCGACTTGCGCTCCGCCCGTTGCTCCGAGCAGGTCCGCGAGACCGTTGAGCATGGTCGGACAGGCGCTCGGATCCACCACCGTGTCGTAGATCGATCCGACCAATTCCGAAAGTGTTTGAAAGCGCATCGCCACCCCCTGCATTGCGCGTATCGTCCGGCCCGGAAGGCGCGCTGGCCCGTTTTGCTTACAGCGATGTGACGTGGCGCGCCGATCGAGTGTGAGGTTCCTCACACTTCTGCAAAAAAAATATTACACGAAAATGGCTCGCGTCATCCGAACGCATGACGACACGGCGCAGCTCCCGAGCTTTAATGCATTCAGGTGCTCGAAAGGCTTCAGTACAGGGCTCAATCGTATCGTGCAGTTAGAGGCGTAACCGCATGAATCATCGCGGAGGGGTGGGAGGAATCGCGCAGGGATCATGAATGGCCGATGCTCTATTCGGAGGCCAGCACCAAAAATCGGGAGGAACAAATGAGTAAGCGAGAAAACGCAGAACAAGCCAAACGTTCACCAAAATCGTCATCCGCGTTGAGCTTCGGCGCATTGTTGGGTACGGCTCTTGCTGTCTCCCTTCTGAGCGCTCCTCCGACGCATGGCGAGACCTTCTATCAAACCGGGTTCGAGCAACCGACCTTCACCCCGGGGCCTATCGTTGGTCAAGCGGGGTGGACTATAGCAGCCGGCGACACAGGCGGCCCGCCTGGCTCCATTCCAGTCGGCTCCATATCAACAATCTTTCCAAAGGGAGGGGCGCAGTCGCTGCTAATCAACCCAATGCCGAACAACGCCGGTGGCCTCGCCTCCGCTTCATTCAGTTACCTGCCCGGCGGTGCGAGCCCGTCTTTGATGCTGCAGGCCGGGAAATAAGCGTCAAGGTTGAGGCCGCGCTGATTGGCCCGAGCACTGGGACCGATCTCATAAGCGTGAACTTTCAACCGCTCCTCTACGTCGATGACCCTAGCGTGTTCGTGGGGGCTTTCCAACGCAGTCAAATGTGGCTGTCATCGGATGGTCACATCCATGTCGAAAGTGGCACCACTCAACACATAGGCCCGACCTACCTCTTTGGTCAGTACAACGAGCTCGAGGCTCGTTTCGACTTCCCCGACCAAAAGACCATCTATTTCCTCAATGGAACCGAGTTCGATCAGGATAGCTGGGCAGACATTACAGCACTGGGTGTCACGATCACGGAGTTCAGTACGCCCGAACTCGAACTGGTCGAATTCATGGTCACTGGAAGCTACAATCCCCTCAATTACCAGGGTTATTTTGATAACCTAGAGATCAGCACGGTCCCGGAGCCAGGCGGCTTGGCGCTCCTCGCAAGCGGATTTTCTAGTTCATCGGCTACACTTTATGGCGACGGCCCTCCACGCCCCGCGGCTCGGCGATATC
>CAVZJF010000016.1:0-22666 GCA_963775525.1 uncultured Alphaproteobacteria bacterium | reverse complement strand
CCACCCTAATCGGACTATCAAGCTGACATCGCTCGGTTCCGCTTTACGATCTCAAGGACGGTATTTTTGCTGAGCCCCAATTCGCGGCTGATCAGGCGATAGCTCCTTCCCGCAGCGACAAGTGCAAGCACTTTTGGAGCGAGCCGATCGGATTTCGGCCTCTGCCCGGGCTGGCGCCCAAGGCGCTTGCCGCGCGCTTTTGCGGCGGCGATGCCGGAGCGGATCCGCTCCTGAATCAACTCCCGCTCGAATTCGGCGATGCCGGCGATGATCGTTGCCATCATGCGGCCGTGCGGTGTCGATAGGTCGAAGGTCAAGCCATTCATGGCGATGACGGACACGCGCCACGTCTCGAGCTCCTTCAGCGTGTGCAGGAGATCGAGAGTGCTTCGGCCCCAGCGCGAAAGCTCGGTGACCAACACGGCATCGACTTCGCGCCGCTGAGCGAGCGCAATCACCTTTTTCCGCTCGCCGCGATCGAGCTTCGCGCCCGAGCCGGTTTCTTTGAATACGCCAACCACCTCGTAGCCGGCGCGCGCCGCGAAAGCGGCCAGATCGCGCTCCTGCCGGGCGCAGGACTGATCGGCGGTCGATACTCGGCAATAGAGAGCGGCGCGCTGTCCCAATTGAACTCTCTCCGGTTGACCGGCCGCAACCCGTTGTCTCTGTTCGGGCTCACAACGTATCGAACAGCCTTAACTCTATTTGGGACAATTCGCCATGCCGAGACGCCGCGCTGTTACCCGCGAGCAGCTCGAGGTGCTGCTTGCCTTGCCTGCCACCGAAACTGAACTGATCCGGCACTGGACCCTGGGTACCGCCGATCTCGCCGCTATAGAGCGCCGCCGCGGCGACCCCAACCAGCTCGGTTTCGCGCTGCAACTCTGCGCTTTCCGTTACCCGGGCCGCCTGCTGCGCCCGCGCGAGGTCGATCCCGGAGCACAGCGCTTGGTTTTGTTGCCGGCCAACTCGGTGTTGCTCACGATGCACTCGCCACCTACGCCGTGCGTGTGCAGACGCGTCGCGAGCAGCTTAGCGCTTTGCGCGCGGAGTTCGGCTTCCGCACGTTTGCTCCGGAACACAGGCGCGAGTTGCTGGCGTGGCTGGTGCCAGTGGCGCTCGGGAATACGGATGCCGCGGCGATCGCCGCGACATTGATGGACGAACTGCGGCGACGAAAGATCATCGCTCCCGGCCCTTCCGTCATCGAGCGTTTAATCGCCGCGGCGGCGGTACTTGCCGAGCGCCAGGTGGCGCATCAGCTCACCCGAGGCTTGCTTCCAGAGCAGGCCAAAACGCTGGATGCGTTGCTGACGACCAAGGAAGGCACGGCGATGAGCAGGCTGGCCTGGGCGCGTCAGCCGCCAGGCGCTCCCGGTCACCGCGCCCTTGCGCGTCTGGTAGAGCAACGCGCCATTCTCAGAACAATCGGTCTCGATCCGGCCGGCGCCGAAGGCGTCCACCCTGAGCGCCTGCGCAAGCTTGCGCGCGAGGGTGCCCGCTTCACCGCTCAGCATCTGCGGGCCCTGTCACCCTTGCGCCGCCGCGCGACCCTGGTCGCGACGGTGCTCGACACGATCACGCGCCTGACCGACGATACCGTCGCCCTGTTTGACCGCGCTGTCGGCCGCATGTTTCGCCGCGCGGAAGTCCGCGAGCAGGATGCCCTGATGCGCGATGCTCGGGCGATCAACGACAAGGTGCGCCTGCTGGCCAAGCTGGGAGCGGCGTTGATCGAGGCCCGGGAGAGCGGCACCGATTTGCAGGCGGCCGTTGCGTCCGTGATCGGCTGGGACAAGCTGGCCCGCAGCGTCGAAGAGGCAAAACGCCTGGCGCGCCCGGACAAAGTGGATCTCTCGGCTCTTGCGGCGCGCGCCTGGCCGGTGCTGCATCGGCTGGGGCCGCTGTTCCTCGGGTCTCTCCAATTCCACGCCGTGCCAGCCGCCGCTGCCACACTGCGCGCGGTCGAGCTTTTGCGTTCGATTTACGAAAGCGGCGGCGGCCGGAAATGGCCGCGCAGCTTACCGACAAGCTTTCTTCGCCCAGCCTGGCGCGAAGCCGTGCTGAGCCCGGATGGTGCCGAGCGCCGAACCTGGGAGGCGGCGACCCTGCTGGCATTGCGAGACCGGCTGCGCGCCGGCGACATCTGGGTCGAGGGCAGCCGGCAATGGCGCGCCGTCGAAGACCAGCTGATTCCGCCCGCCCTGTTCGCCGCGATGCGCGAGGCCGGACCGCTGCCCGTCGCGGCGCCGGCAACCGCCGAAGAGTATCTTGCCGAGCGCCGCGCTCTGTTGGAACGGCGCCTCGCCGAGGTGGCGGCCAAAGCCGCGGCAGACAGGCTCGAAGACGTCCGAATCAAAGGCGATGAGCTGAAAATCACGCCGCTCAAGGCGGTGACACCGGAGGAGGCGGAGACCCTGGCCAACAGGCTGTATCGGATGATGCCGAACCTTCGCATCACCAGCCTGCTCGCCGAGGTGGATCGCTGGACCGGTTTCAGCGGCGCCTTCACGCACCTGCATTCGGGTGCGCCGGCCGATGATCGACGCGTTGTGCTCACCGCAGTGTTGGCCGACGCCACCAATCTCGGCCTGACCCGGATGGCCGAGGCCTGCGCTGTCGCCAGCTATCGGCAGCTCGCTTGGACGGCAGCCTGGCATTTGCGCGAGGAAACCTACCGCCAGGCGCTCGCGATCCTGGTTAACGCCCAGCAGCGCCAGCCGCTCGCCGCCTCGTTCGGTGCCGCCGATGTGTCCAGCTCGGATGGACAGCACTTCCCGACTGCCGGGCCGGGGGAAGCTGTCGGAGCGGTCAACGCCCATTACGAACGCACCGCAACCGCACTTTTCTATACGCACCTCTCGGCTCAGCAAGACGCCGTACCATACGGTTGCGATCCCGCCTTCCGGCGAAGCCGCCTATGTCATCGATGGCCTGCTCTACCACGAGGCCGACCTGAGCATCGGAACGCATCACACCGATGGCGGCGCCGTCAGCGATCACAACTTCGCCTTGGCATATTTGCTCGGCTTCTATTTCGCCCCGCGCATTCCCAACCTGGCAGAGCGGCGCCTCTACACCTTTGGACCAACAAGCGCTTGGCCGGTGCTCGAACCGTTCATCGCCGGGCGCGTCGACGAAAAGCTGATCACGACCCACTGGAATGATGTCTTGCGCCTCGCGACATCGGTTCGCACCGGAACGGTCAGCGCTTCGCTCCTCCTCAAGCGCCTGGGAGCTTATCCCCGCCAGAATGGCCTGGCGCTGGCCCTTCGCGAAATCGGACGGATCGAGCGCACCCTGTTCATGCTCGACTGGCTCGAGCTGCCAGGACTGCGGCGGCAGGCGACTGTGGAACTCAACAAGGGCGAAGCGCGCAACGCCCTCGCGCGCGCTGTCTGTTTCCACCGCCTCGGTCGGTTGCGCGATCGTGCGGTCGAGGCGCAGCAATACCGTCGGTCCTGCTTACCGTGCTATCCTGCCCGTTCTATGGCGTGACCCCACGTTGGCGCAGCGCGGGTTCCCGGGTCGTGTGTCGAAGAATTTTACGGTTCTGCGGCCAGGGCCCGAGCACCCACGCCATGGATAAACTATTGAGCCAGGCGGCACTCTTGGCCTATCTCCCTACAAAGAGCGTGTCGGATATTTTTACAGACCACAGACGGATGCGGGCGTTGTGGAGGGCTCAAATCCTTAACGATTAACCTTTTTTTGGGTGGCGCGAAATTTGCCTGAACTTGCCTGCACGCGGGGAGTGGCTTTGCGGCCATCTCGACGAAAACCGCGAATTCGCAGGGAGGAGCGTATGCGGAAGGTAACAGGTTCAGTCGCGCTGGCGGGCGTGGTCGCAATGGCAGCAGCCGCCGGCCCGGCCGCCGCGGATCCAATGGTGGCATTCGACACCTATATTCCGGTGCCGGCAGACACGGCGAACATGCAGCTAGGCGGCGCGTTCTCTGCGTTCGACATCAGCTTCGCCGACCCGGTGACCGGAGACATCTTTATCTCCGACCGGTCCAATGCCAGTGTCGATATCTTTTCTGGATCCAGCCTGACATTTCTCGGCCGGGCGACTGGGTTTACCGGGCAGCAGGCCACAACATCGGTGTCGGGTCCTGACGGCGTCCTGACGGTCACCTCGGGAGGGACGACCACCATTTACGCCGGTGACGGCAACAGCACGCTCAAGGTTTTCAACGCGACTAATCCAGCGGCACCGAGCCTGCTGCAATCGATATCGACCGGCGGCACGACTCGGGTCGATGAAATGGCCTTCTCGCCGCTGACGAAGCAGGTCCTCGCCGCGAACAACGCCGAAACCCCGGCATACGGAAATCTGTTTAACACGACAAACGGTACATCGCCGGTCACGCTCTTTAAGAGCCCCATCACCGTCCCGGGTCAGCCCCCGGCCGGCGGCATGGAGCAGCCGGCGTGGGACCCGAAGACAGGAACGTTCTTCGTTTCCATCCCTCAGTTGACGACCGCGGCCAATGATCCAGGAGGACTTGCCGAGATCGACACGACCGGCAATGTCCTGCGAACGATCTCGTTCGCCTCCTTGGGCATTACGTCTTGTTCGCCCGCGGGCCTCGCGGTCGGCGGCAGCGGCAATCTCATGGTCGGTTGCGGCAACGTGGGGGCTGCGGCGCTCGTGATCAATCCCACCGGTGGCACCCTGCACACCGGCTCGGTCGTCGCGACAGTCCCCGGCCTTGGTGGCACCGACGAGCTGTGGTACGATCCGACGACAAACGCATTCTACGTCACGGGCAATGACGGCACTAACACCACCCGGTTCTTCGACATCGTCCCCGACGACGGCGCGGGCATCATTAGCCAGATGGTCGACCTGCCGGCCACCACGAGTGCCCATTCGATCACGGTAGATCCGTTCGATGGCGATGTTTTCGTGGCGCTCGCCGGCACCACCACGCTGGACCCCTGTCCGACAAGCCAAGAAAATCCGGGCTGCATCGCGGTATTCGCCCCGCTGCCGGCGCCGGAGCCTGGCAGCCTGCCGATCCTGCTTGTCGGACTAGAAGGGTTGTTGGGCCCCGCTGTGCGTCGCCGGCTCCAAAAATTGCCTTAACCGGTGTGCCGGCCTGGGCACGAAAGCACAGGGTCCGGCTTCCGCCGGCGCTGTCCGATCCGAATGACATTGGGCTTGTAGTTGCGTCCGCAAGCGGCGGAAACGCCGTAGTTCGATGGAGATGTGAACACGCCTGTGGCTCTGACGGTGCCCGAGATCGAGGCACTGTCCGGGCAGGAGACGCTGAACATCACCTATCTCAATCACCTTGGCGCAGCGGAAACCTTCTCAGAAACCGGGCCGACGCTGTGGACCGTTCTGAGCATCGCCGCCGGCGGCATCAAGGTCCCGCCGCCGACCCCGAATGAGTATGTCGGCGAGCCCGCGGCGCAAACGACGCTGTACATCATGGTCGTCGGAACTGACGGCTACGAAACCGTGGTGTCTCAGGGCGAGATTGATCCCGGCTTTGGAAATGCGCCTATTCTCCTCGGCTATGCCGAAGATGGTGTCGTGCTATCCCAGGAGCCGTACAACTCCGCCGAGTTTAAAGGCCCAGCCCAGCTCGTTGTGCCGACGGACACTCACGGCGGCCGTCACACCAATCAAATCTGCAGAATCAAGGTCGCCAACGGGACGCTCTAAAGCTCGTGGCATCCCTTTCCCGGCACATGGCCGTAAGCCGGTAAGATGCGCTTCGTGCCTTATATTGGCGGAAATGCGGCACGACACAGCGGATGGATCCGCCATGTCGCGCCGGGGCGGTTTATGGGAAGAACAACAGATCGGCGTAACCGACCAGCGTGTCGCGGGTCCCGAAGTCAGCGACGATCGGGCCATTGCTGTCATTGTTGTCGGTCACGCAGACAAAGCTCGACGCGTCGTTGGTGTCGCCAACGCCGCGATAGCGCGCAAGCTGCGGATACGCGCACATCGGCCGGGTAAAGGCGACGCCATTCGCCGGTTTGTCGCCGACATATTTGGTGCCGATGATGCGGGTCGGCGCTACCCCGTTCTCTACCCATTGTCGCAACGCCAGGAAGACGTCGTGATTGGGATCCTCCGGACCGCCAAGATTGTCGGGGCCGTTGAATACATTCGCGCCCGGTCCGCCGCCACAATGGGTAACACCGGGAGCCAGGAACAGGCGCGCAAAGTTTTGCGCATCCTTTACCGGATTAGGCCCACGACCGGTGGCGCCGATCACCGCAGTGTAATAGTCGAGGCTGCCAATCGGGCTTACAAACGGATCAGCAAGACCGTGATACATCAGCAGCTTGCCGCCGTGCCGCCGAAACGCGGTGAGACCAGGGTTGTTGGCGTCAAGCGCCTGTTGCCAGGTCAGCCCGCTGCCGGCCGGCTTGTTGTCGGTCAGCGCGACGTCGCTGTCGAAGTTGATGTTCAAATAGCTGAAATTGGCCTCGCCGTTAAACACGCCATCCTTGAAGAATGACGCCGAGCTGCCGCCGGGGGCGTTCGGATTGCCGACCAGCACCTCGCGCCAAAAAGTCTCGCTGCCGGGCAGAAAACCGGGCCAGATCTGCTTGTGGGTCTTCGGGTCCGAGGCGCCATCGTAGATCGCCTGTACCGCCGCGACCTGACCGGCGGTCAAACAGGTGCTGGGATCCTGGCCTGCCTTGCATTGCAATGTTTTTACATTGAAATGACAATCGCGCGGATCGGCGAGAAAGGCATCGCTGGCCAGGCCGCCATCTTGGCGGCCGCACTGCTTTAGAACCGCGTTCGTAACGAGGTTGAGCTGGATTTGTGGCAAGGCGGAAGCAGGTCCGCCGGTGTCCGAATGGACCCCAGTCCAAAGCTCAGCAAACATCAGCGCCGTCCAGTCGATGCCGGCATAGGCACCGGCAACGATGCCGTCATAGTCGTCGGGATAGCGCTGCGCTTCCATCAGCGCGTGATGGCCGCCCTGAGAGCAACCGTAGAAATAAGAATAGTTGGGACCCTTTTGGTAGTAGGCCTGGATAATCGCCTTGGCCGCCACGGTTGTGTCGTGCTGGGACCGATACCCGAAATCGTTAACCCGCTCAGGTTGCAACGAGAATGACCAGTTGCTGCCGGTGTGGCCATTGTCGTTCGACATCGTCGCGTAGTTGCGCGCAATGGCGTTAGCCATCAGCGAAAAGGTGATCGAGCCGGCCGAACCACCCGAGCCCTCTCCGCGAAAGATGCCGTTCCACGTTCCCGTCGGCGGCATCCAGACTTCGAAGTTGATATCAGACTGGCTGGTCGGGGTTGCCGTAGCCGCGACACGGCAAAAGGTCGGCAGATTCTGAAAGGTCTGACCGTTGGCCGCGGTGTAATTGCCGGCAGGGACGGTTTGTGCGGCCGTGACGGTGATGTCGGTGAGATTGAGCGAGGTCGCCAAGTTCGAACAGGTATCGGCAGCAGCCGGTCCGGCACCCGCGGCCATGCCTGCGGATGCTAAGGCCGATAATAACGTAAGATATTGAGAGCGTTTCACCGCGTTCCTCCTTTTTTCCCGGGTTTGACCCGGGGTTGATCACAGGCAGCACCAGCGAAACTGAGGTGATGCTTTTTAATGATTAATTTTACGATCATTGATGGCAATCGGATTTGGTTAACGGAATCGGCATGGCAGCCATTCATAAATGGTAAATATTACGTTATACTTACATAAGAATTATCTAACCGCTTGACGCAGCCTAGACGCGTCAAGATTGGATATAGGATCTCTGTCTGCGGTCGATCTCGACCCTGCCAGCGATCAACGTGCTCGCCTTGACCGTCAGAAATGGAATTATCGTGGTCTCTTGAGCCCCAGAGCCGCCCAACGTAGCGTCCCTGTCCGACACTGCAGGCGCCGTTAAAGGCGGCGGGGAGCGGGACATGCCGCACCTGAACAACATCGGTTCCGCGGAGGGGTGGAAATCATGCCGACATTCGATTCCCAGGTTCACGCTTACGAACGCAACCACCCCGGCCGCCCCTGGGTGGGCACTCTCTACGGGCCGGCGGAAGTTACCGGCGACCAGATGGCGGCCGCCATGGACGCGGTCGGCGTCGACGGTGCGATATTGGTCTCCCCGTTCAGCATGTATCGCTACGACGCCAGCTATGCTCTGGAAGTCTACAGCGCGCATCCCAGCCGGTTCAGGATGGTCAAGCCGGTCGATCCGACCGACCCCCCAGTGCTCGAAACGATCGCCGATTGGGCCGCCGCCAAGGGTGCGGTCGGCATCCGGATCTTCCTGAGAGATAACGTTTCGACCGACCCTGCCGACCCCGCCATCAACCGTGTCCTCGCCGCGGCGGCACAGCATTCCCTGCCGGTCAACCTGGCCTGTACGGGGCGCCTGGACCAGGCCGAGCAGCTCGCGGCGCGAAACCCCAACACGCAGCTGGTGATCGACCACCTTGGCCTGGCGCAACCGCACGAGCCGCCTGCGCCCGCGGAGCCGTTCGTCGATCTCCCAAAGCTGCTCGCCATGACGCCCCATCACAACGTCGCGGTGAAAATCAGCGGAGCCTGCACACTCTCGCACGAACCCTTCCCCTACAAAGACATCTGGGATCCGCTCGCCCGCATTTTCGACGCCTTCGGCTTCGATCGCTGTATGTGGGGCACTGACTGGACCCGGGCGGTCGGGATGTTGACCTACGAGCAAGGAGTTGAGTTGTTTCGCGTCACCGACCGGCTCTCCGACAGCGATCGCGCCTCGCTAATGGGTGAGACACTGACTCGGGTCTACAACTGGTCGCGCGCGCAAACCTGATCGGCCTGTGGCGGGTCCGCTCCGTTAGAGCGAGGGCATCATCGATTGGTATGTCTGGGCGGTGTGCCAGGGACTGGAGGGAACGCGCTCCTTTTGGCTCGACCCGGCGCGGTGATCCGGCCGTGCCCGGCGAATGGCACCCGCGGATGCCCGAGCGCCTCGACGACGAGGAGCTTGCCGATTGGCGCGGGACTTCCCCGAGCGTAGGCGCGGCCGGAAGGCCGAACGTCATCAGGCGTTGCGGAGAATGCGCTCGATCTCGCCGACCGCGGCGCCGTAGACATCGGCGACCTGGGCGACTGTCATGCCGTATTTTACCAAGGTCCGGATGCGGGCAAATTGCGACGGCGGAAGCTCTGGCGTCGTCTGCGGCTCACAGCGGATCGGAGTTTTTGGCTCCTCGCGGCGGGCCGCTGCCGGCGAGATCGCCAGCACGCGCGGTTTGCGCGCCGATGGGTCGGCTGGTGCGGTATCCGGAACGGCTGGCCCGCGGACTGGCGGGTGCGATGTGAACAGCGCTTCGGCCGCCTGGCGTGCTCGGGTGATCCGTTCGCGATCATCGCCGCGAGGGTGTGGGTGTGGGTGTTGCTGTCGGCTAAGCAAGATTTGCTCCAAATGATCGATTCACTCACAAGGACGATTCGGTAATTTCGGCAAGCTCGATTTGGTAAAGCTCGGACGCCATCCGCGAGCTCACCCTTATCCGCCAACCCCATACCGGCTCAATGGTTTTTTTGCCTGGAAATCGAGAGGCGCGCGCCGATGCTGAAAGTCCGATACCGGGTGTCCTGCTTACCATCGAGCCTCAGCTAATTTCAGGAGGCGGTAGGGCATCGGCGGGGTCGTCGTTGCGGCGACGGCAAGACGCTCGTGGATGGTTTTCAAGACGAAGCGGCGGTTGAAGCGCCAAGCGAAGGCGCCGAGGTAACGCGGCAGATGTTTGGCACCGACCACACGGTGAGTGGCCAGGAGGCTGTTCTTGACGTTGGCGAGTACCGTATTCGCCCAGCGGAAGGCAGGGTGGCGTGCCGCGGCGCGACCGGAGCCGGTAACGTGGCGCTCGTGGATGATGCCCGGCTGCTCGGCGATGCAGCGAAACCATTGACCACCGTCGCTGACCACCGTGGTTCCGGCCGCGACGCCGGCGCACAGGCGTCTGGTTTCGCCGGCACGGAACCCGCGCACGACCTGGAGGCGGGCGTGCAGCGGTCGACCGTCGTCGGATGTCTCGATTGCGGCGATGAAGGGGGTGTGTCCACGTCGGCCGCGCCCAGACCCTTCACCGGAGCGCTCGCCGCCGGCATAAGCGTCGTCGATCTCGATGCGCGGGCCAGCGGGGAAGTGTCCGAAATTTTGTGTAAGGCGAGCCGCGTCTGATGGTTTTGAGCCTTCAGCGCGCTGAAGGCTCAAAACACCCAAACAGATGGCAAACTGCCCCATCGCCGCTGTCCATTCAACCCGCCGGCGCCATTTAACCCCGGCGTTTCGGATCGCCAGTTTGAGTGCCGCCTCGTCGGTCGGGAAGCTGCCGCGGGTCTTGATGATCTTGCGCAGACTGCGATGCAGGCTTTCGACCGCGTTTGTGTAGATCATCTTGCGGATCGCCGCCGGGAACGCGAACAGCGGCACCACGTATTCCCAGGCCCGGCGCCAAGCCTGGCCGATCGCCGGGTAGCGTTTGCCCCATTGGGCCTCGAAATGGTCGAGCTCGGCGGCGCCACCACAGCGGTTTCCGCCCGGTAGATCGCTTTCACATCGGGCATGATCAGTTTGCGGTCCTTCCACGAGATAAACGCCAGCGAGTTGCGGATCAGGTGAATGATGCAAGTTTGCACCGCGGTTAGCGGAAACACCGTGGCGATCGCCTCGGGAAAGCCCTTGAGCCCGTCGACGACCGCGATCAAGACATCGATTGCTTCAACCTACCTCCCTATCCGGTTAAGGCAGGGTAGGCAGGAATGTTCTTGAACTGTTCGCGATGAGCGGGTAATCCTGCACCGACCATGGGGTGGCGCAAGGGATTGTGATGTCCGGATTTCTCGAGTTCATGGACGGCTATCGTGACGAGGCGGCGTGCCTTGCGGCGCTGGCGCAGCTGCGCTGGCCCGAGGGCTTCGTGTGCGCGGGGTGCGCCGGGCGGACGGCGTATCAGCTCGCGGCGCGGCCGCGGGTTTTCAAGTGCGCCGGCTGCGGGCGGCAGCATTCGGTGACCGCCGGGACGGTGTTTCACCGCACCCGCACGCCGCTGCGCAAATGGTTCGCCGCGGCGCAGGCCGCCGGGTTATCGGACAAGCGCGGCGTGTCGGCGCTGTTCCTGGCGCGCGAGCTGGCGCTGCGCTACGACACCGCATGGCTGGTGGCGCACAAGCTGCGCCACGCGCTGAGCGAACGGCCGGAATACCCGCTCGACGGCCTGTTGGAGATCGACGAAACCTACTATGGCGGTCGCGGCAAGCCCGCGAGCCGGGGCCGCGGCCTGCAGCTGATCCCAACAAGAGCTTGATGGCGATCGCCGTCGAGACGGTTCCGGCCGGGCCGCGCCAGGGCGAGGGCATCAAGAAGAGCCGCTTCGTCGCCGGCAGCGCGCGCATTACCGTCCTGCCGGCCGCGACAGCGGCGCATCCTGTTCGGCTTCGTCCGCAGCGCCGCCAAACCCGGCGCCCGCATCATCACCGATGGTTTGAGGAGCTACGATGGGCTCGCCGATCGGTTCCGCCACTATTCGTTCTACGGGTCATCGCCGGGCTTCGTCCACTGCTGTCCGGTTCGGCAAAATCGGTTGTGAGATGCTGCTTGCTGCCACCTATGATCGCCATCACCGGTGGGCCTTTAGCCCGCGGGTCGACCCGGGGGGTCCGCGTCCTTTTTCGGCCGATCAAGGCGTGCCCCGCGGGTTCGTGGATGCCCACGGAACACGTCCGGCCATGACGACAAAAGTGGTATCGATATGAATAGTACCCGTCGAGATTGCCGAGCGACCTTGAACCGGACAGCCCGGGCTCTGTCCCGGCCATCCAAAGATTCCCGGGTCAACCCGCGGCTCCAGCCCGCGGGCTAAAGGCCCACCGGGGAAGACGGTAAAGTAGAGCAGTTCAGCCTGCAAGGGGTTGCGTCCAGCACTCCTTGTTGGGTTCCACGCCCGGCCTCCGAGAACTTTTGAGCCGTTCGGTTCGGACTTCGCATCAGGAAGCTCGGGCGGCGTGATGAGAATCCTGTACGATTGAGAGAGAGGAAGCATCCATGTCTCATAGCAACCCTGAGACCGCTGGCGGCAGCATCAGAACTCATCCCTTGCCGCCCAAGGGATTCGACCCGCGCGCAGCATCGGCGCTCGAGTTGCGGCGCTACGGCCTTCCGCAGCGACCCGATCCGGCGATCCGGCCACAACTTGCGGCCCGCTGGGACCAGATTTTTCCCGCAAGCTTACCTATATCACACCCACCTTCCGATCGATGGATGAGCTGCTTCCGGAGGTTAAGCGCCGACGCCCGCGACAGGACCTGGTGACTTTCCGCATCCCACGTGGTCGGGCACCGTAGTGCATGCCGCAGGAAGTCAGACGTTCACCTGGGTTTTAGGTCAGTGGAATGTCCCGGATGTCGCGCCCGCCGCCGAGGGCCGAGGGGACCAGTACTCGTTCGCCTGGATCGGCATCGACGGGAACACAGACGTCACGCAGATCGGCACGTTGCAGTCTGTGTCGGCTGACGCGAACGGTAACCTCAGCAAGAACTGCTATGCCTGGTTTGAATGGTTTCCGAATTCCTTCAAGGCGATCACGAACCTTCCGGTCAGTTTCGGGGACACGATGCTCGGCCTGATTTGTATGGACTCCCCGACCGAGGCGTTCTTCAACCTCCTCAACCTGACCAGCGGTATTCACGCGGGGTTCATCTTCACCGCTCCCAGCGGCACCGTCTCGTTGGAAAATCAGGCCGAGTGGATACTCGAACGGCCGGAAATCGGCAATCAATCCGCCAATGCCGAATTTCGGCGAGATCTACTTCGATTCGGCCATGGGCGGGCATGGCCTGGACTTTCTCGCCGACGGCGGTACGGACACGGCGATAACATCGTGGAGAACGGCGTGACGGTGGCCACCACAACCGTCGAGACGCCAACGCTTATCAAGATCGCCTATACCGGGCTCCCTCCGTTCGGGTCCGGCCAATTGCTGTCCTATGGGACGCTGGAACTCCCGGTAATGTTGCGGACCCGGTGGTTGTCGGTTTCGGCGGGTGGCAGGAATTCGAATTTTTGTTCGCCGGTCGGTACGCTCTCCGGTGAGAATGCATTTACGCAGTCAACAAAACGGCCAATTGCTGTCCTATGGCGACGCTGGAACTCCCGGTAATGTTTCGGACCCGGTGGTCGTCGGTTTCGGCGGGTGGCTGGGGTTCAAGTTTCTGTTCGCCGGTCAGAACGTCGCTGGTGAGAACCGCATCTACGCCGTCGACGAAAACGGCCAATTGCTGTCCTATGGGGACGCCGGGACTCCCGGTAATGTTTCGGACCCAGTGGTCGTTGGTTTCGGCGGTGGCAGGAATTCGAGTTTCTGTTCGCCGGTGAGAACGTGCTGGTGAAAACCGCATCTACGCTGTGGACCAAAACGGCCAATTGCTGTCTTACGGGGACGCCGGAACTCCCGGAAATGTTTCGGACCCGGTGGTGGTCGGCTTCGGCGGGTGGGTGGCGTTCAAGCTTCTCTTCGCCGGTAGGGACCTCTCCGGTGAAAACCGCATCTACGCTGTAGACCAAAACGGCCAACTGCTGTCCTATGGGGACTCTGGAACTCCCGGAAATGTTTCGGACCCGGTGGTGGTCGGCCTCCCCAGCTGGCTGGAATACAAGTTTCTGTTCGGCGGTGAGAATGCCTCCGGTCAGAACCGCATCTACGCTGTGGTTGCGTAGAGGCTGATCTGGTTAGCCGCTTGTTGAAAAAGTCGGCTGATCGGCAATCCTGGGTGCCATTGACGTGCTCCCGATGTTCGAGCCCCGGGAGCTAGAGTTTGTGGCTGATTGAATGTGGTTTCGGCGCCCGACGCAACGGGCCAGGGGCGCGAAGCCGTCAGATTGCGAGAGCGCACTGGCCCGTTGCGCGCTCGGACCCTGCCAGCGAGCTGCGAAAGCCAGCGGCGTCTGCTAGCCGATCGACCTCAAGTCACCGAATTTCGAAGCCGCTCGACGGGCTGGCCACGCTTCTGTCGACAATTCTCTCGGCATCGTTCGCTTTCCAGGCGACAGGTAGCCTAACGACGGTGGCGACGGCCTTTCCACTCTCAATGGCTAGGGCGTGTCGTCAATTATTGTGGGTACACACGTAACGCGAGTTTAGGCTGAGGACATGTGTAGTAAAAAGAGTTTAGCTCGGCAATACATTACGTGATTTATGGCGAGTTGGCTTTAGAGAAGGCTGACCCATGAACCGATATGCACTTCGCGATGATCAATGGGAGCGAATCAAGCAGCGGCTTCCCGGAAAAGCCGGTGATTTCGGTGTCACCGCCCGCGATAATCGCCGCTTCGTCGAAGCCGTGCTCTACCGATACCGCGCCGGCATTGCGTGGCGCGACCTGCCGGAGCGCTTTGGGGATTGGAAGAACACCCACCGGCGCTTCAGCCGCTGGGCCAAGAACGGGATGTGGCAGAGCGTGTTCGAGCACTTGGCCGCCGATGCCGACAACGAATACGCGATGATCGACAGCACCATCGTGCGCGCTCACCAGCACAGCGCCGGCGCGCCAAAAAAAAGATGACGATCACGCGATTGGCCGCAGCAAGGGCGGATTGAGCACCAAGATCCACGCTCTGGTCGACGCGCTCGGCAACCCGCTGCGCTTTCGGCTGACCCCAGGACAGGTTCACGACCTGGTCGGCGCCGATGCGTTGCTGCCGCAAATCGCCGCCGACGTCCTGATCGCCGACAAGGCCTTCGACGCCGACAAGGCCTTCGACGCCGATGATCGTGTCATCCGGCCCCTCGCCGCCGCCGGCAAATCAGCCGTCATCCCGCCGCGGCGAAACCGCCTAACGCCGCGTGCCTTTGACCACGAACTCTATAAAGCGCGCCACCTCATCGAAAACTTCTTTGCCAAACTCAAACAGTTCCGCGCCATCGCCACCCGCTACGACAAAACCGCCAGGAATTTCTTGGCCGCGGTCCCATCTCGCCGCCGCTATGATCTGGCTCAATTGACGACACGCCCTAGACTAAAAGTAACGAAACGCTTCTCTGATACGCATAAGCGGACAAAGGTGTGGATCGGCGTGGAATAAGTCGCCTGCGCCGGCGTCATCGAGGGCTTGCGGCCGAGCTGCACGCCGCGCGCCTTCGCCGCCTTCAACCCGGCGCTGGTGCGCTCGATAATCAACGCGCGCTCGAACTCGGCCAGCGCGCCGATCACATGAAAGGTCAGCTTGCCGGTCGGCGTCGTGGTGTCGATCGATTCTGTCAGCGATCGGAACTGCACGCCGCGCGCGGCGAGGCCGCTTAGCAATTCGATCAAGTGGCCGAGCGAGCGGCCGAGCCGGTCGAGCCGCCAGACAACCAGCACGTCGCCGGCGGCGCAGGCTTTGAGCGCGCGCGCCAGGCCGAGGCGCTTGAGCGCCGTGCCGGTGATCCTGTCCTCGAAACTTTTCGTGCAGCCGGCGGCCTTCGGCGCGGCGTGCTGAAGGTCGAGATTTTGGTCGTCGGTCGGGACGCGGGCATAGCCGAAAAGCATCCCCTTTTGCGCCTGACTTTTGCGACTTGCAAACCATTGATTTAACTTGCTTCAGATTTGGTCGCAAAACCCTTGGTCAACCGCCGCCTGACTTTTCCACAGTAAGGGATTAGGCGGCGCGCGGTTGATCACGCCAAGCGCCGCGATCTACCAAATGCAAGGCCGCAAAATATCGGCAGATGCGGCTAAACCTACACGGCGACGGGCTGGTTGCCGAGAGGTATCGGCGCTTCGGCAGGTGCAGCCGCTTCAGACCGATCGGCGACACTCGCGCGCTCGGCGCACGCGATGCTGCCTCGACAGCCGTGCGCCACGCGGCGCTCGACCGTGTCGGATCGGAATTTCGGGTTGACCGTCCCCGTCTATCGGAATCAGGACCGGCCCCCCGACGGCAACCTGTGGTTGTCCTCAGAGGGCGAGTCCCCGAACGGTCTGATCGGCACTTTTTCCCCGTTCGACCCTGGTGCTGTCGCCTATTACACGGTCCCGAACGGTGCGGTCCCCTACGGCTTCGCAAACGGCCTCTGCGACAATACGATCTGGTTCACCGACACAGGAGGTAACTCCGGGGCACAGGGGGGCTTCATCAGGCGCATTCAACTGTACACACCAGCGGGCCGGAACTGCCTATTCTCCATATCCGGGAACGCACAAAGCCAGTGAACCGCGCGGCGGCTAGGCTAAAGCTAGACCCGGCCCAGCGCGCGGGTCCTTTAGCGCAGGCTGGCGGCGGTGTCGCGGATCGGCACGGTCACGATCGCGAGCGGCGCGTAGAGCGCCAGGATGTCGGCCGCCATTTGGGCTTCTTCGGCGTCCTCAGGCTGGACCAGAACCGCGGTCTCGCCATTGCGGATGTAGCGTACAAATGTGTGGCGCACATCGCCCCAGGCCATCGGGTCGACTTCGAGTGCCGCGAGTTCAGCGCTAACCGTCGGTGGCACCGGTCCGGTCTCCTTCGGTATGAAATGCGCGAGCCGGTTGTAGGGGAAACCTTCGGTGTGCAGGCGGTGAAAGGCATCGAGCGCGATGCCGCTCGACCGATAGAGGCCGATGACAAGATCTGCCGCCATCACGCACCTTCGCGGTTGAAACCAGGCGAAATCTCGCGGGCCGAACGTGTGCCGGCGGCAAAAGTTGCGCCTCAGCGGGCGGGCTATTTCGCCGCGGTTGGGCCTAATTTGTCGGCTAGCGCGACCGCCATGCGGCGATGCTCCTGAAGGATCGGCAGCGTGCTGCGGGCGAAGCGCGCCAGCTGCGGGTTGTGGCCGGCGCTCTCCTCGTCACCGAACAGCTTTATCGCCTGGTCGTGATCGACCACCATCGCGCGCGCATAGTCGCGATCGAAGGTTCCGTCATGCTCGCCCGCGAGCTTGTCGCGCAGCTTTTGGTGGTCGATATCGAGTGACTGCTGCGCGGTCACACCATCCGCCCGGGCGATCGAGGTCAACCGTGCACCGATCTTGGTGTGATCGGTGATCATGCGGTCGGTCAAGTGCCGGACATCGGGGTTGGCCGATTTCTGGGCGAGCTTGCTGAGTTCGATCTCGGCCATCCCGCCCTGCGCGGCGTGATCAATGAAATCGCGGTCCGCCTCACTGAGCGCGGTCGCAGCCGGGGTCCCCGGAGCCGCGGCGGTGGGCGAGGCCGGGTCGGTTTGCGCCAGCGCTGGTGCCGTCAGCCCGGCTGCCGACAGCAATGCGGCCGTGGCAGCCGCCGTCAGGGCGCGCGTGCGAACCATCGGGTCCTCCGAATTCTCAACATATCGGGTGAACGAAAAGGCCGGCGGCGCCGTTCCACCGCCGCGGCGCTAAGCCGCGCGGACCTGCAGGTTACCGCACGGGCGGGCGGACAAAACCGCCGAATTCGCGCTCGATCAGCGAGGCAAAAGCGATCGTTGTGCGGTCTTTCGAGATATGCCCCGATGATGATCTGCACGCCGATCGCAACCCGCTCTCGATACGGCCGATCCCCGCCATCACTGTGCAGCCGCCAGCCTCCCGTGAATGATCAGGGCTAGACGTGGACTTGTCCGGAAAGCCTGACTTGGCGGTCGCCACTCTGCCTTTGCTAATCTTCGGCCAGGAGCTCACCGTCGGTGAAGCTCCTCAAAACAGCAGGGGATAGCCGCCCCGACACTGGAAGAGGTGCGTGCCGGCCGCGCGATTTCCGCTAGACCTATCCCCCTGCCACCGCCAGGAGGCCGACGCTGGGAATGGTATTGAGCGGGCGGTCCGGCCGGAACCAGTAGGTCATGACGGCGCCGAGCAGCAACAGCCCCAAAGAGACGGTGAACGGCGTCGTCCAACTGCTGGTTCGGTCGAGGATCCAGCCGAACATGACCGGCGACAATATCCCGGCGACAGCACCCGCGGCATTCATCAGCGCACTGGCGCTGCCGGCGTAAGCAGGGGCGATGTCCATCGTCGCGGTCCATATCGGAGAAATCGCAAAGCCCAGGAAGAACAAAGCAGCGACGAAACCGGTCATCCCGAAAATGAGATTGTGGACGAGGATCGCCGGCACCAACGCTGCCACGGCGAGAAGCCAGCTAGCGGCGATCAACAGCGAACGCGCGATCTGTAGGCTCTGGGTACAGTGCAGCAGATAGTCGGTGACCACGCCGCCGAGCAACTCGGCAATCATCGTGCAGAACAACGTCCCAGCGTAAAACGGGGACGATTTCTTGAGATCGAGGCCATAGTTTTTCGAGAACAGGGACGGCATCCAGGTCACATACAGCCAGCCGGTCCAGCCCTGGCAGAAATAGCCGATCATCATCGGCGTCATGCGGGGAATCAGTCGCCGCCACGGCACCGGGCCGTATGCAATCTGCCTTTCAGGATTGGCTACCGATAACGCGGCCAGTTCAGCGGCGGTGATGCCGGGATGCTGGCGCGGATCCTCATGGAAATACCGCCACCACACCGCTGCCCAAAGGCCCGACAAGATGCCGAGCGCGACGAACGAAAACCGCCAGGAGAACCAGGTGATCAGCAAGACGACGATTGGTGCCGCCACTCCGGCGCCGAGACGGCCGGCCGAATGGGTAATCCCGACCGCCTTCCCGCGCGACGCGAGCGAGGTCCAATTCGACAATGCCCGATTGGCCGCCGGCAAGGTGGCCCCTTCGCCCATCCCGAGCACCAAGCGCGCGGCAAATAGCGAACCAAGCCCACGCACCGCCCCGGTCGCCATCGTCGTGATCGACCATGCCAGTCCGCAGACCGTCAGCGTGCGCCGCCTGCCAAAGCGATCGGCAAACCAGCCCCCGGCCAGCTGAAACGGGGCGTAGGAATAGTTGAAGGCCGAAAAGGCGAGCCCGAGCGCGATGTTGCCGAGACCAAGGTCCTTCTGCATGACCGGCGCGGCGGCGGCCAGGTTGACCCGATCGATAAAGAGAACGAACTCCATAAGCATTTCCCAACCCAGCCGAAGTGCCGCCCCGGTCCCGAGATCACGGCGTCGACGTCCATGCGAAATTGCTCAGTCGGGGTGCTCGCCGTAACGATCCGCAATTCCAAGCCGGGGTGCTTGCGCTGGAATTCGGGAAGCCGCGGGATCAGCCAGCGCATTGCGAAAGTCGGCAAAGCCGATACCCGAAGCAGCGGCGCGGCCGGCACGGGCTCGCGCAAGCGCTGACACACGGCCGCGAGGCGATCGAGGGCGGGGCCGACCTCGGCGAGCAAGTCCGTCCCCACCTCTGTCGGTACCGCGTTCCGGCTGGTGCGCAAGAACAGCCGGGTCCCGAGCCAATCCTCCAGCAGGCGTATCTGCCGGCTAACCGCGCCGTGGGTGACGTTGAGCTCTTCTGCGGCGCGCGTGAAGCTGCCGAGCCGGGCGGCGGCTTCGAAGGCTTTGATCGCATTTAACGGCGGCAGGCGAGGACGATCCATATGCTCGACATCGACGATACCTTCGACCGCGTGCACGGCGGCCAGCAATTGCGCCTGTTCAACGCCCATTACGAGGATTACGGATTTCAGCCGATCCCCGGATCAAGTCCGAGGACCGTGTTCGACGGCGAGGGGCGCTTCGACACCGCGCTGCTGCGGCCCGGCAAGCGGCCGAGCGGGGTGGAGATCCGCGCCTTTCTGCGCCGCCTCGTCGGCGCGCTCCGCGCCAACTGGCCCAAGAGCCTGCCCTCGCGAAGGCGGGGGTCGAGATCCTGCTGCGGGCCGACAGCCACTATACCGCACCCGAGGTGCTCGATTGGTGCCGCACGAACCGGGTCGATTGGATCCTCGGCCTGGCTCCCAACGCGGCGCTCGCCCGCCATGTCGCGGCGCTGGAAAAGAGCACCGCCGAGCGTTTCAAGGCAGCGCCCGCGCGCGGCAAGGTGCGGCGCTTCACCCAATTCTACGATGCCGCCCAGAGCTGGCAGCGGGTCGAGCGCATCATCGCGCGGGTCGAAGCCGGGCCCGAGGGGCCGGACACCCGCTTTATCGTCACCAATCTCGAAGGCGGGCGTGCCAAGAAGCTCTACCAGGGGCTCTACTGCGCCCGCGGTCAGGCCGAGAACCATATCAAGGCGTGGAAGACCCACCTCGCCGCCGACCGCACCTCCTGCCATGAGGCCGGCGCCAACCAGTTCCGCCTGTTTCTGCACGCCGGCGCCTATTGGCTCATGTGGTCGCTGCGCCGGGCGATGCCGGCGCGCTCTTCCTGGCGCCGCATGCAGTTCGACACCCTGCGGCTGCGCCTGATCAAACTCGCTGCCCGCGTTGTCGAGCTGAAAACCCGGATCCAGATCCATCTGCCGTCGAGCGCCCCCGATCAGGCGATCTTCGCCATGCTCCTCGACCGCCTGCGTCTGATCACCTGAAAACCGGGCAGCGTGCCCCCGCCATCGCCACCCTTTCCCGCAACCCCAGCCCCGACCCGATCTACGCCAGCCAACCCCGCCGCCACGGGAACCGGCCAACTCGCCCCGCTTCCCCAACGACAACCAAACCGTGTTCACTTCGATAAACGCTAAGCCGCTGTATTTTATCGGTGCATAGATCGGCGCCTAGCCCGGATATCTCAAAGGGGGTAGGTGCATCGGGCTGCTAGATCTGAGAAAATCGTGTTGCAACAGCGGTTTGTCTCAGGATCAGGGGAAGCCCGATGCAGACAGAGTGTAGCGCGGATCTGTTCGGTTTTACACCAGTCGACGGGCGCGCGGTGGTGGCTGCGTTCGACGGCGGCAAGATGACCTCGGACGCCGGCGCGATGCTGCTTGGCGCCACCGACCGGGCGATCGGGTTGATCGCGCGGTTTGCCGGCTGCTTCAAGGACCACCGCGCGCCCGATCTGATCGAGCATCGGGTGGCGACCCTGGTCGGGCAGCGGGTATTGGGGATTGCGCTGGGTTACGAGGATCTGCTCGACCATGACGAGCTGCGCCATGATCCGGTGATGGCGATCCTGGCCGGCAAGCTCGAAGCGCGGCGCGCGGATTGTGCGCCCTTGGCCGGCAAATCGACGCTCAACCGGCTGGAGCTGAGCCGGGCGGAGCCGACCCGTTATCACAGGATCAGCTCTGATGCGGCGGCGATCGAAGGGCTGTTTGTCGATCTGTTTCTCGACGCGCAGGCGGCGGCGCCGCGGCAGATCATTCTCGACCTCGACGCCACCGACGATCCGCTGCACGGGCATCAGGAGGGGCGCTTCTTCCACGGCTATTACGACAATTACTGCTATCTGCCGCTTTACATCTTCTGCGGCCGCCATCTGCTGGCGGCCAAATTGCGCCCGGCCAACATCGACGGCAGCGCCGGCAGTATCACCGAGGTGGCGCGGATCGTGGCCCGGATCCGGCAGCGCTGGCCGGCGGTGCGCATCCTGTTGCGTGCCGATTCGGGTTTTGCCCGCGATGATCTGATGGCGTGGTGCGAGAATAACGGCGTGGATTTTCTGTTCGGCCTGGCCCGCAACCGCCGGCTGGTCGCCCAGATCGAAGCCGAACTGGCCGAGGCCGCCGAGCTGAGCGGCAGGACCGGCAAGCCGGCGCGCCGCTTCAAGGACTTCACCTGGCGGACGCGGGACAGCTGGAGCGGCGAGCGCCGGGTCGTCGCCAAGGCGGAATGGACCGGGGGCGAGGCCAATCCGCGCTTTATCGTCACCTCGCTGACGCGCGATGAGCACCAGGCCCGCCACCTCTACGAGAAAGTCTACTGCGCTCGCGGCGAGATGGAAAACCGCATCAAGGAATGCCAGCTCGACCTCTACGCCGACCGCACCTCGGCCAAGACGATGCGCGCCAACCAGTTGCGCCTGTTCTTCGCCTCAGTGGCCTATATCCTCTTATGCGCCTTGCGCCGCATCGGCCTTGACGACACCCAATTCGCCAAGGCCACCTGCGGCACGATCCGCCTCAAGCTGTTGAAAATCGGAGCTCTCGTGCGCATCAGCGTGCGCCGCATCAAGCTCGCCATGCCCTCGGCTTCCCCCTATCAGGCCGAGTACCAAGCGGCCCACGCTGCGCTCACCACGAGCGCCAACTGACCCCGGGAAAAGGCAGCGAAAATAATGACCCAAAGCCGGGATCCGAACGGCGCCCGACAACACCCCCTATCCGTGTCGCCAACTCGCCCAAACTCGCCTAACGCGAACCGCCTCAGCTCGCCCCCGGCAAACCGCCCCGCTGTGAGAAATGCGGGCTAGGTCGATACCGTGTTGATGCAGCGATCGCTTGGGGCCGGAGACAGCACATTGCCGTGAGGAGCCGATCGATGACCGGGCGCGTTACTGTGGTCGCCTCACTCGGTACCACACCAGACGATTGCCTGGGCATCGAGCTGGAGGCTGATCCGGCGACCAGCGCACGAGCCGCCGAAGAGATCGACTTCGTCGGCCGCGCGACGATCGCTTACTCATCCGAAGATCCGGCTCACCCGATCGAGCATATGCTGGACGGATGCAGCGGCCCGGGAGCCACGCGCTGGGTCAGCGCGCGCCCTGACACCGTCGAGCTTATCGTGATTGAATTTAACCGGCCGCAGGTGATCTCGCGGCTCGCGTATGAGGTCGAAGAAAAAATGCGCGAGCGCACTCAGCAGGTCCGCGCCGAGGTCGGAAGACGGCGGTCGAACCTATCGGCAAATCTTCGCGCAAGACTATACCTTCAGCCTAGGCTGCGCCACCTACCAGCGTGAAGAACAGTCCTTCGTAAGCGC
>CAVZJF010000015.1:0-13194 GCA_963775525.1 uncultured Alphaproteobacteria bacterium | reverse complement strand
GGTCAAACTGCAATATTTCTGCACCTCGTAGAACTTGGCCGTGTCGATCAGGATCAGCGGATTCTCCTGGCCGTCAACCACCCCGGTCTGTAATGCACTATAGATTTCGCCCCCGTTGGTCGGGGTTGGCGAGGCGCCGAAATGCCGGAAAAGCGCGATCGGGAGTGGGGCGAAGGGCAGGCGGATTTTAAATCCCTTGAGATTCCTCCGGCGATCGGATCGGCTTGGTCCGGGTGGTGATCTCGCGAAAGCCGTGGTCATAGCAATTATGCACGCAGTGGAGCCCCATCTGCTCGGCGATGCCGCGCCTAAATAATTTCCGAGGTCGCCGTCCAGCGCCGGCCAGATGTGATCGTAGCCGAGGAAGGCATAGCCGACGCCGGAAACGCCGCAAGCCGCGTTCCTTTGCGCCAGCACATCAAAAGCCATTGTGTACATCTCGATCGTCCCGGTGATCGTCTGCGAAATCATCGCGGTGTCGCCGCCGAGTTCGCTGTTCGTATAGAGCGTCATGTCGAGACGGCCGCCGCTCTGTCTTTGATAAGCTTCATCGCTTCCCGCACACGGATCGCCATCGGATGGCCGTCGGGAAGCGCGCTGCCGCATTTGAAATTGAACTCCGCGGCACTGGCGGGCCAACGCAAGATCGTCTGCCGCGGCGATTCCGGCCCCTCCGCGGGTCAGCAAGCTTCTGCGGGTCACCGTCATTTACATTCCCTCCCCTGTCGGTCAGCGGTTTCACGGTCCGCAATACGGGCGGAAGCCTCCCGCCTTTACCGAGGTGGAATGAACGCCATGCGACGGCTCGGCATCGGGCGCCAAAGCGGCAATCCGATCGAGGGGTTTGACGCTTTGATCGCCGCAACTGCTCTGGCGCTAGCGTCGCCACGCGCGGCCCTGCTGGCTTCGCAAAGGCTGCGGATGGACGTCATAGATCCGTGGGGCGGCGGCGTAAAGCGGGCGAGGGTTTATCCGCACCGCAGCAGCGCCAACCGGCGCGGGCTCGCCACCCTGACGGGTGCGAATATAGAGAAAGAAAAGTTGTCGTTTTAGATCAGGCGTACACTGGCCGCCTCTGGTCCCTTCCTGCCGTCGATCACGTCGACCGCAACTCGCTGGTCTTCCGTCAGATCCGCGATCCCGGCGCGGTTCAGCACCGAAGCATGCACAAAGATATCCTTGCCGCCCCGATCTGATGCGATGAAGCCAAACCCCTTCTCAGCGTTGTACCATTTGACCGTGCCGGACTCCTCGACGACGGCTTGGTCGGTCGGCGGATACATCGGTCGTTCCGGTCGGGCCCGTCGGGGCGGATCTTGTTGGGCGGTGCTGCTGTCGACGCTCAAGATTTCGGTTACCTGTGGCCCCTTGGGCCCCGGACCGGCGCGGACCTCGATGTCGCGCCCGGCGGCACGCTATCGTGACCGCTGCGCTCGACCACACTCACATGCAGGAAGGCATCGCCGGACCCATCGGCAAGCTGTACGAAGCCGAATCCCTTGTCGGGATTGTACCATTTGACGACGGCCTGGACCGGCGGACCGGAGGGCGTCTCAAACCTCTGGGCGCTAAATTGCGGTGTAGATCCGAAACTGCGCCGGGGTGGTTCGAAGTTGTCGTCGTCGAAGCCACGGCGGGGCGGGCGAAAATCTCTGTCTCTGCTGGTCACTTGAGTTCCTGGCGTGTCAAGCTTGCAATCTGAAATAAGAGGAAGTGATCGTCAACGAATTCCACGCTGGCATCGGAGACTGGTGGCGGCCCACCACACCGACGATGCGATCACCTCAACGGCAGCACTTCGAGCGACCTACGCTTTATCGCTCATCAGCCGCAGTTACCCTATGTACCCAGGGTGGCGCGGCCGAAGGCCGCGCCACCCGAAGCGCCGAGGAAGGGAACGGCACTTCCTGTTTGGAGGGGAGCGCCGCCTCAGTCGGGCGGCGCCGAGACGGCGAGGGTAGTGTCGAAATTGCGATCGATCTCGGTTTGCTCGGCGATGGCCTGCGCCAGCTCGGCCTGCACGGCGGCGCGCTCGCGGCGTGTGAAGTAGCAGCCCCGCAGCTCGGCCCGCAGCTCCTGGATGTGGTCGTAAAGCGTGATCATCGTCCTCTCCTTCCGTTTTGAAAGACGGGACGCTGCGGTCATGCCGGGATCGGGACGGGTCAAGGACGCCGGAGGCGCCGCGCAGCGGGGCGCGGGGGAGCCGGTTTTGTCGAGCGTCAGAAGATAACCGGCGCGCGGGAGCGCGCTCTCTGCGCCCGGCAAAATTGGGGGAACCGCGCATCCTTGAGGCGGCCCGGCCCGGCATGGCACGATGGGAAAGTCTGACGAGACGGACTCTTCTCGAGAATACATAGCGGCGCGCAGGGCCGGGCGACGAATCTGAACGAAGAGGAAAGAAGCCCCGCCGCGGTACCCGCGGCGGGGCTTCGCCGGTTACCGTCGCGCGGCTCCCACAGGGCGATGTGGGTGGCGCCGTCTTCGGCCGGCGTTCTCGAGCTTGACGAGGCGGCAGCGAACCCAGTTCGGCCCGAATTCGGGGGCGCCGATCTTGAGGTTCAGGTAGGTCTCGCCGCTCTATTTCGCGACCTGGCTCCAGCCGGCGCCGACCTCGTAGCGCTGTCCGGCGTAGACCCGATGATCGGGGGCGTTGTCGGACATCTTGTCGACCGGGACGATGGTGAGCGCCGCGGTGACGTTGAGGGTCTTCAAGGTGCCGGTGAAGGCGCCGTTGTCGAGCTTGGTGAAGGTACCGAGGGTGATAGCCATGAGTGGTCTCCTTTTGGTTGATTTCGCAGGACCGTTCCTGCGATGGCTCGCGCGTCAGAGACCGCAAAAGGCGCCGCTGATCACCGCGAGCGTGCGAGCGGCCGGAGCACAGCGGAGGACCTGGGAGGCGGGAAAATTTGGAGCGGCGCGCGGTGCCGCGAGGAGGCCGGCTTGCCGGCCGGGGAAATTTTTTCGCCGGACAGGTTGGGAGCGGCGCCTGCGGGATCTAGCGCTTACAAGAGACATGCAGGGACGGGCTTGCGGAAATCGACGGGGAGGGGGGACTACAAGGCATTCACCCGGGCGCCTCGCCCCAAGCCTCGAACACGCGCCGGATTTTATCCGGGCCACCCTTCGAGTCCCTCACGCGCCAGGCGGCGCGCTGCCCGGCCCGAGCCGGGAGGCGACAACGCCCCAATCCATCGATTTGGAGCGCGGCGCTACGAGGTCGGGGCCGGCGGGATGGCAGTCGCGCGAAAACGGGCGAAAGCTTGCCGGAAAGCGAGGGCGGCGGGATGCGGACCGAACGGGCAGCTGTCGGTAATTGCCCGAGACGGGAGGTGAGGGCGGCAACGGCTCATCGCCTTGGCGGGGGCGCGACGGCTGCCGGCGAACGCCCAGGCGCGGGGCGACGCAGCGGGGCAAGGGAGACGGGCGCAGGCAGCGCATGACTGGAGGAGAAAAAAGTCCGCCGCTGGAACTCTTCCGCTGCAAACTCAAGTTGCGCGTTGCCCTCGGCGCGCGCGCATGGCGGCGAGGGTCGTGCAGCGGGTTTCGTAGACCGGACGGAGATGTTCATCAACGGCCCCGTCTAACACGGCGGTGAACATCTCTTCGGCGGCTTCGGCAAGGGACTGGCCGTTGTCGCAAGTAACCTTGGCTTGGCGTGCTGTCACTCTGCCGTAGTACAGCAGAAACACAAACACGCGCGGGGAAGCTTTTTGATATGCGGGGTGTCATTGAATGGCGGGTTATTGAACATGGCGAGTTCGACGCGAAGATTGTTAACCATACGTTGCCGGGCTCGCGCGAATGATATTCGCCCGCGCTGCCGCTCTTTGTAGTGCTCCCAAATTATAGCCATGGGAACATTTACTAGCATCTTCTGTAGCAATGTCCAGACGCCTGCCCGTGTTTTCAAGGTTTCTCCCTGTCCAGGTAGGACAGGTTTGCTAAATGTTCTAGTATCAGGCCTCGCCTTAGAGTAGCATAGCGCCGGTCGGTCATGGGGGATCGGATGGCTGGGCTGCTGGAATTTGTCGCGCGATTTGGGGTGGAGGAGCGGTGCATTGAGCACTTGGCGGGGCTTCGCTGGCCCGGCGGGTTTGCCTGTGCCGGGTGCGGCGGGCGGCAAGCTTGGCGGCTGAAGGCGCGGCCCCGGGTCTACGAATGCGCCGCCTGCCACCGGCAGGAATCGGTCACCGCCGGAACCGTGTTGCATCGCACGCGCACCGGTCTGTGCAAGTGGTTTCTCGCCGCCTATCTGATGGGTCGCGACAAGCGCGGCGTCTCGGCCAAGTTTCTGCAACGGGAGCTGGGGGTCGCCTATCAGACGGCCTGGACCATGGCGCACAAGCTGCGCCACGGGCTGAGCGAGGACCCGTCGCGCCCGCTGCACGGCTTTCTCGAGGCGGACGAGACCTTCATCGGCGGCCGGGGCGATCCGACAAGTCCCGGACGCAGCACGGCCAACCCCGACAAAGCCTGGTCGTCGCCGCCGTCGAGAAGGCGCCGGCGCCGAAGAACAAGAAGGGAAAACACGGGCACGCCGTCAAGCGTCAGCACGGGTTCTTTGCCGGCAACGCCCGGATCGCCGTGCTGCCGGCCGCGACCGGCGCCGAACTGGGCGCCTTCCTCAAGGCGAACGTCGAGACCAGGTCGCACCTCCTGACCGACGGGTTTGCGGGCTATCGCGGCCGCGATGCCGCCCTCGGCGAGCACTTGAAGCACACCCCCGTGATCCAGGACGAGGGCGCCAACGCCGGCGAGTTCTTCCCGATCATCCATA
The DNA here is from genome assembly GCA_963775525.1 of uncultured Alphaproteobacteria bacterium. GTDB lineage: Bacteria > Pseudomonadota > Alphaproteobacteria > ATCC43930 > CGMCC-115725 > AP-15. The sequence goes on along the minus strand of CAVZJF010000015.1, from coordinate 8,417 downwards.
CGCTGTTCAGCAACATCAAAGCCTGGCTCGTCGGCACCCATCACGGCGTCAGCGCCAAGCACCTCCCGCGCTACCTTCGGGAGTGGTCCTACCGGTTCAATCGCCGCAATCTGCCCGACGGTTTGGACGGCTATCTGATCCGGCGCGCCGTCGAATGCGCCACCATCACCTACGACCAACTCACCGCCGGCATCATGCCGAGCGGCGCCAACCGCATCCGCCGACTTCCTGCTACAGTTGCACAACCTGCTCTAGCTGGATAGGGAGATCAAGGTTAGTGAATGCGAGGCTTCAGCAAATAAAATGCTTTCTCTCCATAGTATTCTAGCCGAGATAAAATATTTCGGTATCGGGCCGGCCAAAGGGAGGGTCTACGTAAATTTTAAAGAAAAGCGATATGGCGCCGTCGCCTTCCAGTTTTAGAATGCGTGCTGCGGCGGCACTTATCGTCTGAAACTCGCCATGATCAGTCCATTGTCGGAATTTATTATCGCGCATACTTAGCATCCACATGCCGATGAACTTGGCATGATCGCTGAGACGATGCAACTATTGTCGTGGTTTTGTAGCGCGAGCGCTATCAATGGGTTAGATTCCGGCGAAAATCAACCACGAAATAGGGGGCAATATGGCAAAGAAGGAACGCAAGTTCAGGTGGGCCGCTATGACCGGCAAACCGGACATTTGCGGCTGGAATTCACCGACGGGACGACACAGGATATTGCTGGGCTCTGCGAAGTGGAGGCGGTAGCTGCAATTCAAGTCCGCTACCCCGACTTCAACCCACAGCCGTGATTTACGGATACGCCCGCGTGAGCACCTACGGGCGAGTTTGAGCTCTTCGCCATCGTCGAGAAACGGTCCAGTGGTGAACGCACCCGTTCGGCGGCTGGCCGAGGAGAAGACGGCGCCTACGCGCCGCCGTCCTCCGTGAACCGCCACACCGGGATGCCGAGCTTCCTGGCCTTGTCGGCGAGGTTGGCGGAGATGCCGGAGCCGGGGAAGACGACGACGCCGATCGGCAGGGCCTCGAGCATCTGGTCGTTGCGCTTGAAGGGCGCCGCGTTGCGGTGCCGGTCCAGTCGGGCTTGAAGACGACCTGGGCGACCTTGCGATTGTCGGCCCAGCAGGCGGCGATGCGCTCGGCGCCGCGCGGGCTGCCGCCGTGCAGCAGCACCATGTCGGGGTGCTTGGCGCGGATCTTGTCGAGCGCGTCCCAGATGCGCGGTGATCGTTGCAGTCGGTGCCGCCGGTGAAGGCGATGCGGGTGCCGGCGGGAGCGAGCACTTCGGTGTCGGCGCGGCGGCGGGCGGCGAGGAATTCGCGGCTGTCGATCATCGAGGCGGTCAGCGCGCGGTGGTTGACCATCGATCCGGCGCGCGGGCGCCAGGCGGAGCCGGTCGCGGCCTCGAACAATTCGGCGGCGTGGTCGCGGAAGAACTCGAAGGCGTTGCGGCGCTCGATCAGGCTGATGCCCTGGCCGATCAGGCGCTCGAGCTCGACCGACTTGACCTCGGAGCCGTCCTGCTCGGCCTGGCCGCGGCGCTGCGCCTGCTCGTTGATGTCGAGCTCGCGCTCGATGCGGTCGATCTTGCGGTGGAACAGGTTGACGAACGACCAGAGCAGATCGGCGAGATCGTCCTCGAGGCGCGTGCCGGTCAGCATGGCGCTGAAGGCCTCGACCGTGGCGTCGAGCTGGCCGCTGCACGGCGTCGGGCTCGGGCAACGGCCGCGGATCGGGCTCGTCCTGGCCGGGGCGGTGGCCGTAGAGCGCGAGCTCGTCGAGCAGATGCGCGGTCGGCGAAGCGGTGTGGAGTTCGGTCTCGGTGTCGGTGTCGGGGAAGGGGAAGGTGCTGTCGTCGCGTGACATGGCGGGTGCCTTTCTGCCGGAGGATCAGCCGCGCCCATCGCGGCCTTCACGGCGATCCCTTTGCCGGGGGCGGAGACGGTTTGCACCCGGAGGGCCGCAGCAGCAGAGCGGAGGATGGCGCGGGGCAGCTATTTTGTTTCGCGATGCAAAGCCGCCCTCTGCCGGCGGCGGCGGAAAATAGTTGGCCCGCGCCATTGCAACCCGGCTCAGGGCGGCGCTTCGCCGCCCGGCGCCTCCGGCAGATCGCCGCTCGGGAAGGCCGCCGGCGCGGCACTTTCCCGGCAGCAGGGCAGCCCGCCGCCACGAACGAAAGCCCGTTCCTCCTTCCGGCGCGCACCGGGCGAACGGACGATCAGGCTCAGCGGCGCGCGATCGCGCGGCGATGCGGCAGGAAACGCGCGCAGGTCGGAGGGGACGAGCTGGGCCGCGAGATGCGCGAGCATGGCGCGGGGCCGAGACGGCAGAGATCGAGGTTGAAGTCGGCATGGACCGGCACGAGGTCGCGGACATCGATGCCGGCGGCCGCGCCGCGTTCGTGCAGCCGTTCCGCCGCTTTGAGACCGGCCGCATCGTTGTCGCGGGCGACATAGAGGCGGCGCAGCGCCGGGGGCAGATCGAGGGCGGCGAGATGGTTGGCCGAGAGCCCGGCGATCATCGGCAGGGAGGGCAGCACGGATTTGAGCGCGAGCATGGTCTCGATGCCTTCGCCGGCGGCGAGGATGTCGGCGGCCTTGCCGAAGCGGACGCCGTTGCCGAGCAGATGGCCGAGCGCCCGGCGCGGATCGGCGAGCGGCGCCTTGGTCGAGCGGCTGCGGATCGAGCCAGGTGCGCTGGATGCCGGTGATGGCGCCGTCGAGATCGGTCACCGCGGCGAGCAGAGCCGGCCAGGTTTCGAGCGGAGCATCCTCGTCTTCGCGGTAATAGACCGACGGGTGGTAGCGCAAGGCGGGCCAGTCGAGCCGGCCGGTGATGCCGCGGGCGCGCAGATAGGCCTCGGCCGGAGTGCCGGGTAATCGGGCGGCCGGCACGAAACAGGCGGCGCGCGGCCTCCGGAGATCCGCTCGGTAGCGGGCTGTCGATGGCGTCGGTGATGCGCGGTTCGACGGCCGCGGCAGGGCGAGGAAGGCACGCGCCTCGTCCATGGCCTCGCCGAGGCGGGTGAGGTCGCGGTTGCGGGCGATCAGGTCGAGCAGATCGCCATGCTCGCCGGTCGCGGCGTCGGTCCATTTGCCGGCGGCGCCGGGGCCGTACTCGGGACCGTGGAGCCGGACATAGAGGCTGCGGCCCGGCGTGTTCCTGACGTCGCCGGCGACCCAGTAATGGCCGCGAGCGGCGTCCGTTGGAGAGGTAATGGCGGCACACGGCCTCGGCATCGCGCGCGAGGCGGCGCGCCAGATCGCCCGCCTGGCTGATCATGGCGCATCTCGCGGTCAGGCGGCGGCACGGGCGCGGGTGCCGAGCAGCGGATGGCGGTCGAAGAGCGCGCCGAGGATCGCCGGGCCGCGATCTTCGGCGGTCGGCACGAAGAGCCGCAGGCGCCAGGCGATGATTTCCGAGGTGAGGCCGAGCGCCTTGAGTTGCGGACGGCGCCGTCGGAGAAACCGGTGAGCTCGACGCGATGCGCGCCCATCACCAGCGAGCGGCGGATCTGCAGATCGCCGGCGAGATCGAGCACCGCGCCGCGCTCGATGACGGCGCTCCAGGCTTCCTCGCGGGAGAGGGCAGGGGCCCCGTCGACGCCGAGGCCTGCGTAGACGCGGTCGAGCGCCTCGGGCGTGACCAGGCGGCCGATGACGCGCTCGCCGTCGTCGGTCTCGAAGCGGTAGACGCGCATGTTCTCGGCCGGCAGCCGGTCCCAGATCGGCAGCAGCAGGCCGGTGATGATGTGGAAATGCGCTCTCGGAGAATTCCGGGACGCGGGCGCATTCCGCTTCCCACAGCGGCGCGAATTCCCCTTGCGTCGCCTCGCGCCAGTGGGAGCGGGCGAACTCGTCGAGCGTGACGGTCTCGCGCGCCATCGGCCGGATGAGGCGCGTGCGCGCCTCGACGCGCCCGTCATCGTCCATCAGGCTCGATGCCGGCGCCTGCACCGCGGCGCGGTGCGACTGCTCGTTGATCAGCAAACGGGCGCCGGCGCCGCGTGCGATCTCGAGCGCGTCGGCGAGCGGCAGGGGGCGGTTGCGGTCCTTGCGCAGGACGCGGTAGCAGCGTGTCTCGGCGCCGGTCGCGGCATGGGTGTGCACCGTGCGGCGCTCGGCGACGCGGAAGCTCTCGGCCGTCAGCGTCTCGACGCCGACGTCGTAGGTGCCGGCGGCGAGCGCGCGCCTCGATGCGCGCTTCGAGCAATTGCCTCGAAGGCGGCGAAGAGCGTGTTCTGCAGATCGATGCGCAGCGCCAGCACGCGGTTGAGGAACTGCGTGATCGGCGGCAGCTCTTCCCGCAGCGAGCCGTCCTGGTCGAGGAGGTCGAGGCCGGTCGCGTCCTGAAACGTCGGTCAGCGAGCAGCCCTCGACCTTGCCGGCATAGAGCAGCTGGTAGAACTGGCGCAGCGCCGCCTTGGCGTAGGGGCTTTCGAGATTGTCGTCGGCGCGGAAGAGGCCCTGGCCGCCGGTCTGGCGCTGGCCGCGGGTGATCGCGCCCAAGGTGTCGAGACGCCGCGCGATGGTCGACAGGAAGCGCTTCTCGCCCTTCACGTCGGTCGCGACCGGGCGGAAGATCGGCGGCTGCTTCTGGTTGGTGCGGTTCGAGCGGCCGAGCCCCTGGATCGCCGCATCGGCGCGCCAGCCCGGCTCCAGCAGGTAATGCACCCGCTGGCGCTGGTTCCGGCAGCTCGAGATCGGCGTGATAGCTGCGCCCGGTGCCGCCGGCGTCGGAGAAGACCAGGATGCGCTTGTCGTCGTCCATGAAGGCGGCCGTCTCGGCGAAATTCGCCGAGGCGGGACGGGTCTCGACGCAGAGACGGTCGCCGCGCCTGACGATGCGGCGCGAGCGGCCGGTGACCTCGGCGACGAGGTCGGCGCCGAAGCGGTGCAGGATCTGGTCGAGCGCGCCCTGCACCGGCGGCAATGAGGCCAGGTGCTCGATCATCCGGTCGCGCCGTTCGACGGCCTCGCGCGAAATCGAGCGGATTGCCGTCGGCGTCATAGGCCGGGCGCGACAGCAGGTTGCCTTCGTCGTCGCTGTAGAGCTCGAACAGCTGGGTCGGGAACGAGTGGCTCAGATAGTCGAGTACGTATTCGCGAGGCGTGATGTCGATCGAGAGGTCGGCCCATTCCGAGGTCGGGATCTGCGGCGAGGCGGCGGTCGAGCAGGGCCTCGTTGGTCGAGACGACCTGCAGGACGCAGGCATGGCCCTCCTCGAGATCGCGCGCGATCGCGGCGATCAGGGTCGGGCATTTCATCGCCGTCAGCAGATGATTGAAGAAGCGCTGCTTGTTGGATTCGAAGGCCGAGCGCGCCGCGGCCTTGGCGTTGCGGTTGTAGGTGCCGCCGTCGGAGCCGGTGATGTTGGCGGCCTTCAGCGCCTCGTTCAGATTGCGGTGGATGATCTGGAAGGCGTCGGCATAGGCGTCGTAGATGCGGATCTGCTCCGTCGTCAGCCGGTGTTCGACGATCTCGTATTCGATGCCCTCGAAGGACAGTGAGCGGGCGGCGTAGAGGCCGAGCGCCTTGAGATCGCGCGCCAGCACTTCCATGGCGGCGATGCCGCCGCCTTCCATGGCCGCGACAAAATCGGCCCGGGTCGCGAACGGAAAGTCACCGGTGCCCCAGAGCCCGAGCCGGGCCGCATAGGCGAGGTTCTGCACGGTCGTGGCGCCGGTCGCCGAGACGTAGAGGATGCGCGCGTCGTGGAGCGCGTGCTGGAGGCGCAGGCCCGCCTGGCCCTGCTGCGACGGCTTCTTCTCGCCGCGCTCGCCCTTGTCGCCGGCGGCGTTGGCCATGGCGTGGGCCTCGTCGAAGACGACGACGCCGTCAAAATCGCGTCCAAGCCAGTCGACGATCTGCTGCACTCGGCTCGGCTTCTCGCCTTTGGCCTGGGTGCGCAGCGTCGCGTAGGTGGTGAAGAGGATGCCCTCGTCGAGCGCGATCGGAGCGCCCTGGCGGAAGCGCGACAGCGGCACGATGTCGGAGCGGTAGCCGCCGACCGCGGTCCAGTCGCGCTCGGCGTCCTCGATCAGCTTGTCGGACTTCGAGATCCAGACCGCGCGGCGGCGGCCCTTGAGCCAGTTGTCGAGGATGATGCGCGGCGACCTGGCGGCCCTTGCCGGCGCCGGTGCCGTCGCCGAGGAACCAGCCGCGCCGGAAGCGCACGGCGTTCGTCGGCATCCGCGGGCGCCGCCGAGACGACGTCGTAGGTCTCGTCGACGGTGTAGGAGCCGGCGAGATGGCCGGCATGCGCTTCGCCGGCATAGATCGACGCTCTCGAGCTGCGCGTCGGAGAGGATGCCGCCGGAGAGGAGGCGGGGCGGCAAATGCGGGCGGTAGGAGGGGCGGGGAGGGGCGACCGCGGCCATGGCGGCCGACTGGACGAGCTTGGTCGGATGCGGCGTCGCGCCGGGGATGTGGATCGCCTGCAGCGCGTAGCCCTCATAGAGGCTCGCGGTAAGGCGTGCGGATGCGCCCGGCGTCCACTCGCGGGTCTCGTAGGCGAGTTCGACGAAATCCGGCGCCGGCGCCGGGCGTTTGACCAGGTTCGAGCTGCGGCGCGGCAGGCTTCGGCCGCGGCGACGATCGGCGCGGACCGGAACGACGGGGGCGGGCAGGGGAGAGGCGCCGGTGACCGGCGCGCGCGGCGGCACCAGACGGGCGACCCGGTCGAGCAGCTCGGCGGCGTCGGCGGCCATGCCGGGCGACGACGGAAAGGCGCGCGGGTCTTCGGCCGGGACGCGGTCGATGACCGTGAGCCGGGTCTCGATCGTCGTGCCGTGGCGGGCATAGGCCTGGCCGGCGATCGTCGCCGTGAAGACGACGCGGCCCTTCTCCTGCAGGCGGATGAAGCTTCGCGCCAGGCCGGCTGATCGGGACCGACATTGTGGCCGGTGATGGCGACGAGGCGTCCGCCCTCGGCAAGCCGCGCGAGCGCCGAGGCGATATGGCGCATCGCGGCCTCGGCGAAGCGGCCCTCGACATGCGGCGAGGCCGAGAAGGGCGGGTTCATCAGCACGACGCTCGGCCGGATCGCCGGATCGAGACGGTCGTGGATCTGCTCGGCGTTGTGCCGGGTGACGGAGGCGTCGCGGAACAGGCGGCCGAGGAGCCCGGCGCGGGTGTCGGCGATCTCGTTCAGGGCAAGCCGCGCCTTGGCGAGCTCGGCGAAGATCGCCAGCAGGCCGGTGCCGGCGGAGGGTTCGAGCACGAGGTCGGCCGGGGTCAGAGCGGCCGCCTCGGCGGCGACAAAGCCGAGCGCCAATCGGCGTCGAGAATTGCTGGAGGTGCTCGGATTCCTCGGAGCGGCGCGTCTGCGAGGCGAGCCGCCCGGCGAGGCGCGTGAGCATGTCGAGCATCGCCGCGGCCGAGCCCGCGCGCGAGCGCATGGCGATGCCGAATTTGCGCAGGAACAGCACCTGCGCGGCTTCGAGCGCCTCGTAGGCGTCCTTCCACACCCAGGCCCCTTCCGCGTCGGTGCCGCCGAAGGCGGCCTCCATCGCGGAGCGCAAGGCGCGGCTGTCGAGCGCGCGGCCCTGGCCGAGCAATTGCGCGAGCAACGTCGCGGCATGAAAAAGCCCCGACACCTTGTCGGGCGGGGCTTGCGGCAGGAACAGCGGGAGGGTTGCCGCGGCGGGGGCGGCGGGGGATGTGGCGGCATGGGAGGGTCTTTCCGAGAGCGGGGTGAGGGGAGACCCGGCGAGGCGCTCTCTTTCCTCCGTCCGGATTCCACCTCCCGCCTGCGGCCCTTTCCCTCTGACCTGGCGGCAGCGGGGAACCCGCTTTCACAAATCCCCGTCAGGAGCTCGGCCTCGTGATGCCCGGCGATGCAAATCAGCGGCGTGAAGTCGTCGGGTCGTAAGCCGTGCCGGGTTCTTGTGCGGCTGTAGCCTTTCCCTGCGCCGCTTTGACCGCCTCGATCGGGCCTGCTGCCTCGACATGGGCAAAGTAGGTTTCAGGGTTGCCATCTGTCATTTGCGCGGGATAAAGCAGCAGGACGGAGTACGGCAAAAGTCGCGCGGCAAGCCTGTCGGTTATGAAGTCACCGGCGGTCGCGTGGAAAAAACACGGCATTCGCAATAGGCGCTAACGTCCCACTCGCAATTCCCGTAATCGTCGGTGCCGTCATCGCGCATCGTCACCGTCATTGTGACTTCGATGCCGAACGGCTCCGGGCTGCCGCATTTCGGACATTTCATCCCAGCGAGGCAGTTGATGTTTTCCGAGGTCATGGCTGTTCCTCCCCGGCAGGCTGACTCCCCTCTTCCTCCTGTTCCGCATCAAAGTGCATCTGCGCGCGTTCAAGCGTTAATTCGATGTCATAGCCAAGATGGACCTGAAAATGGAGAAGGTCGGCGATTAGGTCGCTGCCGTCGGTGTCATCGAGCTGAACCGCTGGGTT
>CAVZJF010000014.1:0-25421 GCA_963775525.1 uncultured Alphaproteobacteria bacterium | reverse complement strand
CGGGCGCGCTGGCGCAGTTAGTTCAAGCGGCGGCGAGTTTCGGGCCGAATCCGGGCTTGGTCGAAACTCAGATGCTCAACGGCCTCACCACCTCGGCCGGCCTCGCGGTCGTGCTCGCGCCCGCCGGCCACCCAGGCGCGCTCGCCTGATGCCGGCCCCGGACCAGCGGCCTGACCACCACATCGAGACACTCTCGGAGGATGCCGCCATGCCCAGCCCATCCCGTGCTTGCCTCGCCCGCCGCCTGCTCGTGCTGCTCGCGCTCGCGCTCACGCCCCTGCTCGCCACGCGAGCGGCCGCGATCACGCTCCAGGGCAGCTTCAGCGAGGACGACCAGGTGCAGCTGTTCGACATCACCGTCCCGTTCCAGCCGATTCCCGAGGTGGTGGACGTCCGCGCCTTCGGCTACGGCGGCGGCACCACCACGAGCGGGGTGATGGTGCCGCGCGGCGGCTTCGACAACATTCTGAGCCTGTTCGACGCCCTGGGCGGGTTCCTGTTCGACAACGACGACGGCTTGGACGCGGCCGTGGACCCGACCACGGGCCTGGCCGCCGACGCGCGGCTGATTTTTGCCCTGCCGCCGGGCAGCTACATCGTGGCGCTGACCCAGTTCGACAACTTCGCGCTCCGGCCGACCCTGGCCGACGGCTTCCTGGAGCAGGGCAACCCGAACTTCACGGCCGATCCCTTCTTCTCGTCGGCCGGCCCCTGTCCGAGCGGGCTGTTCCGTGACGTCTCGGGCACCGCCGGGCGGTGCCGCAACGGCGACTGGACCGTGGACTTCGGCGGCGTCTCGAGCGTGACGGAGTTGCCGCCCGCTCCTGTCGCCGAGCCGGCCAGCCTCGCCCTGCTCGTCACTAGCCTGCTCGGCCTCGGCCTGGTCCGGCGGCGCAAGACCGCGTGAATCGGTCCACTCCACGCAAGTCCGCCGGACCGGCCCCGCGTCGCACCCGGCGGGTCTGCCCGCGTTACCATAACCGGCGGCGGAAGCGCGCCGCGTGACCCGGGAGCGCACCAAGGGTCCCACTATCCCAGCGCCACCGGCAGTGGGACGCGGGCAATCCGGGCTTGGCCGAAACGTAGATGGGCTGATGCCGCCGCCAACGCCTACCGACCATCTGCTCATAGCCCACCCGGCGTAACGCCTCGTTCTGTTGCTATGATCGTTGATTGCTTTGGGACCACGACCCATGATGCCCCTCCGCTGAGCCATTGCAATGAGCGAAGAAGCCGATAAACGGCCGAGCGGCGATCCGGGGTTGGCGGCGTTGCTGATGATGCTGCGTTTTCATGGCATTGCGGCCGACGGTGCGCAGATCCGGCATCGGCTGGGCGGCGTTATGGTCGGGGTGCCAGAGATCATCCGCGTCACCCGCGAGTTCGGCCTCAAGGCCCGCGCGCACAAAACCAGCTGGCGGCGGCTCGAGAAGACCCCGTTGCCGGCCATAGCACTGCTGCGCGATGGCGGGTTTGTCATCCTCGGCAGGGTACTGGGCCAAGAAGCTGCCGTGACACCGGCGGATGCGGCTCCGGGCAAGGCAGCAGGCGACCGGATCCTGGTGCAGTTTCCGCTGTCGGCGCGGCCGCAGATCATGACCCGTACCGAGCTCGAAGAGGCTTGGGACGGACGTGTCGTGCTGATGGCGCGGCGCGCGAGCCTTAGTGATCTCGGCCGGCGCTTCGACATCGGCTGGTTTCTGGGGGCGATGCACAAATACCGCAGGCTGCTCGGCGAGGTGCTGGTCGCTTCGTTCTTCCTGCAGGTCTTTGCTCTAGTCTCCCCACTCGTCTTTCAGGTCGTCATCGACAAGGTGCTAACCCATCGCAGCATGTCGACGCTCGACGTCCTGATCATAGCGCTTGTCGCGATCTCGATTTTCGAAGCGATCCTCGGCGGGTTGCGCACCTACCTGTTCTCGCACACCACCAACCGCATCGATGTCGAGCTCGGCGCCCGGCTGTTCCGCCACCTGATGGCGCTGCCGCTCGCCTATTTTCAGGCGCGGCGCGCCGGCGACTTGGTGGCGCGGGTGCGCGAGCTCGAAAACATCCGCAATTTTCTGACCAGCTCGGCGCTGACCCTGGTCGTCGATCTGTTCTTTACGATCGTCTTTCTGGCGGTGATGTTCTTTTATTCGGCGCTGCTGACCGGCATCGTGCTGGCGTCGTTTCCGTTCTATATCGCGATCTCGGCCGGGGCGACGCCGCTGTTCCGCCGCCGGCTCGACGAGAAGTTTCGCCGCGGCGCCGAGAATCAGGCCTTTCTCGTCGAATCTGTGGCCGGCGCCGAAACCCTCAAATCGATGGCGGTCGAGCCGCAGATGCAGCGCCGCTGGGAGGAGCAGCTCGCCGCTTATGTCGCGGCCAGCTTTCGGGTGATCAACCTCGGCAACGCTGCCAGCCAGGGCGTGCAACTGGTGAACAAGCTGGTTACTGCGGCGACGCTCTTCTTCGGGGCGCAGCTGGTCATGGACAACCGCCTGACGGTCGGCGAGCTGGTTGCCTTCAATATCCTCGCCGGCCGGGTCAGCGCCCCTATCTTGCGGCTGGCCCAGCTCTGGCAGGATTTTCACCAGGCCCGGCTGTCGGTGCAGCGGCTCGGCGACATCCTGAACACCGCACCCGAGCAATCTCCCAACCCGTCACGGGTGCGGCTGCCGGCGATCCGCGGCGAGGTCGGCTTTGAGCATGTAGGCTTCCGCTATCGCATCGACGCCTCGGAGGTGTTGCACGACATCACCTTCCTTGTGCCGGCCGGTCAGGTCGTCGGCATCGTCGGCGCCTCGGGATCGGGCAAGAGCACGCTTGCCAAGCTGATCCAGCGCCTCTATGTGCCGGAGACCGGCCGGGTCCTGATCGACGGCAGCGATCTGGTCATGGCGGACACCGCCTGGCTGCGCCGGCAGGTCCGGGTCGTGCTCCAGGACAACGTGCTGTTTGCCGGCACCGTGCGCGACAACATCGCGCTCGCCGATCCTGCGATGGGGGTCGATCGCGTCATCGCCGCCGCCCAGCTTGCCGGCGCGCACGAATTCATCCTCGAATTGCCCGAAGGCTACGACACCTTGGTCGGCGAGCGCGGCAGCACCTTATCGGGCGGGCAGCGCCAGCGCATCGCGATCGCCCGCGCATTGATCACCGATCCGCGCATCCTGATCTTTGACGAGGCGACCAGTGCCCTCGACTATGAGAGCGAGCGGGTCATCCAGCAGAACATGGCGGCGATCGGCAAGGGCCGCACCGTTTTTATCATTGCCCATCGGCTGTCGAGCGTGCGCCTCGCGGACCGCATCATCACCCTCGAGCAGGGCCGCATCATCGAAGACGGGACCCATGACGAGCTGATCCGCAAAGGGGGGCGCTATGCCGCATTGCATCGCCTGCAGGCGAGCATGTCGGCGTTTGCCACGGTCGGGGATTAGAGGATGAAATCCGCCACTCCGGTCGTGCCGTTCCCGCGGCCGGCGGCGCGCCGGCGTGACCTTGAGCTCGCTTTCCTGCCGGCGGCTTTGGAGATCGTCGAAACGCCCCCCTCGCCGATCGGCCGAGCCATTGCCCTCGTCATCATTGCCGCTTTTTGCGCGGCGATCGCCTGGGCTGTGTGGGGAACCGTCGATGTCATCGCGACCGCGCAGGGCAAGATCGTGCCGAGCGGTCGCAGCAAGGTGGTCCAGCCGTTCGACACCGGTGTCATTCGTGCGATCCATGTCCGCGACGGCCAGTCCGTGCACGCCGGCGATCTGTTGATCGAGCTCGACCCGACCATGTACCGCGCCGAGCAGGAGCACCTGCACAGCGACCTCGTCACCGCCCGGCTCGATTTGGCGCGGCTGCGCGCCGCTCTGGCCGACAGCGCCGATCCGGTTGCGGATTTTCATTCATCGCTCGAGGCCGACCCGATGCTGGTCGCCAACGAACGCCAGCTATTGATCGATCAGGTCAACGAGGAGGGCGCCAAGCTCGCGACCCTTGATCGCGAAGCGGCCGAAAAGGCCGCCGAACGCGATACGACACAGGCGACGATCGACAAGCTCGCGGCCGAGATTCCGTTGCAGCAGCAGCGTGTCCAAATGCGCCAGACCCTTTTCGAGAAGGGGCTGGAATCGAAGATCCTCTACCTGCAGGAGGAGCAGGACCTGGTCGCCAACCAAAAAGAGCTGCTCGTCCAGCAGAGCCACAAAAACGAGGCCGCGGCGGCGTTGCAGGCACTTGTCGATCAGCGCGTGCAAACAGTTTCGGAGTACCAGCGCGGCCTCGCCGACGATCTCGTCAAGGCCGACGCCAAGGCGGCGGGTCTGGAACAGGATTTGATCAAGGCGACGCGCAAAACCGGGTTGCAGCGGCTCGCCGCCCCGGTCGCCGGCACCGTGCAGCAGCTCGCGGTGCATACTGTGGGCGGCGTGGTGACTCCGGCTCAGGCCTTGCTCGTAGTGGTGCCGTCCGACAGCCATCTCGAGATCGAGGCGATGGTGTCGAACCGTGACATCGGCTTTGTTCATCCCGGGCAGCGTGCCGACATCAAGGTCGAGACCTTCAACTATACCCGTTACGGCCTGTTGCACGGAGAGGTCGAGAGTGTGTCGGCTGACGCGGTCACCCCGGACAAGCGCGACGAAGACCCCAACGCCCGACCGACCGGGCTGGACAAGGATGCCGCCTCGACCGATACCGGCGCCAAGGAGCCGGTCTATGCCGCGCGAATTTCGCTCGACAAGACGGCAATGGTGGTTGACGGCAGGGCCGTCCGCCTGGCCCCCGGCATGGCGGTCACGGCCGAAATCAAGACCGGCTCGCGCCACATCATCAGCTACCTCCTGTCGCCGCTGTTGCGCTATGGCCACGAAGCCTTGCGCGAGCGATGAAAAACATTCAATCGCGTGGGCGCAGGCTGACAATGAGGCGATGCCCGCCGCGCCGGCCGCAGCGCAGCCTCGTCTCGAGGGCGGCGAGCCGCATCGAGCCGGACCGGCCGTGGGTCAGGCTGGCATGGTCGATCACCGCCCGATGCCGGCAGCTCCCGCACTCCGCCTCGACCACATGCCAGGCCCGCAAATCCTCCAGCCGGAAGGCGTAGCGCGGCGGCATCCTGTCCATTGCTGATCCCGCTCGTTCGTTTTTCGTTCTGCATCCGTCGTCGAGGCCGTCATCAGGAAAGTCGCTCAGCGACGCATTACGGGGTCACGCCATAGAACGGGTGCTGGATTCACGCTAAGCGGACATATGGAGAACTTCGACGTTTGTCGGTGACCGCTCGGCCCGGGCCCGTTTGACGATCTCGGCGACGGTATTTTTGCTCAGCCCCAATTCGCGGCCGATCAGGCGATAGCTGCGCCCGGCGGCGACGAGGGCGAGGACCTTGGGGGCGAGGCGATCTGATTTCGGCCGCTGTCCGGGCTGACGGCCAAGGCGTTTGCCGCGCGCCTTTGCGGCGGCGATGCCGGAGCGGATGCGGTCCTGGATCAACTCCCGTTCGAACTCGGCGATGCCGGCGAGGATGGTCGCCATCATGCGGCCGTGCGGTGTCGACAGGTCGAAAGCCAGGCCGTTCATGGCGATGACCGATACACGCCGCGTCTCGAGCTCTTTCAGCGTGTGCAGGAGATCGAGGGTGCTGCGGCCCCAGCGGGACAGCTCGGTCACCAGCACGGCATCGATTTCGCGGCGCTGCGCGAGCGCCATCACCTTCTTGCGCTCGGCGCGATCGAGCTTTGCGCCTGAGGCGGTTTCCTTGAATACGCCCACCACCTCGTGGCCGGCACGTGCCGCGAAGGCGGTCAGGTCGCGTTCCTGCCGGGCGCAGGACTGATCGGCGGTGGAGACCCGGCAATAAAGAGCCGCTCGCTGTCCCAATTGAACTCTCCCGGTTTGGCGGCGCGCAATCCCTTGATCCCGCAGGGTCGGGTATCGTGCCGAACAGCCTACACTCTATTTGGGACAATCCGCCATGCCGAGACGCCGTACGTTGACGACCGCACAGCTCGATGAGCTGTTCGCCTTGCCGACCGAGAAGGCCACCCTGGTCCGATATTGGACCCTGGCCGACACCGATCTTGCGGCGATCCACCAGCGGCGGCGCGATCGCAATCGGCTCGGCTTTGCCTTGCAGCTCTGCGCGCTGCGATATCCGGGACGGCTGTTGCGGCAGGGCGAATTGATACCGGCGCCGGCGCTTCGCTTTGTCGCCGACCAGGTCGACATCACGCTCGAAGCCCTCGCGGCCTACGCCGCGCGCTTTCAAACACGGTATGAGCAACTCGATACCCTGCGCGCGGATTTCGGATTTGTCGGATTCACGCCCGAGCATCGTCGCGAAATGCTCGCGTGGCTCTTGCCCGTAGCCCTCGTGGCGACGAACGCCGGCGAAATTGCCACGACGCTGATGGACGAGTTGCGGCGCCGGCGTCTCGTTGTGCCCGGTCCATTCGTTGTCGATCAACTCGTCTCCGCAACTATGGTGTCGGCCGAGCGCCAGGTCGCGCATCAGTTGACCCGCGGCTTGCTCCCGGCGCAGGCGAATGCGCTGGGCGCGTCAGCCGCCCGGCGCTCCCGGTCATCGCGCCCTTGCGCGCCTGGTCGAGCAGCGGACTGCTCTGAGCGCGATCGGCCTCGATCCGGCTTCCGCCGAAAGCGTTCATCCCGAACGGCTGCGCAAGCTTGCGCGCGAGGGCGCGCGTTTCACCGCACAGCATCTGCGGGCCCTCTCGCCGCTGCGCCGCCGCGCGACTTTGGTCGCGACGGTACTCGACACGATCGCGCGGCTGACCGACGACACCGTCGCCTTTTCGAGCGCGCCATTGGCCGCATGTTCCGTCGCGCCGAAATCCGCGAGAAGGATGCCCTGATCCGCGACGCCCGGGCGATCAACGACAAGGTACGCCTTCTCGCCAGGCTGGGGGCGGCGTTGATCGAAGCCAAGGAGAGCGGCGCCGATCTGCAGGAAGCGGTCGCCTCGGCGATCGGCTGGGACAAGCTGGCGCGCAGCGTCGAGGAAGCGGAACGCCTTGCGCGTCCGGACAAAGCGGATCTCCCGGCCCTCGGCACGCGCGGCTGGCCGGTGCTGCACCGCCTCGGACCGCTGTTTTCTGGGATCGCTGCGCTTGCAGGCCCTTCCGGCCGCTGCCGCAACGCTGCGGGCGGTCGAGTTGCTGCGCTCAATCTACGAAAGCGGCGGCCGAAAATGGCCGCGCAGCCAGCCGACAAGCTTTCTCCGGCCGGCGTGGCGCGAAGCCGTGCTGAACGCGGGCGGCGCCGAGCGCCGGATTTGGGGGCCACCCTCTTGGCGCTGCGCAACCGGCTGCGCGCCGGCGACATCTGGGTCGACGGGAGCCGGCAATGGCGCGCGCTCGAAGACCAGCTGATCGTGCCCGCCCTGTTCGCCGCGATGCGCGAGGCCGGGCCGCTTCCTGTTGCGGCGCCGGCAACCGCCGGAGAGTACCTCGCCGAGCGTCGGGCGCTGTTGGACCGCCGCCTCTTCGAAGTTGCCGCCAAAGCCGCGGCCGACAAGCTGGAAGACGTTCGGATCAACGGCGATGGGCTGAAAATCACGCCGCTCAAGGCGGTAACGCCCGAGGCGGCCCTCGCGGATCGGCTGTACGCGATGGTGCCCAACCTTCGCATCACCAGACTGCTCGCCGAGGTGGACCGCTGGACCAGCTTCAGCGGCGCCTTCACCCATCTGCATTCGGGCGCGCCGGCCGACGATCGGCGTATCGTGCTGACCGCCGTGCTCGCCGACGCCACCAATCTCGGCCTGACGCGCATGGCTGAGGCCTGCTCGGTCGCCAGTTATCGGCAGCTCGCCTGGACGGCCGCTTGGCATCTGCGCGAGGAAACCTACCGCCATGCTCTTGCGCTGCTCGTAAACGCCCAGCAACGCCAGCCGCTCGCCGCGCTGTTCGGTGCCGCCGATGTGTCGAGCTCGGACGGACAGCACTTCCCGACCGCCGGTCCGGGGGCAGCCGTCGGGGCGGTCAACGCCCATTATGAACGGACCGCCTCCGCGTTGTTTTACACGCACCTTTCGGCGCGCCAGGCGCCGTACCACACGGTCGCGATCCCGCCTTCCGGCGAAGCCGCCTATGTCATCGGCGGCCTGCTCTACCACGAAGCCGACCTGAGCATCGCGACCCACCACACCGACGGCGGGGGCATCAGCGACCACGTCTTTGCCCTGGCGTACCTGCTCGGCTTTTATTTTGCGCCGCGCATTCCTAACCTCGCGGAGCGGCGTCTCTACACTTTCGGGCCAGCGAATACCTGGCCGGTATTCGAACCATTCATTGCCGGGAGGATCGACGAAAAACTGATCGCGGCGCACTGGGATGACGTTTTGCGTCTCGCGACGTCAGTCCGGACCGGCGCCGCGAGCGCTTCGCTCCTCCTCAAGCGCCTCGGCGCTTATCCGCGTCAGAACGGGCTGGCGCTGGCCTTGCGCGAGATCGGTCGGATCGAGCGTACGCTGTTCATGCTCGACTGGTTCGAGCTGCCTGGGCTCCGGCGGCAGGCGACCGTCGAGCTTAACAAGGGCGAGGCGCGCAATGCTCTCGCCCGCGCCGTCTGCTTTCATCGCCTCGGTCGGCTGCGCGATCGCGCCGCCGCGGCGCTACAATATCGTGCGAGCGGGCTCACCCTGGTCACCGCCGCCATCGCGCTCTGGAACACCGTCTATCTCGGCCGAGCGCTCGATGAACTGCGCCGCGGCGGCGAAATCGTCCCGGACCCGCTGCTGGCCCACCTCGCACCCGTCGGCTGGCAGCACATCAATCCCACCGGCGATTATCTCTGGGATGCCGACGCCGGCCTCGCTCCAGATGGATACCGCCCCTCCTTCGCGCCCTCGCTGCGATCATGGCCCGCGCCGCATAAATGTTCTGGGTCTGTCCGCTTAGCGTGAATCCAGCACCCGTTCTATGGCGTGACCCCATCAGGGCGACGGCGTGCCGGGCGATTGCCGCCCGGCCGGCGCCGCATTGCTCCAGAACCCGCGTTGCGAAGGTGTGGCGCAGATCGTGGATGCGCGGTTGCCGCATCCTGCCCGGCGCGATATTGGCGTGCCGGATGATCTCGCGGAAGGCCTTGTTGACCACGGGATAGCTGAGCCGTCGTCCACGCGCCGACAGAAACAGGCAATCCACGAGGCCGACAAAATCCCGCCGGAGATCGAGGTAGCCGTCGAGTGCATCTCGCACGCTCGCATGCAGCGGGACGAGACGGCTCTTGCGGAACTTCGTCTGGCGAATGTGCAAGACGCCGTCGGGCAGGATGTCGCCGAGCCGTAAATCGAGCGCCTCGCTGACGCGCAACCCGGCGGCGGCAATCAGCCCGAACACCATGGCGTAGCGCTGGCGCTGCACGGGATAATATTGGTCCCGATTAAGCTCGACCGCGGCGTCGAGAAGCCGGCGCAGGTCGTTCGGGGTGAAGATGTGGGGGATGAGCTTGTTTTTCGACCTGGCAAAGACGCCTGTCGGCGGAATCTCATGGCCGGCATCTTCGAGATGCAGGAACCGCGCGGCACGCGCGATGTCCCTGAGCCGGTTGTATCGCGCGCCCGCCGTCGGCGCGGTCTGCGCCCACTCGATGGCGGTTTGCGCGCGGATGTGATGTTCGTCCCTGGTGGCGGCAAAGGCCGCGAACGAGCCCAGATATTCCCCTGCCTGTTCGAGCTTGAAGCCGAGCGAGCGGCGCAACGCGAGATAGCGCTCGATATCGTCGATCAGCATGCCGCGCTTCCCGCCCAAGGCTGGGCAATCTCGGCGAGGAGTGCGAAGTCCACCTTGGCGTAATGCATCGTCATCGTCGGATCGCGATGCCGAAGCACCGCGCCGACACCGGCAAGGCTGACGCCGTGGCGGAGCATCTGTGTCGCCGCGGAGTGGCGCAGAATATGAGCACCCTGATGGGCGCTCGTGACGCCAGCCCGAAGCAGCGCGCGGCGTACGATATTTTAACGGCGCCGCGAGTGATGGGTCGGATCGGCGGGCGGTCCGTAATAAACACCTGCGTTGTGGGGACGCGCGGCCGGCCGCGCTCGATGTAGGCAAGGATCGCGTCGCCGATCTCCTGCGTCAGCGGCAGCCATTCGGCGCGGCGCGATTTGCCGGAGACGGCGAGGCGTCCGTTCCGCCAATCGATCTGGTGGAGATCGAGGTTGGCGACTTCGCTTGCCCGCAATCCCAGGCGGACAAGGAGCAAAACCACGGCTTTGTCGCGCAATCGGCTGTCGCCCGCGCACGCCGCGAGGATGCGCTCGATCTCCGCCGGGACGAGGAAGCCCGGAACCGAGGCGAGCCGCCAGCCGGCGAAGCCGGGCACCGCATATTCGAGGCCCGGCGCGCAGCGGCCAGCTCCAACGAGGAAGCGCAGAAACGCGCGCGTCGCAACGGCGATCGATCTCGCACGCGCTAAGCCATGCGGCCGGGCGCGTTCGAGGACGAACGCCCGTATGGCGTAAGGCGTGTAGGCCTGCGCATCGTCGCCGAGCGCGTCAAGAAGATCGACCAAAGTCGTGTGGTAGGTATCGAGCGAGGAGTTGGCGATGCCGCGGTGAGAGCACATCCAGGCGCAGAATTCATCGAGTATCGGTCGTGCCTTGCGTGCCGGCATCGGCTTTTGCGATCGCGGAATGACCCCGCGATCCTGCAGATGGCGGATAAAGAGTGCCGCAGAATTGAGTATTTCCCTGTCCTTCCTGCCTCCCTTGAAGGCCGCTCCGAATTCGTCAAAGGCGGCCGAGGCCGTCTCGATCGTGAAGCCGGCGGCGTCGGCCCAGTCCGTCCAGCAGGCGAGCAGCCGCACCAACTCTTCGATGGTCGTCTCCCGGTATCCGCCGTCGCGAAGCCAGGTCTTGAACTCCCCGACATGGGGAGCGGCTATGTGCAGCCGCCCCGTCACGCATTTCCGCATCCCGCGATTGTGCTTTGGCATAGGGCCTCCTTCGGTTGAAAGGAGCCGACTATGCCGCTGCCTCAGATGATCGGATGGCGCTGTCGCTCCGGCCGGCGGTTGCTGTCGTCATCGCGGGGAAGGCGCCTGAACCAAGGCTCTCCTTGACCGCTTGGGACCGCGAATCCCTGCGGCCTGGTGCTGGCGGATCAAGCGCCGCGATGCGCTCCCCGTGCCGGGTCGCCGGCCTCGATCCCGCAACGGCCGGGCTGCGACTTTCTTCCCCTGCCCGACCACCCCGCGCGCCAAGTCGCGCGGGGACCCCGATTCGCGCATTCCTCGCGAAACAAGAAACTCGCGCCCGACCGTCCTCCGCGTTGCTGCGGGCCTGCGGCTGCGGGCCGGCCGTCGTGGCGCTGTCGACCGCCATCAGGCCGCGATGGGCGCGGTCCTGAGACAGCATCAAGGAGGTCACCATGGCTCAGATCGGCACCTTCACGCGTGGCGACGACGGCATCCTCAGCGGCACCATCCGCACCCTCTCGCTCAACGTCAAAGCGCGCTTCGTCCCCGCCGAGGCGTCATCGAACGAGAAGGCCCCGGCCCTGCGCGTGCTCGCCGGCTCCGTCGAGATCGGCGCCGCCTGGAAGCGCACGTCCAAGGACAACACCGCCTATCATTCGGTGAAGCTCGACGACCCGTCCTTCCCGGCCCCGATCTTCGCCAACCTCGTCGAGGTCGAGGGCGGCTACGCGCTCGTCTGGTCGCGCTGATCCGCCGGCCGCGGCGTCGCGCTCGGCGCGGCGCCGCCGCCCCTCACCCCCGGAATTATGCGGAGCACTCGACGGCCGCGAGCCGCGCAAACCCTCGGCTCAAGCCCCGCCGCTCCGCATAATGCTCAACTGCGCATAATCCGGCTTATGCGGTGCACCGCATAACCCCGAATTCGGCCCGGTGTGGGTCCGCTGCCGCCTCGTCAAGCTCGAAAAGCCGGCCGAAGACGGCGCCACCCACATCGCCCTCTGGGAACCGCGCGACTAGCTAGTGCCCGTCCATAAACGCATGTTTTTCAGCGGTATAAGGGTGGTTGGGGGAACCGGGATCGACGGCGCCGGGCGCGCCTTCGCCCTTCAGTGGTAGCGCAAGATAACGGACTCGTTCAGCGAGCAGAGACAGGCGTGCCGGGTCGCGCGGATCGCCGCTGCGAGAGCTTGCGGGAAGCGGCGGGGCTATGCTCGTTTGAGGCGGGCGACGAGCACCAGGTTGAGGGCGACCACGGCAGACCACACATAGGCCTTGAAGTGGTCGAGCCCGCGCCAGGTGCACCGTGCCCCGCCATAGGCGCGCTTGAAGCAGGAGATGCCGGCTTCGATCCCGGCGCGGAAGTTGCGCAGCTGGCGATAGACCCAAGCGCTCTTGGCCATGTCGGCAACCGCGAGGCCGCGCTTGTTGTGGAAGGCGACATCCCTGACACCGCGCGCCTTGGCTTGGTCGAGATTGTCGCGGCTGGCATAGCCGCCGTCGGCGGCCATTTGGCGGGGCGGCCCGCCGCAATGGGCGATGTGGCGATCGAGCATGGGCAGGAAGCGCTCGGCATCGGCTGGGTTGCCGGCCTCGATGACGATATCGAGGATCAACCCGCTCTTGCCGGTGACGAGGTTGAGCTTGTGGCCGTATTGCACGTCGCGGCCGCCTTTGACGATGATGTCGGCGTGCGGCTCGAACAGGCTGACCAACTTCTCGCCCGCCGGCACCGCCTGCCCATGCAGCACCCGGCGCTGGCTCTGGGCCAGCACACGCTCGATCAGCGGCAGATAACGAGCAACTTGGGCACGCCAGCGCTCGGCCGCGATGCCGGTCAGCTCGACCAGCCGGTTGGCGGTCCGCTGCAGCGCCGCCCGGGTGGCCTGGGTGGTGGCGATCAGCTTGCGGTAGAGGCGGCGCCGGTAGTCTTTGCCGCGGCTGTATTCGATTTCTCTGGCGCAGCGTTTAGCCATGCGCCGGCGGTCATGCCAGCGGATCGCCGGCGCTCCCGGCAATGCCGCCGCCTGGCGCAGCAGCCGCGTCATGGTGCGGACCGCATCCCATAGCAGCGCGCTGTCGCTTGGGTCGTGCATCAGCGCGGCGGTGACAGTGCTGTCGATCCGCACCGTGGCGCCGGCTTCGAGCTTGTCCTGTTTGGCGCTGGCGACCAGCGCGCGATTGACCGCCTCCCAGGTCTGCGGGCGAATGGCGCTGATGGTCCGATGCAGCACCGACCGTTTAGGCGACCACGCCAGCGGCACGCGGGCAAAGGCGCGAAAGGAGGCCGAATCTTCCAGGTGAAAGGCCAGTTCCTCGTAACTGAGTTGGCGTTGCTGCTTCAGCAGCGCGCAGCGCAGCACGCTCTCCGCCGGCAGCCCGCGACGCCCGGTCTGGCGCAACCCGTCGCGGCGCAAATCGCCCGCCACCAGGCTCACCAGGGCGCGCTGCCGATCCAGCCAACCCGACATCGCCTTCAGATCGCAGCCAATCTGGTGTCCGGCAAAGACCTCGAATATCGTGGCCTGGATGGTGCGTTCCTGACGCATTGTCGGCTCCGGCGGCGAGGGTTGGCTTTGGATTCAGCGGCTTGATCCACAGCCTACCCGAAACCGCCGAGCCTTACCGCGACAAAAGCACGATTTCCTAAGCGATTCTAGCAGCTTGGAGTTTACGGACGGGCACTAGCTAATGCCAGCGCCCCGCCGCGGATCCCCGCGGCGGGGCTGTTTTCTATTCTTGCTCACCCGGCATTTATGTCTCGGGCCGGCCCCTCGTTCCCAGTTTTAGAAGCCGTCTCGCCGGATTGCCGATCGTCCCATGCCGGCCCGCACCGGCTCAAGGAGACGCGGCGCCTCCAATTTTGCCGCGCGGAATGAGCGCGCCTACGCGCGCCGGTCTTGCGTCGCACCCGACAAAATCGGCACCCCCGCGCCCCGCTGCGCGGCGCCTGCGGCGTCCTTGACCCGGCGCGAGACGGCATGGCGCGCGCCTCCCGTCTTTTGCGACGGAAGGAGAACAGATGATCACTCTCTACGACCATATCCAGGAGCTGCGGGCCGAGCTGCGCGGCTGCTACTTCACTCACCGCGAGCGCACCGCCGTGCAGGCGGAACTGGCGAAGGCCATCGCCCACCAAGCCGAACTCGACCACGCGTTCGAGACTACCCTCGCCGTCGCAGCGCCGCCCGACTGAGGCGGCGCCCTCTTCAAACAGGATTTCGGGTGCGCTGGCATCGCAAAGTTCCTCCGCCAGCATCTTGGCTTCTCCCTGAGCGTCAGATGACTCGCACGCTACAACGCAGCGCTTGACATGGAGCCATCGAACCGGCGCGAACTCCTCGTCGAACGCTTCGCCGCCGTCGGCGCGGGCGCCGTGATCCGCGGGAAGATGTTCGAGGACTTTCTGTCGCTTATCGCACGGCTGCCGGCGCCGCCCGCGCCAGCATGAGCCGGAGATCGGGTCAGATTCAGTAGCTGGGCGACGGTAAAGATGGCTGGCTGCCAAAGGGTTGTCTGCGATCGAATTTCGTTGCGGCGCGTCTCGCTGAGACGGAAAATCGCACCCAGCTGACCGGGTCCGGGGAATGTCGGCGTGAACGTGCTTTTTGATTCGATCGTATCGCCAAGCCCCAACCGAGAGATGCACCCGCTATGGCGTGGAAACGCGTCACCCGCGGGACAATTAGAACAAATCGGTCAGCAACGAAACCATAAGCTCTACAAAATGGAGGAACGCGTGAAAAACCCCGAAGCATCGCGGCGCGGCTACAAAACGCTGCGCCAAACGATAGGGAGCAGACTGCTGTGGCTGGCGCTGGGCGCGGTAACTCTGCTTTCCACCGCGGCGCAGGCCGCGGTGCCCAACCCCACGGTTACCGGGCCGATCGCGGCGACGGCGATCCCGGGCGATCCGTCACACAACTATCCGTTCTTCGCGTCGAACAAGGATCTCGCCACCAACGGTTACATTGAACAAGAATTCTTTATTCAAGGTACGGCCAATCGCTACACGACGCCGAGCTTGGCTACCGGCTCGGTCATCGACAGCGGTCACCCCTATCTGACGCGCATCATCGTACGCCGGCCGGCCGACTCGAAACGGTTCAACGGCACCGTGCTGGTCGAATGGCTGAACGTCACCAACGGTTTTGATGCGGATAATTTATGGTTCTTCGACTGGGAGCACGTTCTGCGCGAGGGCTACGCCTGGGTTGGCGTGTCGGCGCAGAATGTCGGTGTCAGTCGGCTGGTATCATGGAACCCGACGCGCTATGCCGGCTTCGACGTAACCCAGGGCGGCACAATCAAGGGTGACGCGCTGTCTTACGACATCTACTCGCAGGTTGCGCAGGCGATCCGCAATCCGATCGGCGTCGACCCGCTCGGCAGCCTCAAGCCGCGGCTGATAATCTCCACCGGCGAATCGCAGTCATCCTCCTTTCTCTCCACTTACGTCAACTCGATCAACCCGCTAGCGAATGTCTATGACGGTTTTCTGCTACTGTCGACGCTCGGTAACAAGATCCGCACCGATCTGACCGTCCCGGTATGGAAAATTCTGACCGAACTAGATGTGTACGGTTCCGAAGCCGCGGTCTGGCGGCCCGACACCAGCCTGTTTCACACTTGGGAAGTGGCCGGCTCGTCGCATGTCGACCAACATCTCAGAAGGAGCCGCGAACCGCTGGAGCTGCGTGATTTCAGCACATCGACCGTCGCCAGTTCAGCGGAGGCAATTCTCGCGCCGCAATGTCAGATTCCGGCAATCGGCACGCGGGTCCCGACGGGTTATGTCGTCGGTTCGGCGTTCGATCTGCTGGTCCGCTGGATCAGCGAACACGTGCCACCCCCCTCGGCGCCACAGATCGCAGTGTCTTCCGTCGGGCCACCGGCGGTTATCGAGCGCGACAGCAACGGCCTCGCGCTTGGCGGTATCCGGCTGTCGCAGCTGGCGGTTCCCACGGCCGTCAATGTCGGCGTCAACGCCGGTCCGGGAGCTTGCCAGCGCTGGGGCTACTCCCTTCCGTTTTCGGTGTCGCAGCTCGATAGCATGTACCCGACCCATGATGGTTATGTCGCCCAGGTGGCCAAGGCCACGCTCGATAATCTGCGCCATCAATATATAGAAGCGCCGGATGCGCAGCAGACGCTGATCGATGCGATCAACGCTGATGTCGGCGAGAAGAACCAGGGCGGACACTATCAGCAGTACCTGGCCGAATTCGGCCTCTGATCACCGTTGACTGAGATGCCCGGGAGATGTGGATTCACCGCCCGGGCAACTTTTCGGGTTGCCGGACTTCACCTGAAGCGTGAGGGCTGGAGATCCTGCATGATCGCGCTCTTTTAGGCGTCGTGCGGTAGACCCATCTCGCACGCCTGGCCACGCCGTTGCCGATCGTATTCGACCCGTTCGGCGGCAGGCGGCGCCTTGATCTCGCCCTCGCAAGCCGGTCGCCAGTAAAGCGAGATTTCGATCAGGCGGGGGTCGGCGCGGTTGATCACGTTGCGGATTTGATCGGGATCGCCGCCTGACGGCCGTCATGTAACACCCAATCGAGCGCCAAAGCTCGCCGTCAAAAGGGAGGTTCGCGATGTTCACACAGCCGGTAAACCCGTTGGGCAATCTGGCGGTGACGTGGCTGGTCGCCTTGATCCCCGTCGTCACTTTGCTGGTCCTGCTCGCCGCATTGCGGATGTCGGCATGGGCGGCCACCTTGATTGGCTCTGTCGTGACCCTCCTGCTGGGGATTTTCGTCTGGGGCATGCCGCCAGGTGACGGAATCCTCGCCTATCTCTATGGTTCGGCGACCGGCGCGTGGAACGTCAACTGGATTACCTTCTGGGGGGTCATGCTGTTCAACACCCTGGTGGTGAGCGGTGTGTTCGATCGCTTTCGCCGCTGGCTCCTGACGCAGGGCACGCAGGATGTCCGCGTGCAGGCCATCCTGTTTGCTTGGGCCTTTGGGGCCCTGCTCGAAGGTCTGGTCGGGTTTGGCTATCCCTGGGCGGTGGTCGCGCCGATCCTGATCACGCTCGGGATCCCCGATCTCGACGCGTTGCGGGTCGCCGCGATCGCGAACAATGCGCCGGTCTCCTACGGCGCGCTCGGAGCGCCGATCATCGCGCTCAGCGCGGTGACGGGCTTGCCGCTCCTGGCATTGTCGGGGTCGATCGGCCACATCGTGGCAATTCTCGCCCTGCTGCCGCCGTGGATCCTGATCTATCTGGTTGCGGGAAAGGCGGGACTGCGCGACGGCTGGCCGCTCGCGATTGTCGGCTCGCTCGGCTACATCGCCGGACAGTTCCCGGTTGCCGTTTACTTGGGCCCCTACCTGCCCGACATCGCCGGGGCGATCGTCAGCTTCGTGCTGCTCCTGCTGCTGCTCAAGATCTGGCAGCCGGCAACGGTTCTCGGCTATGGCGGTGTCCCGGTTCCGGCCGCCGAGCTCGCCCGCGGCAATGCCGCTGCTCACGGGCTCACCGGCCGCGAGGTGCTTCAAGCATGGATGCCGTTCGCGGTGCTGGTGATCGTCGTCGTGTTGTGGACGGGACCCTGGTCGCCTTTGCCTCGGATCAGCCTTTTCCAGGCGAAAGTGGTGGCTCTGTCCTCGGTCAGCCAGGGCAAAGAGGTCGCCGCGCTGTTCAACTTCACTCCTTTTGTCGGCGGCAGCGCGATTCTCGTCTCCTGGGTCATCGTGGCCCTGCTGCTGCGGCTCAGCGCCGCGCAACTCGGCGAGATATGGCGCACGACATGGCGTCAGATGTGGGGCGCATTACTGGTCGGCGTGTTCATCTTCGGCCTCGCTTACGTCTACAACTATGCCGGGATCGCGGCATCCCTGGCTTTTGGCTTTGCCAAGATCGGTTGGGCGTTCATCATTGTGGCTCCGGTCCTCGGCTGGATCGGCGTGGCGTTGTCGGGCAGCAACACTTCAACAAACGCGATGTTTGGCGCAATCCAGATGCTGGTCGGCAAGCTGCTCGGGTTTCCGGCCCTGCTTCTGCCGACGCTCAATTCGGTCGGCGCCGAAATCGGCAAGCCGGTCGCGCCGCAGACCGCGAGTGTCGGCGTCGCGACCACGCGCTTTGTGCGCAACGAGGGGGCCGTAATCCGCCACAATATGGGCTGGACATTCTTTCTGCTGGGCTACCTCGTCGTGATCGGGATCGCCTGCTATTTTTTCTTTCCCGGTGTTGTGACGCTGCCGGCCGGGTAGGGCCGACTGTATCGCCAGCTCGCACCAGATCGGGGTGTTGCAGCGGTGCGGCTCGCCGTGAAAGACATGTCGTCCCGTCGGTCGAGATCCGACAGCAGAGGGCGGCTTGCGGGGACGCGACATCGCCGGATTCCCTGACCTTTTGGTATTCGGGACAAGGGGTCTTATCCCGAATACGAAAGCTCCGGTTTGGGGAAATTCGGGTTGTTCGATGGGTGGCGGTTCTAAAGGTATGTACTTGGCAAGAGAACTGGGCAAATCGACGCTGGTGACAATCGGTATCGGTCATCTCCGTCAGACTAGTACTTTGCACAAATCACGGTTAATACAATGGGACGCCAATCGGCTCCGCCACGACCCGGAGCACCGTTATGATCATTATACTATCACTTCGACACAAATCAACACCGAGTGAGTGGTCCACGAATTGAAACGCTTGTTACTTTAACTGGATCACCGAACCTGATGTACGACACCGGGCAAGACCGCCCTCCCCGCTTCCCGATGGCGCTCACCAGCGCTCTCGAACATGCGGCCGGCACGATCGCCCGCCTCGACGCGATCCGCGGGCAGGTCGCAATCGACGGCAAGGCAATCGATGCTTTGGCACCTGGCGGCACTGATCGAGGGCGTTCCGCTTCGCCGACGCTGATCGACCGCGGCATACCTTCGCACTCTGGCGGCGGGTTTGAACGCTCAGCGTTGGAGCCTGGGCAGGCTGCCCACGCCGGGCGGTTCGCCGTCTGGTACCCTGGGATTGAGGCTCCCCCGAATTGGTGGACACCTTTGGTAAGCTCCTGTCGGAGCGGGAAGGTGTCGAATGGGCCAGGGACGGCGTCAATTTACCGATGAGTTTAAACGGGAAGCGGTAGCCCTGCTGGCGAGCAGCGGTCGGCCATTGACGCAGATCGCAGCGGAGCTGGGCATCGCGCCATCGATGCTGCGCAACTGGCGCGGTCGGAGCGGAGGGCGGAATGCGGGGTCTGGCGTTGCGCCCCAACACGCCGGCGCCGACCCCGCATTCCGCCCCGGACCCGGCGGCAGAGATCTCCCGTCTTCGCCGCGAGAACGATCGGCTGCGGATGGAGCGCGACATTCTAAAAAAAACTGTGGCCATCTTCTCGGAACCCCCGAAATGAGGTTCCGCCAGATCGAGGACCAGCGGGGCATCTGGCCGGTGCGCATCATGTGCGATGCACTGAGCGTGTCGGCGTCAGGCTACTACGCTTGGCGGTCCCGGCCGGAGAGCGCACGCAAGATCGCCAATCGT
Source organism: uncultured Alphaproteobacteria bacterium (assembly GCA_963775525.1). Lineage (GTDB taxonomy): Bacteria > Pseudomonadota > Alphaproteobacteria > ATCC43930 > CGMCC-115725 > AP-15. The sequence goes on along the minus strand of CAVZJF010000014.1, from coordinate 6,020 downwards.
GGGCTGCTGGACAATATCCAGCGGGTTCACGCCCATCATCGGGAACGATATGGCGCGCCGCGCATCCATGCCGAGTTGCGTGCCGAGGGCCAAATCGTTAGCCGCAAGCGGATCGAGCGGGTGATGCGCCAGCATGGCATCCGGGCTCGAGCGCCATGGCGCTATCGCGTGTGCACGACCGACAGCAAGCATTCCCTGCCGGTGGCGCCAAACCTGCTGGATCAGAATTTTGTGGCCGACCGGCCCATTCAGGTCTGGTTGGCCGACATTACCTACATCGCAACTGGCGAAGGCTGGCTCTACCTGGCCGTGATCCTCGATCTGTTCACCCGCAAGGTGGTCGGCTGGGCCATGCGACCACATGCGCGCCGAACTCACTATCGCCGCGCTCACCCCGATTGGATGATGGTGGCGGCCTGCAGGATATCCCGATAGTCGCCGGCGGCGTACTGCTTGAGTTGCCGCGGTCGGAATGATGGATGAGCCCCACTCCCGGGCGCCGCTGGATCGCCATGGGATTGCGCGCGCCAGCAAAGAGCAAGATCATCTCCCACAGGGATGACCTTCCCCCAGAAGAGTGGACACCGGGTTACGCGGATTTCGCCTCTGCCTGACCGGGGGTGATGTATCCGATGGCGGAGTGGATCCGCTGACGATTGTAATAACCTTCGATATAGGCGAACAGGTCGCGCCGGGCGGCATCCCGATCGAGATATTCGCGCTGGTGGACGAGCTAGGTTTTCAGCGTGCCGAAGAAGCTCTCCATGGGCGCGTTGATTGGTTCTTGGCGAGCCCATGGGGGCAGCAACGGATCACGTTCCTGTGATATCGAACTGATAGCCGGTCGTGCTCGACCCGCGTCATCGCACTGTGGCTCGCCGGCGACGAGCTTGGCCGCACCGGGTGCACACGGGCCGCTGATGCCAGAGGATCACGGTGGCTTGGCGCTTTTGCGCTCCCGGATTTGAGGAACTCAGCAGGATTTGGCACGACCTAATGCCGGCAGTCGAGACAGCGCGCGCCGGGGCCGTTACGGGGTGCCGGCCAAGCCAAGCTTTGTGACGCTATCTTCGACCTCCCCCGCCGCGAAAACCACCGCCGAAGCCGCGGCCGCGGAAACCTCCACCGAAGCCGGCACGCGCAAAGCCGAAGCGGCCGAAGCCTGGATGGAAGAAACCTGGGCGGGCAAAGCCAAAACGACTGAACCCTGGGCGAAAAAAGGCACCTCGGAACCCGCAATTCCAACAGCCGCCAAAACCAACGGAAACTCCGACAGGCCAACCCCAGCCCCACGGAGAACCCCAACCCCGGCCCCACGGAGAACCCGAGGCCCACGGGGAACCCGAGGCCCAATTGTACGATGAATACCCGTTAGCCGACGACTGAAGGCCAGCGAGTTCTTCGCGGTTCAGTTGATCGGCCGTGTTTTGCGCCGTCGGCGGTCGCTGCTGGGAACGATAAGTTGGGGTGGGTTGCGTCGCCGTCAGTCGCGGATAATATGGATAGGAGTATCCGTAGGGATAAGCTGAGGCGGTTTGCGCTTCGGCAGTGAGCGGCGGCGCCTGAATTATCATCGCTGCCGCAATCATCGGCGCCGTGCATCTGATTAGCCGACGCAACCAGGTGTGCTTTGCACCCACCGACATCGCACCTCCGATCCGCCGGGCGCAACGACCCAACGTCAGTTCGGACAACGGCGAGACGCAGATTATTCCAGTGCGTTGGGTTGACAAGTTCGTGAGCGGCGGGACCCACCGGACATGGACCCCGTCATTTGCGGATGACGCCAACCCCCTGTTCGCGTCAAAGTGCGCCTCCTGGGAGGTCTTGGTTGCCGTCGTCGACGGCCTCAAAGGGTTTCCCGAGGCGATTACCGCCGTGTTTCCGCGGGCGACGGTCCAGACCTCCCAGCCTTCCCCAGCATCCGCCGCACGACGCGCGAAGGGCCGCATCCGGAACGCCTGACCCGAGCCCACCTGCCCTGCCGCCGAGGCGCGCAAGCAGCATAGTCGACACCCATGACGGGGCTAAAGGTGCGGGCCCCGACCCTGTACGGATGCCTGATTTAGTCGTCGACTCCTTCAGCGATACCAAATATTGTACAGTTGGTGCCGATTGAGGCATCAGAGTGAAAAACCGCTTCCGCGGCCGCACGGCCTCCCGGAGGTCATCTCGCTTACGCCGACGTCCCTTGTGCTTCACGCCGCCCGGTGAAACCGCAGTATGGATACATTAACAATTTCCAGGATTAAAGTCGCTCCAATAGGTTGTATGCGCGACACCGTTATCACCCATTCTCGCCTCGCCTGGCGCCATGAAAGAGCGCAAGCGGCCGTAGCGAGCCGCCATGGAGCTGCAAGCCTTGCCGATCGAGGGGCTCGCTGCCCGTTTGGCCGGCGGTTTCCTTCAGCCGATCGATCCCGACGCTCTCAAAACCGCTGTCACAAAGGCGCTCTCGGCCGACCTTGGCGATCTGAATCGGATTAAAGAGTTGCCCGGGTTTCCGCGTGCCGCGGCGGCAACCCTGTCCAAGGCATGGACAGCAGGATTGAACCTCGCAGACCGCGCCGCGACCGCGAGGCCCGAGGCGGCGTCCCGCCTGGCAGCGGTCGCACGGCTGGAAGCCGAGGTGATTCGGCATTTGCCACCCTCGATGTGCCGTCCGGCCGATCTCGTCGCCGCCGCGCTTCCGCGCATATCCCATGCCCGCACGCTTTTCGGCCGAGTCGCTGTCCATGGCCGCACCGAAATGTCACCGGTCTGGCGACCGCTTCTCGCAGCGCTCGCGGCGGAGACCGAGGTGCGATGGATCGCCGGCCCCCGCTACGTGCCGCCCTGGGTTCACGAGCTCGGCATTCCGGTTGTGGAGGCGCCACGGGAAACCCCGGAAATTCACGCAGAATCGTGCGCCAGCCCGCGGCACGAGGCGCTCGAAGCACTGCGATGGGCGCGCGCGCTCGTCGCCGGCGGGAGTGCGCGGCCGGAGGAAATCGCCATCGCCGCCGCCTCCCCGGAGGAGTGGGACGATCATTTCCTCGCGCTCAGCGAGATGAGCGGCCTCGATCTTCACTTCGTCCATGGCAGAAAAGTTCTCACCACCCCCGATGGACAGCTCGCAGCGGCCCTGGCCGAGGTGCTGCTGCGCGGCTTCAGCCACACGCGCATGGTCAGGCTGGCAAGCCTGTTGCGGACCCAGGGTAAAATTCTGGCCGCACTTCCTTCTGACTGGGCGAGCGCTCTTCCGACGGAAGCTCCCTTGCTCGACGCCCCGCGCTGGCGTCAGCTGTTGTCAACCCTTACCACCGATTCTTTTCGTGACGGCAGTCGACCACGCGCCGGCGCTTCGCGAACTCGTCGACATCCTGGCCCGCGGCCTCAAAGAGGCAGCTGAAATCGGCGAACGCCTGCTCAAAGGGCGAAACCTGGCCATCTGGCGTAAGGCCCTGACCGAGGGTCCCCCGCAGGCGCTGGACGTAACGCTAACCTCGCTCCGCCTGCCGGATGACGTTGCGCCCGAAGCTGCAATCATCTGGGCGCCGGCGGCGGCGCTCGCGGCCGTGCCCCGCCCCTTGTCAGGCTTATTGGCCTGTCCTCGCGCGCCTGGCCCCGGCATGCCAGCGAGGATCCTCTTCTTCCGGACCATATCGTCCCTACCCACGAGCTCGAACCGCTACCCGTGCACGACGCCGACCGGCGGGATTTCGAAACGATCCGCCGCACAACGGCGCGCCAGCTCTTCTGTTCGCGGTCGCGCCGCGATGCCGAGGGTCGTCTAAACGGCGTGTCGCCGCTGTACCCCACCGAGTTGCCAGAAAAGCACCGCCAACGCGCGCGGATACCCGAGCATGCAGCAGGATGGCCCGATCGGCTGTTCGCCCGCCCGGACGAATTCGAGGCCTTGCCGGAAGCAGAATCCGCCTCGGACCTGCTGGATCGATTGGCACACCGAGCGGCTGACCCCGCATGACGGACTCATCCGCCGTAATCATCCCGTCGTGGTGGGAGCCCTCCAACGTCAGCAGTCGGCGACCTCGCTCGTCAAATTGCTGCGCGATCCACTCGGCTATCTCTGGCAATACGGTTTTGGCTGGAACGAGCCCAGCGAGACCGAAGACCCGCTTCTGCTCGACGCCCTGGCATTCGGCAATCTCGTGCATGCCGCATTGCAGACTGCCGTTTCCCGCCTTGAGGTGTCCGGCGGTTTTTCCTCGGCTACTGTCCGCGCAATAGAGACTGCGCTCGACAGTGCGCTGGAGACCGTTGCGACGGATTGGGAGCAGTCGCAGCCAACCCCGCCGCCAGTGATCTGGCGGAGAAAACTGCAGGATATCCGCAACCTCGCGCTCGTCGCCCTTACCTTCTCGGAGCCCCCGCTGCCCAGCCAGCGGAGCTGGGCCGAAATCTCCGTTCGGCGGCGATCGCCGCGCCCGCGACCTTACACCCGAGGACCGCGCAAAACTTCCCTGGGACCCGATGGCTCCCGTCGTCATTCCGGGCACCAGTCTGCGCATCGGCGGCAGTATTGACCGTCTCGATCTGGCGGCAGACGGCAAAACCGCCCGCGTCACCGACTATAAATCCGGCCGGCCGCCAGGCCAGAACAGGGACCTGGTGCTCAAAGGCGGCGCCGAGCTCCAGCGCTGCCTCTACGCCTTTGCCGTCCGGTCCCTCCTCCCGCAGGTCAGCGGCGTCAGCAGTCGTCTCCTCTACCTCAAAGCAGCCGATGACGGGCTTTATTCTCTCGGCGATCCGGATGACGTGCTGTCCGGACTTGCCGAATTTGCCGCCGCTGCGGTTCGTCTCGCTACGGCCGGAAACCTGCTACCCGGACCCGCCGCCGCCGACACCTATAACGATTTTGCCTTCGCTTTGCCGGGCGGCGCAAAGGAGAGCTATTTCGACCTGAAATTCCCGCTCATCGCCGCGCGCCTGGCCGATCTCGCCCCGCTCTGGGGGATGGAATGATGCCGGACCGCCATCCCCCCCTGCCCTTCCGGATGCCGGCGCGCGGCAGCGCGCGCTACTGGATTACGGCGTAACCTTGCTCGTCGAGGCAGGCGCAGGCAGCGGCAAGACCGCCCTTATGGCAGGGCGCGTCGCTCTCATGCTGGCCCATGGCATTAGGCCTCGCGAGATTGTCGCGGTAACCTTTACCGAGGCGGCCGCCGCCGAACTGCTCGAACGCATCGAGCGCTTCGTCGCCTCGCTTGCCGCCGGCACCGTCCCCCGTGAATTGGGCCAAGCTCTGGAAACCGGCCTTTCTGCGGACCAGCGCGCGGCCATTACGTCCGCCAAGGCAGCCCTCGAGGAAATCACCTGCACAACCATTCACGGTTTCTGCCAGCAGCTCATCAAGCCGTACCCGATTGAGGCCGGCATCGATCCCGGAGCCACGATCATCGATCCTGCGGCCGCCGATCTCGCCTATCAGGATTTAACGGCGGCCTGGCTCTCGGCCCGCTTCGGGCGTGCGCGCAGCGATGATGGTCTCGGCCGAATTCCGGCGATGACAGGGCTTGGCGGCGAAGACGATTTCTTTGCCGAGCTTCTCGCCATAGCGCCGGACGAGGTTGTCACGCTTATTGGCGCCGCGGCGAATTTTCTAAGGATCAAACGGACCGCGCGCGCTCCTGACGGCGTGCTGGACACGAGCATTCTCCGCCGTCTGTCGGAGGGTATACGCGATTTCGCCGACTGGTACGCCGGCTGTGGCATTACCGAACCGGCGACCGCCGAATGTATAGCCGATCTCACCCGATTCCAGTCGGTGCTCGACGCCGCCCTCAGCGCTCCCACCACCGGGCGCGTCATTGCTCGCCTGTTGCTGCATGTGCCGCCCGATTGCCGCCACAGCAGCGAACCACGCTTTAAAGCATACCAAAATAAGGGAAAATGGCAGGTAGCCGCGTGCGCGGCCGGAGTCGCCAAGGCGCGCGGTGAGCAACTCTGCGCCACAGCAAAAGCCATTTACGACCGCTGCAGCGACGCTTACCAGAGTTTCAATGCCAATATCGCCGCGG
>CAVZJF010000013.1:0-111948 GCA_963775525.1 uncultured Alphaproteobacteria bacterium | reverse complement strand
CACAGCGAACGGATGCGGCCGGTCTCGCCGAGCCGCCAATTCCACGCCGCGCAACAGCTGTCGACGATCTCCTCGGTGGTGCGAAAGACGCGGTGCGACAGACGATTGTCGCGCAGATGCAGCCACAGCCGCTCGATCGGGTTAAGGCCTTGGGCGAGTAGAGCCTGCCCCTGGCTTGAACAGGGGGTGGCGGGAACACCAGGCTGAGGTTTTCGGGGACGCCGAGATCGCCGGCGGTATGCCAGCCGGCCTTGTCCATCAGCACCACGCCATGCGCACCGGGGGCCACCGCCTGGGCCAGGGCGGCGAGAAACAGGTTCATCGCCGCGGTGTCGAGCCGGGTCAGCACCAGCGCCACCCCGGTGTCGCGCGCCGGGCAGACGGCACCGATGATCCAGGCCAATTGGTCCACTGATTGCGCGCCGCCCGAGCATGAGGATATGGCCGCGCTGCCACCAGACATAGCCGGTGCGCCCCTTTTGCTCGACCCGGGCCTCGTCCCGGCCTGCGCCGGGGCAGGCTTTGGCTCCAGATCTCAAACCGCTGCGCCTCCGGATGCGCCGCGGCAATCTCGTTCAGGCAAGCAGCAAACCCCCTTTTTTGAAGGCTTGCTGGGCCTTCTCGTCGCTCTGCGGGTGGCGTGGCCGGGTCTTGCGGTGGCTCAGGTCGAGCGACCATAAGAGGCGCAGCATCCCCGTCTCGCTGTAGCTGACCGCCCTCCCATCCTCGACATACCGGCACAAATCGACGATCCGCCAACGCCCGACCTGGTGCTTCACGGGATCGGGACCGGCCAGGACAATCGCTTTGAGGCTGGCCATCTGACCCTCGCTCACTTTGGGCAGGCGCCCAGGCTTTGGCCGGTCGCACAGCCCGGCGATCCCTTCAGCGTTGTAGCGGTGCACCCAGTCGCGCAAGGTCTGCCGATCCATCCCCGCCAGCCGCGCCGCACTACACCCGGTCCATCCCGTCGAGCGCGTTGGCGATCGCGATCAGCCGGGCGCTGACCCCGGCCGTCGCGCTCCCGCCGGGCCTGCCGGCGCAATTCCCCCGAACGGATGTCGTCCCGGATCACCAGAGCAGACATTGCGGTTCTCCCATCCCCCAACCACAACATCTGCTAATCGTCCGCCTCTCCAGATGCAATTCCTTTGGCAAGTCAGCATCAATTCAGGTGGGTATGATGCACTGACCGCCAGCGTAAAAGGCCCGGTCAACCCGCTCCACCTCACGTGTTTCGACCTCGTCGCCCGATGCGCTCGCAAGGCTTTGCATGCGCGGCTTTGGTTTGCGGGCCCCGTCTCAACCGCACCGCTCGCATTGACGCCGGTCACCTAGGGACACGTGACAGCCGAGCCCGGTCTTTGAGCCGAGGCCAACATCCGCCAGCGCCGCCCGTACAGCCGGGTTCAGGTGCCTCTGAGATGCGCCACCCGGTACCTTGTCGCTGTTTCCGTAGGCCCGTCCCTGGCATGTCTCTCAAAGCCCTAGATCCCGCGGGCACCGCCCCCAACCTGTCCGGCGAAAAAGTTTCCCCTTCCGGCAAAGGGCCGACCTCCTCGCGGCCGCTGCGCTGTCGAATTTTCCCGCCTCCCGGTCCTCCGTTGGCACTCCGGCCGCTGCCCGCGGTGACGGCGGCGCCGTTGCGGTCTCCGACCCGAGACATCGCCGGGACGGTCCCGGCGAACAACCGAAAGAAACCTCTGTGGCGATCACCCTCGGCACCTTCCCCCTCGATGGGCGTTCTGCCGGCACGTTCAAGACGCTCAACGTGACTGCGTCGCTTGCCATCGTCCCGGTCGACAAGACCTCCGACAAGGCTCCCGATCACCGGGTCTATGCCGGCCCGCGTCACGAGGTCGGCGCCGGCTGGAGCAAGGTCGCGAAATCGAGCGGCGAGACCTACATCAACCTCAAGGTCGGTTCGCCGGAATTCGAGCCGAACTGGCTCCGCTGCCGCCTCGTCAAGCTCGACAAGCGGCCGAAGACGGCGCCACCTACATCGGCCTCTGGGAACCGCGCGACTAGCGAGCACCAGCGCCCCGCCGCGCGACCCGCGGCGGGGCCTCCCTTCTCCGAACCTGAAATTCCGTGCCTGATGTTTGGCGCCGCCCGCTACGCGGCTGTCCTCGCTCGGGTATGCGGTGCTGTGGACATGCCGACACATCCACATAACCACTTAACATCCTGCCCTTTGTTAGACCCGCGCGGGAGGCGCTGGGTCAATATTTGTCGGGTCACCCTTCGCCCCGACGAGATCCTGTTGATCAGCCGTGCGCCGCGGCCGTCAAAGGCGCGCCCTTGCGCGGGACCGGAGATCGCGCGCAGCGACGCGCCGGGGCGAGGCCGCCGAGCATCGCGAGCACGATCGAGGACTCACCCTTTGACGGCCGCAGAGCCGGCTGATACTGGCTTTCCTTGCTCCGTCGAGCGCCTGCCAATTCGTGGCATCGAATCTGCGCGGCATCCGCTGCGCGTCGCTAGGGGCCGAGCCCGAGGGATGGCGAGCGCTTGACGCGAAGACGGCAGCGGCTGGCAATCGCCTGCCGAGGCGCGGGCCAGTCGGAGGAGCTGCTGGTTGTTGTCGAAGGCCTGGAGCGCCGGAAAATCCAGGTCGAAGGGGGTCACGACATCAAACGGGCAGGATAGCACGCCAGCCAGGACCGGATCGGGAACATCGGGGCTGGATTGCTTATCCCGATTGATCTGGGGCTTTGGCGCCGTTTACAACCCATTGATTTTATTGCGGGCAGCTTTGGCTGAAACAACGGAATTCCGTCGCTAAATCATCAGGACGCCTCTAAAAACCGGTTGTTTTCGGAGCAAATCGCTTGTTCCTGCGATTGGGGGATGCGGGGGATCGGCGATGGCGGGGCAACCGGGATTTTTCGATGGCGACGAGCGATTGAAGGCGTTGTCGGCCGCGGGCGACCCGCTGGAGCGATTGGCCAAAGTCGTCGATTTTGAGGTGTTTCGCGGCGAGCTGGAAGCCGCCTTGTCGCGCTCGGACCGGGCCAAAGGCGGACGGCCGCCCTATGACCCGGTGCTGATGTTCAAGGTGCTGGTGCTGCAGACGCTGTACACGCTGTCGGACGACCAGACCGAATATCAGCTGAAGGATCGGCTGTCGTTTATGCGGTTTGTCGGGCTGGCGCTGCACGATCCGGTGCCGGACGCCAAGACGATCTGGCTGTTTCGCGAGCAGCTGGCGCGGGCCGGCGCGGCCGAACGGCTGTTTGCGCGGTTTGACGCGCTGCTGCGGGCCAAGGGCTGGCTGGCGATGGGCGGTCAGATCGTCGATGCGACGGTGATCGAGGCCCGCCGGCCGCGGCTGACCCAGGCCGAGAAGGACACGATCAAGGGCGGCGGCATCCCTGCCGAATGGAAGCCGGCGCGGCGCGCGCAGATCGACCGCGACGGGCGCTGGACATTGAAGCGCGGCAGGAAGCGCGAGCCCCGGCCAACAGCCCCGGCGGCCACCAGCGCCAGTCGGAGATCGCGGTGCCGATATTCGGCTACAAGAACCATGTCGGCATCGACCGCGAGCACGGTCTGCTGCGCCGCTATGTCGTCACCCACGCGGCAGCTTATGACGGCGGCCAACTCGGCGCGGTGCTCGATCGCGACAACACCGCCAGCGATGTATGGGCCGATACCGCCTACCGCTCAGCAGCGAACCTGGCCCTGCTCAGCGCCGCGGTCTGAAGCCACAGTTTCAGCGCAAGAAGCCGCGCGGACGCCAGATGCCGGCGCATATCGCTCGCGGCAACGCTACCCGCGCCAGGGTGCGCTCCCGGGTCGAGCATGTCTTCGCCGCCCAGGAATGCCGCCTCGGGCTGATCGTGCGGACCGTCGGCATCGTCCGCGCCCGAGCCAAGATCGGCATGGCCAATCTCGTCTACAATTTCGCCCGCCTGGCCTGGCTTGAGGGACGAACCGCGCCGGCGTGACGCATACCCCACCGAGATCGACCAGCGACAAACCACACCCTTCGCCGCACTACCGATCGGCCCGCTAATCGGAACCATCAGCCTGCTGACGCGCCGAGAATCATCGCAAAACCCGGTAATTCGAGCCGTCCAGTCGCTTAAGCTGCTACCGTGCTATTCTGCGTGTTTTATGTCATGACCCCTTTTAGGGGAAACCAGCCCCACTGTGTGTGGCGCTCGGGCTAAGGAAAAGGGTGTGGAACCCAGGCCGGAACCGGCGTCGCCGAACCTTCCCGCCGGGACGCGGCAATGAAGCGCGCGAGCCTCGGGTGGCCTAGGAAGGGGGCAGAGGGCACGCACAGCGGAACCAACTCCGGGACCAATACCCGGCAGGCGAACAGGCCTTGATCGCGCAATTCAGGGGTTGTCATGTCGAACGCGATTGGCGTCCATCCCATGGTCAAACAGCGGTCCAGGAGCACGTTGAACAGCGCGAGCGGCCCGCCCGGGTTTTGACTGGGAGGGAAACGAGTCGCGCCGATAGGCTTGTGTTCTGCAAAAACCACTCTGCGTACTGCGGGCATTCCTCTGGGCTCGGCGAAGAATCGGACATTCGAATCGAAGTTGTCAAATACATCACCCTCGTGAGCAGTACCTCACACTAAATTGGCCAAAAATCTTGACGAAGGGGCGCCCCTGTCCAGCTTCGATCAAGCGCTTTACGCGCCGCCGAGGATGTGTCAAGAGCCGCCGCGGCGCTTAAGGATGAAGAAGGACGGACGGCCCGCTCCTTTCGATACAGGTAACACCAACGACAGGCACCTCGCCATCCACGGTCAGATCGTGATATCTGGATTTGAAGTCCTCGGTTTTGCAATCCCAAGGGTCGTCCCCAAGAGGTCTGCGGGATCAATGTCCAACATCGGAGGCGCAAGCCGAGCGTACCAGCGGATCATCACCGCATCTCGCTCGATGCACTCCGATAGCCCGGCGAGCAGTGCTCCCTCCACCGAGGTCGCGAGTGCGCATCCGGAACTAGTGGAATAGAAGCAAGCCGCGACTTCGTGGGCACCCGGAACTTAGCCGAGCGAAATTAGCTGACCGGGGACATAAATCGGAGAGCCGTTCGTGAGATCGGTGCCCTCGAACCACGTCACAACGGTGTCTTCGGTGAATTCAGCATAAGGAAATCCCGGCGTCAGCTGTTCGCGCGAAAACAGGGCTAGCGTTTCGAATGGAACCGATCGATAGTTGCGGTTAGCAAGCGCCCTAAAGGAAGACACGGTCCGTCCGGTGCCTTCGTAGGCAAGCGACGCGTATCGCTCGAGCAGTTCCCCCATCGCCCGGTCGACTGCGTCTTCTAGGCGGATACCGGTACCGCCGGCGCGTGGCTCAAAGTGCCTCTTATCGCCGAGAAGCTCACCGATCGAAGTAGTAGTCGGAAAGACGTGATGCAGCTCGAAATCTTCGGGATCAGCCGACAGAGGAGGATAAGCTTTTTGCCAATCCCAGCTTTCTTGCCGATAAAGGGCAACCATTGCGGCGGAATTGCTGGTATCGAGCGATCCCCGCCATACGTGCCTTCATCTCTCCTCCGCTTTTGGCGTGCTGCTCAGTATGATGCGAAAAAACATTCGCTGTCGGGACAGCCGCTCCCAGCGGAGAGCAATCAGGACAGCGTGGTAGGCGTAGCACCAACTCGCGTTGAAACGTTAGGTTCAAACGGTGCACGATCAGCATATTATTGAGGGTGAAGCTGCGGCTCTTGCATCGCGGCGATCAGCTCGAGCGCGAACATAGAGGTGATCAATGAGACCCAAGCACCGGTCTCGGGCCCCGCCGACCATGGTGAGGGAACGCGGCAGACTTTGACGCCCGGGATCCGCAAAGATATGCTTCGGCTCGGCCGGCACCCGCGAGAGCCGTCTCTGAAAGCAGCCGAAGCAAGCAGTCTGGCCCGGCACAAACGTCGGCCCTACCCATCCCTCGTAGCCATCCAAGCAGACGAGCGACCACGGCACGGATCCTCGCAATGCAGCCTTGTTGAGGGCCGCCAGCTCTTCGGGTTCGAAACGATCCTCTGCGGCAACAACCCAATCGTGATCGCCAACGATCTCAGCCCACTGCGTCGGGTCTCGCGGCCGGGCGAGAGTACTTCCGGCTAATGCACCCCCTAGGGCCGATATGGAAGCGCTCGCTGGGAATCGATCCCGTTACGGCGCAGGCTCTTGCGACCGAGGAGCTTTCGATCGTGGTGATAGATCCGCAGGGCATGCCGGCAAGCAGCGATCGAACCGCGCCTCCTAATACCCCATGGCCAACGACCGCTACGCGAACCTCAGTCAATCCTTGTAAAATTGGGGCAAAAGCGCCATGGCCGACACCTGCCGTCTGCGGCAGTTCGTCGGCGTCAACGATACCAGCCTCCGCCAATTGCGGAAGGGCCTCCTCGAGCAATTCAGCCTCGGCTTCGTTCCAAGGCCTTCGCTGCATCTCGTCTCCGGAGAGCAATTTCTCGACGAGGGGTCCAAGTAGACCGCGCCGCTTGGGGTCGGACAGCACGCACGCTGTCCCGCTAAGCGAGCCGGTGCGGAATCGTACGTCGTCCGGGCTTAGGACAAAGACGCCGTAAACATCCTTGAAACGAAACGGTCCGACCGGAAGGAAAGCCTCAGAGTTCGACATGGCGCGGCTCCGATTTCGGCAGTGCCGATGGAGCCCCGACTGCTATCGCCGTTATTACGGCATGATCGACGCCGTCCAACTCAAGGCTGGAATGTATCTCGTCGTCATAAAAACCACCAAGAACGACATGCGCGAGACCGAGTGCAACCGCCGCCAAGCTGAGGTTCTGACAGGCAGACCCCGCCTCCTGGAGGCAGTATCGGTACCCGCGCGGGCCGTATTTGGCACGCGTTCGCCAGAACTTAGTAGTCACGAAGAAAATCGCGGACGCGCGGGTGAGATCTACTACGCCCGGATGGATAGGGAAAGCAGCGAGAAGCGCTTCTATCTCCGGGTCCGCAAAAGGCTTGACGCACTCAAGAGTGTGTTCTGGCGTGTCGTAGTGGTACAGGCCGGGGTCGAGATCTCCTAGTTGTAGCACCACAGTGTATAGGCGAGTCGGATGAAGCGCCCCGCCTGAGGGGATCGACCGTAAGGACGCCTCGATCGGGCGGTCGTCCTCGAAATTCACTGTAAATCGTCCAGTCTCGCCAACGGCACAGAACAGCAATGTGCTCAATTCAGCCAATGTAAGAGGTCGCCGGCCAAAGTCGCGGCTGCTCCGTCGGCCACGAACCAACTCTGAGAACAGGCAGTCGGGGATCGTCGCTGGCGGCAGCAGTACCGAGGATTGAAGTGGATATTCGCGGTCCTGAGTGTACTCAATCGAATACATGTGCGGTTGCTGAAAGACCGCCAAGGCGTCAGCCATGTCCGAATCGTTTGCCCGACGGAGTTTGGTTAGGTCGTGGCCGATCTCGATAATGTCTTCGTCCGCGCCGCGGCGGCGATACGCCTCAAGAAATCTACCCTGGCGGAGTTCGATTCGACGCGGATCCTCCAGGGGCGCGCAGAAAAATCCAAAACGCCTCCCCACCCGAGCTTCGTCCATCCACCATGCCTCCACGGGAGGTTAGCCGACGAGCAAAGAGGAAACCACTATACTCCAGCAGATCGTACTATTAATTCTATTCCTGAACTCGCTCGGGCGGTCCTTCGCCGCTTAGAATACATCCTGTTGAAGTACAACAGCTATAAGAACAAAATCCCTCACTACAACAATATCACCAGACACGTGCTCTTCGCCGGTTGCGACATCGATGACTTTAAGTTGAATACGCTGCTTGGCGCTTCTACGCTCGGTTTGTGCCATCGTGCACCTCCCTGAAGATCCGGTCGCTACCATGTTAACTCAAGCATACGCTTTCAGAACAGTCAAGTGAGCAACCGGAAATTTGGCGCGGGCTGGCCGGGAGCGGGGTTTTTACCGGAAAGAGTGGTCGGTAGCTACCGCTCCGACATCGTGCCCTTGTCGCGATTCCGCCAGGTCCGCCGATCGCGCTCGACGAGGGCATCCTCTTCACCACCTACGCGAGCCTGCGCACCCAGGCGCGGGGCGAAAAGCGCGCTCGGGCATTTGAATCCAACAAGCAGCGTTTCTTCAATCATCTGCTGACGGCGATGAAATGCCCGACCCTGATCGCCGCGATCGCGCGCGATCTCGAGGAGGGTCACGCCGTCGTGCTGCAAGTGGTTTCGACCAACGAGGCGCTGCTCGATCGCCGCCTCGCCGAGATCCCGACCTCGGAATGGGTCGATCTTTCGATCGACATCACGCCGCGCGAGTACGTCCTCGACTATCTCAGCCACTCGTTCCCGACCCAGCTGTTTGAGCTCTACAGCGACGATGAGGGGAACCTCCTCTCGCGCCCGGCATACGACGCCGCCGGCAATCCGGTGATTTCGCGCGAGGCCGTCGAACGGCGCGACCGCATGATCGAGCATCTGGCGTCCTTGCCGCCGCTGCAGGCGCGCTCGACCAGATCCTGCACCGCTTCGGCACCGATCTCGTCGCCGAGGTCACCGGCCGCTCTCGGCGCATCGTGCAACTTACCGGCGAGGGCGGTGACCGGCTCTGCATCGAAGTCGTCCGGCGAGTGCCAATTTTGCCGAGACCGCCGCCTTTATGGATGACGACAAGCGCATCCTGGTGTTCTCCGATGCCGGCGGCACCGGACGCAGCTGGAGAGCTCTAAAAACCGGTTGTTTTTGAAGGCAAATCGCCCGCTTGTGTGACCGGGGATGCGGGGGATCGGCAATGGCGGGGCAACCGGGATTTTTTGACGTCGATGAGCGGCTGAAGGAGCTGTCGGCCAAGGGCGATGCCCTGGAACGGCGGAGCGCCGTGGTCGCTTTCGACCTGTTTCGTCCGGATCTGGAGCGCGCTGTTGTGCGCTCGGATCGGTCACGGGGTGGCCGGCCGCCGTTTGATCATGTGCTGATGTTTAAAGTGCTGATCCTCCAATCGAGCCATAATCTGTCGGACGAACGCACCGAATATCTGATCCGCGACCGGCTGTCGTTTATGCGTTTTCTCGGCCTGGGGCTGGCCGACACGGTGCCGGATGCCAATACGATCTGGGGCTTTCGCGAGGCGCTGACCCGCGCCCGGATCTCTGAAAGACCGGCGATCGAGGTTCTGTTTGAGCGCTTTGATGCGGCGCTCTCGGCGGCCGGGTTGTTGGCGATGGGCGGCCAGATCGTCGACGCTTCGATCGTCGCCGCACCCAAGCAACGCAACACCGACGGCGAGAAGCGCGACATCAAAGAAGGCCGCATTCCGCCGGCGTGGGCTGACAAGCCCGCCAAGCTGCGCCAGAAGGACCGCGACGCACGCTGGACGCTCAAATACACCAAAGCCAAACCGAACGAAGAGAGGGGCCGCGCATCGATCTGGCGGTTCCTGCCTTCGGCTATAAAAACCATCTCGGCATCGATCGCCGACATCGTTTGATCCGCCGCTGGCGGGTCACCGATGCGGCGCGCCATGACGGGGCGTTGCTGCCGGAACTGATCGACCCGAACAACACCGCCAGCGACATCTGGGCCGACACCGCCTATCGCTCAAAGGCCAATGAGGAATTTCTCGCCGGCCGCCTGCTGCGCTCGCAGATCCATCGCAAGAAACCCAAGGGCCGGCCGATGCCGCGCCGTACCGCCCGGGCCAATGCCCGCAAATCGGTAGTACGCGCCGCGGTCGAGCACGTCTTTGCCCGCCAGAAGGGGCCAATGGGCCTATTCATCCGCACCATTGGCATCGCCCGGGCCCGCACCAAGATCGGTCTCGCCAACCTCCTGTACAACATGCAGCGGATGGTTTGGCTCACGCACCAGATTGCGCTGGCCTGAGCTACACGGTCTGCCGCGACCATCAGCGCCGCCGCCGAGGCGGTTCGGACACCGATCGCCGAAAATCACCCGATCCGCGGCGCCGCCAAAATACCCCCGTCTCTCGGCATAAACGCGGTAATTGGAGGTGCCCATCGATCAGAGGGCATAGCGTCGGTTGTTATTCAAACAACGGAAAGCAAGACCAACTGGGAACAACGAGGTCCATGCTGCGGTGTCTCTGGCTGAAATGGAGCGGCCGGAGTTTATCCGCGGTCGAGGCGGCGCGCTCCCACAGAAAATCACGTCTGGTCTGCCGTCAGCTCGAGCCGGGCTTTCGACCGCTATACGATGTTCGCGCCGCGTTCCTCCCTCAGGCGGCTAAGCGTGCAGTTTTTAACAAATCGTGCGGCGACCCGTAACCTAAATGGCAGAGATGATGAAATCTGTGATGATGACATCTGTATTCGGGTGACACATAAAGGCAAATTTCGTTGACATCAATTTGTTTACAGCATTCGACAGCAGAACTGGAGTTATTTTATATTGTCTAATACATGATGAATTTTTGTCGCCAAGTCAGAATACGTAAATGGTTTGAACACGACCTCCACGCCCGGATCGAGCCGGCCCTGATGGACGATGGCGTTTCGGGCATAGCTGGTCGTATAAAGGACCTTGAGCCGAGGCTGCCGGCGCAGAGCTTGGTCGGCGAGTTGGCGACCATTCATGCCGCCCGGTAGCCCGACGTCCGTGAAAAGAAGGCTGACTTCGCGATTTGAATACAAAAGCCTTAGCGCGGTTGCGCCATCCGGGGCGCTCAATACGGAATATCCAAGATCGCTGATCATCTCGACCGAGTAGTCGCGGACGTCTGGATCATCCTCGACCACGAGGACCAATTCCCCGCGACCGCGCGGAACCTCGGGAGTCTCTGAACGCGTATCGGCAACATCGCCGGTGCAGTGATAGCGAGGCAAATAGAGCTTGATCGTCGTTCCCTCGCCGACTTCGCTGTAGATCTTTACGTGCCCACCCGATTGTTTGATGAAGCCGTAGACTTGAGACAGCCCCAACCCGGTCCCCTGACCGATGTCTTTGGTGGTGAAAAACGGCTCGAATGCCTGACGGGCAATCTCGGGGGACATTCCGGTGCCGCTATCGGTGACAAAGACCCCGACATACTGACCGGGCTGCACGTCGTCGTTCATTCGTGCATAGCCTTCGTCGAGATACGAGTTGGCAGTCTCAATGGTCAGTTTGCCCCCATCGGGCATTGCGTCACGGGCATTGACCGCGAGGTTTAAGAGCGCGTTTTCAAGCTGATTGGCGTCGGCCAAGGTAGACCACAGACCGCCGGCCAGGACGGTTTCAACCAAGATTGCCTCGCCGATTGTCCGTCGCAGCAGATCGGACATGCCAGCCACCAGCTTGTTCACGGAAAGCACTTCTGGCAAGAGCGGGTGACGGCGAGAAAACACAAGCAGTCGGTCGGTCAGTATGGCCGCGCGCGATGCACCCCTCAGCGCTGCTGCAATAAACCTACGCGTGGGTTGCTCGGGTGGCGTCAGGCGTTCAAGATGTTCCAGGTTACCCATGATGACAGTTAACAAGTTGTTGAAATCGTGGGCAACACCACCGGTCAATTGTCCAATTGCCTCCATCTTCTGAGCTTGACGAAGCTGATCTTCGACCGCCTTTTTTTCAGTGATGTCGCGCGTGATCTTCGCGAAGCCCAACAACCTTCCAGACTGTTGATCACGAATAGCGTTGATGACGACATTCGCCATGAAGGTGCTGCCATCTTTGCGGACGCGCCGACCTTCGGCCTCGTATTTTCCTGACCGTTGTGCCGTAGCGAGCGCGAATTGCGGGACCCCTTGCTGGCGATCGTCTTCGGTGTAGAAGCGGGAGAAGTGCTGGCCGACAATTTCTTCTGACGTGTATCCCTTGATCCGCTCGGCGCCAGGATTCCAACTGATGACATTGCCTGTAGGATCGAGCATGAAGATCGCGTAATCAGTCACCCCATCTATAAGATGTCGGAAGCGAAGTTCGGTTTCCTCCAATTGGGCAGCGGTTGCGGCAAGCCGCCGGGCGCGATCAGCGACCCGTGCTTCCAAGCCTTCATTGAGCGCCAGCAACCGGGCTTCCAGCGCCTTGCGCTCACTGATGTCAAAATACACGCCGGCTACCCGCTGCGGGCGACCGGTCTCATCCTTGGTGACCTCGCCTTTACCGGCAATCCAATGGAGGCTGCCGTCAGGGTGCGTGACACGAAATTCGACGTAGTAGGGGCCAGCCTCGCCGGCCTGCTCGACCGCCGAGCGCAGCTTCGGCACGTCATCAATAAAAATGGCGGGTTGCCAATCCGCGAATGACGGTCTCGGGGTTTCGGGGTCAAAACCAAACAGGACGGCAACGTGCGGCGTCCACTCCCATGTATTCGTGGCCAAATCCCACTCGAACCATCCGATCCCGCCTGCGACCTGAGCAATCCGAAACCGTTCTTCGGTCCCCCTCAATGTGCGAGCGATCTCGTCGCGTTCCGCCTGATAATCGCTCATGGGACGCCCTAAGGTCCGTGACTGAGGATGGCCTTCGCCTCGCTCATCGCCCGCATCTTGCCAACGGCGATGTGCCTGGGCAGGTGGTTGAAACCGCACGTGCTGGTGATGATGGTCTGTTCGGGCGCAAGCCACCGATGGGCGGCAATCCTTTCGGCAACCAGCGCGCCGGTTTCGATATTGGGGGCCTGGACATCGACCGCGCCGACGCCGAGTTGCTGGTTTCCGAGCAGCCCTTCGAAAGCGTCTGTCCGATCATGCTCGATCAGGTAGGAACTGCATTCGATCTGGCAGATCAGGTCTGCCTTGTAGCGTCCTGTGTCGAAATACCGGTGACCAATCTGCCCATCATAATGGGGGCCTACCGCATAGTTTCCCTGGCAGACATGAACCGACACATGAACATCTGCGGGTAGACCCTCGATCGCCAAGTTGATCGCCTCGACCGCGCTTCGCACTTCTTCATCGCTCGGCGGGGTCAGGTATGGCTCGTCGATCTGGATATCCTTGCAGCCCGCTTCGGCCAATCGCTTCAAATTGTTGTGCAACAGCTTGGCCGCGTCGAACATCATCCGCGTCGGGTCGTTGTAGTGCTCGTCATAGGCGACCGCGGTGAGAAAATGCGGCCCCGTCATCGTAACCTTGACGGGTCGGCGCGCCACCGCCGATACCTCTTTGAATTCATCAACCAGACCAAGATCAATCGAGTCGGTGATTGGTCCGTGACAAATAGCTGCCGGATGCGTGACATTTGGATCGTAGCTAGTGATTGGCTTCGGTCGGGTATCGCCATGAAATGCGGGTATCTTTTGCCAGAAATGATTGAGCATCGCGTTGGGTGGCGAGTGCCGATTATGAGTCCGGCGGTGCGTCTCGCCCCCCGTGATTACGTCTATTCCAGCCGCTTCCTGCTCCACGACCGCCGCCTGCATGACCCGATATTGCGCGTCCGCCATATCGTCAGGGTGCAACTGCCCCATCGTGACAAGGCGGTCCAGCGGTTCAAACCATCGTGGGACGCTGTAAGCACCGATCACGGTGGTCGCATATTTCGGATATTGGCGCATCCGCTGTCCCCTGTTCGGTGGCAGTCTCTGGATGACGGACTTTGCGCCCATTTTTTAGGCAGTCTCTTTACCCCGATTTCGATCCCTTCGTAAATAGACCCAGTGACCGCCTTAACGAATAAACTGCCTGCGATGCGCAAAGTTGCGGAGGGCGGCACTTTTGAGGCTTTGCTGCGTGGCGCGGGCTTCGCGGCGGCTGACGTTGTTGGGCGGGTGCGGGTGAAGCTTCCGCGTATACACGTTCGATGCCGATCGCCTTCAGGGCTTTGTCATAGAAAGCCTTTGACCGCTCGATATTACTGACGCCGATGGTTACGTGATCAAGCATCAAGGTCTCCCAAGCAACTCTGGTACCCTCTCTTCTTGTCCGATGCCGGGGGGCCGCTCGACGCCGGCCCGGCTGAGCTCGCGATAGACGGTTGACCGTCCAAGACCGAGTTGTTTGGCGGCGGCGGTCGGTGACAGGCCTGCTCTCACTAGGCTGAGCGCCGCGGCGATCTTGTCCGCATCGAGGGGCCGGCGCCCGGGACGTTTGCCGCGCGCACGAGCGGCCGCGATCCCGTCCTTTGTCCGCTCGGCGATCAGACGTCGCTCGAAATGCGCGATCGCCCCGAAGACGTGGAAGACCAGCTCGCCGGCGGCCGAGTTGGTGTCGATCCTTTCCTCCAGGCTGAGCAGGGCGATGCCGCGCCCCTTGAGCATGGCGACCGTGGCCAGCAACTCGCCGAGCGAGCGTCCGAGGCGGTCGAGACGCACGACCGCGAGCGTGTCGCCCTCGCGGGCGTAAGCGAGCAGGGCTTCGAGGCCCGGGTCGCTCCATCGTCCTGCCGGAACGGACATCGCTGAAAACCTTGATGGCGCCGGCCTCGGTCAGCCGCATGGTCTGGCCGGCGACATCCTGATCGCCGGTCGACACCCGCGCATAGCCGAGAATGGCGCCCATGCCGTCTCGCAAACGACCGTTCTGTGGACGGCCGACAGCGCCGTGCTTTCGACCCCGGCACTCCCGTCCACAAAATACGTCCATCAAACCTGCGGCGTCCACAATCCTGATCGACATTTTCGGGACGAAGGGGAGGACTTCATGGCGCGCCGACCATTGCTCTCCGGCGAAGAGCGCCGGCTGTTTTTCGGTGTCCCGGTCGACCCCGATGCCGTGGCGCGACAGTACACCTTCACCCGGTCCGACGAGGATCGCGTGGCAGGCCGCCGCGGCGCCGCCAACCGGCTGGGCTTCGCCGTGCAGCTGGCCTTGCTGCGCCATCCCGGCATGGGGCTGGCACAGATGGAGGAGCCGATCGACGCTCTTGTCGAATGGTTGGCGGCGCGGCTCGGGATTCCGGCAAGTGCCTTCGCCGATTACGCCGGCCGGCCGCAGACGATGACGGACCACGCGCTGATGCTGGCAGCGACCCTCGGCTTGCGGCCGCCCGGCAACGCCGACCTGCCGCTGATGATCGAGGCGGCGGCGCAATCCGCCTGGGGCACCGATCGCGGCGCGCCGATTGTCGCCGGCGTCGCCGCCGCGCTGCGGGCCGCGAAGATCATTTTGCCGGCGTCGGCGGTCATCGAGCGCACCGCCATTGCCGGGCGCGCCCGGGCACGCAAGCGAGCCGCAGATGCGCTGCTCGCGGGCCTTTCCCCGGCGCAACTGGCCAAGCTCGATGCGCTGCTCATTCCCGACCAGGCGCTCGACGCAACGCCGCTCGCATGGCTGCGGAATGCTCCGACCGCCGCGAAGCCCGATCATGTGCGGTCGCTGCTCGATCGGCTTCGTCGGGTCCGCGAGATCGGCGTCCCCACGGAAGTGGCCGGACGGATCCATGAAGACCGTTTTCGGCAGCTCATCCGCGAGGGTCGCATTTCCGACGCGCATCAGATTGCCCGCTATGCCGCGCCGCGACGGCGGGCCATGCTCGTCGCTTCTGTCATTGATCTCGAAGCCCGCCTGACCGACGCGGCGCTCGACATGGCGGACAAGTTGATCGGCGGCTTGTTCGCGCGCGCCCGCAAGGCGCGCGAACGGCGCTATGTTGCCGGAACGCGGAATGTCGGCCGCCTGATGCGGCTGTTCCATGACACGATCGAAGCCCTCGCCACAGCCCAGAGCAGCGAGCGCGACGCCTTCGCGGTCGTCGACGAAACTGTCGGCTGGGCGAGACTGCTGGCTGCTCAGGGCGAAGTCAGAGAACTCGCCGATCTCGCCGGCGAAGACCCGCTGCAGGGTGCTGCGGACCGCTACCGGACGCTGCGCAAATTCGCTCCCGACCTCCTTGACGCCCTGGAATTCACCGCGGCGCGCCCGCACGACCCGACGCTCTCCGCAATTCGCCTGTTGCGTGATCTCAACCATGCCGGCAAGCGTGATATCCCTGCTCGACGCGCCGATGCCTTTCCGAAAGGAATGGAAGCGGCTGATTTCCGAGCCCGGCCGGCCAAACCGGCGGCTCTACGAAACTGCCGTCTTTGCCACGTTGCGCGACAAGCTGCGCGCCGGCGACGTCTGGGTCGAGGGATCCTCCAACTATCGCCGGTTCGACAGTTACCTGCTGCCGCCCGCTGCAGTGCCGCCGATCGCGGCCGGGCTGGGCCTGCCGGCAACGGCCGAGGAATGGCTGGCCAAGCGCGGCGCCGAACTCGATCGGCGGCTGAAACGCTTCGCCCGCCGGCTGCGCCGTGGTCAGCTCGAGGGGGTGACGCTGCGCGACGGCCGCCTGCATGTCGCTCCGGTCAAGGCGGCGACCCCGCCCGAAGCCGAAGCATTGGCCGCCACAATCGATGCAATGCTACCGCCGGTACGGATCACCGAACTGCTGCACGAAGTCAGCCGCCGAACCGGCTTCTCCGCCGCCTTTACCAATCTGCGCACCGGCGAGACCTGCGACAGCGAGAACGCGTTGCTCGCAGCCATCCTGGCCGACGCGACCAATCTCGGTCTGACACGCATGGCCGCGGCCAGCCCCGGCGTCACGCGCGACCAGCTGATCTGGATCGCCGACGCCTACATCCGCCCGGAGACCTATCAAGCGGCGCTCGCGCGGATCATCAATGCGCATCACGCCTTGCCGATCGCCCCGATCTGGGGCGACGGCACAACCTCCTCGTCCGACGGGCAATTCTTTCGCTCGGCCAAGCGTGGCGCGGCCGCCGGCGACATCAATGCCCGCTACGGGCGCGATCCTGGCCTCAGCTTTTATACCCATCTCTCCGATCAGCACGGCCCCTACAGCATCAAGGTCATGTCGGCGACCAGCCACGAGGCGCCGTACGTCCTCGATGGCCTTCTGCACCACGGCACGCTGCTAAAGATCGACACGCATTACACCGATACCGGCGGCGCCTCGGATCATGTCTTCATCCTCTGTGCGCTGCTCGGCTTCCGCTTCTGCCCGCGGTTGCGCGACCTGCCCGAACGCAAGCTCGCCTGCATCGCGCCGGCTTCCACCTATCCGGATTTGCAGCCGCTCCTCGGTCACCGCATTAAGACAGAGCTCATTCGCGAGCATTGGAGCGAGACTATCCGCCTCGTCGCCTCGCTGAAGTGCCGGGCATCGTGGCGCCGTCCGCGATGCTGCGAAAACTCGCGGCCTACCGCCGTCAGAACCAGCTCGACCTGGCGCTGCAGGAGCTCGGGCGGATCGAACGCACGCTGTTCATGCTTGACTGGCTCGAAAGCCCGGAATTGCGCCGGCGCTGCCACGCGGGCCTCAACAAGAGTGAGCAGCGTCATTCCCTGGCGCAGGTCATCTGCACCTTCAAGCAGGGCCGGATCGCCGACCGCGGCAGCGAGGCGCAGCAGTTTCGCGCCTCCGGCCTCAACCTTGTCATCGCCGCAATCGCGTTCTGGAACAGCACCTACATCGCCGACGCCGTCGCACATCTGCGCACGACCGAAAAACCGCCGCCCGACGATTGGCTTGCCCATACATCGCCGCTCAGCTGGGAGCACATCAGTCTGTCCGGCGATTTCCTGTGGGAGCGGGCCGCCACAACCGCCGACAAGCGCCGCCCGCTCAATCTGCGCCAAACACGAGTCGCCGCTTGAAACCGGGTGTTCCTGCTGCGTTCGACCTTAACGTTGTTTAAATAACACCCGACGCTATGCCCTCAAGCTGACCACTGGAATTGAGCAGACCGCCGCCGGCGAGTGTTGTGTTGCCGGCGAGGGCGCCATTGGTCAGCGTGCCACCGCCGTTGAGAACAGTGCAATTGAAGTTTTGCATGACCTGCGAGGCGTTCGCAACCATGCCGCTCGCTAACATATTGGGAAAGGACGTGCACTGCGCCACCGCCGTGCCTGCACTCAGCGTCAGACCAAACAGCGCTGTTATAAATGGTTTGAGCATCTCCGCATCTCCTCACCGAAGGCACATCTCGGTTAGCTGGGGTTTCGCGGCAGCGCAGCATTGGCCGTTAGTGACGACTGCCCGCCAGGTCATGGGTATGGAAGTTGCTCCATTCGCCGCCTGGGCCGACTGTACAAAAAATACCCCGCCCGTAGCAGAAATGTCGATGAACGATGGCCATGCGCGCAGGAAATTTGTTCCAAGCCCGCATTTCTGGGCTTGTGAAGCCGCGCCAGTTGGGCAGCCGCGCGGGCGTTTCGGTGACGCCGATCGGCGTCTCGGCCGTTCTTCCCCGCCTTCGGGAGACAGGTTTGGCCACTAAGGGCGCCGGTTACGACGGCCGGGTTCTCGATCCGTCGGCGTCGTCCTGGAAATGGACGCATAGAGCCGTCCGCGCTTGCCGTGGAGTGTGGCAGCATCGCGTTGCAGGTAGCGCAGATGAGCATGCGCCACCTTGCTGCCCGACGCCGCGCACTTCACACCCGCACTTTGACCACGACACGGCGCGCCCGGAAGCGCATGCCACCTTCGGTGAGGCTCCAGCCGTGCTCGCGCGGGAAGCCAGCGGCGAGTTCGCACCCCGCGCGCGTTGAAGCGGCCGGTCCTCGGCGTGGCACTGCGGGCGCGACCCATCCGGCGCGGATCGCCGCCGGCACGGGCGACGGCGTGCTGGACCTCCTGAAGGAAGGTCGCGGCCGACGCGCATGACCATCGCCAAGGCCGCGCGAGTGGCCCACGCGCGGCTCGAATGCGGTGTCGTCGTCGCGGGTCATGATGAAGATATTCGCCGGCCAATCGGCCCGCGCAAGGAGCCTCCAACCGCCACCCGCAACGATCAACGGCTTACGGCAAAAGCGCCAGCCAGGGCACTCCCCATGGCGCCACTCTGGCACCACAAAAAACAGTGTGTAGACAACTACTTAGCCATTCAAGAGATGGCGCGAACGACGTTCGCTTTATCTTGCCCTCATTAAAACCACCGCCGATCCTATCCCCGACTACGACCATCTGCGCCGACTCCAATCACCGCCGCGAGCGCCGTGGCATTCATCAGGTGCGTTGTTCGGCCTGGTTGCCCGTCGAGAATCGACATGGAAGTTGTAAATCAGCCAGTGGCCATCGCGCTGCATCAGCACGATTCTGAAGGTCGCAGTGCCGTTCTGGAACCGGGCCCTTGCAACGTAAGACGCGGACACCGTGCCACCAGAACCCGCTATGTACGACATCGTGGCCTCACCTGTCGCGCCCTCATATTCGATCAGGGGACCGAGCTGCGAGAGGCGATCGAAGAGCGCTTTCAGCTCCTCGGGTTTGTATGCTTACGCGCAGCTCCGGCGTCGCCCGATCGAGGAGCTGTTGCTCGCTCCAGGTCGCGGTGATGGCAGGTACTGCACGATCGACGAACGCTTTGCTCTCCGCGTCGAGCGCATGGCCCTTGTGAAAAATACGCCCAAGCCGATGCCCGCCGCGACATAATGACCAACGTCAGAGTGCCGAGGATATAGAGGAATCTACGCATACGCCCTCGACACCCGCGCTTCACTTGTTCGACCGCAGCGGCCACCTCAGATTCTAAAACAGGCCGATCAAAATCAGAGCGCCGGATATGACCAAAATCCATGTGACCCAGTGAATCAGTTCGCTCTGACGCTGGGTAATGTAAACGGTGATGCCTTTCACCTCGTGCGGCACCACTCTACCCAAGGCCTGTTCGGGAGTCCAGGATAATTGACATAAGTGTTCTCAAAATCACATACAGGGCCATGCTGATCACGCCGACGAACGCCGAGGCCACGAGCAGAATTCTTCTGATTTTCTGAAGCGTCGTGGCACCTCCGGGCATCACTTGCTCGGTAGCGAAGACGATGTACCCAAGCCCGATAGCGATGAGCCAGCGAGCGAGCCAGGGCTGGTGGAACCGGGCACGATGTTCGTGGATGACGGCTGCATAGACGTCGGCCCTGGCGTCGGAGCAGACGGGTTGGAAGGCGTAGCTCCGCTACCGAAGGGAGCGTAAAGCCAAGTGTTTGTACCCCCAGCCGAGACGGATGCTCCCGCTGCTGCACCCAAGGTAACGCCGCCGCCGGCAACCGGCCCGTTCGCGCTACTTCCCGTGAAATAAATCCGCGGATTCCGCCGACACCGAGCCCTGCGTGACCGCTGACATTCCCGAATGGGCCGGTCAAGTCACTGATGGTCTTCGCATTTGAAACTTGAACGCTCACTCCCGCTTCCACGTCGGCGCCAACTTGCCCACCCAAGCCCCCGTATCCGTAGATGCCAACGTGACCCTGGGTGTCGATGGCTACGCCGAAACCAAGTGGAATGTGAATGGGGGTAAAGGGAATTCCTACGCTACCAGCAAGACCAATTTGCAACGTGTCGGTGCCGTCAGGGATCAACGAGATTCAGCGGATCGTTGTTGACATAGGCATAGAGGTTGCGGCCGCCGGCGTAGCCGATCGGGTCGGGCTGCGGGAAGCGGCCCCAATTCGGCGAATACATCCGGGCGCGGTAATAGTAGAGGCCGGAGGGTTGGGCGGTGCTGCCGGCGGTCTCGGGGTCGAAGCGGCGGGCGGTGTAGCGGTAGGTGCCGGTGACGACGGCGGGGTTCTCGCCGAACGGCTGGTAGCCGCTCTTGGCCAGGGCGCCGCCGGAATCAAGCGTGCCGACGATCGAGCCCTGGATGTCGGGGATCATGGTCTCGCGGGTGCCCGTCGCGACGTTCATCTGCCCCAGCACCGCGTCCGGGCCCCGGCCAAACGCGTACCAGCGCTGCACCGCACCCGAGCCGCCGTCGTATTCCAGCATCTCGCGGTTGTCGGCGTCGGTGACGAAGAGCGTGGTCGTCGATCCCACCGTCTTCGATTTGCGCCGGCCCTGCGCGTCATAGGCATAGCTCGCGACCGCGGTGCCGCCCTGGCCGACCGAGACGAGCCGGCTCTCGGCATCATAGCCGTAGGTGAAGGTGCCGTCATAGGTCAGGTTGCCGTTGGCGTCCCCCGGGTCGCGCCTGCGGCCCGCCCGAGGGCAGGCTCCAGTCGGCGTGGCCGCGCCGACCTGGCTGTACTGGTTCAGATTGTTGGCGGTGTAGGCGGTCGTGGTGGTGGCCGGGTTCGCGGGATAGGACCACCAGCTGTTGTCGCTCGCGGTCTGGCTCGTCCGCCGATTGGTCGGGTCGTAGCGAAGGTGGTGCTTCTGGGGGGTGCTGTTAGTTCTTCACGCCCAGCGAAAATGACTCTGACCCCCTTTTCCTCCCCGCATCTTTTCCCCGCGCGAAAATGACTCTGACCCCTCTTCCTCTTCCTCTTCCTCTTCCTCTTCCTCTTCCTCTTCCTCTTTTCCTCCTTGAGGCCGATCCCGTAGAAATCTCGTGTCAACTCAACATAAGAGAGTCCGCTTTTCCGCCCCGCAATGCATATTCGACTGCCCTCTCCCAAGCGCGACGCATCGCGGGATCCGCCATTGAACCGTCTTCCATCAGCGCCATCGCACCCAGAAACCCACCAAGATCATCGGATTTGGTTCGATCATATAATTCTTTTAGAAAATGAAACATTGCGGCATACGCCTGACTGTCCGTCATCATCGCCATTTTAGTATCACTCCCCCCTACTATCTACCTGGTATTGTTGGTGACGAAAGGCCCGTACTAGGGTTAAAGGACCTGGGTGTTTGGTTCAAGCCGCCATTGATAATTTGTTCGTTTCGAGTTTGCACCCAAATTTGGGTTCCATCAGGAAGTGTTTTTGCAGACCACACATTCCCGAATTGATCTGTGCCCAACCTGCTGTTCGGGTCATTGGCAACACCAAGAAGAAGTTGTTGGTTGGCCGAGGTGTTTGGCAGGTGCCCCTCTTCTTGCTGAAAGATATGTCCAAGCTGGGACGGATTTGTTGGCAGAGCAACCTCGGGGGGCGCCGGCGAGAGTTCGGGCGCAGGTGGGGCGAGTTGATAGGCGCCTCCGCCGCCACCAAGCTGCGGGACGCTCCCCTCAACCCCCTCATTTTCGCACTCAAAACCTCCACCTCCCGGCGGACAGGTTGCAGTTGCGAGCTGCACGCCTGGACGCAACTCTACGCCTGCACCGCCGCACCCTTGCGGATTGTCACAGAGTCCGCTCGGATCGGTCGCATTGAGCGGATCATTGTCAGTATAGGCGTAGAGGTTGGGGCCGCCGGCATAGCCGATCGGGTCGGGCTGCGGGAAGCGGCCCCAATTCGGCGAATACATCCGGGCGCGGTCGTAGTAGAGCCCGGAGGGCTGGGCGGTGCTGCCGGCGGTTTCGGGGTCGAAGCGGCGGGCGGTGTAGCGGTAGGTGCCGGTGATCACCGAGGGGTTCTCGCCGAACGGCTGGTAGCCGCTCTTGGCCAGGGCGCCACCGGAATCAAGCGTGCCGACGATCGAGCCCTGGATGTCGGGGATCATCGTTTCGCGGGTGCCCGTCGCGACGTTCATCTGCCCCAGCACCGCGTCCGGGCCCCGGCCAAACGCGTACCAGCGCTGCACCGCACCCGAGCCGCCGTCGTATTCCAGAATCTCGCGGTTGTCGGCGTCGGTGACGAAGAGCGTCGTCGTCGATCCCACCGTCTTCGATTTGCGCCGGCCCTGCGCGTCATAGGCATAGCTCGCGACCGCGGTGCCGCCCTGGCCGACCGAGACGAGCCGGCTCTCGGCATCATAGCCGTAGGTGAAGGCGCCGTCATAGGTAAGGTTGCCATTCTGGTCATAGGTCGGCGAGACCGAGCCGACCTGGCTGTACTGGTTGAGATTGTTGGCGGTGTAGGCGGTCGTGGTGGTGGCCGGGTTCGCGGGATAGGACCACCAGCTGTTGTCGCTCGCGGTCTGGCTCGTCCGCCGGTTGGTCGGGTCGTAGCCGTGGGCAAAGGTGACCGCACTCGCCGCCGGCGCGGTCTGCGCCGCCGCCGGGCTCCAGCTCACCGCCTGCGGCCGGTTCATCGCGTCATAGGTCGTGCCGGCGGTGTAGGCGGCGGTCGTCGACGGCGCGGTGACCGCGGCGCTGGTGTCGCCGACGCTGGTCACCCGGCCGGCGAGGTCGTAGCCCCAGCTCACCGTCGCCTCGCTCGGGGCCGCCCTGGTCGAAAGGCGGTTCAAGGTGTCCTAGGTGAAGTTCAGCGTGTCGCCCTTGCGGGTCTTGCGGGTCAGGGTATTGCCGTTGGCGTCGTAGGTCAGGCTCTCGGCGCTGCCGTTGGGATAGGTCGTCATCGAGAGCCGGTCAAAGCCGTCATAGGTGAAATTGGTCGTGTCGGCGACGGTGTTGCTGCGGGCGATGGTGAGGCTCGCCAGGAGCCCATCAGGCGTGTAGCCGCGCTGCGTGAGCGGGTTGGACTGGATCGCCGGGTTGCCGGCTGCGAGAAGCCGGCTCAGCGCGTCATAGCTGTAGGTCGTGACCCGCCCGGCGGCGTCGGTCACCCGCGCCAGGCGGTCGGCCGCGTCATAGGCGTAGCCGGTGAGGTTGCCGTTGGCGTCGGTCGCGGCGGCGAGCTTGCCCGAGAGGGTGTAGCTGGAGCTCGTGGTCGCCAGCACGGCGCCGTCGGCGGACTGCCGGGTCTGCAGCAGCCTGCCGTCGGGGTCGTAGCTGTAGGCGGTGACCAGCGCCGCCGGCGCCGGCGGCGTGGTCACCATCGTCAGCCGCCGGTCGGCGTCATAGGCGCTGGTCGTGAGGTTGTGGTTCGGGTCGGTCAGGGAGACGACATCGCCGAGCGCGCTATAGGTCATCGCCGTGGTCTGGTTCAGATGCCCGGCGCCGGCATCGCGCACGATCGAGAGCGGGTTGCCGAAACTGTCATAGGTGTACTGGGTCGCCGTGCCGAGCGGGTCGGTCGCGCTCAGCACCTGGCCGACGCCGTTATAGGCAAAGCCCCGCGTCGCGTTGAAATGCCCGCTGCCGCCGGAATCCGCGACCGTCGACAGCAGATTGCCGACGGCCGGGTCGTAGCTCATCGTCGTCACCAGCCCCAGCGGGTCGGTGACGCGGGTCGGCTTGTTCCAGGTCGGGTCGTAGGCATAGCTCGTCATCAGCGGCGCCAACGGCGAGCCCGGCTTCGGGTTCTGGGTGACCTGGACCAGGTTCTGCTCGAGGTCGAGCGACCATTGATAGGCGGTGGCGCCGCCTTCCGGCAAAGTCGCCAGGACCAGCCGGTTCACCCCGTCATACTGGTTGCTCGCGACGTCGACGATGCCGTTCTGCTGGGCGGTGTCGTTGAACACATCGCCAAAGCCGGCGCTCAGCACAAAGGCGTCCTTGATTACGCTGCCGCCGGGCGTCTGATAGGTGATGTGGCGGTCGCCTTCGGCATCGACCAGCTCGCTGCGCGAGCCGCCGAGATAGAACGACGAGGTGGCGCCGTTGGCGTTAGCCTGCTGGCTGACCCGGCCAAGCGCATCGTAGGTGTTGGTGACGAACGGGTTGGCGGGCTGCGTCGGATAGAAGATCTGAACGAGATGCCCGGCGCCGTCATAGGCGAACGTGGTTTTGTTGGACAGCGGGTCGGTATAGCTCGTCAGGTTGTTGCTGCCGTCATAGCCGTAGCCGACCTGGCGCCCGGTGTCGTCGGTCACGGCCGCGAGATGCGCGCCGCTGTAGGCGAGGGTCAGGCTGCGCCCGAGATTGTTCGAAACGTTGGTCAGATAGCTCGTGCCGTTATAGGTGTAGCCATAGGTGAAGCCGACGCTCATGCCGTTGGGCAACGTCCAGCCGGCGATCTGCCCGCTCCCCGCCGAGCCCAGCTGGCTGAAGGTGATCCGGCTCTGGTCCTTGTTGGTGTAGGCGAAGGTCGTGTAGTTGCCGTAGGTGTCTGGGGCGCTGCCGGTCAGCACCACGGCCGAGCCGAGGGGCGCGCTGTAGGTCACGCTCGAACTGCCGTCGGCATGCGGCAGAAAGGTGAATTCCTCGCTGGTCGTGGGCCACGACACGAAGACGGCGTTGTTGGTCAGCTGGTCGGTCAGCCAGCGGTTCACCATCCAGGCGACGGTCAGCGGCTTGGCGGCAAGGGTGCCGCTCAGCAAATCCTGCGAAACATAGAGCGCGGCCACGGCCGCCGCGGCGTTGATCGCCGAGTTCTCGCCCATGTCGGTGGTGGCGGAGACCGCCGCCGGGGCGCCGGCGGGTGCGGCAAAGCCGATGCCGCGGTAAGGATCGCTGCTGCGCGCCGCGGCAATGCCGTAGCCGTTCGCCCAGCCATTGCCGAGCCCGAGATCGGTCAGGTTCGACGCCGAGCTGTAATTGCGCGCAAACGGCAACGCATAAGGAAAGGCGCCGCCGCCGGTGACGAGGTCGGCATGCCGGTAGAGATAGGCGCCGGTCACCGCGTCGACCGGCTCGGTAGTGACCGGGTTGGCCGGCGTCGAGGGAACCGCCGCGGCCCCGGCCGGGACCGCCGGATTGCCGGCAGCCGGCTGCATCTGCACCTCGGTGCTCGCCGGCAGGGTCGGGCCGCTCCCGGTAGTCGGAACATCGGTCCCTGAAAACCCGCCGCTCAGCCCGCCGCTGATCCTCTGCGTAACCTCGATCGACGTCGCGGTCTGGTTGGCGATCGTATAGCCTGCTCCCGACCACAGGCCGACCGAGATGCTTCCGTTCGTCGGCAGCAGCACCTGGTTGCCTGTCGGGCTCCCACCCGCCATCCCGGTCGACGAGATGGCTGCATCCACCATGCCCAGATCAGCCGTCGAATATGATGAAGTCAGGTTGCCGCGGATGTTGTTGAAGTAAGTGCTGACCCCGGCGGAGGTGGTCCCGTCGGCGAAGAATGTCTTGGCCCCGGTACCGGCATTGACGTCGACGAGGCGGACGGTGGACGCGGCCTGCATTCCCGGTATCAGCGCCTGGGTCTGCTCGAGGACCGCCGATTCCAGTGAGCTCGACACCCCCGACACGGTGAAAAAGGCGCCGGTCTCGCTCGGGGATATCCCGCTCCCGGTGTAGTTGGTCTGCGGTTGCATGGTCAGGAAATTCATCGGCAAGTCGACGTAGGGACCTTGCACCTGCTGGATCTGGGTCTGCGCGGTGATGCCGACACCGTGGTGATATTGCGTGGTAATTTGGGCAACGGCATCGCCGAGCCTCTGTGTTGACGCAAGCTCGGATAGCCAGCTGTAGCTGATCACGGCCAGGCTTTCGCCGAGCACCACCTCGGAGTTGCCGGCGTTCCCGGCAGCGCGCGCCTGCGCCAGCAGCGTGCGGTGCTTCTCGACCATGCCGCGACCGACCTGCCCCCAGCCGGCGCCGATCAGGTACGAGCCGCCGGCATTGATGGCTAAGGTTTGACACTGGTTCGGTCCGGGGTTGGCACCGGTGCAACCGGTCCAGCCAGCTTCGACGTGAGTGATGTCGACGGCTACTTTCCATGACTTGGCCGAAAGGCATCCCCGTGCCGGTATTCTGCCCATTTGGCGGGGGCGCACCATCGATCAGAAGGATGGGAATGCAGGTGCCGTTTGGAGGCGCACAACCGCTCCCCGTCGAGAAGACGGTGATTCGGTGCCCGTAGGTTTGGTCGGCGTAGAGCAGAATATTTTGCGATGCCGCGCTGGCACACGGCTGGGGAGTGACACCTGGCATGGAGATCGTGAAGCAGGTGCGGTAGGCGGCCGGCACCGTCGCCCCCCAGTTTTGCGGAAAGCCCGAAGGCTGGCTCGGCGACAGGTAGGGTAGGCTGGTCTGGCGCAACGGCGAGCCGGTCAGGTATTCGACCGTCTTGCCGCCGACCACATCGTTCAAGGTCCAGGCCGGGTTGTGGCTCTTGATGTAGCTGATCAGGTTGTTTGCATAGGTGACGAGATCGCCGCGGATATTTGCACGGCTGAGGTTGGCGACCGACACGCTGTCGAGGGCGCCGCCGGCATCGGTCAGAAACTGGCTTTGGGTGTAGCCGAGCACCGAGGCCAAAGTAACGAGCGGCGGCGAGATCGTATGCTGCTTGAAGCTCGGGTCGAAGACATAGGTCGTGCCGTTAAGCTGCAGCTGCACCCAGACATGGGCGACGTCGATCCAATTCAGCGTGCCGTCGGAGTTCGGCGAGAAGGTGAGCGGGATTCCGCCGTTTGCGAGGAGCTTGGCAATCGCCTGTCCATCGTTCTTGACGCCAAGCCACCCGGTCGCCTGGGCGCCGTTGAGCCGGATGTAGCCGTATTCGTAATTCATCGAAGTCGACGGGAACCCGGCGGCGCTCAGCAGCGCCGTGAATAGCTGGGCCTGGTCGATGTCGTTGCCGCGCAGATCGAGCAGGGCGCCGAGCGCGCCCTTGTTGCTGCCGAACAGCGGCTCGTACTCGATGTTGTTGTAGACGTATTCGAAGATCAGGTCGGGGTCGCATTTGAGCGCCGCCGCCAAGGTCGTGATCTCGGCGGGTTGCGACGAGCCGATGCCGCAACCGACCGCAGGCGCGCCGGCCGTCTTCGGCGCCGCCGCCCGAGCCGCGACGGGTTGCGGTGCTCGCGCCATGCGCGCGCGCAAGATCCGGTCGGCGTCCTCGATGGGCACCGGTGTCGCAGTGGCCATCGCAAAGCTCGGCGGGCGGTTGACGACGCCCGGCGGCGATGCCGCCGGCGCCGGCTGGACGACCGCCGTCATTCCCGCCGCCGCAGCGAGCCCGCCGAGGATCAGGCAGAGCCGCAGCGTCTGCGTCATCATTGCCTTGGCCGCCAATCTGACGTGGCGATAAGCCGGCATGTCGGCACCTATCAGGACGCGGTTACGGCGCTGCGCGCAGCCCACTCGCTTCCTCGACCGCCGGCGAGGCGGTCGCACTGAACCCCCGTCATGCGGCTACGAGGACCAGTTGAAGCATCCCCAGACGCCCGCATTCCAAACGCTCGTCGTCGGCGCGCCGCCGACATTGATGGTCTGGGCAGTGCGGTTGCCGTTGGCGTCATAGGTGTAGACGACGCAGACGCCAGTGTCGTAGAGGATCGTGGTGACCCGGCCCAGCGGATCGTAAGTATAGGCCGCCGAGCCATTCGCTGCATCCGCCGTACCGGCGATCGACATAGCGAGCAGAGCCAGCCCGAAGATTGTGCCATGCATCCGCGCTTTGCATCTGATCATAACCCCTCCCTATAAGCTTCCGCCGGGTCGCAGCGTCGACGGCGGCGCTCCGGTCATTTTGCTGCCTTCGTCTAAGGATTTCTACAAGCCAGATTGGCCTTCAACCGTTACGGAAAGGCGACATCCGGGTGCCCCGGTCGCGGCTGGTCGTGGCGCCGGCGGTGCCATCGAGAAGCTCATCACCTCTCCCGCCACCAGCTACGCATACTCGGTCGGCACAGGCGGACCGGCCGGATCGGGGCGGGCTCCACCGGCGCGGCTGGAAATGCCGGAATCATCGTAATCGACGAGTATTATTGAGAGCCGGGCTGGAGACTATGTGCGCGGGGCAGCGGGACGACGTAATTATCCACTGCATCTGGTGACTATCGACGCGTTTTGGGGCAGCACCGCCTTATGCGCGCGCGCCGCCCTGTCGTACGCTCCGACGCTGCACCTGAGGCGGCGTCTCGGTCATCCGGTGCAGCATATCGAGCGCGCTAGCCTTCTGCGGCTGGCGGCTGAGATTTTCGCCGATTTGGCGCCACACATCCGGCTCATGGATTTCCGGTCTCTGCCCCAGCATCGACCGGCTGGCGAGATGTCGCCGCTCCGAGGCTTCGTCGACGACGATCCAGGTCGTCCGCTGGTGGCGGCTGGCGGCGGTGTACGCTTTGAAACCGTGTATTGCGTGCGATCCGGCCGGCAGGGCGTGGATGTGTTCGGTCGCCGTGCTGCCTTGCGCGGTGTCGACGGTCATCGCGTAGCCGTAGCTCAAGCGCACGGGGGCATCCCGGCGGGCTTGGATCTTATGCCACGTGACCAGCCCCTCGACGCCGGCATCGTTGTGCACGATCATGCCCTCGCCGGTCAGTGAGCGGATTTCGACCACCTCGCCATTGTTGGCAAGGACGGTCTTGCGGCCGGGGACGCGCGCGTCATGCACGCGATCATAGAGACGCACGCGGTCACCGATCGCGAGCGCCAGTTTGTAGGTGTCACCGTTACGGTTGGTCGCGTCCAGGACTTTGGCATCGTCGCCGATCTCGCCGGCCCGGCGCCGCTCGGCACGAATCGCCGCGCCGATCTCGCGCGCATCGGCATTCGTCGGCGCCGAGACCGTCAATTTGAATCCGGGATCGCCGCGGTTGGCCTCGACCCGCTCATGCCACAGCCGGGCGATGCGTTGCACCGTCTTCTGCCGGCCGCCGGCCACCAATTCGGCCGTCCCGTCCTGCTGCTTCATTTCGAGCGCCTCGGCCGCCCGGCCTGCGCGGAACAAGCCGGTGATTTCGCGCTCGCGCTCGGTCTTCTGACGGATTGTGGTCAGGATCTCGGGAATGGCCTCCTCGCCGACCGCCTGGCGCAACAGGTCGATAACCGGCCCGGCCTCGATCGACTGGCATTGCTTGGGGTCGCCAACCATGACGATCTGCATGCCGGTACTTTCTTGCAACCGCAGCAGGTCGAGCATTTGCCTTGTGCCGATGAGCCCGACCTCGTCGACGACCACGACGCTGTTACGGTCGGGGATATACCGCCCGGTCTCGACGCGTTTGAGGAAGGCCGCAACCGAGGCGCGCTCGGCGATGCCGGCCGAGCGCAGATCGGCTGCCTGACGCCATGCCAGGGTGATGCCGAACACCTCGCGCCCGTCGGCTTTCCAGGCCTCCACCAGCGGGGCGAGAGCGGTGCTCTTGCCGGCACCGGCGACGCCGATCGCCACGCCCAGCCGGCCGCCGGTGGCAAGCCTTGTCATCATCGCCCGCTGGGCCTGCCATTGTTCGGCCGCGGGATCGATCGTCGGATTGCGCGCCAGGAAAGCATCTGCCGCACGGTCAATTTGTGCCATCGGCAAAGCCCCCGACACATCGAGCGAGGCAGTCTTGGCCAGCCGGATCAATTCGCGTTCCTGGTCCAGATGCAGCGCCGTGGTGACACTCCAGCGCTCCTTGCCGCGCAGGGAAGCCCCCCTGCCCCACAGCAGCGCCACCTGCTGGCCGTCCTGTAGAACTCCCCGCTCGCGGAAGCTTTTCAGCACAGCGTCGATGTCGTCGCCGGGTCGCTCGCCGATGCCGGCCACGATCAATGCCCGTGCCGCGATCTCGCGCAATTCCCGGCCGTCCAGCACGGCACGACGGCCAAGCTCGCCCTCGAGCAATGGCAGTGCCGCGCGATAGGCGGCCTCGTGGCGCTGTTCCGCAGCCGGGGCGGCCGATGACCTGATCCGCTCGCAGCACGCTGCGATGCCGATAGGAAGCCGCCGCGGCCTGCTCGCGCCACACCGCGAAATCGCTTTTCTGTTCGAGGCCCTCCGCGGCTCTCTGTTTTTGCCTGCCGGGTTTCGGCCGCCCCAGCCTTTAGGAGCGCAATCTTCTGCTCGGCGGTGATCGCGTCCCAGTCGATGCCTCTGCGAGCCGCGAATTCGCGCGCCGCCTCCTGGGCTTCGATCGTCCGCTTGCTGAACAGCTCGCGCATCGAATGCGGGATATCGGCGAGCCGCGCCGCACCCGTGCGCTCGTCGAGCACGGTCGCGATGCCGAGCTGGCGGGCCCGGGCCGCCATGTTGGCATGGTAGACCGCGCCCAATTCTTTGACCCGCCCGGCCAGCCGGTCGAGATCGATGGCGCCGATGCGACCGCTGTCGGTCAGGACGCTGTTGAACACCGTCACGTGGGTATGAAGCTGCGGGTCCGCGGTCTGTAGCGGCACCTCGCGGATGTCGGTGTAGACCCGGCCTTCTCTGTCCTGCCGCTCGATATCGACCGCCGGCCGTGCGGTGTTGTGCTGGAAGCTGATCCATCCCAGAGTGCCGGGTTCGACAGCATAGAGCCCCGCGGCTCTGTTGCTGGCAAAGCCGAGGTGCGTCTCGGCATAGGCCATCGTGTCGGCCACGGCGTTCCGGTGAATATCCAGCAGCGCGGTCCGTTCCGCCGCGGTCGGCGCCAAGGCCCAGGCGACCGACAACGATTTGTCCGCGGAAAACGTCATGTCGACAAAGCCGACCGGGGGGCGCGTGGCGTGGATCTGCCGACGGTAATCCGCCATATCGATCAGCCGGCCGGTAGCCAGTACGGCCGTTCTCCAGCTGCGCGAGTTTCGGCGGCCGTTGCCTCCCGGTGCCCCGGTACGCCCAGCGCGGCCTTGAACCGCTTGCGGGCACCCTCGACGACCGCAGCCGGCAATGCCTTGCCGGCTTCGGTCTGCGGCAGGCCGCCGTCGGCGCGCTTGCCGGCGAGCACATTCCCGATCGCTCCGCCGATGCCGGCTGCTTCGGATCGAGACCGAACAATTCGGCGACGCTGCGGGTCGCGGTATGCTTTTTGCGCCCGGTGATCGCGCTCGCCGTCAAGCCGTGTCGCATTTAGCAAATTCGCAATACCGGCCTGGGTCAGCGGCCGGTCGGGATCGGCGATGCCGAGGCGTGCGGCCAAGGCCGGCGAGAGGTCGGGCCGCAGCTCGGCGACCGTGCCGCCCGCGGCCAGGTGGCCCTCCCTGATCGCGCCGCGCCAGAACTCCGCGGCGCGATCTTCCCTCGCCGCGGCGCCGGCGTAATACTCGGCGGCCCGCGCCGGTTCGGTCTTCAATGTCCCGGCGAGGTAGTATTCGGCCATCGCCTTGCCGGCCGACGGCGTGGCACAGGCGCCGACCCGATAGGTCATCATTCGTCAGGCTCGTTTTTGCATTCCGTCAGGAGTGCCTTGGTCTGTGCCCCAAGAGGGGTAGACTTCCGCACCTGAACGAGGTTGCGTGTGCGGCAATCAATGGGCGGATTTCCAGCAATCGAGCGGGACCAGGGAAGATCAAGGGTAGAGGTGTGAGGCATATGTGCGGGGATAGCGTGTAATGGCAGGAGGCCGAGGGTGACGCGCGAGGTGCGTAACGGTGCGGAAGTGTATTAGGAGACTTCCGCAGGCTCTTCGAGGGGTGTCACGAACAACCCGGGATAGTGCCGGCGATCGATAGGATCACGATAGGAGCGGGTTTCGAGAACCTTGGTGCGCAACCAGGAGTTGATCACCTCTTGAGCGGCCTTATCGGTCAAACTGGGGACTGCGGTCTGTACGAGCCTCCAGGCGGCTCGGTCTTTGGCCTGTGGAGCAGCCGAGAAGCGGCGGCCGTCCGACGTGCCGGCATTGATGAGGCGAAGGACAGATGTCGCCGCGAGAAAGAGACCCGGTATATCGGCGGGATTGATCGGCGGCGTGGTGTCGGGAAATGTCCTCTCGGCAGATACGACGTGCAGAGGAACGCGCGCCGGCGGCGGCGGGGAGGGTGGTGGGTCTTGCCGAGGTGCTGCGGCCGCTTATTGGTTCTGGCCTGTTGCTCGGCGGCCCTCGCCCGCCCCTCATTGATCTGAGCTTGCCAGAAAGCGCGGGCGCGTTCCTCGCGCACTTCCCGCGATGGCCGGGCCTGTGACGGTGTGTCGTGCGGCATCATGGTCGTAAGTCCCTCAGGGGCTTTGGCGCTGGCGGCGAGGCTTCTGTTCCGGGGTCTCGCCGGCGTTCATTTGATCGTCGGCCTGCCGCTGCATGCGGCCCTCGTTGATCTGGCGCTGCCAGAAATCGGCCCGGCGTTCCTCGCGCACTTCGCGGGCATGGTTGAGCTCGGTCCGGGTTGGCTGATCGGCCATGGGTTCACTCCGCTGCTGCGTTGACGAAACGGTTGGTTGCGACTTGCGCAATCATTTCGGGTCTCCGGAAATAGATCGCCCGGCCGATGCGGAGCGGGAGCCCGGCCGCCGGGACGATGATGATTTCGTCTTCGCGCAGGTCCTGCTGCATTTCGGAGGCTGAGATCAGCGCGCGGCGGATTTCGTGGACGTTGACGTTGATGCCGCGCGAGATC
Organism: uncultured Alphaproteobacteria bacterium; assembly: GCA_963775525.1. GTDB lineage: Bacteria > Pseudomonadota > Alphaproteobacteria > ATCC43930 > CGMCC-115725 > AP-15. The sequence continues at coordinate 79,251 of CAVZJF010000013.1, read as the reverse complement.
GAGCCGAAGTTGAAGCCAAAGGGCTTTTGGCGCCCCTGGTTGTCGCCCTCGGACCATGCCAGCACACCATGAGCGCCGAGCTGGTCGCTGAGATCCTTGCCGGCGCCGCCGGCGCGGATGGCGGCATAGCCGACCCAGGCGGCGGCATCGATCCAGGCGCGCGTGCCTTCGCGGCCCCAGGCCTCGGCCATTTGGCCGACCGACTGAAACAGCATGTGGAGCGAGACGCCGTATTTGCGGCCGATGTCGCGGGCGGTTTCGAGCGTTTTCATCCGGCCAAGACGCGCGGCCTCGTCGAGGAGGAAGAGTATCCGTCCTCGCGTCCAGCCGTCGGCCATGTAGACGGTGTTCAAGAGGGCGCCGACGAGGACGCGGGCGATCGGCGGCGTGGTCTCGAGGGTGCGCAGGCTGATATTCAGAAAGACCGTGGTGTTGCCGATCAGCAGCGCGCGCGGATCGAAGTCGCCCTCGGATACCAGGTCGGCATAAGCGCTGGTGAACAGCCATTCGACGCCTTTGACGGCGTTCAGGAACACGCCGCTGAAGGTTTCCTCGGCCTTGCACTTCATCAGCGTGGCAGCAAGGCGCCGCGCCATCGGGCTGCGGCTCGCCATGCGGATATGGGCCAGGAGATGGAGGATTTCTTCTTCGGAGACCGCGATCGCGGCGGCAAAGGTCGCCAGGCTTATGTCGATCGCCTGGGGATCGCACCAGACCAGATGCGCGAGCAAGCAGGTGACGAGCGAGCGGCCCATCGGGGCAAAGAAGGGATCCTCGGCACGCCCTGGCGTCGCCTGCGCCGCCGCCGATTCATCGTAAATCCACGACACGACGCTGCGGACATGCAATTCGGCCTCGGGGTGGGTGATGTCGATCCAGGCGAGGACGTTGAAACCGGTGACGGGCGGTTTGCCGCTATCCTCGTTGGGGATGCCGACATGGACCACCCGTTTGCGCTGGCGGCGCAAGGCGGCATCCAGCATCGGGCCGAGCTCGGTCGAGGGATCGAGGATCACGCTGCTGCCGGTCCAGGTGAGAGCGGTTGAGACGGCGGCTGTCGTCTTGAAGCCGCCGGGGCCTGCGAAGATGAGGCTGTGCCCGCTGCCGTGGGTGCAGGGATCGATGAGGAGCGGCGCCTTGCCGCCCATGCCCCAGCTGCTCTTGTCGGCCGGATCGAAGGGGATGCCGGCAATGCTCTGATCGTGATCGACGCGGTACGCCTCACCGACGGCGATGCCGCCATGGACCGGGTCGGGGCCGGGGAAAAGTTTTTTCGCATCGCCGAGCGATCGCCACTGGCTATGGCCGTGATTGTCGGTGATGCCGCGCTCGACCGGTCGCACCATACCGTCTGGCCGCGCCGTCAACCGGCGCCGGCCGCGAAAGCGCAGTCGCCAGACCTGGAACAGCCCGAACAGCAGCATCGCCAGGAAGATCGTCGGCGCCGCCGCGGCCAATACCAGCCACAAGTCCACCCACCAGTTGGCCTGCCACCATTGCGTCGCATCCCACCAGGCGAGGGGCGTGAATGGTGTTCCGGTGCCCTTGCTCCATAGCGCCGAAGCGGCGACGAGCCACGAAGACGCCACGCGGCCGAGATGGGCCGCCGAGGCGATGGTCGGCGAGCGCATCGCGATCGCGCGCGGCATGCGCCGCCGTCCTGATCCTGCCGGCCTTCCCCGCGGCGCGGTAGTAGACCGACGGCACCGAGAACCCGCGCGCGTCGCGCCGGCAGAACGCGACGATGTCGATCAGGCCGCGCAGGATCGCCAGGAGCTTGTCGTCAGGGATGTTCCGGCCCGCTTCGCTGGTCTTCGCCATCAATGCCAGCGGGGTGAACGGGTCGCCCTCCTCGGCATGCCAGGTGGTCAAGCCGCCGGGATGACCGGCGGCCAGGAGGCGGAGGTAGGCGAAGGCCTCGGCGCCGCGCAATTCCTGCATCGCGACGCGATCGGGCCGCATCCGCAGGGAGGCTTCGACCGCATTCTCGGCCGAGACGTTCGCCGACCCGTAGAACAGCGAGACGCGGTTGCGCAATGGCAGCGGACCGAATTCGTCGGTGTCCTCGATCGTCACCAGCCGTTCCTCGCCCGGGATCTCCTGCATCAGCCGCCGCAACAGCGAGGTCTTGCCGCTGCCGGTGCTGCCGGTCGCCGCGATCGTCTTCTTCGCCTTGACCGCGAGCGCGAAGAAGGCCGGCCAGTCCTGCGCCTGGTAGAGGGCGAGCAGTTCCGCATCGGCATCCCCATGCCCGTCGGGCCTCCCGGCGAAGGCCGGGATCGCCGCTTCCCGCATCAGACTCCCCGAAATCGGGGTCGCGCACCCTGTGGACCGCCTTCGACGGGATGCGGATCGTGACCGAGATCGTCCCCGGTGCGGTCACCGGCGGCCGCAGCAGCGTGCAGCGCTGGCCGTCCGGCAAGGTCGTCATGCAGATCGGATGCGCCGGATCGAACGGCTTCGACAACAGCGAGCCGGCCAACAGGCCGATCGCATCCAGCCGCCGGAAATCGAACGCCTCGACGGTGCGCCACGACCACTTCCCGTGCTGCTCGACCCCGACCTCGCCCGGCCGCTGCACCACGATTTCGGTGGTGGCCGGATTGTCGAGCACGTCCTGGATCGGGGCCAGCAGGTGGCGCAGCGTGGTTTCGCCGTTTCTCATTGCCGCACCTGGCGGATTCTGTAGCTGTCGGAAAAGTCGATCGGCGTCGTCAGCCAGATCGCGATCGTCTCGCCCTGGTGCTTCGAAAAGGTCGGCGCGATGTTGATCTGCGACTTGCAGGATCTGCTCGGCCAGATTGTTGGCGCTGTCGGTCGAGATGTAGGTGTTGCCGCCTTTCGACACCGCCGCCTGCAGGATGCCGAGGCCGCTCTCGGTCAGGCTCAGGATCACCGCGCCGCCAAAGCGCTCGAGGTAGTGATTGTCGACCGCGCCGTCGAAACCGCTGCGCCCGAGATCGTCCGCCATCGGGTTGCCGGCGAGCGGGACCCAGATGCCGTTCGGGGTGTGGGCATAGGTTGAAACCGCCATCAGCCGGCTGCCGCCGTTCCTGCCCATCGACTCGTACCGGCCGATGACTTGCGTCCCCGCCTCCATCAAGCAGCACGCCCTTGGGGCTGTAGACCGGCCCCGGCAGATGGCACAGCAACGGGCCGGGCAGGTCGCTCTCGATCGCGGTATCGAGCACGCAGGGCAACAGGCCCGGCATCAGCTGATAGGTGTCGTCGATCGCCGGCGACGCCTTGACGCCCGGCAGGCTCGACGCCTGGAACGCCAGGCCGGTCTGCGGCGGATCGGCCGGCGCCGGCGCGCTGCCGGCTTCGGGCCATCGGTATGCGGCACCACATAGGACAGCATCGCCGGCCGAATGGGCTTGGGCGCCGCACCCGTCGGCGCTTGACCGCGAAAGGCCGGCATCGTCGGCGGCGCCGCCGGGACTGGTGCGGGTGCCGGCGATGCTCGTGGCCGGTGATCGGGGCGGCGCGTCGGCCTTGGGCGGCTGATAAGGCACCACCACGCCGATGAACGGCTCCTCGCCCTTCTGCGCCTCCTGCGCGTGCTGCGGCTTGCCGCGGGTGAACAGAAAGGCCAGCAGCACCACGACCCCGAGCCCGATCAGCAGCCATTTCCGCCGCCGCCAGATCGGCAGCGGCTCGGGCTCCTCGTCCTCCTCCCATTCATCGTTCGCGTGAAACTCGCTCATCGGAGTTTTCGCCTGCAGAATGTCGCGTTCGACCGTCGGCGCCGTCGTCCCGGTGCCCGCGGGCTTGCCGGCCGGGTCGTAAGCGGTGTTGAGGATGTCGAGCACATTCGGGCCGAGCCGCAGCCGGAAGTGCGGGGCGATCTCTTCGACCACGACAAAATCACCGGCACCGTGCTGCCGGGCGAGCCGTTCGCTGCCGTCGTCGCCGACGACATAGACCGCCGGCTTCTCGGACAGGCCCGGGAACCGCATCAAGGTCCATTGCCCGTTGTCCATCGGGCAGCGCGGCTGGATCGGGTTCGGACGCCGGCCCTTGGCCAGGTAGTGGCAGGCGCCATCCGACGCCGTTGAAGGCGTCGGTCCGCAAGTGCTCCTCGGCCGCCGCCTGCGCGACCTGCTGGCGCTGTGCCGGATGGCCCACGCCCGAACAACACCCAGCCTTCCGGGACCGCCGCCGGCGCTGCCGGCGTCCGATGCGGCACCCCCTTTGAAGATCAGGTTCAGCACGACGCCCGGCGCGTCCGCGGCGCCGTCGGCATCCGGCCGCGCCAGCAGCCGAAACGGATAGACCTTCTGGGCGCCCGCGGACGACATCGTGATCACCGTCATCGTGCTTTCCCCGGGCATCGACCGGCCACAGGGTCAGGTTGTTGCCGAGCGGCGTGTCCTTGATCTCCGATGGCGACGCCCCTTGCCAGCCCGCATCCGCCAATGCGCCATCCTTGTCGGGCTTGCCGGTTTGCACCACGCGATAGACGCTCTCGCCCGGCGGGAACGTGATCGTGGTCGGTTGCCCGATGACGCCGACGATCTCGGTGCGCAGCAGCGGCGAGTACGGCACGACCCGGATCTGCGCCGCGGCTTGCGTGGTGTCCTGGGCCGCCGCCGGCCTGGCCGATGGCAGCCAGCGAGACCGAGGCAAGCAGGATTGCCGCGGCGATACGCATCACTGCCTCCTCTGGTCCGGGGTGTCGGAACTGGCGCTGTATCCCAGCACCTGAAACCCGCCGGGATTGTCGCGTGCGGTCGTCCGGCCGCATCGGCAATTCGGGATGCCACTGGAAATCGACGGTCGCACTCCACGCCTGCGTCGGATCCTGGTTCGCCCCGCGCCAGACCGTGCGGTCGAACTGCACCAGGTAGCGCCGGGTCTCGCCGTCCTTGCCGATCGCCAGCGGGTGGAACCGGAAGTTCTCGACGCTGACATGGCCGTCCTTGCCCAGCGCCTTCACCGGGCTCAACGGCGCATTGCGGGCGGCCGCATAGCGCGCCTGCTCGTCCGGCGTCGACATCAGCTTGGTGAGGTGGTCGTTGCGCTCGTCCATCTCGGGGACCCACCCCTCGCGCGCCTCGATGTAGCGTTTGAGATATTGCTGCTCGACCGCGGCACCGAACATCTTTGGCGCGTCCTGGAGGCCGACCGGCTCGGCGATGATCCCGGTCGATTTGTCCACCAGGAAGAATTTGACCTCGCTCGTCTTCAGCGGCAGCAAGGTCACCCAGCCGAAGATCGATGCGGCGAAGCAGGCCACCCCGACCCCGCCGATCGCCCAGCCGGTGACGATCGCCGACCGGCCGAGGATCACGCGCTCCGCCGCCAGATCCATGACGGCGCGGAATTTTGCGTTCTTCGCCGCGTCGCTGAGCGGCTTCGCCGTCCACGGCGATATCTTGCTGATCGCGTTCACTGCGGCAGTGCCCCGAAATCGAGGTGGTCCGGCATCAGCCCCCAGGTCGGATCGTCCTGGTGCACCATCGGCAACGGCGTGTCGCTGGTGTTGGCGCAGGCCGCCAGAAAGCAAAGCGCAAGCGCCAGCCATGCAAGCCTGGTCATTTAACGATCTCCTCTGCTGAGTGAGCGGCCGACCGGAGCTTTTGTTCGCCAGGGAACGCCGCCGCCCCCATCGCCGGGCGAACCGCCCGCGAGCCAAGTCGCACCGGACTTCACAGCCCGCGCGCCACGCGCGAGCCACCGCCGGCGGCGCCACCTGCGTAACCTGGCGCGCCGCGCCGAATGTCGCGGCCTGAAGGCCGGCCGGCCGTGGTAGACGCCATGCCCAATCGCCCGCGAGATCTCGGGGATCTTGGCCGTACAGCCGCCGCCGTCAAGCCCGAGCAGGATTGCCGACTCTGCACCAAGGCCGCCAGGATCACGATGTTGTTGTCTCGCCGCGGCGGCCCGCGCAGCGATACAGCCCTGTGCATCATGGTGAGTTCGGCGCCGCTCATCAGCTGAATTATCGCCAAGCGCCAGAGCTGGCGTGATGCAGCCGCCGACCAAGACGCTGAACCAGCCCGCGGTAAAGCGGCGGGTGATCGGCGGGATACGCCAAAGCCAGAAATACCGGACCGATCAGACGGCGCCACGTTGAGAATGGCCGCCGCCATGTAAATCAAAGCTGAAAAGCATAGGTAACGCGACAATGGAGACGACCAAAACCGCCATCAGGCGATGCGACGGATCCGACCGTCTTAAATGACCAGTCGGTCAACCTGGTAGGTAATCGTCAGACGTCGCCTTGACGCCAGTATTGAAGACACTTTATCGAGGCCGGCGGCGGGTGAGTCGTTGCCGCCGAGCGCGGCGCCAACGGTATTCGGCACCGCCAGTAAGGAAAAGATCGCTGATATATTGCGTGTATTGCCCGGCTCGTCAGCAGCACGATGACGCATGGCCGCAACCGCGAAATCCCTTTGAAGCCGCCGAGCAACGTCTTCTGCCCGATCGCGATATCGGCACCGACAAACGCACCAGCCAAACCGCAACCATCACCAGTCGCGATCGGCTCCATCGTCGAGCATACATTGTCCCGATCATCGCCTGGAGCTGCGCCATGAGCGGCGTGATCAGCGCGGTATAGAGCTGTGGCGAAAAACGTTGACGTGCTGATCATTGACGGGCTATCCACCAGACTAAAATCGCGCTCTGACGAACAGCAGCGCGTAATCGCCACGCAGCGAGGCGCAACCAGCGCGATGTAATTTCCAGTGCTGCGCTGCGTAGATCGCTATAATGGCGAGAATAAACCGACCATTGGCCGACGATCACTATTACGGCTTGGCTAGAAACGGTTGCATCCTTGGAGCCTCTCGATAAAACGATTGATGTCGCATGCTCTTTGGCGCTGGCGCATTGAAACATTCTGGGTCATGCATCGCGGTTCCGGGACTGTCGTTGCACGCCGCGAACTTTACTTGTATGCTCTGGGTGCGCCTGATACCAGGAGACGGTGCGCACAGATGCCGGCGGGACGCCGCAGGTCCGGTTTGGACGGGTAGCCCAGCCGCGACGCCATTCGGCCGGCCGGGACCGCACCATTCCTTACATAGTACAACGCGAGCCCTGCCGCCGATGCACAAGCCGATCAGCGGCGGCAAACGAGCCCCAGGTACAGAATGCGCATCCGGATCATGTTTCTCTTCCTATTCGGGCTGCGCGTCTGCCGGCGCGGCGGCGGTGAACGCCGTCGATGTCTTTGGTCCATTTTCTCGTTGTCGCGTTGCGCCAGCGCGTCGCGTTGCGCGGCATAAGTTGCGTTGATCGCCGTGAGCTGGGCGGCCTCGTTGACGGTCCAGACTTGCTCAAGCTCGATCTGCGCCTGGGCGTCCTGCACGTCCTTGGGCGAGCTCGAAGCGGTCAGATGATCGCGCAATGCCTGGAGCGCCGCCGCGTGGGCCTGCAAATCGGTGTAGGCCGCCTGCGCCGCGCCCTGCTCGCCGGCGATGGAGTTGGCGTTTGAAATCAGCTCCTGGCTGGCCCAGCTGGCATCGGTCGGGGTGTAGACATGGTTGGCCGAGTAGGCGCCCGCGGTCAGGCTCGACAGGCTGGAGAGGACGCCCGAGATTTCCGGCAAGCCGCCCTGCCCGTAAGAGCGGCCGTTGACCAGGTTCAACACCGCATAAGCGTTGACCGGCAGGCTGCTGCCCAGGCCGGCGATGTTCAACAGCCCCATCGCCCCGCCGAGACTTGGGTTGCGCACCCAATTCTCCAGCATCGTCAGTTCGTTGGCATATTGCTGGAGCTGCGTGGCGTATTGCTGGACTTGCTGGAGCCACTGCAAATTCTGCGTCGCCCACGACTTGACCTCGCCGGCATATTGCTGGAGCTGGAGGCCGTAGGCCTTGACGTCATTCCCAAGCTGCTGGGCCCACTGGCCCAAGGCCGCCGTGTCGATCACCGGCAGGTCGGCGCGAGCCGGCGTCGAATAGCCGGCCGCGAGCGCGATGCCCGCTGCCGCGCCGAGCAGCGCGCGCCTGGCGCGGGTCATTCCGCCGCCTCCCGCATTTCCTCGAAAGTGTCGGCAGATGCCCGGATGCGATCGAGCCGCTGCAGGTCTTCCTCGCGGGCCGACAGCACGCGGATGAAGCGGTCCAGCCCCCGCATCGGCAGTTGCGCGACGACGCTCTTCTCGCCCTGGACCAGCAGGAACAACCCCTCGCCGCCCTGCAACCCGCGCAACGCCTCGAATTGCCCACTGGTCAGCTTCAGGCCGCCGACATAGTCCTCACGGGTGCCGCGCGGGTTCGCGAGATGAAACTGCGACGGGCACTGCTCAACCAGGATGTTGACGATGCCGCTGTCGATGATGTCGCGCGGCGATTGGGTGATGAACACCACCGCACCATTGCGGCTGCGGATCGTGCGCAGCTGCTTTTCGATGATGGCGCGGAAGGTCGGGTCGATCAGCGCCCGCCAGCCCTCGTCGCACGGGATCAAGAGCGGCGTGCCGTCGAGCAACAGCGATATCCGGTGATAGAGATAGGCCAATGCCGGGCCGCGGGCGCGCACGTTCTCGAGGAGGGCGGTCGTGTCGAGCCCGTTCAAATCGCCGAAGCGGACGGTGTCGACCGGCGCGTCGATGACCCAGCCGAGCTCGCCGCCCCAACACCACTTTTCGAGCCGGGCGCCCGCCCCTTCCGGCTCGTTGTCGAAGAACGCGCGCAATTCGCCGAGCCCACGATCCTCGGGAGGCAATTCCATGATCGTTGCGAGGCCCAGGGCGAGGCGGCGGCCCTCTTCCTCGGTCATCTTGCCGCCGATGCAGCCGCGGATCAGGTCGGTCAGGAACTCGATGTTGCGGGGTGCGGCGTCGAGCGCCTTCAATGGCGCGAAGTGCGGCTCCCCTGCCCCGAGCACGGCATAGTCGCCGCCCATGCGATGGATTAAGAGGTCCCAGCCGCGCTTGTGGTCGAGCGCCACGACACGGGCCCGCCCGGCCGTCATCGCGATCAGGAACGCCGCCAAGGTGGTTTTGCCCGAGCCCGTGGCGCCGGTGACCAGCGTGTTGCCGACATCGCCCACCTGCCAGTGAAAGCGATAGGGTGTCCCGGCCAGGGTGCGGAAGATCGCAATCGGCGGCCCCGGCCAGTGCCCGCGCTCCTCGCCCGCCGGCCAGTTGTAGAGCGGCGCGAAGGCAACAAAGTTCGACGACTTCACGAACCCCGGCCGCGGCCGCCAGAACCCGCCCGCCGGGCAGCATCGACAGATAGGCGGCCTGCAAGGCGTGCGTCATCCGGGTCGCCACCAGCCCGCACGCCGCGAGGTCGCGCCACGCCGCGTTGCCGACCTCGGCGATCGCGCGCGGGCTGTCGGCAAAGGCGATCAGCACCAGGCTATGGTCGCCCAACACCCACTTGCGCGACATCAGCTCGTCGGCCGCCTCGGTCAATGCCTCGGACTGGCTCAGCGCCTTGTCGCCGGCCGCCAGCATCTTGTTCTGCTTGCGGCCAACGGCGCCCATCCCGGCCGCGTTGGACAGGAAGCGATAGGACTGCATCAAGGTGCAGCGGTATGGCGCCACCGCCAGCCCGTGGAACATCCCGGGCCAGGTGGTCGCCGGATATTCCTTGAAGGCGTACATCGCGGCATAGGCCGGATCGCCGGCGCCGTGGATCTCGAGGTGCTTGCGCCGGAACCGCAATGCCTCGGAGAACATCGCATGGCCCATGCGCCCGGTCGTGGCGCCGATCTGGCGCCAGGTGCCGGTCATCGCGAAGACGATGGCCTCGGCGATCTCGTCGAAGATCACCCGCCCGCGCCGGACGTAGCCCAGGCGGCGCAGACCGAACGTGCCGAGCTGCGCTTGCAAGCAGATCGCAAATCTCGGTCAGCCGGTTCTTGCGTTCGTTGATCCCGGCCCGCGGATCGGTGCCGGCATCCGCCAGGAACCGCATGACGCTCTGCGCCGCGACGTTCGGCGGGTGGAGCTGGACCGCCAGGAACAGCCGGTTCGAATACAGGAACGCCGCGGAACAGGCTCTCGCGATAGGCCGCGTCCAGCTCGCGCGCGAACGATGCCTGGTGCTGCCCCGCCTGACAGCCCGAAGGGTCGGCCTCGCCGCGGCACTGGTAGACCGTCAGCTCGACATCCTCGGCCGCGATGTTCTTCAGCGCGTTGTGCAGCCGGTCAAACCACGCGGCGATGTCGGTGTCGTCGGCGGTGTCGGGGAACACCCCGTCGGCCGAGAACATCGCCAGGACGCCGTTGCCCTTGGTCAGCACGACGTCGTCGGCGATGTGATCTTCGAGCGGGATTTTGTCGCCCAGCAGGGCTTCGGGGCGCTTAGCCACTTGACGCCACCTCGCTGCCCGACCGCGCCGGCTGGGTCGGCAGGCTTTCCAGCGTGCCGCACCCGGTGCACACCGTCAGCGCCCATAGCCGCACCGTGCGGAACCAGTGGTAATCCCATGACGTCAGCCGCCGCAGCCCGATGTGGATCGGGATCGCCGCCGCCCAGAACAGGACCGGCGAGCGCCAGATCGTCGGCGCCGACAATTCGAGGCCGGCGGCGAACGTCACCATCACGTTCAGTGCCAGCGCCTCGAACGGCACGCCCCAGGTCAGCGCCGGGCGCGTCAAGGCGAGATACAGCATTTCGCGACCGGCCATTTCAGCCGGCGCCGAGGAACGTCTGGACCACCCAGGAGGCGCAGACCAGCACCGCGCCGCCGCCGATCGCGCTCCAGAAGTGACCCCAGCTGCCGTGCAGCATCGCTCGGGCGCCGGCAATCGCGACGGCGATGATCACCAAGGTCGTCCCGAATGTTCCGGTGACGAAGGTCGAGATTGACTGGACGATCGTGAGCCACGACATCGGCTACTTCCCTTCGGTTGTGAACACGAGATCCCGGCCGGTTCGCGATGGCCTGGTGAACGGGTCGGGCGCGGAGGTCGACCGTGGGGCCACGGCAGGCATGGCCAAGGGCACTGCCGGGCTGGCCACCTTCACCGAGCGAATCGCGGCCATAACCGCGACGGCGTAGCCGTTCGCGATTCCTCGCGACGGACTTCCGGTGTTGTATCGGCTGAACAATTCGACCAGCCGGGCGGCGGCCGCCGCGGCTTTGCACGGCTCGAACGCATCGGCGACGCCCAGACCCAGCAGCGACAGATTACGGCTGTTGATCTGCCAGGCGCCGAGGTCGACCGAGTGGCCGGCGGCGATCAGGCGCCGCGCCGCATCGATCACGCCCGCGCCGTGCAGCACCTCGCCCGAGGTGTCGTCGTGCAAGGTCATCGTCTCGAGGCCGCTTTCCTGCCGCGCGATCCCGACCAGCATCCCGGGGTCCTCGGCCGGGGCACAGCGCAGCGCTATCGCCAGTGCGGCGGGGATGCTCAGCGCGGTCATGACGCGTCACCGCTGCCGACGGCACGGTCGCGGCAGTGCGGTTCCCAATCAGAAGTTGCAGGCGGCCAGGCTTGTGTTTTACACAACCACAGCTGTCGCATGGAATGTGTCTCCATCCGTCAGTTAGGCGTGGGGGCGGTGGACTGGACCGCCCCCACGCCGCTCACTGGGTTCCCCCAGCTGGTCTACAGCTCAAGAACTGGCCCGGCATAAAACCCGAAGTCAAGCGGCAGTTTGCTGAGCTTAACGTCTGGGTCGCAGCCCTTTACGCTCCCTCTGCGGGTTGGGGCCCATTGGACAGGGGCTGATCAAAAGCGCGGAAACCCCCGGTTCCAGAGGATCGAAATCAAGGGAGTAGGGGGCATCGCGGGAGCCGGCACGCATGAAAACCGCTGCCGTTCTTTTTCAATCGAACGGGCTCACGGCGCACTGTGTCAATTTCCGGTCCTAGTAAAGATTTGGTTAACAGATCAAGCTTCTCCGAGTGACAGCCCTAGGATAACAACCAGTCCGCACAAGGAATCGCCGCTAACGGCGAGAGCGCCCAACTCGACGTCACCGAGACGCCCATTCGATATACCCGAGTGTGGTCAGCTGGCGCTGCAACGGTCCCGCTGCCTCTTGGGCATTCCTTATATTGGCGCGAACACACTCCGGTCGGCCGGCCTGCTGCTCTTTAACCTTACCCGCGAGACGCCGACGGCGGTCGTGCCAGTGCCGGTTGCGACCGCCGCTATGGGCTACGAATCCTCTTGATAAACCGTAGTTTTTAGCAATTGACTGCAACTCAATCAGCAGCACAAACCGATTCGCAACGCACGATCACGCTGACAACCTCGCCCTGCCTCCGACCCGCCCCCCAGACAAGTCCGCCGCCGCTGGGTGTGTTTTGGTCCAACGCGCGCAACCGTTTGGCAACGCGCGTCGACAGCATGGTGCCTTGCTGGTGTGAGGGTATTCCCAAGCACCGAGACCGAGTTCGAAGCCTGCTTCGCTTACGATGAGCCAAGGAGCAGGGGGCGGACATCGCCGGAAGGGCAATTCACCGACGGCAGCGAAAAAATCGATCCAGCGTGCGCTCCTGACAATGGCGTAGGCCGCGTTTTCCCCAACCCGGGCACGGGTATTGCGACGCTGTCGCGCCGATGCTATCGCCTGGAGCGAACGGAAAAGGAACACAAAGCTGCAAGCAATCGATGTCCCACGGCATCTGCACTGTCTCAACCCCGAACAGCGGAGCGCTGTCGAATACGGCATCGGCGGCGATGGCAAACCACCGCCGGCATTGCTGACCGCCGCCGGCGCCGGCACGGGCAAGACCAAGTCGCTCGCCCACCGGGTGGCTCATCTGATCCTGAACGGCAGCGACCCGCGGCCTGCTGCTGCTGCTGACCTTTACCCGGCGCGCTGCCCTCGAAATGACCCGCCGGAGCCGGCTGATCCTCACTGAAGCGCGCGGCGACGTTGTTCGCGCAGCATCTCGACGACGTCGTCGCTTGTCCCGTGGTCGGGGACGTTTCATGCCGATCGGCAGCCGCCTATTACGGCTCCATGCCGGGTCAACCGGGCTCGAGCCGACCTTTACCGTACTCGACCGCGCCAATTCGGCAGATTTGTTCGATCTGGTGCGCAGTGAACTCGGCCTGTCGCAGACCGGGTCGCGATTCCCCCGCAAGGACACTGAGCGGCGCGGAACAGCACGGCCTGGCGGTTAAGCGTAATACCCGCCTCCGGTGTTGGAGGACATGATCGGCGACATAGCTCGCCTGCGCCGCCTCGTCCTTGACGCTGACCAGATACGGGAGTTCGGCCGATTGCTTTGTCGAATAGAGCGTCTTGGCGAACCTCTCGCCGGCCGTGGCGATCACCGCGTTCGCGGTGTCAAGGATCGGTTGGGTCGATCGTAATTGCGTTCGAGGGAAATGACCGTGGCCGGCGGCGAAGCGCTGTGTGCTTCCGGAAAGCGCGCGCGAATCTCGCCCGGTATTTCTCGCCGGATATCGTCGACGAGCTGGCCGCCGGCACCTTGCGATCAACTCCAGCCGCGCCGAGAATGTCGGCGTGCTGTTCGTCGATGTCGTCGGGTTCACCGCGTTGGCCAAGAACCTGGCACCAGGGCGGGTAATCGCTGTTTTGCGCAGTTTCTACACCCGCATGTCGGAACACCGCGTTCCGCTTTGGCGGCACCGTCGACAATTATATCGGTGACGAGGTAATGGCGACCTTCGGGGCGCTGAAAAAGCGCGCCGACGCCGCCGAGCGCCTCTTCGCCTGCGCGATGATCGCCCGAGAGCGAGCGCTGGAGCGCAAAGCGCGTGCGGTGGGGCGTCGCGCCCGTCGCCTCGGGATCGGCATTCACTACGGAGCAGCGGCGCTCGGCAATGTCGGCGGCGAGCGCTGTCTCGAATTTACTGTCATCGGCGACACCGTCAATGTAGCCCGCCGCCTCGAACGCCTGACCCGCGACCGGGGGTTTGCCGTGGCGACGAGCGGTGAGGCGATCGCAGCATTGAGAGAGGCGGGTGGGCAAATCGACACGCTACTCGCGTTCAATCTCGATGGGTCGGTGGCATTACGCGGTTCCGCGCCGGTCGAGGTGTGGGGCGCCTATTGGCCCGCTTCGGTCGAATTGGGCCGCGGGCCAAACGGTGCGATGCCATCGTGATTTCGGGGCAAGAACCCGCCCGGCCCGACCCTGGGTCAGCGTTACGCTGATCAGACCCCCCTCCCCTGCCCCACTGACCTGACCGCGGGGCAACGCTCGCCTCGTGCTCGATTCGAAGTACAGATCGCGGAATTGCCGCGCGACCATGCCACCGGGAGCGCTACGCGAAGAACGGCAGCTGATCGGTGCGACCCAGACGACGCCGGAGGACGGTATGACCGGCGGCATCGACACCGTGCAGCTCGAAAACGCACTTGGCGAGATCAAGGCCAATCGTGGCGACGGACATCGCAGCAACTCCCCTTGCGGCTGTGTTGACGTACACACGCGCCCACATCCGGACGCCGATCGGGGGCGGTCCATGCCATCAAGTGGCTGCTCCAGTGCCGCTACATGCAAGTCGAAGAATGGCCGAACTTACCCCGCCCGTGCTCGATGCCGAGCCGGGAAACCTTCCACCCTGGCCGCCTGAACCTTGGCCACCTCAAACGCCACCCAAATTTACACCACCTTGCCGGACGTGACGGATTTTCGGATCGGCAATCGAATGTGCGGCTAGTGTAATTGCTGGATCGGTCTTTTCGGCTGGCCAACATTGGCATCGAGCCAACAGTCAAGAGCTGCCGTGGCCTAATTCGTCTCAAGCCTATCATCCTGATATCGGCCCCCTCCCCTCTCCGCTCGCGGCCGCGCATTCGGCTGAGCCGCACGGCGCATCGCCCAGATGGTCCGCTCGAGATGCAATTCGCCGGCCCTGGCCTTCTGCACCATGCCGTGGAAGTAGCCTCCGGGTGTCGTTCGGAAATGCTCGGGTTCCTTGGTCGAAACAATCGCCAGTGCGACCGCGGCCAAATCTCGGCCCATGGCCAGGCAGGCATCGCCCCACAAGGGTTTTGAGACGTCAAGATCGTGCCTCAACCAGTCCGCAGCATCGATGATTTCCGGCCAGGTCGGGTTGGGGCGACGCAGATAAGGCTTTAACCGCGGTGCAAGCTTGACCAATTCGTCGGGGCGGATTCCGTGGAGTGTGCCCTTCTGCGCGCGTTTTGGCGGTTCGGGTGCTGACGATGAAGCAACCCGGGTCCCCCGCGCTTCGCTACTAGCCTCGTATGCGATTACCGTATCCTGTTCAGGATAGGAGGTTGGTTTGTAGGTATATTGATGGGGTGCATTTTCGGCCTGCGAGGGGGCCTTTTTAACATCTGTTAGAACCATCTCGAGACGCCTACGAGCCTCCTGGTGACGCCGTTCCAAGCTGACAACCCCCGCCTCCATGTCGTCGGGCCCATTAGTACGTTTCAGCTCCTGGACTATCGCCCAAGCCTCGTGCTCCAGCGTCGGCCATTCCTCGCCTCTCAAATCGTAGTCGCGTGCGGTCTCGAGGATCTGCACGATGCCCTTGCGGGCAATCGTCCCTCGTCGGCGCAGGCGTCCCACTGCCTCGCGCTCCGCTCTCCCCTCCTCCGCCAGCTGCACGAACTCCTGATAACGAGCCGCCAGCGGCGACAGATCAAAGCCGTACGCCTCCACGATCCGCCCACGGGCGTCGCGGCGGCCATAGCGCTTACCGTTGGGACTGTCCTTCATCGTGACAAGACCGAGTTCGATCAGGCGCCGGTTGAGCCGCTTCGCCTGGGTCTCGGAAACGCCGAGAGCCTCCTGCTGCAGCAGCGCCGAGGGCCATACGATCGGCCGCGCTCCGCGCTCCCAATCCTGGGACTGGGTAAACCGAAAGAGCCAATCGACCGCGTGCATTAGGCTGGTAGAGAGGCCAATTCTCGGCCCGGCGGCCTTGAACGCTGCAAGCAATTGGCCGTGCACCGTCACCCCTTCCGGCAGACCGGCAAATCCCTCGGCTATCCGGTCGACCTTGATCAGTCCCGAGGTCAATCGTCGAAAACCGGTCGGACCGTAGACAGCCCCCCTCCGTGGCGCCACTTCGGCGCTGTTCCCCGTATCCATCACTCCCCTCCTGACGGCTGGTTCGTGACAGGCAAGCCTCTCCCGCTTACGGAAATGGCAATTTCCGTTGACAGCTACGGCAACTACGGGCTACACGGAATCTGTGGGCGTATCCTGGTGTAGGCCGTTAGGCCCGCCACGAAACGCAGAAAGCCCGCCCGGCAAGGCGGGCTTTCGCGCTCTCATGTCTCACGCGTTTAGTCGAGCCTACTTGCTTTTGTTACGCCATGGCGGACACCTCCGTTTCGCGCTGTCGGATCAGCGCGGGGTCGATCAACGGCACATTTGGTCGCCGCTGGAACTGAACCAGAAGGCGATCCAGTGGAACACGCCGACGTGGCGGAACGAGATACCCGGCCTCGTCTCGATAGACAAATTCGATAACGAAGCCCGTCAGCGACCCGTTCGTGATCCTCTTACCGAGATTGTGTCGAAAGTGCCGAAGGTCAGTGGTCACACCCATACGTCGGCGTAGCTCCTCAAGAGGCACAGCTGCGGTCGGGTGGTCGGCGCACTCGGCATACCCTACCTCATAGAGCTTGCGCTCAAGGGGCGGCAGATAGAAGTAGCCCTCACTCGATATCAACGTAGCCTTATCATCGACAATTGCGCGCCACAGCCAATCGCAAAGTTCTACTTCTACTGCCTTCATGGCTTCGTGACCGTTACTCCAGACAGCCGTCTCCATACGTGCAGATTTCAACCAGGAAAACCATGTCCGCTCGCGACGACCTCCGGTGACGAGATTGGTCTTGATTTGAGTGCCCTGCAGACGCTCCAGCGCAGCAGCGAAATATCGATAGGTCTTACCGCCAGTAGTTTTTCCGGTAACGCTAAAGAAGTCATGCGCGGTAAATCGGAATTTCTGGCTAACATGTTCACCGCGTCCTAGCTTCTGGCTGGCTATGGAGCAGATATATACAAGAATCTCCTTGTCGTTGATCGTTGCAATTCCTGATTTTGTGCCCTGAACGACGATCTCGACGCCGTCAGCTTTGTACGCGATTGGATCCGTGCGTTTTGCCTCAAGCGCAAAAAAAGAATGGAGCATCGTGTTTCGGTCATTCGAGACGTCGCCCGTAAGGGGGCTGTCGAGACCTGGGAGGCTTTTTTGTTGCATCGTCTCAACTGCTGCCATCTAAAATCCAGCTCCATGTCTGTAATCTGAGAGAGTGCAGCGCTTCGAATGCCGTTCAACAAAATTCGGTTTGACGTCCGCGAAGATACGATCTTTTCGCGGCGAATGTCCGGAGGGGTACGAGTCTCCAGTTAAAAATTGGGGGAGGGAGAGTGAAGATGTCCATCAACGTACGAGCTTAGGGCCCAGAATGTCCGTGGCAGTACGAGCTTCAGGCGTCATTGTAGAGCGAATCGCTTGGAAATCGCCCTTAGACCAGCCGGACCTCGTACCCATGCGGACATTCTTGGCTGCCGAATTGCCATCGAGGTCGCTCGTCGTCGCCTGGCACCTTCAAAATAACTCAGGATATATCAATATGTTAATTGTCAAATGCCAGTCAATGTCCGTGAAAGTACGAATTGTCGACTGACACACCGTCGAGGAGACCCCTCGCAAAAGAAAGATCGGGCGCTTGGACAGGGTCGGACATTGCGCTCGGTGCCTTAGGTTGGGCATGCGGAGCGATATCTGTCGAAAATCGGCGATGACGGCGCCAAGAAAGCGTCCGCAGAAATTCACAAACATGCCGCCAGGTTAATAGACCATGAGACCGGCCGCTCGTCGCTTATTGCCTACCTAGAACCTCCTTCAAAAAGAGCGCGTCGATCTCCGGTACCAACAGCCGAGTAAGAATTTGCGCTTTAACGGCGCGCCTGATCTCGACGACATAGCGTAGATCGTCGGCAAGATCTTGAGGTAGGATGAGTGAAACGCCCGAACGTGAGACGCCTACACTCACGCGGCGCAGCGGCGGATATTTACCAGCCCGATGAGCGCCTGCGAGGTCGCGGAGTGGATACTGGAGCACCTCGATTGCAATGCGTGTACGCTTGGAGCATCGTAGATCAGCGATCTCGGATAGCTTGCGTCCACTTACTGTGGGCAGCTTGACCGCGACATACCGCCAAGGATCGTCGACGGCAGGCTCCGCTATCGGCAAAGGCTCACCTTCCGCCGCAGGAGTCCGTGAGCGCGCCGTTGGCGCTATCGCACGCGGTTCCTCGTCCGTCATGTTTTCGACAGATGGGGGAACAGTTACCCTGCCCCGCAGAGAAAAGGCTTGAACCTCGGGACTGTCGAGATCTATTGCAGGTGACGGAGCCGGGCGCACATCATTACGTGCTTCAGGGCGACTCGGTCGGGTGAACTGAAGCGGCGGCTTAGGCATTCGCTGCCTCAATCGAGTCGACGGCACCGAATATTTCTTGATGCAACGCACGAATCGAATCGCGCGCCTTGCGCTCAGAAGTATTCGGGTTCTCTATCTCTGTCACAGCAATTCCCAGCTTCTCGGCTTTTTCAAAGGCGGCACGCTGATGGATGATCGTCCGAAGGGCTCGAAAGTCGGAGAACGCTTCTGCTACCGCCTGCAGGTCTTCCTTGGCGCTGGAATAGGGGTTTGTCGAGATGCGCATCCCGACTAGCCATCCTGTAAGTTGAGCGGCGCCTCGCATAGCATTCGCCTCATCAAGGACGCTCTTCAGCTTTGGCATGGTCCAAATCTGCATCTGTGATGGATTTAGCGGCACTACCCAACCCTCAGTTATTAGGGCAGCTTGACGAAGTTCGATAGAATCAAAGCCGCCGCAGTCGACGATCACATCGTCAAAATCTGCCGCTAGCGCCTGAAGCGATTTCGCGGTCGTTGATCCCTTGACTTGGACAACCGGGACCGATGGCAGCGCACCATGTTCGTCTCGATTGGCGACGTAGTCAGACAGGCTCTCTTGGTCGGGATCGGCATCGACAAGAATGACTTTCTTCCCGCGACGCGCCCGTTCGATGCCAAGGTTGACTGCAAGCGTCGATTTCCCCGTGCCACCTTTCACACCCCCCACCAAAAGCCGCACAGCGTACCCCTTCTGCCCTAGATAATCGGTACGATCGAGCCGATTACTCTACTACCTACCGCCTAGCCAAAGCAATCGGTGATTACACATTATTACCACTGAGCGAGCCGCAATGGCCGCCATTACGTTGACGCCTGGCCGGTCATTAATAAACCTCCTCGCCTAAATCACCTAACTATCCTCGTCTCCTAATCTGCCTAGCCAATGCACCCCGCACAACTCGACTTTCAAGGATACCCAGGACGTCCGATCCAACCAGGACAGCTAAAGCAGTATAATCAGATAAATAGAGGGAGTCAGTTCACCAGGGAACCACCAGGTTCCGCCCCTGGAGGGTTCCCCGAGTTTCTCGCGGCCGCTATCCAGACGGACCTCCTCGTCCTTTACGTATGCGCTCCGTGACTGATTGAGGCTTCTTCTGCTCATCGAGCACGCGTTGGACGCGGCGGATCGCCTGATCGGTGAGGTCGAGCCAATGGTCCAGTTCGGTAAAGTCGAATTCGCGCCGTTCGAGCGGCGGCAGGGGCGGGGAGGGCGAGAGCGCGGGCGACATTCCTGCACGATCTCCCGCAACATCATAAACGAGCGAGGCGGCACTTGGCCGGCCAGGCCGGCGGCCTGGCAGCGGGCGGCGCGGTGGTGCGACCGCTTCGCGGAGCGGCGCCAGGTGTTTGAGCCCGTAGAGCCGGCGCTTCGAGCGGTGCGTCACCTCGCTGGCGATGCCCAACCGGACAAACCCGTCGAGCAGCCGGGTGGCGTTGTTGGTCGCCATGCCGAGCGCGTGTCCGAGCGAGGTGGCCGAGATCAGCGGGGCGGCGGCCAGGATGTCGATCGCGGCGGCGGCGCGCGAATCGCGGCGCCGGCCGGCGACCGCGGTGCGGGCGGCAAACCAGTGGCGCTCGATCAGGCGCAAGAGCGCCAGCCCGTCCTCGGCTTCCTCGGCGAGGGCCGCGAGGAAATGCCCAATCCATTCGTCGCGCGCCCACGGAATTTCCGCGCCGAGCGCCGCGGCCCCGGTCAACAGCGGGCACGGCAGGGCGGTCAGCCCGCGAGCTTGCCAGTAAACCGCCAGCGCCGCCCGGATCGGCGGCCGCTCGCCGCCGCGATCGAGCCAGGCATGCAGCGCGAGGGCGGCGCCGAGCAGCGGCGAATGCGCCCCGCCGACCCTGTCCAAATGCTCCGCCGCCCGCCGGATCGCGTCGCGCTGCGCCTCGCCCGGCCCGGAAAACCACCGGTAGAGCCCGAAGGCGTGGCGGGCGGCCGAGAACAATAGGCCGCGCTCGAGCAGCGACGGGGCATGATCGAGGCGGAAGCGGACGCCTTCGATCAGCGCCGCCAAATGCCAGGGATCGATCGCCCGGCCGTCGACCGCGGCCTGCCGGCGGATCGCGTCGAGCCCGGCGCGCCAAGCCCAGGCAGGCGCCAGCGGGTGCGCCCTGAGGGCCGAATCGAGCCGGGCGATCATGCCGGCGGCATGTTCGAGCTCGCCGGCGAGCGCCATCGGCAGGCGGGGAGGGGAGTTTTGCCCGGTGTCGTGCATCAGGATCTAAGCTCCGCTCCAGAAAAGAAATGGCTCATGGTCGTCTGCCTAGGTTATTGCGCACTTGGGGTTAAAATGTCGGCACGACCCTAGACACGGCTCTACAGTCACGGCAGGGAATAGACCATCGACCATAAGTTTGATTTCGATTTGGCGACATTTGGCCCACCGCGCGGGACATCGTGCAATATATGGCACCGATCGCCGATTCGGGCGGCATTATCGGGATTGATATACCTTTATCACAGTCAAGCATCGAATAACCCTGGTTTTTCGGGGGTGGACGGTTTGTATTCGGGATAACGGCCATTGTCCCGAATAACAGGATCGGGTATCCGGAGCCAGGGATCAGGACAGCAGCCGCGCGGGCGGGGAGGGCAGGGGGATGCGCGACAGTCAAGAAAACCGCGGGTACGGCGTGCGCCCGGCCGCGGCTGGACCCGGCGATCCGCAGCCGCAGGGTGCAACTGCCCGGATGATGCAGCAGACCCGCGATCCGGGCAGCCCGATGTTCTCCGCGCCGCGACGCACGACGCCGGATGATGAGCCCCGATTCTCGACCCCGGGGGTGGGTTCGATGACCGCAGAAGGCGAATCGGTCGATGATACCGCGATCGCGACGTCGCCGGCGGGCATGGTCGGCGCGTTGTCGCGCCGACACGGAGCCGACCCCGAGGCGGTGCGCGACTGGTTCGAGCTCGAAACCATCGTCGACCTGCCGGCCCCGGCTTTGAGCTTTGCCGAGGCCGAAGCCGCAGCCGCCGATTATCGCCGCGCGGCGCGCGCCGAGAATACACGGCGCGCCTACCGCGCTGCCGTCGGCCGCTTTACCGACTGGTGCGCGGCACACCGACAGACCGCATTGCCGGCGACGCCGGAGACCGTCGCCGCGTTTCTCGCAGCGGAGGCGGGCAGGGGCCTCGCGGTCAACACCCTGCGCCTGCGCCATGCCGCGTTGCGCTATCTGCACCTGTTGGCCGGCTACCCGCCGCCGACTGCTTCGCCCTTGGTGTCGGCCACCTTCGCCGGCATCCGCCGCGCTCATCGCCGGCCGTTGCGCAAGAAGACAGCCCTGGTGCTCGAACCCTTGCGCGCGGCACTCAAGATGATCCCCGACAGCCTGCCCGGGTTGCGTGACCGCGCTCTGATCCTGGTCGGTTTCGCCGCGGCGTTACGGCCTTCCGAATTGGCCCGGCTCGATATCGCGGCGCTGGCCCGCCATGAGGACGGCATCGCGCTGTTCCTGCCGTGGCGCAAGAACGACCAGGAAGCCCATGGCACCAATGTATGGCTGCCGGTCGGGCAGACCGATCTGTGCCCGGTGGTGGCACTCGAAGCCTGGCTCGCCGCGGCCGAAATCATCCAGGGACCGCTGTTCCGGCGTATTTTTAGGCTGCCGCCACCGCGGATGCGCAAGGGAGCGAGGAGAAAGCCGGTAGCCGACCATTACCGGATTGGCACCAACCCGATCGACACCGATTCGATCGCGCTGATCGTCAAGAAATGGACCGCTCTCGCCGGGCTCGACGGCGCCGCCTTTGCCGGGCACAGCCTGCGCCGCGGCGCGATCTCGAGCGGGGTCGCCCAGGGCGTCCACATCGCGCGCCTCAAGCAGTTCTCCGGCCACGCCTCGCTCAAGAGCCTCGAGGAATATGTCGAGCTCGACGAATTGCGGCAAAACCATCCGCTGAAGGATGTTCTGTGAAGACATGGCGGCAAGGTTCATGGCAATGGGTCGATATCGAGGATTTCGAGCAAAACGCGGGAAATCCGCCACTTGAAGGTCAGCAATCAACGATGGCCGCAACGATATCGGCATCGTGGATCTGACGGCCGATATGGCGATGAGCAGCAAGGACGTGGCGGAGGCCGTCGAGCACACCCGGTCGTTCCGGAGCCTGTTCACAGAGTAGTAATGAAGGCCCCGGCTTGCGCCGGGGCCGGTTGGTGTCAGTTGCGGCTCCAGACCAGGATGAAGGCCCGGTCCGCTTCGACCAGGCGGCAGTAGATCGGACCCGGCAGGCTCGGAGCGTCGAGCGTCACCGACAGGTAGGAATTGCCGGACTTCTCTGCAGTTTTCTGCCAGGCGGCTCCGAACTCCATATCGTCTGCGAGCACCCGGAAGTCGGGAGCCTTGTCGTTGGTCTTTTCGAGCGGCACGAACACTGCCTTCGTCTTGAGCCCCGGCGTCTTGATCGTGCCCTGATAGCCCGCATCCTTCTTCGTGAATGTTCCAATCTTATTCATGATGAACTTCCTTTCGCTTTTGGAGACCGCCCCTTGCGGCCTCGACAGCGACCGGCCGTCACCGCTGCCCGGCGCTGGGCAACACCCCTTCTTCAGGGGCCTGGTAATTTTGGAGCGCAGCGAGCGCGAGGAAAGCGTTCTCTCGGGGGCCCCAAACAGCTTGCTGTGTAGGGGGAACGCTCGGGGAAAATTGCTGTTGCGCAGCGCCGGTCCCGCAGGGACAAGGGCAAGGTGACAGGTTCGTCTGTAAGAGGCTGCAATAGGGGAGAACGGGCTCCATGCCGAAAGGACGGGCATGATGATCGGAACGGTCGAGGGAAAGCGGGCAGGGCGGGGGCAGGACGCCGGGGCAATCGGCGTCGCATTGTGCTGCTCGAAAAGAGCAATGGGAAAGGCGCGCGCGGATAAGGTGGAGATCGACTCGCCCTGTGCGAAACCGCTCATCGGGCAATCCGCCCCGCAGGCGGTCCTCGATCGCTGCCGGTCCAGGCTGCTGGTGCCTGGCTGAATGGGGCAAGGGCAATCCCGGCCGCATCGCGCAACCGGCAACGGTGTAAGCCGGGACGCGGGAGCTGCTGCTGCTTGTGCAAGGGGAACGGCCAATTGCGGCCAAATAGCATGGTCGCAGGAAACGAGTTTTTCTGAAAAGCCCTGCGCTCAAAACGGAATATCGTCGTTGAGGTCGCCGAAGCCGCTGGCCGATTGCCGGATGAGCCGGCGATGCCGCCGGTGCTGTGGCGGCGGGCGGTCGTGGCCACGTAGCTCATATCGTCATTCTCGTTGCGCCCTGACCGCTGCCGCTGCCCTTGCTGTCGAGCAGGGTAAGCTCGCCGCGGAACTGCCGCAGCACGACTTCCGTCGTGTAGCGCTCCTGCCCGGCCTTTATCCTGATATTTGCGGGTTTCCAGCTGGCCTTCGAGGTAGACCTTGCTGCCCTTCTTCAGGAGCGCTCGGCAATGCCGACGAGATTGTCGTTGAAGATGGCCACGCGGTGCCATTCCGCGCGCTCCTTTCGTTCGCCGCTGGTCCTGTCTTTCCAGTTTTCGGAGGTGGCGACGCTGAAGCTCGCGACCTTGCCGCCATTCTGCATGGTGCGAATTTCGGGATCTTTTCCGAGATTTCCGACAAGAATGACCTTGTTGACGCTGCCTGCCATTGAATGCTCCTTCTGATTGTGGTGAGAAATACTGGAATAATTCAGACAAAACGAGAAGCCATTTGATTTAACATCAGCTTTCAGAGGAAAGCGGCGCTCACGCGCCGCCCTCCCCGAGCTTCCAGACCGGGATGCCGAGCTTCTTGGCCTTGTCGGCGAGGTTGGCGGAGATGCCGGAGCCCGGGAAGACGATGACCCCAATCGGCAGGATTTCGAGCATCTGGTCGTTGCGCTTGAAGGGCGCCGCCTTGGCGTGGCGGGTCCAGTCGGGCTTGAAGGCGATCTGCGGAACCTTGCGATGGTCGGCCCAGCAGGCGGCGATGCGCTCGGCGCCCCTGGGAGTGCCGCCATGCAGCAGCACCATGTCGGGATGTTTGGCGTGGACCTTGTCGAGACGGTCCCAGACTGCGTGGTGATCGTTGAAGTCGAGGCCGCCGGTGAAGGCGATCTTGGGTCCGGCGGGGAGCAGCACCTGGGTTTCGGCGCGGCGCTTGGCGGCGAGGAAATCGCGACTGTCGATCATCGCCGAAGTGAGCGTACGGTGGTTGACCATCGACCCCGCGCGCGGCTTCCAGGATGAGCCGGTGTGGCGCTCGAACTGGTCGGCGGCCTGGTCGCGCAGGAACTCCATGCTGTTGCGGCGTTCGATCAGGGTCATGCCCTCGGCGGTGAGGCGCTCGAGGTCGACCGAGCGGATCTCCGAGCCGTCCTGTTCCTTCTGGCTGCGCTTCTGGGCGTCCTCATTGTCGTCGAGCTCGCGCTGAACCCGGTCGGCGGCGCGGTGGAAGAGGTTGACCGTGGACCAGAGCAGATTGTCGAGGTCGGGTTCGAGGCGGGTGTCGCGCAGCGTGGAGATCAGGGCGTCGAAGATATCGGCCACGGCCCCGCCGGCGGCGTCGGCTTCGGGTAGCGGTCTGGTGTCGGGCTCGTCTTGGAAGGGCCGGTGGCCATAGAGCTGCAATTCGGTGAGGAGATGATCAGTCGAAGATGAGGTGTGGGGAGGCTCGAATTCGGAGATGTCGCGGTCGGTCGCCATGGTGATGTCCTTTGTTGGATTGACCGCGCCCATCGCGGCCTTCGTGGCGATGACTTGACGGCGGGCGGACCGGGCCTGCACCGCCGAGCGCAGCGACAGCGGCCGAAGCGGAGCGGAGGACGGCGGGCGGCGGCTATTTTGTCTTTCGCGATGCAAAGCGCCCCTCTCCGGGCGCGGCGGAAAATAGTTGCCGAACGCCGTTGCGGGCCCGGGCCGTTTGCCGTCCGATCGCCCTCTGGAAGGCCGTGGGCGCGGCTCTCTTCCGACAAGGGAAGGATCGCCTCGATCCGATGCGGTTTCGATTCGGTCCGGAGCCCGCCTCATCGCCCCGTGCCGGCGTCTCTCTTCGAGCTGATGAATCGGGCCGCATCTTCCGGGGCGAGCTGCACGCGCAAGGCCGCCCGAAGATCGGCAAGGCCAAGGCGGCAGAGGTCTTCGTTGAAATCGCCCAGGATCGGCGACAGTCGGAGCGCCTCGATCCCGGCCGTCTGCGCTCGCCCGGTCAGGGTCGCCGACGCAATGTCGCCGGCCGGATCGTCGTCGTTGGCGACATAGAGACGCCGCAGCGTCGGCGGGAACAGGAGGGCGGCGAGGTGATTGGCCGAAAGCCCGGCGACCATGGGCAGGCTCGGCATGACGCTGCGCAGCGACAGCATGGTCTCGATGCCTTCGCCGGCCGCCATGACATTTGTGCGCCACTCCGAACCGGACGCCGTTGCCGAGGAGATGGCCCATCGCCCGCCTCGGGGTGTCGACCGGAGCCTTGTCCTCGCCCGACGGGTCGAGCCAGGTGCGGTGCGCGCCGGTGATCCGTCCGCCGAGATCGGTGACCGCGGCGATCAATGCCGGCCAGGTCTCGGTCGGGGCTTCGGCATCCGCCCGATAGTAGCAGCGGGGGTGGAAGCGCAGGGCTCCGGCGCCGTGCAGAGCCGTAATGCCGCGGTTGCGCAAATACGCTTCCGCGATTGTGCCCGGAAGCGGCTGGGCCATGGCGAACAGCCGTCGTGCGGATTCCGGCGATCCGGCTGGCGCTGGCGTCATCCGCCTGGAATGGTCCGGCTCGGGCCGTGGCAGGCTGAGGAAAGATCGGGCTTCGTCGAGGACGTCAGGCAGGCGGGCGAGGCGCCGGTTCATGGCGATCAGGTCGAGAAGATCGCCATGCTCGCCG
Source organism: uncultured Alphaproteobacteria bacterium (assembly GCA_963775525.1). GTDB lineage: Bacteria > Pseudomonadota > Alphaproteobacteria > ATCC43930 > CGMCC-115725 > AP-15. The sequence goes on along the minus strand of CAVZJF010000013.1, from coordinate 53,111 downwards.
GTGGCGGCGTCGGTCCATTTGCCGGCGGCGCCCTTGCCGCTGTCCGGCCCTTTCAGCCGGACGAACAGGCTGCGGCCGGGCGTGTTGGCGACATCGCCGACCAGCCAGTAGCGGCCTTCCTTGCGACCGTTGGAGAGATAATGACGGCACACCGACTCGGCATCGCGCGCGAGCCGGTGCGCCAGTTCCGCGGCTTGAGACGACATTGTGCCGGCCTCATGCCGCCGCCCTGTCGGCAATGCGCAGGAGCGGATAGCGCTCCATCAGCCGGGCCAGGATGGCCGGCCCTTCCGCGCCGGTCGGCACGAACAGGCGCAGCTTCCACGAGATGATCTCGGAGATCAGGCCGATCGCCTTCAGCCGGTCGACCATGCCGTCGGTGAAGCCGGAGAGCTCGACGCGGAACTCTCCCATGACCCTGGCGCGGCGAAGCTCGAGCCCGTCCTGAAGCTGCAGGATCGTCCGGCCGTCGAGCACGGCGGCGAAGGCGTCGGCCGGGCTGAGTGTCGGCGCATCGCTCTCTGCGGCCTGCGCGACCCAGGAGGGCGAGACCAGACGGCCGATGATGCGTTCGCCATCATCGGTCTGGAGCCGGTAGACGCGCATGGAATCGTTCGGCAGCCGCTTCCAGATCGGCAGCAGCAGGCCGGTGACGATGTGCAGGGTGCTGTCGGTAAACTCCGGCAGCGCTGCGATCTCGGTCTCCCAGGCGCGGGCGAAGTCGGCCCGATCCGCCTCCTGCCAATGCGTCTGCGGCATCGTGGCGAGCGGGATCGCGCGTGCGCTCCATCGGCCGAAGCAGACGGACGCGGCGCTCCACCTCGCCATCGTCGAGCATCAGGCTCGGCGCCGGCACCTGCAGGGCGGCGCGCCCGGACTGACTATTCACCAGCAGCCGCGCGCTGCGGCTCGTTGGCGCGGGCGAGCGCCTCGGCGAGGGTGAAGGGCTTGTTGCGATCGCGGCGGGTGATGGTGAATACCTGCGTCTCGGCGCCGCTCTGCGGATGGACGTAGAGTGTGCGGCGATCGGTGACGGTGAGGCTCTCGGCAGTCACCGTCTCGACGCCCTGATCATAGGCGCCGGAAGCGATGGCGCCCTCGATCTTGGTGCGGAGCAGATCCTCGAACACGCCGAACAGCGTGTTCTGGAGATCGATGGTCAAGCGCGAGGAGCCGGTTGAGGAAGGTCGTGATCGGCGGCAATTCCTCGCGCAGGCTGCCGTCGCCATCGGTCAGCCGCAGGCCGGTCGCATCCTCGAACGCCTGCAGCGAGCAGCCCTCCACCCCGGATCCAGTCCGGGGCAGGCACTTGCCGCTGTAGAGCAGGAAATAGAGCTGGCGCAGCGCTGCCCGGCCATAGACGGATTCGAGATTGTCGGCGGCGCGGAACAGACCCTGGCCGCCGGTCTGGCGCTGGCCCTTGGTGATGGCGCCGAGCGTGTCGAGGCGGCGCGCGATCGTACTCAGGAAGCGCTTCTCGGCCTTGACGTCGGTGGCGATCGGGCGGAACAGCGGCGGCTGCGCCTGGTTGGTGCGGTTGGAGCGGCCGAGACCCTGGATGGCGGTATCGGCCTTCCAGCCCGCTTCCAGCAGATAATGGACGCGCAGGCGGCGGTTCTTCGCCGTGAGATCGGCATGATAGGAACGGCCGGTGCCGCCGGCGTCGGAGAAGACCAGAATCCGCTTCTCGTCATCCATGAAGGCCTGCGCCTCGGCGAGATTGGCCGATCCGGCGCGGGCCTCGACGGCGAGACGGTCGAGACCGCCCGATCCTGCTTTCCGCACGATGCGCCGCGAGCGGCCAGTCACTTCCGCGACCATCTCGGTGCCGAACCGGTGCAGGATCTGGTCGAGCGCGCCCTGGACCGGGGCAAGCGATGCGAGGCGCTCGATCATGCGGTCGCGCGCTTCTACGGCCTCGCGGCATTGAACCGGATTGCCGTCGCAATAGACGGGCCGGGAGGAGAGATTGCCCTCGCTGTCGGTGAATGGCTCGAAAAGCTGGGTCGGGAATCCGTGCGCCAGATAATCGAGAACATATTCGCGCGGCGTGATGTCGACCTGCACGTCGCCCCATTCCTCGGTCGGGATCTCGGCCAGCCGCCGCTCCATCAGCGCCTCGCCGGTCGAGACGATCTGGATGATGGCGGCATGGCCGGCTTCGAGATCGCCCTCGACCGCGGCGATCAGCGCCGGGGTCTTCATCGCGGTGATCAGGTGATTGAAGAAGCGCTGCTTGGCGCTTTCGAAGGCCGAGCGGGCGGCGGATTTGGCCTGGCGGTTCAGCGTCCCGGTTGTTGCCGGTGACGTTGGAGGCTTCCAGCGCTGCGTTCAGGTTGTTGTGGATGACCTGAAAGGCCGCCCGCATAGGCGTCGTAGATGCGGATTTGCTCGGGGGTGAGCCGGTGCTCGATCAGCTCATATTCGATCCCCTCATAGGAGAGCGACCGGGCGGCGTAGAGGCCGAGCGCCTTGAGGTCGCGGGCGAGCACTTCCATCGCCGCGACGCCGCCGGCCTCGATCGCCTCGACGAACTCGGCGCGGGTGGCGAAGGGAAAATCCTCGCCGCCCCACAGGCCGAGCCGCTGGGCGTAGGCGAGATTGTGGACCGTGGTCGCGCCGGTCGCGGAGACGTAGAGCATGCGGGCATCGGGCAGGGCATGCTGCAGGCGCAAGCCCGCTCGGCCCTGCTGGGAGGGCGCCTGGTCGCCGCGTTCGCTTTTGCCCCCGGCGGCGTTCTGCAGCGCATGGCTTTCGTCGAAGACGATCACGCCGTCGAAGCCGGAGCCCAGCCAGTCGACGATCTGGCGGACCCGCGAAACCTTCTCCTCGCGCGCATCGGACCGCAGCGTGGCGTAGGTTGTGAACAGGATGCCTTCGTCGAGGCGGATCGGCGTGCCTTGCCGGAAGCGCGACAGCGGCGTGATCAGCAGCCGCTCCTGGCCGAGCGCCGACCAGTCGCGCTGGGCGTCCTCGATCAGCTTGTCGGATTTGCTGACCCAGACCGCGCGGCGGCGGCCCTTGAGCCAGTTGTCGAGCAGGATGCCGGCGACCTGGCGGCCCTTGCCGGCGCCGGTGCCGTCGCCGAGAAACCAGCCCCGGCGGAATCGGACGGCCGTTTCGCGTCCCCGGCTTTCGCCGGGGCAGGCGCGGGCGCTGCGGAAACGACGTCGAAGGTCTCATCGACGATCCATGATCCGGCGAGATAGCCGGCATGGGCCTCGCCGGCATAGATCACGCTTTCGAGCTGGGCGTCGGACAGCAGGCCGTCGGCGATGACGGCGGGCGGCAGATGCGGGCGATAGCCGGGTTTGGGCGGCGCGACCGAGGCCATGGCGGCCGATTGCACGAGGCGCGTCGGATGCGGCGCGGATCCGGGAATGCGGATCGACTGAAGCCCGTATCCTTCATAGAGCGCCTCGGTGATATGCCCGTTTTGCGCCGGCGCGTAGTCCACGGGCTCATAGGCGAGCTCGACAGCGGCGGGTTCGATGACCGCGGCGGCGGATCTGCGTGGCGATCCGGTGTTGGGCAGCGGTCGTGGAGCGACCGGCGAAAGAACGCGAAGCCTGCCGGCAGGCGCCACGGTGAGAGCCGTCTTTATGGCGGTGCGCGCCGGGACAAGCCTCGTCACCCAATCGAGCAGGGTGGCCGTGTCGCTTGCCATGCCGGGCGAAGGCGGGAAACGCGGTCGGATCGTCGGCGGGTATGCGGTCGATAACCGTCAGGCGCGTCTCAATGCTCGTGCCATGGCGGGCATAGGCCCGGCCATCGACGGCAGCCGAGAACAGGATTCGGCCGCGCTGCTGCAAGCGGACAAAGCTGTCGCGCCAGGAGGGATTCTCCGGGGAAAGGCTGGCGCCGGTAATGGCGACCAGGCGGCCGCCCTCGGCCAGACGCGCCAGTGCGGAGGAGAGGTGACGCAGCGCCGCGGCGGCGACCCGGCCCTCGACATGGGCGGCGACCGAGAAAGGCGGGTTCATCAGCACGACGCTCGGACGCACCGAGGCGTCGAGATGGTCGTGAATTTGCGCTGCGTCGTGCCGGGTGATGGCGACGCCGGGAAAAAGCCGGCCGAGCAGCTGCGCGCGCGTGTCAGCAAGCTCGTTCAGGACCAGGCTGCCGCCCGCGAGCTCGGCATGGATGGCAAGCAGGCCGGTGCCGGCCGAAGGCTCGAGCACGAGGTCGGCAGGCGTGATCGCTGCCGCGACGCTCGCGACGAAGCCGAACCCGATTGGCGTCGAGAATTGCTGGAGCGCCTGGCTCTCCTCGGACCGGCGCGTGTGTGTCGGCAGCAATGCCGCCAGCCTGGCCAGCATGGGCAGGAACGCCGATGGCGACGCTGCCCGTCCGCGCATGGCGGACCCGAACTTGCGCAGGAAAAGGATTTGCGCCGCTTCGCAGGAATCGTAGGCGGTCTTCCAGTCCCAGAGACCCTCCGCGTCCGATCCACCGAAGGCTGCGATCATCGCCGTCCGCAGGGCTCGGGCATCGATTGCGCGCCCGTGCTCGAGGTCGGCGAGCAGCATGCTGGCGGCGGCGGTAAGCGCGGCGCCGGCATAGGGCGATGAAGGAGCGGGGGCGGCAACAGAGGCAGCCGCGAATGCGGCCGCAGAGAGAGGCATGGTGTTCATCAGGGAGATCCGGGAGAGCGGGAACGGGACGAACCGTCGGGTGCTCTCTCTCGACCCCGGTCGGCTCAAACCCGTCCCGGCCGTCCTCTCCCTCTCTCCTGGGAAGAGATGCTGCGTTGTGCGCTGGGTGATTATGCCGCTATGTGCTCCAGCGTTATTAAAACGCACCCGTCATCCCGCACCCACTGCATGACTCCATTCTCAAAGCGCGAGCCCTGATGCTTTTGGAAAATGAAACCATGCCTTCTCCGCGCCAAAGCAAACGGCGTTGCTTTGGCGGTGCGTGACTTCGTGTATAACCGGCGGTGTTTCTGAACCCGGAAAAGCCCTGAGAAACCGGGCGCCGACAACGGCAAGCCGTTTGAAATCTGCCAGGCTGTTCATCGGTCATAATCTCACCGGATGGTCAGGCAGGCGCTGCGACGGCCGTGGCGGCCGGCGGCGTGACGGTTGCCGCGGCAAGACTTGCGCGGGAGAGGCGGCACCAATATCCGGGCCGGTCGAGCGGCTCGAAGATCGGCGTTTTGCGCTGGAAGAAGCGCATGCGGAACGCCGTGGCGGTTTTCCCGTCGCGGAAGCGAACCTCGTTCTGCAGGGTGACGATGGCGCCGGGCATGAGGCGCTTGCGCTTCGTGCGCAGTTCCGCCGCGGCTGTTTTCTGGGCGGCGACGCGGGCGCGCCAGTCGGCGGCATAGCCCGGGTTGGGGATATCGGCGGTCGGCGAGAGCAGGCGCATGATGCGGTCGGGGCACGCGCATTCGCAGGGCCCCACGCTCTCGTCCATGTCCTTGTAGCCGAAACCGTCTTTTCGGGTGTTCGAGATCAGGATGACCGCGGCGAAGACGTAGGATTGTCTGGTCGCTTTGTCGGTGGATTTAACGGCCATGTAGACGGTGTTGGCGACGCGGGCGGCGCCAAGCACGAGGTAGGTGCGGTGTTCGCCGTCGTGGTTGTATTGCTCGGTGAGGTAAGCGACGGGATCGGTGACGGGGTGTTGTTTGTAGAGCCAGCCCATGATGGGTCTCGTTGTGAGCGCGATGCCGCGTGGAAACGCGCGCGCGGCTGCGGCGGGCCATGCGGGGGTCGCCGGGGTGGCGCGGATTTGGTGTTTGTCGGGAGCCGCGCCGGCTTTACGCGGCGAGCGCCTGGGGCCCGGAAATGCGAAAGCCCGGCTCACTGGCCGGGCTTTTCGGATGGTTAGGGATGTCCTGTGATCAGACAGAGATAGCGCGCCGTCGCTCCGCCTCGCGGATGGCGGCAAGGGCCGCCCGGAACACGGCGCTGCCTTGCTCTTCCGACAGGTCGGTGCGGTCGACGACCGTGCGGCAGGCTGCGTTGATATCGGCGTCCGTCACCGCGTCGATCGTCAGCGTTGTCACGGCGTCGTCGGCCTCGATCAGATGACCGATCTCGGTTCTGACCGATTTCTCGTTGAGCCGGAGGAGGACGTGTGATTGGGCGGCGAGCGGATCGACTTCGGCGCCGGCGAGGAAATCCTCCAGGATGTCGTTTGTCGACTTGCCTTTGATAGCGTCGGCGGTGATCAGCACGGCCATGCCGCCGAAGCCGTCGGGACGCATCTTCGTGCAGGTGAAGGCCGAAACGACGGTGATATGGTCGAGCGTCGGCGATCGGCGGACGATGTCCTGCAGGATCAACTCCCAGCTCGTGCCGCTCAGATCGACATCGATGTGCGTGTTGCTGGCGCCGATGTTGGCTATGCGTTCTGCGAGGTAGGCGCTCGCGGTGCTCGCGATGCCTGCCGATTGCGCGAAAGCGGCGCGCAGGTCTTCGATAGGAAGCTCGAACCCGTCGCTGGGTCCGGTCTCGGCGAAGAAATAAAGACCGTCGCCATCCGGCTCGGCCTCGAAGATGTGGGTGAGAAGGAGCCGTTCGAGCGGCGTCATGTCGGCGTTCGCGATCGTCGGCTGAACGACGGCGGGCGAGTAATAGTCGGCCATGGTGAGGTCTCCGGAAATGCGAAAGCCCGGCGCCCCTTCGACAAGCTCAGGAGGCCGGGCTCAGGGGGTGGAAGGGTGCGGGACGGCCGCAGCCGCCCCGCCTGTGTGCGATCATGCCGCCGCGGCAGCGTGGGGCTCGGGTTCATCGGGATCGGCTGCCGTTTCCTCGGCTGACGCGTCGTCCCCGTCATCGGCGAGAAATGCCGGCAGAGGTTCCGCGCCGGCTTCGCCTTCGACCATGACCGCCTGAGCGTCGGGTGTGCGCAACGGCTCCGGCAACCAGCCGGCGCCGTCGAGGAGCCGCTCGGCCTCTTTGGCCATGTCGGGCTTCTTGAGATGGTCCGATCAGATGAGCGGACGCATCGCCCTTCGCTTCCCGCACCGCTTCGAGAATGCGCGCCTTCGGAACCCGACCGAGATAATTGCCGACGGTCGGGGACCAGCCGGCGGCCGCCATGTCGAGATTGACGGCGCGGGCCAGCGTGTCGGCATGGGCGAGACGCCGGGGGCTGCGGGTGTACGGGTCGTGCACGGCGTTGACGCTGAGGGAGGCGCAATGCGCGAGCAATGCCGCCTGGCTGTCGACATCGAACGCCACCAGGGCGTCCCAGAGATCGTCCTCGTCCCTGGGCAACTGCTTTGCCCATTGCTGATGGCGCGCTTCGATCGCCTGGGCCGAGGCGCTGTCGGCCAGTCCCGGCGCCTGGGCTGTTGAAGCTCGTGCTCCTGGCCGAAATCTCCAGACAGGTGGCTGACGGCGACCGATAGAATGCGCCGAGACAAAGCGTGTGCAGCACCGAGACGAACGCAGTGCCCGGGTCGTTCGCCAGCGCGTCCCGCAGCGCCAGCGTGCGGTGCGCCGTGAGCTCGGTGAGGAGGCGTTCCGATAATGGCTTCAGGCCATCCTCCTCGTCCCCCTCGGTCTCCGGCTCGGGAGAATCGCGGCCGCCGACAGTGATGATGGCGGTGCGGCGGGCGACCTCGTCCGGCTGGCCGGCGGCGCGGGCGTCGCCATCGCTCCCCTCGACCGGCTCGGCCCGCGCCTCGTCCTCCGGACGGACATAGCCGCGGTCGATCCGCAGGGTGCCGTCGGTGTCGATGCTGACGAACACGCCGGCGCGTGCGATCTCGTCCGGATCATAGAGTGACAGGCCGCTCGGCGAAGGCGGCAAGCGCGGTCTCGATCTCGCCGAGGCGCTGGTCAACCTCGTCCGGGCATTCTTCCGCTTCGGCGTATTCGCTCTCGAGGCGGTCTTGTTCAGCGCGCAATGCGTCGTAGTTCGCACGCTCCTCGTCGGTGAGCGCGACAATCTCCCCGGGCAGACGGCGCAGGCCGGCGGTGTGGCCGTAAGGGAAGTCGGGCGCGACCGAGATCCACTTCCAGCCCTCGGCGCGAAGGGTCTCGGCGTGAGCCTGGAGCTTCTCGATGACCAGGCGGTCGAGCAGCGCCGGGTCCTGGAGCCAGCCGCCATCGTCGTGCTGGAACAGGTCGCGCAGCACGACGCCACCGGCCGCTTCATAGGCGTCGACCCCGACGAACCGCGCCCGCCTGTCGGCGGCGCGGACCGCGCCTTCGGTCAGCTGGCGGCGGATGTAATACGGCTCCTTGTTGTAGGTGCGGGCGAGCGACTCCCAGACCTGCTCCTGGCGCGCATGGTCGTTGGTGACGGTGAACGCCATCAGCTGCTCCAAGGTCATGCCGTCCTCGGCATAGATTTCGAGGAGCTTGTCGGAGACCGCCGCAAGCTTCAGCCGCTGCTTGACGACGCTCGGGCTCACGAAGAACCGGGCCGCGATATCCTCCTCGCTCAGCCCCTTCTCGCGCAGGGTCTGGAAGGCGCGGAACTGGTCGAGCGGATGCAGCGCGACGCGCTGGACGTTCTCGGCGAGCGAATCCTCTTCGCGCGAGGCCGCCCTCCCGCACCACGCAGGGCACGGGCTGGGTCCTGGTCATGCGCTTCTGCCTGACCAGCAGCTCGAGCGCCTGGAAGCGACGGCCGCCTGCCGGGACCTCGAACATGCCGGTCTCCTCGCCCTGCGCGTCCAGCACGGGCCGGACGTTGAGGCTCTGCAGGAGCGTGCGCCGGGCGATGTCCTCGGCCAGCTCCTCGATGGAGACGCCGGTCTTGGTCCGGCGCACATTGGCCTGGCTGAGCACCAGCTTGTTGAAGGGGATGTCGCGCGAAGCGCTGAGGGTGATCTTCTGAACGGTTGCCATGTCGATATTTCTCCGCGACGGGCGGCCGAAAGCCTCTCTCTCGACCTCCAACCTGTCATGGATCCTCGGCCTTGCTCTCCCTCTATGGCCGCGACGGGAGGCACAGCGCTGAGGCGCCCGCGCGGGGACATTGCCGGTTGCGCCATTCTTGCCCTCTGGAGGTTTCCAGGCTTTGCCCTGGATAGGCGAGGCTGGCGACGGAAGCGCATTATTCGAGCTCGTCGGTCGCCTGGATAGCGTCCGGGGTCTCGAAAGGATCGGGCCGGAAGGCGAGCAGGTAGTCGGCCGCTTTCGACGCGGCGCTGGCGGCGCGGATGATGGCGCGATCGTCTTCGCGCAGCACCTCGAGCCAGGAGCCGATATAGTCGGCATGGCGCACGGTCGGCACGATGCCGAGCGAGGCGCAGACGAAGGCGCTGGTCATCTCGGCGACCAATTCGTCCTTTGCGTAAAGCGCGGAACCGAAGCTGCCGGAGAGATCCCGATTGAGCCGCGAGCCGGCCCCGCTCCAATGACCTAATTCGTGAAAAACCGTGCGATGCCAATCGATTGGTTCAAAATACGCGGCCGGCGGGGAACCTGGATGTAGTCCGCGCTCGGGACATAGAAGGCGCGGTCGCCGCCGATGCGCAGATCGGCCCCGGTCGCGCGGATCAGCGCCTCGGCCTGCGGCAGGATCAGGTTTTCGGGGGAGGGGGCGGCGCAGCGGCACAAGTCTTGGCGGGCAGGTCCTCGCATTGGTCGGCATTGAAGACCGTGAACCGCTTCAGGAAGGGGATTGCCTCGGGTTCTTCGCCCGCTTCCTCGGCGCGCGCCCGTTCGCCGTCGGGAATAAACCGGTCGGCATAGACGACCGTCGTCCCTTTCTCGCCCTTGCGGACATGGCCGCCGAGGGCGAGCGCCTGGCGGAAGGTGAGCCAGCCCTGGCCGGTAAAGCCGCGCTCGGCGACCGCGCCCCACAGGATCAGGATATTGATGCCGCTGTATTTGCGGCCGGTCGCGGCGTTTTGCGGAAGGCCGAGCGAGGCGTTGATGCCGGCGCTACCCCAGGGCTGGACCCAGGGCACGCGCCCGGCCGCCAGCTCGGCGATGATCCTGTCGGTGATTTCCTGATAAAGGCTCGTCCGGTCCCGACCGGTGCCGGCGCGTGCGGCTGAAAGTGACATCGCGGATCTCCGCGACGGGCGGCCGAAAGCCTCTCTCTCAACCTCCAACCCGTCAGTGGATCCCTCGCCCTTCCTCTGCCTCTATGGCCGCGACGGGAAGGTGCGCCGCGCGGTGCCCGCAGGGTTCATCGCCGGGCGCGGCACGCTTGCTTTTCTGGGGGTTTGGGAGTGGGGTCGACAGGCGGCGGCTGACAGCCGCCAGAAAAAGCTTACCGCCGGCAGGCGGGAACAGACGCGCGAGGGACTGTCACCCGTGAGGGCCGAGACGCCGCAGGGCGGCTCGGGGAGGCTTCAGGCGAGTAGTGCCCGGTCGCCGTGGCAGACGCGCCGTGTGACTTGCCTGATTTCGAGCATGACAAGTATGGTTCTTCCACCATAATAGGCTATGGCAGCGGACAGATTGCGACCTGTGGAATGGGTAGGATCGAGCTACAAGGATTTTCGGGCTTTTCCTGATCCGGTGCAGGACGCCATGGGCTTCGCTCCTTACCAGGCGCAGGTTGGCGGCGTGCCGGACAGCGCGAAGCCGCTGAAAGGCTTCGGCGGCGCTGGGGTTCTCGAAATCGTCGAGGATCATCACGGCGACACCTATCGTGCCGTCTATACCGTCAAGTTCGAGCGCGCGGTCTATGTCCTGGATGCCTTTCAGACAAAGGAGGAGATCGACCTGGTGCGGCGACGCCTGAAGGTCGCCGAGCAGGATCACAACGCACAGAGGCGAGGGACATTATGACCCGTGAGAGCGATAGCGCCATCCGGCGCGGCAGCGGCAACGTTTTTGCCGATCTGGGCCGCCCCGATCCGGACACCCACTTGCTGAAAGCCCAGCTGGTCAACCGCATGCATGAAATTATGCGCGACCGGAAACTTACCCAGACGCAGGCGGTCGATATCGTGGGTATGAGCCAGCCCGATATTTCCCGACTGCTGAAAGGTCAGTTTCGCGACGTCTCCGTTGAACGGATCATGCGGATGCTGACCCGCCTCGGCTGCGAGGTCGATATCGTCGTTACGCCGGAAGGCAGCCAGGCACCGACGGTTCCCATTCACTTCCACTGGAATTCGGCATAACCGCGCCGCTGGCTGGCGCGGTGCTGCTAGTGCCCGTCAACGTGGTGGAAATTGCGGTGTAGTTTGAGGCGGCCACGGATCATGCGGCGACGGTGGAAATCTGGTTCGGTACGGCGTCGATCAGCGACGGTATGAGTTCGGCCATCGCTTCTGTTTGCATGTAGCAATGCTGGAGCTGCCACTCGTCGTTGGCCTCCAGCAGCACGGCGCCGATCAGGCGGATGATCGCGCCCTCGTTGGAAGATCCGACGACGTTGTTGCAGGGATCGGCTGGGTTGCCGGCGAGGGCCTGACCGGGCAGGCTGGCCCGGTTCACAACCGGAAACTTTGTGCCGTGCCGTTCAAACACTATGCCGAGCACCGTCATCATATTCCGCAGCGATTTGGTAAGGACGACGGTGCTGCCGCAGGCAAGCGCAAGGTCGAACAGCAGACCGGCATCTAGCGCCCAGCCGAAGTTGCGGGGGAGCGCCATGCCAAGCAGGGTGGAGACGGTCAGCTGCCCGATAGCGCCCGGCAAGGCCGTCGCGCGGACGGACATCAGATCGGCGAGCGAGAAATGCAGGCCGACGGCGAAGAGCAGCAGGATGACGCCGACCTCGGCCAGCTGGTTGGCCAGCGCCTGATCGGCGACGAAGCCCGGCGTGAAGGGACCGACCAGGATGCCGGCGAGCAGATAGCCGATCAGAGGCGAGATGCGCAGCCGGTTCGCCGCCAGACCGAAGCCGAACGCCAGGACGAGCCCCGCGGCGATCGTCGCGATGAGTGGCGTTTCGTGTTCTCTTTTTTGGTGGCGGCATGCAGGGACTCGTCTTCGACCTTCATCGACATCTCGAAGTCCAGCGGTTGGGGTGAGGATTAGACTAGCTCGTCACCCGCGCTGGACCTTCCATTTCACCCCGACCTCGGCGTCCTGGCTCAACGCCGTCGAAGGCTTCTTTGCCAGGCTGACACGGCGACGCCTGCGGCGCGGCGTCTTTTATTCGCTCGTCGACCTGCAAGCCGCGATCAACCGCTTCCTGACAGACCACAACCAAAGCCCAAAACCGTTCGTTTGGACCGCTGATCCGAATATCATCATCGCCGCGGCAAACCGAGGGTACCAAGTGTTAGATTCAATCCACTAGGTCGACGGTGAGGCATTCGTCGATCAGAAATCTCACGATACCGCGATCGCGGCGAGCCGACGCCGTGACCGATGTACCGGCTGATGATCACGCCAGGGCTGCCTGCGCGGCCGTCCTCGCAGGGGATAGGCGGTGGCATAGACCGGCGCCAGTCGGATCATATCAGGTGTGAGGCGCGGATAGCTGCCGAGCAAATCCGCCTCTGTGGCGCCTTGGCCCACGAGCTCGGCAATCAGGTGCACCGGCACGCGGGTGCCCCGGAAGACCGGATCGCCGCCCATGATCTCCGGGTCGCTGATGACAAGGCGTCGCGCCCGGCGCAATTCGCGCAGTGACGTCGCCAACTCGCGCCGAGGTTCGCGCAGATCGATCTTGAGCAGCCCACCTTCAAGCGACACGACATTGCGCGGGGATTCCGCCAGGGCGTCAAACACCTTGCGGCGCAGTTCCGGTGCCATGCGGTCGGAAAGCCGGCGCTCGAGGGACAGCGAAACGAGGGCGCGGGCATCGAGCAGCCGGGTCGGCCGGCCGGCATCCTCGCCTGCGATGGCGGAGACAGTTTTCTTGTCGATCGCGTTGTTCACGGCCTTGAGCGGCAAGCCGGTCAGGACAGCGGCCTCGGTTGGCGTGAACAGGGTGTCGTGCGGCTGCATGGTATAATCCTTCTCTATAGGGAGAATATATCATCTCGATGGAGAAAGCAAGAACGACGGCAATATTTACGCTTTATCAATGCAATATAGGTTGTGAGCGGCGAGCGACAAAGCGGCTCTTCTGGCTCACAGCCTGATCCTTTTGACCCAAGCCCGAGCGGCGGATCGCCGAACCCTGGCGCGTCGCCATGCAGGCCAAGCTGGAGAGCGAAGATGGCAAGACCCGCTACCGCAAACGAAAACAGACCGTCGAGCCGGTCTTCGGCATCATCAAGAGCGCTATCGGGTTCACCCGCTTCCGCCTGCGCGGTCTGCACAACGTCGCCACCGAGTGGCTCCTGATTGCGCTGGCCTACAACTGCCGCCGCCTGCACCGCCTGCGGCTGGCCTGAGCCAACCCGCAATCACTCTTGATCTCTACCGAGAATGCGAATCCCACACCCTGCTAGAGCGGCTTTGACGAGGGCGATGCGGTCGGTCTCCGGCAACGGATCGGCCGAGCTGCAGGACGATGGCTCCCTCGAAATCCAGCTCTGTTTCGATGATGGCGACGACGCCGTCACTTTATCTGCTATCCGAAGAGCTTCCCGGCAATCAAATCGAGCACAAATTGTTCAACTTCCTCGCGAACCAGCTCGTCGGTGATTTCATCGAGCCTACGATGTCTATCGACAAACACCATTTGATTTGTTGAGGCTGCCTTGGCCATCGTCGATTTGCCAAATTCACATGAATATTCATCTGGATCGAACCGCACCTGGAGGCTGCCTTGCCGACTAAATCCATCGTCTTCCGATAAATTTACGTTGAGCGAAATTGGACCAGAGACGTCGTTTTGGTCGTCCACCGTTTCTGCGAAGAAGCCTTCGGCCGCTAAGCGCGCGACGACCTGATCGAAAATAGGCCCAACCACCGTGGACTTGATTTCCACAAACCGGACCCCGGCTTCTGCGCCCGCCCGTCTTTGTTGGTTTTCGGTTACCTCTGCGCGCTCGCGATCTGTTTTAAGCTGTCGAAGTGCTTGGTCCAGCTTTTCGTACACCATGTCGGCCTCTTGAGGGTTGTAACCGGATGCCCCCATGGGGCGTCGGCGGGCGGTCCCGCCCGACCGACACCAGTAGGGGGAGACGGTTCGCGGACAGCCTGTTGATAGCTCTGGCAGTCCGTCCCCGGTAGGTTCGGAAACTACTTATAGCCCCCAGACGTACATTCTGTTTGTGCCGTCCTTTTTACTGGTGCGCCCGACCGACGCGGACAACCTCATGGCGAATGAGTAGTTTCCGAACCTACCGGGGACGGACCGTCGAGGAGTATCAACGGACTGTCCCCGAACCACCTCCCCCCAATATTGGGCTCGGGGCACTGGTCGGGCGGGACCGCCCCCCGGCCTCCGCCCGACCCTTCTTTTGACGGCTCTTGGGCGCATCCGGGGCCGAAGCATAAAAAGGTGAACCTGATGACCAATTTCGCGGGCCTCCTCGAAAGCGAAATCCCGCGCCTGCGACGCTACGCGCGGGTATTAACCCGCGACGCATCCCGCACCGACGACCTGGTGCAGAATTGCCTGATTCGCGCCTTCGCCAAACAGCATCTATGGCAGCTGGGGACCGATTTGCGGGCCTGGCTGTTCACGATATTGCACCATCAATGGGTCAACGACGTGCGTCGCGCCGTCCGTGACCGAGAGACCGTATCGATCGAGGAAGTGCCCGAGACGAGGCTGAGCGTCTATTCGAACGCCGAGGCGTCTCTGCAATTGCGCGACCTCGATCGGGCCATGGGCCGCCTGCCTAATGAGCAGCGTCAGGTGCTTCTACTCATTGGCTTGGAAGATATGCGCTATGAGGAGGCCGCAGCAATCCTCGGGATACCCGTCGGCACCGTGCGCTCACGGCTCTCTCGTGGTCGCGAGACTTTGCGCGTTTTGTTGAGCATTAAAGAGGAGAGGCTTGTCGCCCCGCTACTGGACGCAGGCGTCTCCGAAACGCCAGCGGCAGCGTGATTGGACAAAAAAGCCGGCCACGATGAAAAAGAAGCTGTTTTGGACCTTCGCATTTATCTTCGCCGCCGGAATAATTTGCTGGCCGTTATTCCGATAATGCCATGAAGATTAGTGTCGCGCCGGTCCAGCGACGACGACAAGCGATCGAAATCGATCCGCGCGCCGGAGCAGCGGGCAGGCACCAATGCCAACCGGGAGATATGGTTTACCGGCTCCTTGCTGATTTAAATCATGAAAAATCAGCCGGCCGCTACGAACAGCGGCCCGGCGCCGCGGCGCTGGGCCGCCTGCGGATACAACACCGCCTCGGCATAGACCCAGAGGGCGAGCGCGTCGGCCTCGTTGTCGTTGGCGACCGGCCAGCCGTAGACCTCGCACATGCGGATCGTCGCTTTCTTCTTGTTCTCGCGCCCGGCCCAATTGCCGTGGCCGGTGAACGACTGGGTGATCTTGGTCGGCAATTCCTCGCGGCATTCGATCCGGTGTCAATGCCGAGTGAACTTTCGGCAATTATGCCGAAGTAAAATTCCCCAGTTTGTGGGTCAGCCGGTGGGCTGATGGTCGCCCGGTCCCCCACCACCCAGCGCATCGCCGGATCGCGGCACGACCGGTCGGCGTCGTTCACATTCCTCGTAGCTGGCGAGCCGTCCGAAGATTGACTGACGCAACAATCCAGCCAACCGATGGCGACCGTTCTTGCCGGCCATCGGCGAGGGTGTCGGCACCCGTGTCGGTGTTCATCCTGCTCGCGATAGGCCAACAATCCCGCATCGGAGGTGATCATGCTGCCGCGAAATTGAAGCAGCAGCCGACGGTCGAAATCGAGCCCGAGCACCCTTGTCCGCCTCACCCGTCCGGTCCCCATCGCCGCCCCGTTCAATCCCCACAAGTTGTTGAATTCTAATCTTCGATCGGTACCAGCGCGCTCAAAATCGCCGCTTCATCTGGCGAATCCGGGTTCACATCTGCCGCCCGCAATCAAACCGGCACGTTCCAACTCGTGACGGTGTTCTGATGGTTGGCTTTTGGCTTGGCGCGCTCTACCGCGCTACCGTGGAAAAGAAATCTTGGCCAGCGTTCCCGTGCGAGCGCACAGACAGACAAGCCGGGCACAAGGAGGCAAGCGATCTGATCAAAGCACTGCAAAACAACTTGCGAGGAGGGGGCGTCCACATATCGAAAATCAGCGGCGGCCGCTCGCGAGGTGCGGGAAGGGTCTGAGCGAGATCGGTCAGGCCGCGTTTTGGTCAGCAAATAAACTGTCCGGCGGGTTGGCTTCGTGCGGGGTCAATCGAGGATCGAAGCGGAACTGCGTCCCGCAGTAGGGACAGAGGATCGCGTCCGCGCCGCCCATATTGATGTAGACGTGCGGGTGGTCTTGCGGCGGAAAACTCCCCGACGCATTTGAATTCCCTCACCCCGATGCAGATTTCGCGTACGCCGCGGTCGTTGGCAGGGAGTTCTGGATAGTCCGCCGCTCCTGGCCAGAGGCCGGATTGATTTCGATTAACATGATATCCTCGTTTTGCCCCGGTCTCATCGGCGATTGCGAGCCCGGCCCGGAGGCTTCCCGATTGAGCATCGGGACGCAGCCGCTGCGGGTTTGCCGCTAGACGTTATGACCCCGGTGTGAGGCCGGCGGCCCGCCCTTTCGTGCAATAGAGAAGCGAGGGTTGCTCGGACGGGCCGAGCCGAGCCTCATGCACGGAGGGCGAGCCATGGGAGAGTATAGCGAAGCCTTTGTGGCTTTCGACACGGCGAAGACAAAGCACGCGGTGGCGATTGCCGATGCCGGACGCAACGGCAGGTTCGTTTTGTCGGCGAGGTCGCCAGCTCGCCGGCGCGGGTCGAGCGGCTGGTGCGCAAGCTGGCGGAGCGCCACGACAAGCTGCATTTCTGCTACGAGGCGGGGCCGACCGGTTATGGCCTGTACCGGCAGATCCGCGAGCTGGGACACGCCTGCACGGTGGTGGCGCCCTCGCTGATCCCGAAAGAAGCCGGGCGAGCGGATCAAGACCAATCGGCGCGATGCGGTGAGCTTGGTACGGCTGCTGCGGGCCGGCGAGCTGACCGCGGTGTGGGTGCCCGATGCCACCCATGAAGCGGTGCGCGACTTGGTTCGGGCCCGCGCCGCGGCAGCCCAGGACCTTCACCGCAAGCGCCAGCAGCTGCTGTCGTTCTTGCTGCGGCACGGACGCATCTTCGAGGGCCGTCAGCATTGGACCTTGGCGCATCGCCCCCACGGGTCGAGCCCGTGGGCTGAAGGCTGACGGTTGGCCGAGCAGAAATTCGAGCACGCGGCGCAGCAGATCGTCTTCCAAGACGGGATCGATGCGATCGAGGACGCGCTGGCGCGGCTGCGGCGGCTGGAAGCTCAGTTGTTTGCGATCGTGCCGAGCTGGTCGATGGCGCCGGTGGTGGAAGCCTATCAGGCGATGCGCGGCGCCTCCTTCCTGGTGGCAGTGACCGTTGCCGCCGAACTCGGCGATCTGCGCCGCTTCGACAATCCGCGGCAGTTGATGGGGTTTCTCGGCCTGGTCCCGCGCGAACGGTCGACCGGCGACACCGTGCGGCGCGCCGGCCTCACCCTTGCCGGCAATCGGCATGCCCGGCGAGTGCTGGTCGAAGCCGCCTGGAGCTATCGCCATCCGGCGCGCGTCAGCCAGACCCTTCGCGCCCGGCTCGAGGGCGTCCCAAAAGCAGTTCGCGAGATTGCCTGGAAGGCGCAAATCCGGCTCTGCGGCCGCTATCGCCGGCTCAGCGCCGCCGGCAAAAAGCTGCCTGTGGTGATCGCCGCCGTCGCCCGCGAGATGGCCGCCTTGCTGTGGGCCATCGCCCGCCAAGTGGCGTCAGCCGCCTGATCGCAGAAACAGCCATGGCCAGAGCACGTCGCAAGCGGCCCACATCCGATCCCCGATCGAACCAAACGCTGCCCTCGGATGTAAGGCACAGCACGGCCGTTGCGCTCAGCACCTCCCTGCTGCTGCATAGGAGCGTGTGAAGGATTCTGGCATTTGGCCGGGGATGGGTGGATCGAGGCATCGGGCAGATCGGGTGGCATCGACGGGATGGTGGCGGTAGCGTGGCGGGTGATCTCGGCTCTAGGCGGCCGGGGCCGCCGCCCGGAGCCGATGGCCGACCATGAGATTGTTGGCGAGCGCATGCCAGAGCGCCACCGCTTGGGTCTTAATTAGGCCGCGCACGGTCAGGCGGCCGAGGCCGCGGTTCTTGTAATGGGCGTGGATGCGTTCGATCAATTTGCGCCGGGCGAAGATCGCCTGCGCTCCGGCGGTCTGCATTCGCGCCCGCCAGTCCTGCACCGCCTGGGGCTCTCGCGCCCGTTTGTAACGGCGGCTGGCGCGGCCCGCCGCATCGAGCGCGGTTTCCGGCTTCTCGCCCGGTGGCGGCGCGTAAACCCTCACCGGTCCCAACGGATGTTCGGCCAGGGCGGCGATATCGGCGCGCGAGGCGTAGCCTTCGTCGAACAGCGCCCGCCGCGGCGCGCGTCCATAGCGGCGCGCCACCTCGTCCACCAGCGGGCGGGCCAATCCCTGGTCGTTGCGCCGGTCGGTGGCGATGACCGCCACGATCAGCCCGCTTATCGGGAACCGCCGCCGTCTGCAGATTGTAGCCGGCCCGCACCGCCCCATCGGGAAAGCGCATCCGCCGCGCTTCCGGGTCAGTCAGCGACACTGACGGGGCGCCTTTGTGCTGTTTCCTCCTGGGGATGCGTCTTCTCGCGCGCCGCTTTCTCCCGACGCAATCGGTCGAGCGCCGCGCGCGCTTTGCCCACCTTCGCCTCGGTCTCCCGCGCCGCGCGTTGTTGTGCCGCCTGCCGGCGCCGCGTCGCCGCCGCCGGGTCGCACGCCACCTCCTGCTTCAGCCGCTCCACCCGCTCGGCCACCTGGCGCTCGATCCGCTCCAGCCGCCCCCCGCGCGTGAACGACCGCGAGGCGGCCGGCGAGCGTATCTTGGTCCCGTCCACCGCGATCTCGTCGAGCTCCACCAATCCCTCCGAGACCAGTGCGGTGACGCTCTCGGTCAACAGCCGATCCAGCTCCTCGGACCATCCGACCCGGAAATCCGAAAGCCCGTGGTAGTTGACCGGCACACCCCCCGCCAGCCAGCGATACGCCACGTCCCGGCTGACCAGACGGTCCAGCTCGCGCGCCGCGCCCACCCCCTCCAAGGTCGCGTAAAGCCACAGCGCCAGCAGCACCTTCGGATCGGCTGCCGGACGTCCGGCCTCGCCGTCGCGCGACGCGAATCGCCTGGTAGAACCCCGTCAAATCCAGCGTCTCGACAAACCGCCATACCAACCGCGCGCGATGCTCCGCCGGCAGCAAAGCCTCCAGATCCACCAAGTCCCACGACAGTTGCGACCGGTTCGCCTCCAGCACCCGAACGCCGCACAACATCGCCACGCCCCCCGCTCTCGCGAAGACCATCATACCACCGCCCGAACAGAGGA
Organism: uncultured Alphaproteobacteria bacterium; assembly: GCA_963775525.1. GTDB lineage: Bacteria > Pseudomonadota > Alphaproteobacteria > ATCC43930 > CGMCC-115725 > AP-15. The sequence goes on along the minus strand of CAVZJF010000013.1, from coordinate 33,808 downwards.
ATCCTTCACACGCTCCTAGGCCGGGGATGGGCCACGGAGGGGAACCCCCGTCGCTAGTTATGTGGCCGGGCTCCGCCCGACGCCCGTTCTCTAGAAAAGCGGACAGCCCCGCGACGCAGACACGGAAGGCGGTACCCAACCCGCGGATAAGAGCCTGATCAACCGTCGTCTCAAGCGCTCCGTCCCCGGCCCTGTGCAGCCGCGTTCAACTACCAGGCCGACCGCCTCCCGCGGCCGATCTCCACCTTATTGTCCGCCGCCTTGACTGGGGTCATAAGAGCTAGTGCAGCGGCGAGAAGGATGCCGGGACGACCAGCATGTTCTCCTGCTTCAGGGTGACGCCAGGTTGGCCGCCGTGCGCCGGCCAGACGCCTTCGTTGCGGGCACGTTCGCGGACCGCGAACCGCTCGGCGGCATCTTTGTAGGCCCAGATGTGGCACCAGCGGTTGAGCTCGCCGAGTTCGGAATACCAGGCGCCGGCCAGGGGCGACAGTTTGATGCGCTCGGCGATCTGGGTGCTCCAGCGGTCGATCACGCCGGGAATGCCGCCCGGCTTCAGCGTGTAGGTGCGGATCTCATAGAGGTTGCCGAGTTTGCGCGGCTCGAGCTTGGGTGAAAAACGGCGCCGGCAGAAAGATCTCGCTCTGCTGCTCGGTGACGAATTCGCGGATGTCAGGTGGCCAGCCCTCGATCTTCTGCGACGCGGCGCGGATGCGGGTCCGCTCCTAGTGGATAAAAGCTAACATAAGAGTCCCGATGGGAGTATGCTGCCCTCGCCATCCGGGGAGCGAGGCATGCGCGAGGGGATCACAGTCGAGGTGAAAGCGGCTGATCGAGCGCGTTTGGAAGCGATCGTCGCCGATCGGAACAGCCCGCAAAAGCATGTGTGGCGGGCGCGGATCGTGCTGCTGACAGCGGACGGGGCAGGCACCAGTGAGATCATGCGGCAAGCGGGGACGAGCAAAGTGACCGTCTGGCGCTGGCAGGAGCGGTTCATGCGCGCCGGGATCGAGGGCCTGTTGCGCGATAAGACGCGGCCCTCGCGCATCCCGCCGCTGGGTGCCGAGGTGACGGCAAAGGTTATTGCACTGACGCAACGCGATCCGCCGGGCGAAACCACCCATTGGACGGCGGCGATGATGGCGCCGGCGGCCGGCATCAGCATCAGCTCGGTGCAGCGCATCTGGCGCGCGCACGGGCTGCAGCCGCACCGGGTGCGCCAGTTCAAGCTGTCGCGCGATCCCGAATTTGTGCCCAAACTCAGGGATATCGTCGGCCTCTATATCGATCCGCCGGCGCATGCGATCGTGCTCAGCGTCGATGAGAAGTCGCAGATCCAGGCGCTTGACCGCACCCAGCCGGGGCTGCCGCTTAAGCCCGGCCGGTGTGGCACCATGACCCACGACTATAAACGCAATGGCACCACGACCCTGTTTGCCGCGCTCGACGTGCTCGACGGCAAGGTCATCGGCCGTTGCATGCAGCGTCACCGGCATCAGGAATTCATTCGTTTTCTGAACGCGATCGAGGCTGAGATCCCGGCCGGCAAGATCATCCACGTCGTCCTCGACAATTACGGCAGCCACAAGCACCCCAAGGTCCGGGCCTGGCTCGAGCGCCACCCCCGCTTCACCTTCCATTACACGCCAAAATCGGCCTCATGGCTCAACGCCGTCGAGGGCTTCTTCGCCAAGCTCACCAGGCGACGCTTGAAGCGCGGTGTGTTCCGATCGCTCGTCGACCTCCAAGCCGCCATCAAACGGTTTCTCGCCGAGACCAATGACAACCCCAGGCCCTTCGTCTGGACCGCCGATCCCAATACGATCATCGCCGCCGTCCGGCGCGGGTACATGTTAGATGCGATCCACTAGAAACTGTCGTAGGCCCACACATGCATCACCCGGTTCAACGGGCCGACTGCAGTGTGCCAAAAGGCGGCGAGCGGAGAGAGCTTCGCCCGCGCCGGAAGCGCCTGTCCGAACCGTTCCTCTACGGTCGCGACCGAGCCCGGCTGGACGGTGTAAGTGCGCATCTCGATGATCATTGGGTTTCCTTGCTTGGGGTAACGGGATGATGTCTGGCAGCGTCACATGACCTTCGAGGCCGTGTCGAAACCGGTAATCAGGTCACGCGATCGGTGTCTCGCTTCAGAGCGCACCGGCACCCGGCACGCGCCACGGACGATGCGGCTGTTCCTCTGGTGTCATGATTGGTTGATCGAGAGCCCGAACCGGGATGACAGCGGGCGCGCCCGCTACGGCACGAGCACTGGCGATCTTCGGGTCATGCGCCTCCGACCATTTTCTGAACCCGCTCGTAGGATTACTCATAGAGATACCCATGGCTGAAATCCTATTCTGTTTGGTTATAAATAATATATGGGTACGATTTAAAATCGTACCGAAAGTATTTTTGGGCTCGGTGGAAGAAATCCGTGGCGCCCCCGTTGTTGAAGTGGATTTCACTCGAAGACGCATGGCTAAATTTCAATTTAATTGGAAGGGCTTACGGCAGTTTTGCGTCCGCTAGAGGTCGGTCCGAAGCGACCAACGACGGTGCGGGCACGCGCGTTGAGCCGGCCGAGTTGACCGGCACGACCTTGCCGGTCACGAACGAATTAAACCGGTGGCGGATCGGGGCGAGCCGTTGCTTGACGTTGGGTAAGGCGCGCCCGTGCACCCGAGCCAGAAATTCCTCCACGGCGCGGCATAAGCGCGGCGCGTGTGCGGGTTGTGGATGTTGGCCGCGAAAAATTCGAGGAAGCGCATGCCGGTCTCGCCGGCAGCGGCGACCAGCGCCGGGACAACGGGGCGCTGGGGAACGAACTGGTTTAGGGGTACCGCGCCTTGTAGCGGCTTTGATAATCCGCAAAGCGCTCCTGCATCGCCGTTTTGGCCGCAAGACTTTCGGCGCCGGCTTTGCCAAAATTGTCGTTGTCCTCGGCACGGGCGTCCCGGTGATCCTCGCAAGCCTGATGATAGGTATCGATCAAAGCATCGTCGCCGAGCGTCGACAGACTTTTGGCGAAGCGGTCGACGGCGCGCTGTTGTGTGGGGGTGAGCATTTCTAAGGGTGCCTCCTAGGTGCCGTCGCGGTTTGCGGCCCCCCGCTTCGCGAGGAGTTGCGAGCGCTTCCGGAGCCGGCGTCGACACGACGGCTTGCCGCGGTCTGCGACCGAAGCCGATGTGCGTTGCCATCATCGACTGCCGCTCCGAATTGGCCGGCGCGGTGATCGGGTGATCGGCTGACGACTTCCGGCACGCGCGATATTGCTCAGATCGAGTCCGTGCTTTGCTGCGACGGCGGCGGACGCCTGGCCACGGAACCCGCATTCCGGGCAGACCACATAATAGTGCCGCACCGATCGCCTCACCGGCACGGCAGGAACAAGAGGGGCTCTTGGGATAGGGCAACTTGGCTGACATGGCTGAGTGATCGATGCACCTGAGACATCAGTTCCGTTGAGCGGCGCTGACGCTACGATGCGCAATATAGCGACGGACGATTTGCGCAGCGAGGCTGCGATCAACCTCTGGCGTTGCTTTCCTTGGCCATATCCTCTCCCTTAACGTTAGGGGTCCAGGTGGTCGAGAGCGGTTTGTTTCTGCTGCCGTTGGATTATCCCGAGCACCCTGATCCAGGATTTTGCCTGTGGGATCTGCGCGGCGAGGGCCGCAGCACGCGCATTACGCCGGGCGACGGTGGCTGCCTCTGGTCCATGCACCTCGATCATGTCGCGGGCGAGCGACCGCTCGTCGCCACCCTCGGTGATGACCATCGCCTCTCCGGGTGCCGCTCTTCCGAGCGGCCTCAGTGGAACGCTCGAAGCGTGATGAATACCGCCACGCCCAGGCCGATTAGGATTGGACTGACAATTGGCGGAACGATCCAGGCTCTAATCATGTCCGAACTCCCTGGCCATTTCCGGCTGGTCAGCCGCGACGATCGATGCCTTTGGCTTCCAACCTCGCGCAAAACGCGCGACCTCTGCGGTCTGAGACGGCGTTAAGCGGAAGGCGGCGCGCTGGTAGGCGGACTGAGCCTTCTGGAGATGGGCGCCACGCAGGCTCCTCGTCGCCAACAGGTACCACCCGCAAGCCTTTACCGGGTTCTCCGGTATCTCGGGCTCGCCGGCGTAGATTTCTGCGAGTTTGATCTGCGCACGGGGCAAGCCCTGTTCGGCAGCGGCCAGCAGCCACCGCACGGCCTCGGGCCGACTCCCTTCGACGGCATACCGGTTATCGTCCAAGCTGTTTTCATAAATGATCCCAAGATTGAATTGTGCCTCGGCATCGCCGCGTTCGGCGGCTTGAAGCAGGTGTTTTTTCATGTCAGTGGCTCCTCGACATCCGGGGCCCTGTCCGCCGTCGTGGGACAGGGCGACCTCTCCCCGTCGTTGGGAAGAGGCGATGCCCTTTTCAGGTGTCGGCGCGGCTGAAGGCTTAGAAATCCATGCCGCCCATGCCACCCATGCCGCCGGCGGGCATAGCCGGCGCGGCGCTCTGCGGCTTGTCGGCAACCATCACCTCGGTGGTGACGAGCAGTCCGGCCACGGAGGCGGCGCCCTGCAAAGCCAGGCGGACGACCTTGGTCGGATCGATGATGCCGGCCTCGACCATGTCGACATAGGTGCCGCTCTGGGCGTCGAAGCCGTGATTGGCGGCGTCCTTCTCCAGCAGCTTGCCGACGATGACCGAGCCATCTTCTCCGGCATTGGCAAAAATCTGCCGTGCCGGGGCGCGTAGTGCCCGGCGCACGATGTCGATGCCGACTTTCTGGTCGTCGTTCTCAGGGTTTAATCCGTCGAGCCGCTTGCTTGCGTAAAGGAGCGTGACGCCGCCGCCGGCGACAACCCCTTCTTCGACGGCCGCCCTGGTCGCATGTATCGCGTCGTCGACGCGGTCCTTTCGTTCCTTGACCTCGATTTCGGTCGCGCCGCCGACCCGGATGATGGCAACACCGCCAGCCAGCTTGGCAAGGCGCTCCTGCAATTTCTCCTTGTCGTACTCCGAGGTCGTTTCCTCGATCTGGGCGCGCAATTGCGTGCAGCGACCCTCGATATCCGCCGTCTTGCCGGCGCCCTCGATGATCGTCGTATTTTCTCTTTCTATGCGGACTCTCTTGGCCCGGCCGAGCATGTCGAGCGTGACGTTTTCGAGCTTGATGCCGAGATCCTCGCTGATCACCTGGCCGCCGGTCAGAATGGCAAGGTCCTCAAGCATCGATTTGCGCCGGTCGCCAAAGCCCGGGGCCTTGACCGCGGCGACCTTGAGCCCGCCGCGCAATTTGTTGACGACGAGCGTCGCCAGCGCCTCACCCTCGATTTCCTCGGCGACAATCAGCAGCGGGTTGCCGCTCTGGACGACCGCTTCGAGCAGGGGAAGGATTGCCTGGAGGCCAGACAGCCTCTTCTCGAATAAGAGGACGTGTGGGCTTTCGAGCTCGCAGATCATCTTTTCGGCATTGGTCACAAAGTAGGGCGAGAGGTAGCCGCGGTCGAACTGCATGCCCTCGACGATATCGAGCTCGGTTTCGAGGCTCTTCGCCTCCTCGACCGTGATGACGCCCTCGTTGCCGACCTTGTCCATCGCGTTCGCGATCATCTCGCCGATCTCGCGGTCGTCATTGGCCGAGATCGTCCCGATCTGCGCGATCTCCGCATTGGTCGAGACCTTTTTGGAGATTTTCTTGATGTCATTGACCACCGCTTCCACGGCCATGTCGATGCCGCGCTTCAAATCCATCGGGTTCATCCCGGCGGCAACCGCCTTCGATCCCTCGCGCACGATCGCCTGGGCGAGCACCGTCGCGGTCGTCGTGCCGTCGCCAGCCTGATCGCTGGTGCGGGTGGCGACCTCCTTGACCATCTGCGCGCCCATATTCTCGAACCGGTCGGAAAGTTCGATCTCTTTGGCGACCGTCACCCCGTCCTTGGTGATGCGCGGAGCACCGTAGGATTTGTCGAGGACGACGTTGCGGCCCTTCGGGCCGAGCGTCACCTTGACCGCATTGGCGAGAGCGTCGATGCCGCGCAGCATGCGGTCACGCGCGTCGCCATTAAATCTGATTTCCTTGGCAGCCATGTCTGATATCCCCTGGTTAGGCGGCTTTCTTCGCTGCGACGGCCCGATCGAGCACGCCCATGATGTCTGTTTCCTTCATGATCATGAGGTCCTCGCCATCGAGCCTGACCTCGGTGCCCGACCATTTTCCGAACAGCACGCGGTCGCCGCTTCTGACGTCGAGCGGGTGCACGTTGCCCGCCTCGTCGCGCATGCCGGGGCCGACGGCGACCACCTCGCCCTCTGTCGGCTTTTCCTGCGCGGTGTCCGGAATGAAGATGCCGCCAGCGGTTTTCACTTCGGGCTCGACACGGCGGACCAGCACGCGGTCCTGCAATGGACGCAGTTTCATCGACGGTCTCCTCGGACCAGAATTTGTCGGAAGCGCTGGCACTGTCGCAACGCGAGTGCCAGCGCGTATTCCTCCACATGGGGCGTCAGCCGCGAATTACAACCAAAAATAACTGCTGGTGCGTAAATTGATAAAAAAGGACGACGCCGCCGAAATCTTCATATCCCATTTTAATACCGATCTCTGAGGTATTTATTGACTTATTTGAAGTCGCGGTGAACTTTACACTCGATCTCTAATCATACGCCCGTTTTGTTTTGGGATGCTCCTTCGGCGATCTGTGCTCAGGTCGGTGGGCAATCCTAATCGGACAATCACCTTGTTGAAGGTTTACTCCTAGAGGGAGTCTTCTTTGCTTTGATCGACAATAATCCCTCTCCGGTAGGTTCGGAAATTACTCACATCACACGTAGTACGTATGGCTGCGATGGAAGCGGCGCGGAATATTCCAAATCCTGCTCATATTATGAATGGGCCTAGCCATGAAAAATTCATCAGCCCAGGTAAGGCGTCTGGCGGGAGCGACATAATACCGACCTGATTAAGTACTAACCCGTGCGATCCAGGGATAGATAGCCCGGCCTGCGGTGCTCACCGAATGGAGACACAGCTTCGAACAGGTTCCCCGGCGCATCGTGCTCGACATCGACGATACCGAGGACCGGATTCACGGCGGCAGCAACTCGCGCTGTTCAATACCTATTACGACAGCCGCTGCTTCCAGCGGATCGACATCTACAAGGCCACAACGCCCGTTGCGATCATCCTGCGCGCCCCGGCAAGACCCCGAACAGCGTCGACGTGACGCTGGTGTTGCGTCATGTCATCGGCCATATCCCCGCCCGCTGGCCGGCGGTCGACATCGTGGTGCGCCGCCACAGCCTTACGGCCCGCCCGAGGTGATGGCGTGGTGCGAGTGCAAGCGCATCGGCTACATCTTCAGCCTCGCCGTTAATCCGGTGTTGCGGCGCCAAGTCGGCCCTCCCGCCGAGGATGCCGCGCTCGGCGGGGTCGACGGTGGAGGCGGAAAAGGTCCGCCGCTACGGCGAATTTCGCTACGCCGCCAAAAGCAGGAAAATCGAGCGCCGTGTCATCGCCCGCGTCGAGGCCGGGCCTCAGGGCACCGACAGCCGCTTTATTGTGACCAACTTGGCGGGCTTGCCCAAGGCTCTTTACGAGAAGGTCTATTGCGCCGCAGGATAGGCTGATTATGAGAACTTGATCAAGGCCCACAAGCTGCACCTTGCCTTCCGGGCGAGGCTCGAGGTGTGGGGCAGTCGCCCGACCGCGTAGGGCATGCTACAATCTCGCTCTCAGGGCTTGTGCGTCGCACGAGGCCCATACCCGCAGGCGAGCGGCCGCCATCATGAGTTTGGCCTACATGGAACTGTCCCGCACCGTACCGCCTCCGCCGCTTCCCGCGCCACATCCCCGCGAATGAGTAGTTTCCGAGCCTACCGTGGCCACACTATTGGCGATCATTTAGAGCACATGAGTGCTCAATCATATCGGCCCGGCAACCGGCTTCTACTTGCTCTGCCATCCCGCAATCTCGAACAGCTGATGCCGGAGATTGAGCAGATACGCTGCGAACGCGGGCAGGTCCTGATGGACGCTGATAGTCCGCTCGACCATGTATTCTTCCCCGACAGCGGTGTCGTCTCGGTGGTGGCGGTTTATGCGGACGGCAGCATCATTGAAATGGCAACGATCGGTCGGGAGGGTTGCACTTCTGTGCAAGCCATCTTTGGTGCCGAGAGTTCCTCCGTCCGGCTTCTCGTTCAGATCCCGGGCGGTGCAGCAAAGATGCCGCGCGCGGTGTTCACAACGGCCATGGGGTCGATGCCGTCGTTCCGAAGCCTCATGTACGCCTACGCCCAAGCCTTTCTCGATCAGGTCCTGGTGTCGGTAGCGTGCAACGGGGCGCATAGTCTCAAGCAACGGCTGGCGCGTTGGCTGCTGATGATGCGTGACCGCGGAGACGATGACGCACTGCAGATCACTCAGGACCTACTCGCTGAAATGTTGGGTGTCCACAGGCCAACCGTCACCAATGCTGCCCGGGAGATGGAACATGCCGGTTTGATTGTGCGCGGCCGACGGCAAGTCTCCATACTTGATCGGCAGGGCCTCGTGGCGGCATCGTGTGAATGCTATCAGTTAGTGCGGGCACGCATCGCTTCTCATCTTCCGAAAACATACGCATAAAAAGCGAGCCCGCGCCGGTTCGGTAATGTACATTACCGACAATACCCCGTCGTTCGGCTCACAATAAAAACTGGTGGGAGGGCGATTTCAGCCCTCTGCAGGGTTCGGATGTATCGCATATCGGTTCCTGAAGAATATCTGCGCGCGATGCCGGTGGAGCGTGCACCGCTATGAGGGGGCAGGATCCGCGACAGACCGGAGCGGCCCGCCCGCGAGCGAGGCGGCGGCCATCGGCAAGGCGCCTCCGGCCGCCCTCGGCTGAGAACTTCCCGGTCGTTGGCCTCGGCGCGTCGGCGGGCGGCCTCGACGCGTTCCGCCGGTTGCTTGCGGCCCTCCCCAGCGGCACCGGCATGGCCTTTATCCTCATCCAGCATCTCGATCCGACGCATGCGAGCATGATGGTCGATCTGCTGGCCGGCCATACGCCTTTGACGGTCCAGCAAGCAGCAGATGGGATGCCGATCGAGCCCGAGCATGTCTATCTCATCCCGCCGGGTGTCTATCTCTCGATCCGCGGCGGTGCGCTGCGTCTCTCGGAGCCTCACGAGCGTCACGGCGCGCGCCTGCCGTTCGATTTCTTTCTGCGCTCGCTTGGGGACGAACTCGGCGAACGCGCAATCTGCGTGATCCTCTCGGGAACCGGCAGCGATGGCAGTCTCGGGCTGAAGGCGGTCAAGGCTAAGGGCGGGCTCGTCATCGCGCAGGAGCCGAGCGAGGCCGAGTATGACGGCATGCCGCGAAGCGCGATCATGACCGGGGCCGTCGACCTCGTGTTGCCGGTAGCCGAGATTCCTGGGATCCTCACCAAATACAGTCGGCGGACGGGACTGGCGCCGGATGATCATCCCCCGGATCGGTTGGCAGAGATTGTCAACCTTCTGCGCACAAAAACGTCGCACGATTTCGCGCTCTACAAGCCGGGCACATTATCGCGGCGGATCGAGCGCCGCATGGCGCTGGCAGGAATGGACGATAGTGGCCGATATCTTGAGATGCTGCGAGAGAATCCGGCTGAGCTCGAGCTGCTGGCTAAGGATCTGCTGATCAACGTCACCAGCTTTTTCCGCGACCCGAAGGCCTTCGAATTGCTGGCAGAGGAGGTGATTCCCGATCTCGTCCGCCGGCACCCGACGGACCGTCCGCTGCGGATGTGGGTTGCCGGCTGCAGCACCGGCGAGGAGACCTATTCCCTTGCGATGCTGTTTCTCGAGGAGATCACAGCAGCCAAACGCAATATCAAGCTCCAGGTCTTCGCCTCCGATGTCGACGAGGATGCGGTCGCTGTCGCCCGCGAGGGGCGCTACCCGGAATTGATCGCAGCGGATGTGTCGCCGCTGCGGCTGACCCGCTTCTTTACCCAGGAGGACCACGGCTATCGGGTGGTGCCCGAGTTGCGTGGGGTGGTGGTGTACACGGTGCAGGACGTGCTGGCCGATCCGCCATTCTCGCGCCTCGATCTGATCTCCTGCCGCAACCTGTTGATCTATCTGCGTGCCGAAGCGCAGCAGAAGGTCCTTCTGATGTTCCATTTCGCGCTCAGCGAAGGCGGCATTCTGATGCTCGGCGGCTCCGAGACGGTGGGCAGTCTCGACAACCGTTTCGAGCCGATCTCCAAGGCGCAGCGTATCTATCGGCCGATCGGCCGCAGCCGGCCCGGCGAAATCGATTTTCCGATCGGCTCGGGCGGGAGCGCGCGAGCGATTTGGCCGGGAGCGCCGCACCCGGCAGCCGCGCGGGGCATCAGCGCTCGCGACCTCACGCACCGGCTGCTGATCGAGAGCTATGCGCCCGTCTCGGTCCTGATCAATCGCAAGTATGAGTGTCTCTATTACTCGGGGTCGACCGACCGCTATTTGCAAGTGGCCGCGGGCGAGCCCAGTCGCGATCTGCTCGCCATGGCGCGCGAGGGCCTGCGCAACAAGCTCAGGGCGGCGATCCTGCAGGCGAGCCGGGAGCATGCGCACACGATCGTCACCGGCGCCGAGGCGACCTATGGCAGCGGTGCGCTCGCGGTCCGCGTTGAGGTCCATCCGGTGCAGCGCGACGGCGAGGAGTTGCTGCTGGTCAGCTTCTTCGACGAACCGACGCGCGAGCAGCGCCCGGACCGACCGCTCGAGCCGGCGGAAGGCCTCTCGCGGTTCGCCGAGCTTGAGCGAGAGCTTGAGGCTACCCGCAAGGAGTTGCAGAGCGCCATCCACGAACTCGAGATCGCCAACGAGGAGCAGAAGGCGATCAATCAAGAAGCGATGTCGGCGAACGAGGAGTTCCAGTCAACCAACGAAGAGCTGATGACCTCGCGAGAGGAGCTGCAATCGCTCAATGAAGAGCTGACCGCGCTCAACAGCCAGCTTCAGGAAACGCTGGAACGCCAGCGCAACACATCTAATGATCTGCAGAATATCCTGGACAGCTCCGGCGTGGCGACCCTGTTTCTGGACAGCGAGCTCAACATCCGTTTCTTCACGCCGGCGGCCAAGTCGCTGTTCCGCGTCATCGCCACTGACATCGGCCGGCCGCTCGCCGATCTGACTCCGCTCGCCTCCGACCGCGATCTGCTCGCCGATGCTCGCGCGGTGCTCACCAGCCTTGCGCCGCTGGGGCGCGAAATCGAAGCCGAAGGCGGCTCCTGGTACGTCCGCCGGATCCTGCCTTATCGCACCCAGGACAACCGGATCGACGGGGTGGTCATCACCTTCGCCGACATCTCCGAGATAAAGGCGGCGGAGCGCGAGGTCCAGGCAGCGCGCGCCTATTCCAACAGCATCATCGACACTATTCGCCAACCGCTGGTCGTGCTCGACGAGCAATTGCGGGTCGTCTCCGCCAACCGATCCTTTTACCGCACGTTCGCGCGCGCTCGCGAAGAAACCGTCGGCCGATCGCTGGCGCTCGCCGGCGATATCCACTCTGAGTTTCCGGAGCTGCGCGACTTTCTCGAACGGGTTCCAGGCGAGCCCGCTCCGGTCGAGGATTATGAGGTAGAGATCGAGCTTCCGCTACTCGGGTGGCGGGTCCTGTTGCTAAATGCCCGAGAGATCCGCGACGGGCCGCTGGGCGGGCGGAAGATCCTGTTGGCGATGGACGACGTCACCGAACGCAAGCATGCCACAGAGGCGTTGGAGGCCGCCATGCAGGAGGCCGAGCAGGCCAATCTCGGCAAGTCGCGATTTCTCGCCGCCGCCAGTCATGATCTGCGCCAGCCGTTGCAGACGATCAGCCTATTGCATGAAATATTGGCAAGGAAGGTCGAGGACGAAGCCACCCTGCGGCTGGTGAGCAGGCTCGACGAGACCGTGAGCTCGATGTCAAGCATGCTGGATACGCTCCTCGACATCAACCAGCTGGAGGCTGGGATCGTCCGCCGGGAGATGGTCGATTTCCCGATCAACGCTGTTCTCGAGCAACTGCGCACACAGTTCACCTTTCACGCAACGGCGCATCGCCTCGGCTGGCGCGTCGTCCCAAACAGCCGCAGCGTGCGCAGTGATCCCCGCCTCCTTGAGCAAATGATCCGCAATCTGCTCTCGAACGCGGTGAAATACACCAACAGGGGCAAGATCCTGCTCGGCTGCCGACGGCGCGGCGACAAGCTGCGCGTCGAGGTTTGGGACACCGGGATCGGCATTCCTGAAGAGCAGCTTCAGACAATTTTCGAAGAGTTCCATCAGCTCGACAATCCGGCGCGCGAGCGCAGCAAGGGCCTTGGCCTCGGTCTCGCCATCGTCGAGCGCCTGGCAGACCTGCTCGGGCACACCGTCGATGTTCGATCCCGCCCCGGCAAAGGCTCGGTCTTTGCTGTCGAGGTACCGCTTGTAAAAGACGCGCCGCAATGGCAGCCTCGTTTGGTATGGCAGGAAGCAACGGAAAACAGACATCGGAGCGGTGCAATCCTGATCGTCGAGGACGACCCGTTAGTACGCGAGATGCTCGCACTCGTGCTCGACGGCGAGGGCCACCGCACGACCGCCGTCGAGGACGGGACAAGGGCGCTGGCATTGGCGGCGCGAGGGGCAATTCGCCCGGACCTCATCGTCGCCGACTATAATCTACCGCAGGGGCTGAACGGCTTGCAGGTCGTCGCCGGCCTGCGGAAGACACTCGGTCGCGAGGTCCCGGCCGTCATTCTGACCGGCGACATCTCGACCGGTACCTTGCGGGAGATTGCCCAGGGGGGCCACCTGCACCTGAACAAGCCGGTGAAGGCAAGGGAGCTGATGGACCTGATCCGGCGCTGCCTCGCTGAATTGCGCCCGCCCGCGCAAGTGGACATCCGGCGGCCCTCTGAGGTTGCCGGCGATGGCCCGCACCCGCCGACCATCTTCGTGGTCGATGATGACGGCGCGATGCGGGAGGCGCTGCGCGATCTGCTCCGGGGGGATGGCCGGACGGTCGAGATTTTCGCCAGCTCCGAGGCGTTCCTCGATGCCTATCGTCCCGGTGTCGAAGGGTGCCTCCTGGTCGATGCCCGGATGCCCGGCATGGGCGGGCTCGAACTGCTGCAGCGGCTTAAGAGCGCCGGAGCGCAGCTGCCATCGATCATGATCACAGGCCAGGGCGACGTGCCGATGGCAGTCGAGGCGATGAGGGCGGGGGCTGCGGATTTCATCGAGAAGCCGATCCGCCGCGACGAGTTGTTCGCCAGCATCGAGCATGCCTTGGAACACATTCGGGGCTCGGAGAAGTTGTCGGTGCGGCAGGAGGCGGCAGTGGCGCGCCTCGCCGGCCTGACCACACGTCAGCGTCAGATCATGGAGCTGGTCTTGGCCGGCCATCCCAGCAAAAATATAGCCGCCGACCTTGGCATCAGCCAGCGCACGGTCGAAAACCATCGCGCCGCGGTCATGAAGAAGACCGGCTCGCATTCACTTTCGGCGCTGATCCGTTTAGCGCTCGCCGCAGATTCGGGCACTGCGCCCGCAGCCTCCGCGCCGACCGACAGAGTGCCGCGGCGAGCCGAGACGCTCCCTTAGAGCGATTTCCGATCAGGTTGCATAACCGGCATTGTTGAAGAAGTTGCGGCATTGCTGCGGCTGGAAGCGGTAGGGGGCTTGGCCGATCGCGTGCCAGAGGCCGTCTCGCGTTCACTCGGCAACTTGGCGCAGTGCTGGCTTGAACTTGGTAAAGGCCTGCTCGATCGGGTTGAGGTCGGGGCTGTGGGGCGGCAGGCAGACAAGCTGCGCGCCTTGCGCCGCGAATTGCTTCGAAGCCGCCGGCGGCCTTGGCTGCTCAGATTGGACGATGTCGCTCTCGCAAGCTCGGTGCCAGCATCTGTTCGATGAAGCCGCGGAAGCGCTCGCCGTTGATGGCGCCGTCAAAGACACAGGGCGCGGTGATGCCGCTGGGGCGCGCCGGCACCAGGGTGGTCACCGTCCAGTGCTCGTGCGGTACCGGTGCCAGCAGCCGCAAGCCGCCGGCGGGCCCGGACATGCCGCCGCGTCATGTTGGTGGCGGCCCAGGTCTCATTGATGAACACCAGGCGCTCGGGATCGAGCGCCGGCTGGCGCGGAATAAAAGCGCGGCGCGCCTCGGCTACGTCGGGACGGTCCTGCTCGGCGGCGTGCAGGCTCTTTTTGTGAGCGTGATCTGCTGCGCCCGTACAAACCGCGACAGGCTTGTCGGGCCGAACGCGATCCCGCGCCGGGCTGACAGCGCGGCGCGGTTCTCCCGCAAGCTCAGGTCCGGCGGCTCGGCGATCAGCTCCGACACCGCGCGAGCGGTGGTCGCCCCCCATGGCACGGGATTTGGCATGACCTTCGCTCCGCAACCGCTGCGCCCAGCGCATCGCCGTGCTGACGCCGACCCCGAAGCGACCCGCTGTCGACCGCGCCGACGCGCCGGAAGCCACGGCGGCGGCCACTCGATCGCGCAAATCCCCCGAATAGGGTGCCGGCATATCGTCCTCCAACGACATGTTGCATTATCATTGTCTTCGATCCCCCCCCCGCGGGAAACCTTTTATCTTTTTGAATCAATCTGATCGCAAACCGCTCTAGCCGATTTGGCGCCCGACCTCCCGACGCTTGATCAAGTAAGTAGATTCTGAGAGTAGTGCTGTAGTTAGTGTGATCCGGACTTATCGACCTCGACTAGGGCTCCAACACCTCAGCCACGGTCGCGTCGTCGTCAACCACCGTACAGTGGTTGACCCCAACCTGTGCGCGGGCGGAGCTTTCATTTCGGCTCGACGGCGAATTTTTGCAAGCAGCGCAGCACCTCTGCGACGCTCCAGGCTTGGGCGATGCAGCCGCGCGGGGTGAATGGCGGTTCGGCGTCGAAGACTTCGCTGATCGAGCCAATGCCGGCCTCAGCGAGATGCGGCTCGAAGCCGTCGAGGAAATGCCGCGCCGCCGCACGATCATCGGGGTGGACCTTGAGCCAAGCATCAATGAACGGGCCGATCAGCCAGGCCCACACCGTGCCCTGATGATAGGCGGCGTCGCGGGCGCGCAGATCGCCGAAATAGCGCGGCTTGTAATCGGTCTCGCCCGGCGCCAACGAGCGCAGCCCGACCGGCGTCACCAGCTTCGCATGCACCGCGGTAACGACCGCTTCCCAATGTTTCGGGTCGAGGACCGGGTGTTCGAGCGCGATTGCGAAGATCTGGTTCGGTCGGAAAGCCGCGTCGTCACCGTCCTCGCCATCGACGATATCGTACAAATAGCCGCCTGCCGCGTACCAAAAGCGGCGATTGAATGATTCGCGCGTATTGGCGGCACGGGCTGCAATCTCGTCGGCCTGCGGGTCATGCGCATCGTGCAGCCAATCCGCCAGCAGGCACAGCGCGTTGTACCAGAGCGCGTTGATCTCGACAGCTTTGCCCCGGCGCGGGGTTACCACCCAATCGCCGACCTTCGCATCCATCCAGGTCAGCGCATAACCCTCAGCCCCTTGGGAGAGGAGCCCATCGCGCAGGTCGATCTTGATGCCAAAGCGGGTGCCCGCGAGATGATTCCGTACGATGTCTTTCAAGATCGGTAGAAGGAGTTCCAAGGTCGTTTTATCTCGGCTGTGCTCGACATATCGGTGCAGCGCGTGAAAGAACCACAAGGTTGCATCAGCGGTGTGGTAGAGACCCTGATTTTGTCCTTCCGGGAACAGATTCGGGATCAATCCATCGCGCACGTAGTGAGCGAAGGTGCGCAGGATCCAGCGTGCTTCGATCGATCGCCCGGTCGCCAGCGTGAGTCCTTCGAGCGAGATCATCGTGTCCCGACCCCAATCGGTAAACCAGTGATAGCCCGCGATCACCGTGCGGATCTCGTCTCCCTCGGCCCGCGCCCGCGCCCCGTCGGCAATCCGCCCCACTGGGGTGATGACGAAGGTATCAGCGGCGAGGACGAGCTCGGCTGAAAACCCAATTTGAGCTGGCGACGCTGCCATCCCGACGAGACGCCGACGCCGCTCGCCTTCGAAAGTGAGCGCATCTTCGGAACTCAGCGCCAGCACGGTATGCCAAGCCTCCGTCGCTGCGATCAGGGTCAACGGGGAGTCTTTGCGGACCTCTCCGGCAAAATAGCCAGGGCTCCACAGCCAGCCCCGCGAATTGTAACCGCGCTGAGCCTCGATGTCGTAGAAGCGCTCGCGGCGCGCGCCGCCATCGGCGGTAAAGGTCGGGCCTTCGGGGCCCTCGACGGCCAACCGCAACGTCGGCAGATCAGGCCCACCGCTGATCTCATATCGGTCCCCCCGGATGGTCAGCGTATAGCCCGAGGACAGCGCCTCGCCGACCGGTGCCTCGAGCGCACGAAAGTTGATAAAGGGTCTCACCCGCAGGCGGACCCGCTTACCGTCTCCGAGCGAGCGAAAAGTGGAATGCACGATGTTTTGGCGCGACGGCACGACGATTGACTTCTCGATGACAGTGCCGTCAAGCTCATAGCGCCAGCTCGGCAGGCCCATGTTCAAGGTGAAATCAAGGAATTGACCTTTCTCGCGTAGGTTGACGACGCTACCGTCTTCGAGCTCGACGTCGACCTCGATATCGTTGAGGATCACCATGCGGCCGAGTGGCGCCGGCTGGGCGGCAATCAGGAAGCCGTGGTAACGCCTGGTGATCGCCCCCGTTATCGTCGCCGAAGCGTAGCCGCCCAACCCGTTTGCCACGAGCCACTCACGCGGGGCCTCCGGTAACGCGCTCTCTTCGCGGATAGCTCGACGCAGACTCAACCATTGGCTATTCGGAGATGAAAGACCTTGTTTGCCTCCGGTACCGTGACTGAGGAGCCGGGGATGAGGACGGTGGCGCTCTGGCCCGAGATGAGCCAATCCCCTGCGGCATCCTGCGCCGGACTTCCTGAACCACCGTAAAGCGGCGCTTCGCTAGACCATAGGAGCTGCCAAGCGTGGCCCTCGACCGGTGCCAGCAGCGGCTCGGGCGCGGGGCCGAGCAGGAGGTCGCGGCCGAGATTGACAACCAGCAGCCGGTCAGCGCCACTTTTTGAAAAGAAGCGCAGCATCCAAGCCTCATCCGTGAGTGCGGCACCATCGATCTGGCATGGCCGCTGTCCAAGCACAAGGTCCGTGCGCCGCAGCTCCAGAAGATCGCGATGCAGGGCATAGATTGGAGCATGCCGCCGCCGCTCGCCGAGATCGAGCACCGATCGGCGAAACGTGTCGATGTCGCCGGGATCGGCCAGCTCCGCCCGCATCTCGCTCGTCGCGAGACTGGGAAATTGTGCGAGGGAGAGACGTCGCCCTTCGCGGACATCGTGCGACAGTCCGATCTCATGATCGGCAAAATAGAAGAACGGGCTCGACGCGCCGAATTCCTGCCCCTGGAACAGCATCGGAATGCCCGGCATCAGCAATAAATAAGCGGTCATCGCGCGAAGCCGGCCAGGGCTCGTCAACGCGTGACAGCGTTCTCCGGTACCGGAATTGGCGACCTGATCGTGGTTCTGCAGAAAGACAACAAAACATTCCGCCGGGAGATCGAGGGTGGGCGTACCGCGCGCTTTTCGCTGCCACTGGTAGCGCTGCCCCTGATACAGGAAGCCGTGTTTGGCGGCAGCGACGAACTCGCCTGGGCGACCTCGATAGTCGGAATAGTAAGCCTCGTGATGTCCGGTCAGCGCCACCATCGCGCTGTGATGGAAGTCGTCGTTCCACAATGCGTCGAGCCCGTATCCGCCCCGCTCGGCGGGGCGCACCAGCTTGGCGTGTTGCGGCTCGTTCTCAGCGACGACAAAGGTGATTCTGCCGCGCGCCGCCGAGCGCACCTGCCGAACAATGGCGGCGAGAATATGATCTTCCGATCGATCGAAAATTGCCTGTGTCGCGTCGAGCCGCAGCCCGTCGAGATGATACTCGTCGATCCAATAGCCCGCATTGGCGATGAAGAATTCGCGCGCCGGGCCAGAATCTGAACCGTCGAAATTGATCGCCTCACCCCAGTCGTTGTCATGACGATCGGTGAAATAAGCCGCCGAGAACAACTTAAGATAGTTTCCGTCCGGGCCGAAATGATTGTAGACGACGTCGAGGATGACGGCGATCCCGAGGGCATGAGCAAGATCGACGAAGCGCCGGAACTTCGCGGGACGGCCGTAAAGCCGGGTCGGCGCGAAAAGGTTAACCCCGTCATATCCCCAACCGAACCGACCCGGGAATTCTGCTATCGGCATAATCTCAAGACAGGTGATACCGAGTTCGGCGAGAGCCGGCAGCTCACGCGCAGCCGCCTCCCAGCTCCCCGCAGGGGTGAACGTGCCGACATGCATCTCGTAGATGACGAGCTGCTCACGTGCGACCCCGCGCCATGCGCTGTCGGTCCAAGCGAAACTTTCCGGATCGATGATTTCCGAAGGCCCGTGCGGTCCGTCGGGTTGAAATCTCGACGCCGGGTCGGACAGTGCCGCTTCATTCCGGTCGAGACGGAAGCGGTAGCGCATGCCGGCCCGGGCCGGAAGGCTCAACAGCGAGAAGTAGCCCCTACTCTCGGACTCCAGCGACGCTGGTTCGAGGCCTTCGATCTCGACGGCAACCTCGCTGCAGCGGGGCGCCCACACCCGGAAATGGACGCCGCCGTCGGGCTGCGGCTCGGCTCCGATCGGCAGGCGACGCACAGGCGCCGCTGCGGCCGCAACCAGCCTTCCCACAGTGGGGATCTGGGACCGCGTCGCGGGTTCTCGTCGCTCCCTGCTAAGGCCGAAGCCGGCGCGCCCCTTCACGACGACCCCTCGCCTCTAGGAGCGGCTCCCGTACGCTGGGGGCTGGGGTACACTGAAGGTGCCTGCCGCCATCACGTCATCCTCTTGGACCTCCTCCGAGGAGACCTGATCCGGCCCGTTTGTCATGGTCGACCGCACAACGCTGCGGATAGTTGTCCCGATTTCAACCAGCCGGGCTGCATACGCGTGGTCTTTTTCGAAGAGCCTAGAGGCACGGTGACGATGCCACGTGGCCTGATCGAGATTACCTGCTGCAGAGGCGTGCTCTCCCGAGCTTAAACGCGCTGTGGCCATGTTTCCTCCGAGCTTGCGATGCTTCCCGCTCCGTCCCCGGGCGAAGGAGATTTTAACGCTCCCGAGATCGCCGATGGCAGGCTCGGAAACTACTCAGGCGGAGTGTGGAAATCCTGTACGCAGCGCTAATATACCTGATTTGGAAGTCACTGATATACCTGATTTATAAAACACTCCCACAGGTATACCACGGTTACTTGGACCGCGTAATTTCCTGGATTTATCCCTGAGTAGTTTCCGAGGGTTGCATCTCCCGAGTGTTTCCCGCGGGACCGTTCGCGGCAGTCGCGGCGCAGCTGCTGGCGGTCGATCTTTACCGAAAAAGATGAGCGATGACGCGCAGTCGCAATTGCCATCGGCGTTAATCAGCCCATGGGGTGATTGACGCTTCCCTTCTTCGGGAAGGTTTTATTTTAACGGAAAGGTTTCCCGACAATCAAATGGAGCACAAATCGTTCAGCTTCTCGCGAGCCAGCTTCTCAGTAATACTGATCACGTTCATCCCGTTTATCGTCGTGTATCTCCGGAAAGCGGACGCGGCGGTCAGCCGGCGGATGACTAAGATGCCGCCAAATAAATCAGCCAGGTTTCCCGCCGCTCATCCCTGCTATATGAGTAGTTTCCGAACCTACCAGGGATGCACCGTCGGAGGATATCAAGGGTTGCCGCCGAAACCATCTCCCTGATGTGGCTCGGGACGCCGGCCGGGCGGAAATGTTCGCCGACTCCATCCGGGCTCCTTTTCTGAAACCTGGCCGGGTGGGTTATCGGCCCCTCGTTGGCAAGCCGTTAAACTGCCCGCCTCCACGCGGCACCTCGCGGATGGGGCGGCCACGTCCGCTGTCAAGATAAATACTGACTTCTCAAAGTGTCTGACCCAAAATGTATTGAGTAGTTAACGGGAAAGGGGAAGCGCGAAATTACCGGCTCCTGCGAGGGATCCTCCAGTCGCGTCGCGATAGGCACGGCTACTTCCAGAGCATGGCACCCATCTTCCGTCCGGTGCCTCTTTGAGTAGAACCGTCCGGCACAACCACCGCAGGCTTGGGGCTCTGCCGTGGGGGTTACCCAGCCGAAAGAAGGACGGAGAGGAGGACCGGCGATGAAAAAGAAGCTCTTCCGGACCCTCGCGATTATTTTCGCCGTCGAGATTTTTTTGGCCGCCATTCCCGCAAGCGGTAAGATGTATGCTGTCATCCCTCTTACGCCCTGATAAATTATTCACGCGGACCGGCGCTAAAAGTGAGTTGGGCTAACTCGGCCCGCGCTCAAGTTGTGAGGATTGAAGCGAGCCGGCAAGCTCAATATGGGAGCCGCGGGTGTTTGAGGATAGCATTGGTTGCGGAACCGCGAGACAATCAGCACCTCGTCGGGCGTCTCGGACGCGAGTAGCGTTCCCGGCGGGAGCAACCCGCCCCTTGTGCTACAAAGCGTCTGCTTCGTACTGGACGGCAACGGGTTTAGATATTCGAGACGGCCCGCCTCGGCTTCCAGCTTTTCGGCGGTACGCAACCGCATCGCCCAGATCGTTGGATTGCTGGCACATTCCGCAATTTCCCGGTACCACGCTGCCCGTTTCCGTAACTCCTCTGAGTCAGACATCTCACGCGCTCCCTCGCCGTATGCTCTTGGCAACATCACTTCGCACAGATCACAGGAACGATCAGCAAATCGGCGGCGCGTGGCTCGGCAACTCGTCTGCCATCGCCGTCTCGGGCCATGTCTTCACCTCCAAACCGGCAGCGTCCAGCAGGGTGACGTGGGAGGGCATACCATCGCGGTATTTTGTAATCGAAGTCCCACACCATCCCGGCTCATGGCGACGGAATTTATCAGGGGGCAAAAACGTACCATGTAATCAACCTAGAACGCCGGCCATCTTTTCCAAATTCGGATACCATATTCTGTTAAATGTCGCTCCATCTTATTTTATTCCTTTTATCATTAGCATGATATCAGTCTTTGGTAGCCTTGATACAACCCGCATAAATACGTTTCGTGGGTCGATTGGGCGACCTGCCCCTGAAATCGGTCCGGGCCTGGATGTTAGGTTTGGCCATTTTTTGGTGAGGCGGGAGGTGTCAAGGTTTTGAGTGATTTGATTGCGCCATCGTCACCGCGGTCACAGGTGCGACTTTCCTTGAAGAACCTCGGAAGTCCGATTATGTGGCGACGCCGACGGAGGGGGCACTGAGTAGATTCCGAGCTATCGTAACCGGCGAAAGTCTCTAAAGGGAGCGGGCACGGTAATGGAGACTTTCGATCAGTCCACACGACCATCACGAATGCGACAATCGCGGTTGTCGCTACGGCGGCTGCCAGGGGCGGCGATTGCGGCGCTGCCGCTGTAACCGCTCGGTGAAGACGCCCGGTCACGCGGCGGCGCGGTCCGGCTCTGCGGGTTTCCAGTGCCAGGGCAGCAAATCGGCGATTTGGCGGGCCGGATGGTCTTGCCGGTGCCCGGCGCCAGCACCGGCACCGGCGTGTCGTCGACGTGCAGTGTGTCCGATCCCATCACATCGGCGGCCAGCGCGTTGACCAGCGGCTTCAGCGCCGCCGCCGTCGCCCCGACCCAGCCCGACAGGGCGAAGTTTCCAGGCTGACGCCCCCGCGGGCGAAGATCTCGGCCTGACGATACAAGGGCAAGTGATCGTCGAACTTCGACACGACGATGTGCGCCAGCAGCCCCGCCCCGGCGCGGCCGCGCGCAATCGCGTGATCCGGCGCCGGCGCCAGATCACCTATCGCAGGTCCGGCAGGACAATTTCTCGCGCACGTGCCGGATGACCTCGAAGCGGCCCGATACATAGTCGAGGGTCTCGGTCACCTCTTCGCCGATCCGCCGCAAGGCGCCGCCGCAGTGCGGGCAGGCGCAGGCGGCCGGGTGACGCATCTCTTCGCGCGGCGATGTTCGGGCAACGGCCGGCGCGCCGGCTTCTGTTTCTCGATCGCTTCCTCGATCGCCGCTGCCACCATTGGCGAGGCGGCGGCCAGCCGTTCGGCCTGGTCGCTCTCCAAACTCTCGATTCGCCAACTCGAGCTGTTCGATCTCGCGCGTCAGCTTCTCCGAGGACCGGCCCAACTCGGCCCGCCTGTAGCGCGCCAGCTGGAACTTCAATTTGGCGATCTCGGCCTTCGCCGCCACCGCGTCGCGCGCCATCTCGGCAATGATGCGCTTCAGCGCCGCGATGTCGTCGGGCAGTCTCTCGGGCGCGATCGTCACGCCGGCGATTGGATCAGATCGGCAACGGGCTGGCGCGCCTACACCGCCGGTTGAGTTAAGCTGTCAGCCGGCCTCAGCCGGCCAGCTCCGGACGCCAGGTTCGGATCGGCATCCTCCCAGTCGATCCCCTCCAGCAGCATCGACAGCTGCGCCGCCGTCAGCCGCACCACCCCGTCGGGCGGCGACGGCCAGATGAACCGGCCGTGCTCCAGTCGCTTGGCGAACAGGCACATCCCCTGCGTGTCCCAATAAAGCGCCCTTGAGCAAATCGCCGAAACACACGTCATTCAGCATACCGATCGCAATTTGTTGTGGTGGCGTACCCCAGGCATCCGCTTCATGGCCAGCAAGTTCGGGTTTACGGCCGGCCAGGGCGTGCCGGCCGTCAGATCCTCTACATCGAGGTCCGGCCAGGGTTCTCGCGTGAGATCCAAGCATGGATGTGCGACGCTGCGGTTTGCGCCGCGATCACAATGGGCAGCGCGAGGATCGCGATTAGTGCGCTGACTGAACTCCGAGGTTCTCGACAGCCGTTCGGCCGGGCGGTCTCCAGATGGATCATTGACCTCCTCGATGCCGAAGGAGGGTTCAGATGAGACGCTCCCGCAATCAACTGGTACTCGATGAGATCTGGCACGGCTACCTGCCCGGGGTCAGGCCGGGCACAAACTATGGGTATCGCGTGCACGGTCCCTACGAGCCGGACCAGGGTCACCCTTTCAATCCGAACGACCTATTGATCGACCCCACCCCGCGATGTGAACCGAAGGCCGGGTGGTAGGGGCAGCCGGCGGCGGCGTATTCCCGCGAACCGGGAAAATAACCGGGAAGCTTGTCGATTTTCGCCGCGTGACATCGGTTCGACCGCGAAAACGGGCTATAAATCAAGCCATTGCGAGCAATTCCCGTTGCGGGCGAACCGGGAATTTTTGGCGGCCTAACCGGGAATTAAATCGGCGGAACCGGGAATTTGACGGGAAAAGCAAAGCCAGCAGATTTTCTATATCCACACCAGCGGCAGACCGCCGAATACAAGAGGTTTCCCTATTAACGCAGCGCCGGCGAACCACCATCAATGATGGGACGACTATCACATCATTATGTCAAACTATTGATGCGATCTGAGAGCGTGGGTCTGCGGCGCCCACCGCGTGGCGCAGGGGCGAGGTCAATCCCTCGCATGTCGATAGAGCCGTGACAGAATGCCTGACTACGAGACGGCGAGGTCAGTCGGCGTTCTGGGAAGATAGATGGTCACCGAGGTGCCACGCCCGATTTCACTGTTGATATGAGCGGTTCCGCCCGACTGCTTGGCGAAGCCGGCAACCATGCTGAGGCCGAGGCCCGTCCCCTGACCCTCCGCCTTGGTTGTGAAGAACGGCTCGAAGACGCGTCCCAGGGTTTCTGCGGACATCCCGGCGCCGGTATCGGAAATGGCAAGCGCGATGAAATCGCCGGTCAACCCGTCGTCGTCAGGACCGTTCTGCAAAGCCGCGTTCCGCACATCGATCGTCAGCACGCCGCCCCCTGCCATCATCGCATCTCGGGCGTTGATGCCGATGTTGAGGATCGCCAGCAGCAATTGATCTTGGTCGGCGCGCAGCGGCCACAGGTTCTCGGCAATCTGTTTGTTCACGTTCAAAGAGCCCGCCATCAGCCGAAGATAGTCGACGATTTCGTCCACCACGATCTCAACGTCGATCAAATCGAGACGGAGGGGCTGTCGTCGCGCAAAAGACAGAACTTGTTGCACAAGCTTTTCGCCCCGAAATGCTGCCTTGATCCCACGCTCGGCAATCCGCTTGATCTTATCGTCCCGGGCTCGCTCTTTGATCAGTTCGAGTTGGCCCCCTAGCACAGTGAGAAGATTATTGAAGTCGTGTGCTATCCCTCCGGTAAGCTGCCCCAAGGCTACCAGTTTGGAGGATTGGTGCAGCGCTGCTTCGGCTTGCTGGAGCGCGGCATTCTTGTCCTCGATGTCGGCAATCATGCTCAAAGCAAGATTGAGAAAGGTCGCCATCTCGCTCAGCGCCAAAGCGTCGCCCCAGTCGAACCGCTTGTCGTCGTGAGACATCAGCCAAAGCGTCCCAAAAGGCTTGGGACCGGCGACGAACAACGGCACCAGGAGGGCCTCGGCAACCGGCAAATTCGGGAGATTCAACCAATCATAAAGCCGGCCCGGGCGATCCATGAGGATTGCTTCGGCCTTATCGAGACAAATGCCGCACGGGCTGAAATCTCGCGGCGTCGTTTCGCCGCCGAAGGGCGCAGCCTTTCCGGTCAGCGCGTGCCATCGGAAAATACCGGCGTTGTCCGGTTGCGGTTCGTAAACGCTGACCCCGGCGGATCCTGCCTTGCAGAGCTTCCTCGCGATCTCGACAAAAGACGGCAGCACGTCCGCAGGGCGTTTTTCGACCTGCTGGGCAAGCTCTTGCAAGGCTGAGGCTGCCCCACCGAGATGCGATCTCCGTGAAACGCGCCTCCGCAGCTCTGTCGTAATCAGAACATCGTCGAGACTGATCGAGGGCGTGACGCCGTGCATCGTGCGACGGCCGAGCGTCGCTCGATTTTGCTTCCGGCCCAGTTTTGGAGGCCGGTTTGATTCCGCGTGCTTTCCCTCAGCCGCATTGCGGACGACGGATGGTGCGGCGCTGTCTTGGCTGATCGTCATGGCTCTTGTCTCCCCTGGCTTTGCGGAGGGCGGTTCGTCATCGCAACACAAAAGCGAGCGGAGAATGCCCTTAACTTCCCGCCCTGCCGTGAGGGCGACGCTGGTCCCGCTTCGTGGCCAATCCTCGGCTCTGGGAGAGAGTTGCGACAACCCTCGGAATCTACTCATGGTTGCGAGTGTGCAACAGGTCGACTTGAACTTGAGTATGCATTAACCAGACGATGCCAAGGTGGCGGAAGCCGACGGGAACCCAGGCGGAACCTGATGGCATGCCACGGCGTTGATCGTGCACGCACCACCCAAGCGTGTCCCAAAGGGAAACTCAAATGAAATTCATGTTACTGCCGGCCGCCGTCGCTTTTTTAATGGCGGCCGGTTGGGTCGCGGCGCCGGCCCAGGCGGCCGGCTGCCTGAAGGGTGCTGCTGTAGGTGGAGTAGCCGGGCATCTCGCCGGCCATCACGCCGTACTTGGCGCCGGTGTCGGCTGCGTCATCGGTCATCATGAGGCGAACAAGCACGCGGAGGAAAAGACCCAGCAACAGCTACAGGGCTCGAGCAACGGCGGCCAGGCCAACTCCAATTCGGGGCGCTGACCGTGCGGCGTCCCGGTCGATCGGCCGTTGAAGAGCGCGAAACGTCAGAAACTGCTTTTCCCAAAGGAGCCGTCATGCCTGGCCAAAATCAACAAGACGCCATCGCCCTGCTGAAAGCAGACCATCGCAAGGTCGAGGATTTGTTCGCCAAGTTCGAAGCCGCCAAAGGCGCGGCCAAGAAACAAACCCTGGTCCGGCAGATTTGCACCGAACTCAGCGCGCATACGGTGATCGAGGAGGAAATCTTCTATCCGGCCTGCAGGGGACAGGTCGGAGACGGCTTGCTGAATGAGGGGTATGTCGAGCACGACGGCGGCAAGGTGCTTATAGCCGAGCTCCTCGCCAGCGCACCAAATGAGGAATTCTACGACGCCAAGGTCAAGGTGTTGTCCGAACAGATAGAGCACCATGTTCACGAGGAGGAACGGCGTTCGGACGGAATCTTCTCCCAAGCCCGGGCTGCTGGTCTCGATATGGACGAGCTCGGTAATCGCTTGAAGACGCGGAAAGAGGCGATTCTGGCTGAATATAAGACGAGCGGCATACCCGCCCCGGAGACGCGCACCTTCACCGGCCACACGCTCGAACAAGGAGAGCCGGTCGGCGAAAACAGCGGCGCAGGCTGATAGCGTAATCCACGGAACCGGCGCGAGCCTGGAGCGGGCCGGGCACGCTGATCTGAAGCGAGGTTGCCGATCGTGGCAAATGACGTTTCGCCTCGGATCGGCGGCGCTGATCGGGTGGAGATCCGGACCTCCGGGACGCCCCCAACCAGCCTTGGGACCTTGGCGGTTGCGGTCGTCATCGTTGCAAGCCTCTATTTTGGGCGGGAAGTTTTTGTTCCCGTGGCCCTCGCGATCCTTCTGAGTTTCGCGCTCGGGCCGCTGGTTTTGCTGCTGCGCCGTTGGCATCTCGGTCGGGTGCCGGCGGTAATTGTGGCCGTCCTACTCGCCTTCTCAATAATCGGCGGCATCGGCACATTCGTCGGGACCCAGCTCGCTCACTTCGCAGGCGACTTGCCCGGCTACCAATTCAACATCGCGCAAAAAATTCACTCGCTGCGGGCGTCGACGGGTAGGCGGTGGGATCATCGACCGAACCTCGAAGATGGTGAAAAATCTCGGCAAGGAGATCGAGAAGCCCGAGACGGGCGACAAAACCGCAGCGAATCAGCCTGCTGCCTCTCCGCCGAGCGTTCAGCCGCAAAGCCCGGTTCCGGTCGAGATCCGCCAATCCGCATCGACGCCAATGCAGCTCATTTACGAAGCCGCCGCCCCTCTGCTTCAACCCCTGGTGACGGCGGGTATCATTGTCGTTTTCGTCATCTTCTTTCTGCTCCAGCGCGAAGATCTGCGCGACCGGTTTATCCGGCTCGCCGGGGCCGGCGATCTTCGGCGCACGACCGTGGCGCTGGACGATGCCGCCAGACGCCTTAGCCGCTATCTGCTGGCGCAGACAGCGGTCAACGCCAGTTTCGGCGTGTTGGTCGGCAGCGGATTATGGTTTATCGGCGTCCCGAACCCAGGACTCTGGGGCATCCTCGGGATGCTGCTGCGGTTTATTCCCTATATCGGTCCGATCACCGCCGCGGCGCTTCCGATGATCGTGGCGCTTGCCGTCGATCCGGGCTGGTCGATGCTGCTGTGGACCACAGGTATGTTCGTAGTGGTCGAGCTTATCACCGGCCAGGCGATCGAGCCTTGGCTCTACGGCCATAGCACCGGACTTTCCGGCATCGCAGTCATCGTAGCCGCCGCTTTCTGGACTTTGCTGTGGGGGCCGATCGGCCTGCTGCTGTCGACGCCGCTAACCATGTGCCTCGTTGTCCTGGGGCGGCATGTCGAGCATTTGCAGTTTCTGGAAGTGCTGCTCGGCGACCAGCCGGCACTGGCGCCGGAGGAAAGCTTTTATCAGCGCATTCTCGCCGAAGACCCCGACGAGGCCTCGCATCTGGCCGAAGAGTTCCTCGAAGGAACACCCATTGTCGGCCTATTACGACCAGATCGCGATCCGCGGCCTGGCGCTGGCGCAGTTGGACGTCAACCGGGGCACGCTCGATCATGATCATCGGGTAAGGATCAAGGAAGCCGTCGACGCGGTCATCGATAATCTTTCCGACCATGACGTCGTTCCGCCTGCTGGGTCCGGTGCGAGCGATGGAGCGGCGCCGTCGCCGATTCTTTCCGCGGCGGAACTGGCGCCGAGCTGGCAGGGGACGCCGGTGTTGTGCGTGGCCGGGCGCGGGTCGCTCGACGAGGCATCGGCGGCAATGCTGGCGCAATTGCTGCAGAAACATGGGATTGGAGCCCGCGTGGTGCCGTCGGCAGCGGTATCGCCGCCCAACCTTTTTGCGCTCGATGCGACTGGCGTGCAGATCGCCTATCTTTGCTATCTTGAGCCCGGCAGCTTTGCAAACCCGCACTACCTTGTCCGGCGATTGCGGCGTAAATTGCCGAACGCGATGATCGTCGGCGGATTCTGGGCCTTGAAGGCGGATGAGTCCGATCAACGCAACGCTCTCGCCAAAACCGGGGCCGACCTCATCACGACGTTTTTGCAGCAAGCGGTCGCGCAGGTAACCGCTGCTGCGAGCCAAGCTGCCGCCTCCCATCTGACGAGCGACCTGCAACCGTCTGCGTTCGAGCCCGTAGCAGCGGCGTCCTGAAACGCGACGGCGCGAAGACGGGTTCGAAATCGGGTAAGGTTGGCGGATTCTTGGAGCTTAGTCACCGTCGGGTTGGCTCTTGCAAAAGTAGACAATTCCCGAAGCGAACTCCTCCGGCAAACAGATACCCCGGCGAATTTAGCTGAAATATTCAATTAATCGTGATTGCACAATTTAATTGACGCAGCCTATCGATTTTGTGGAACGAACCGGGGTTAAAGTTGTTGATGTCGTGTAAATGAAGCAATCAAAGGAACTTGTTATGAAAAATCTTTTGGCTGCGGCCGTGATCTCGGTCATGGCAGGCGCAGGTCTCGCGGGTGGTGCCATGGCACAAAGTGCGGGACCGCCGGCAAATCACGATGCCGGCACCCCCGCTGTCGCGAAATCCGATGTGAACAACCCAGGAGCGCCTGTCGCCGGGGCGAACAGCTTTACTGAGAGGGAAGCGAAATCCCGCATCGAGAAGGCCGGCTACACCAGCGTTGCCGGTCTGACCAAGGACAAAGACGGCATCTGGAGAGCCGAGGCTAACAATGGAAGCGCAACCGTTCCCGTCGCGCTCGACTTTCAAGGGAACGTCGTCCCGAAGTAAATCTCTGTCGTAAGGATACTCGTAAATCTTATTTCACCGATTGAGGAATGCTATGACACAGACAGTCACCGCTCTTTACGACACCTATGACGCCGCGGTTTTTGCGGTGAATGACCTCGAGGCATCCGGCATCCCGCACGCCGACATCAGCCTTGTCTCGAACAACGTCGACCACCGATATGACAAGGATCATCCGACCAACGCTGCCGCGGACGCCGGGACGGGCGCCGGGATCGGAGCCGCAGTAGGCGGTGTCGGCGGTCTGTTAACCGGTCTCGGCCTGTTGGCAATCCCAGGTGTCGGACCAGTGGTGGCCGGGGGCTGGCTGGTCGCTATGGCCGTCGGGGCCGCAGGCGGTGCGGTGGTGGGTGGTGCTGCCGGTGGAATTGTCGGCTCGCTAACCGGCGCCGGCGTCCCCGAACATGACGCCAATTTTTATGCCGAAGGGGTGCGCCGCGGCGGGACCCTCGTCACCGCCCGGGTCGACGACGCCCGTGCCCCGGGGGCTCGGGAGATCCTGCAACATCGCAAATGGGTCGATCCAACCGTTCGTGGCGCTGTTTATCGCGAAAGCGGCTGGACTTCGTTCGACCAAAGCGCGCCGCCTTACACTCCCGAGCAGGTTGCCGCAGAGCGCAACCAGTATATCGGGGGCGGTGTTTAGCCCAGCTGACGGATCTGGGTTGAGGTTCGACTGGAATGCTGGCGGCGAACCCCAATCTTTGAGGCCTTCCAGGGCTATGAGGGATGTCATGGCAAAGGCCCCGCCACAGATCAGATCCGTTTCCGAGCGGGACGCCGCGTTTCGACGATCGCGCAATCTGAGAATGGCCGGATCGGCGCCCGCTTATGTCCGGGGCAACACGCTGAAGTTTTATAAGTGGCTCGCCGCCTCGGACAGCCGCAAACTGCCGCAAGGCCCGCCGATCTGGATTTGCGGGGATTGCCATGTTGGTAATTTGGGTCCGCTGGCTGATACCGACGGCCAGATCGGATAGGGATCTCCGAGGATGGAGGCTCCGCCGGTTGAGAGACGGCTTGTGGCGATCCTCGCCGCCGATGTCGAGGGCTACAGCCGTCTGATGCATGGCGACGAAGAGGCGACGATGGCGACATTGTCGGCCTATCGGGCGGTAGTCGACGATCTGATCGGGCAGCATCGAGGGCGGATTGCGAATACCGCCGGCGATAGCGTTCTCGCCGAATTCATTAGCGTGCTCGACGCGGTCCACTGCGCGCTCGAGATCCAACAGGCGCTCGCACGCGCGAATGATGCCGAGCCCGAAGGGCGACGGATGCGCTTCCGGGTCGGTGTCAATGTCGGCGATGTGATGGCCAAGGAGGGTGATATCTTCGGCGACGGCGTCAATGTCGCGGCTCGGCTCGAGGGCCTCGTCAGGGGCGGGGAGATCTGTGTTTCGCGGGGCGTGCGCGATCACCTGCGCCATCGCGGCGGGATGATCTTCGAGGATCTCGGCGAGCAGCTGGTCAAAAACATCGCCCACCCGATCCGAGCCTTTCGGCTTCGCATCGGCGAGGGGTCATCGGAACCAGAGGCGCAGAGCTTCGAGCAAGACCCCGAGCCAACCGACCTGCCTGCAGCTCGGGCGGCGACGTCCGAATTATCGGCCGACAATGAAGTCGCCCTGGAGTTGGCACTTTGGGACAGCGTCAAGGACGGCAGTCCCGCCGAGTTGAAATCCTACCTCGAGCAATATCCGGAGGGCACCTTCGCTTCGCTCGCCCAAACACGACTCGAGGCAGCCGCGCTTTCGCCGACGTCGGCGCCGCCGACACCCGAGGAAGTCGCCGCTGATGCTCTCGATCTTGCCTTCTGGAATTCCGTCAAGGACAGCAACCGGCGTGAAGAGCTGGAGGCCTACCTCGAGCAACATCCCAATGGCCATTTCGCCGGGCTCGCACGCGCTCGTCTCTCTTCGCCAGACGGTTCTTAGCGCGATCTAGCAGGCTGTCGGGTTGACGGGCAGCGTTATCATGATACGGTGTGTGTCGTAAAGGGGACCACCGGATATAGCTGATGACGACCTATATGCCGTTTGACCGCGAGCAGCCGTTTCTGCTGCCGCCGGATGTGAAGGATTGGCTGCCGGCGAACGACATCGCGCATTTTATCGTGGCGGCGGTGGAGCGGGTGCGGCTGGCGGCGTTTCACACCAACTCTCGGCCGAGCGGCAAGCCGCAATACCATCCGCGGCTGATGCTGGCGCTGCTCGTCTACAGCTTATGCCAACGGCGTCTTCTCCTCGCGGCGGATCGAGCGGGCGACGTACCGGGACGTCGGCACCCGTTTTATCGCCGCCAACACCCACCCCGACCACGACACGATCGCCAACTTTCGGCGGACCAACAAGCAGGCGTTTGAAGCGGCGTTTCTGCAGGTGCTGCTGCTGGCGCGCGAGATGGGGCTGTTGCGGCTCGGCACGGTGTCGATCAAGCCTGCCCCGGCGAAAGGCCGGGGGGACCAAGATTGACGCCAATGCTTCGAAGATCCGCTCGCTGCGCGGAGCCTGTCCTCGGGCCGGCCGTATGCCGGACCCGTGGGACCGGGCACAGGTGCTGCGCGACAAACTCATCGCCGACATCGCCGCCCTGACCGCCAAGGCCGAGGCGGCCGATGCCGAAGACATCGACCCGCAGGCGTTGCCGGCCAAGATCGCCCGGCGCGAAGCCCTCAAAGAAAAGCTCGAGGCCGCCTGCGCGCGGCTGGAGGCGGCGGCCAAAGCCGAAGCGGATGCCGAGCAGCCGCAATACGAGGCCCGGCAGGCGGCCTATGAGGCCCGGAAAGGCCGCCGCGGCCGGCCGCCCAAACCGCCCGACGAGACGCCGCCGCCCGACCGGCAGACCAACCTGACCGACCCCGATTTGCAGTTGATGCGCAAGTCCAAAGCGCATGAGTACCGCCAAGCCTACAACGCCCAGGCGGTGGTCTGCGCCGAGGGAACACAGCTCATCCTGGCCACCGGCATAGCCACCACCCCGAGCGACCAGCCGACCTTCGCGGCCACGGTCCTGGCGATGCGCGAGACGGTCGGCCTGCCGCAGACAGTGCTCGCCGATGCCGGCTATGCCAGCGGCCCGGCCGTCGCCGAACTTGAAGCCTGCGGCATCGAGCCCTTGGTGGCAATCGCCCGCACCCAGCCGCACCGGCTCTACGACTTTCGCCCGCCGCCCGAGCCCAAGCCCGAGCGCCGCGTCACCCAACCGTGGCGCCTGGCGATGAAGGCCAAGTTGGAGAGCGAGGATGGCAAAGCCCGCTACCGCAAACGAAAACAGACCGTCGAGCCGGTCTTTGGCATCATCAAGAGCGCCATGGGGTTCACCCGCTTCCACCTCCGAGGCATCCAAAAGGTCGCCGCCGAATGGCTCCTCGTCGCCCTCGCCTACAACTGCCGCAGGCTGCACAACCTGCGGCCCGCCTAAACCGGGCCAAGCGGGCACATCTCAACCCGTCACAGCACATCAACCCGACAGGCTGCTAGAGCGGTTTCTCATCTGACAGAGTTGGCGGCTTCCCAGATGTGGGCGATATGGAGGAGAATGGGCCTACATCTTGGGGAGATGGGGGATGACGCGGCCCTATTCGGTAGACCTTCGCGAACGGGTGGTTCGCCAAGTCGAGACCGGCGAGAGTGTGCGTCGGGTGGCGGCGATGTTCGCGGTCAGTCCGCAGGCCGGGGACGGGACATGGAGCATTTTGTTGGGATCGACGTGGCAAAGGATCGGCGCGACGTGCATCTGCGGCCGAGCGGTGAGGCCTTCGCCGTCGCGCGCGACGGCGAAGGCCGGCGCAGCTCGTGGGCCGGTTGCAGGCACTGGCGCCGCACCTGGTCGCAATGGAGGCCACCGGCGGCTACGAAACCATCGTCGCCAGCGCGGTGGCCGCGGCTCACCTGTCGCTGGCCGTGGTCAATCCCCGCCAGATCCGCGATTTCGCCCGCGCCACCGGCAAGCTGTCCAAGACCGACCGGATCGATGCCGCGGCAATCGCTCATTTTGCCGAGGCGGTCCGCCCGCCCGCCCGGCCGATTGCCGACGCGCAAGCGCAGGCGCTCGGCGAGCTGGTGGCACGCCGCCGCCAGGTCATCGAGATGATGGTCGCCGAGCGCAATCGCCGGCGCCGGGCGACCCAACGCCGGGTTCTCAACGCGATCGACCGGCATCTCGAGCTGTTGCAGAGCGAGCTCTGCGAACTCGATCGCGACATCGACGGCGCGATCCGCAACAGTCCGGCCTGGCAAGCCGATGCCGATCTCTTGGCCAGCGTCCCCGGCATCGGCCCCGCCAACCCTGCGCACCCTGATCGCCGAGCTGCCCGAGCTCGGCCGCCTCGATCGCCGCAAAATCGCCGCCCTCGTCGGCGTCGCCCCGATCAACCGCGACAGCGCAACCCTGAGGGGCCGCCGCACCATCGCCGGCGGCCGCCCCGCCGTGCGTACCGCCCTCTTCATGGCCGCCTTGGTCGCCAGCCGCGCCACTCCCGTCATCGCCCTTTACTACGTCAAGCTCCGGGCCGCCGGGAAAACCGGTAAGCAGGCCCTCGTCGCCTGCATCCGAAAGCTCATCGTCATCCTCAACGCCATCCTGCGAGACCGCAAACCATGGCAACTCGCTTGACTTCAAAGACAGTCGCTCAGGACCGCCGTCAAGCCGAGGAAGGCGAGCACGCCGATCGGCAGGTTGATGCAGAAGACGTAGCGCCAGCTATAGGCCTCGGTCAGCCAGCCGTCGAGCACCGGCCCGAGAACCGGGCCGGCCATCACCGCGACACCCACAGCGCCATCGCGGAGCCTTGCCGCTCCTTCGGGCTGATGTTGAGCAGCACGGTCTGCGACAGCGGGACGAGCGCAGCGCCGAACAGGCCTTGCAGGACGCGGAACAGCACGATCTCCGTGAGGGACTGCGCCATGCCGCACAGCATCGAGGCGACGGTGAAACCGGCGACGGAGACGAGGAAC
>CAVZJF010000012.1:0-62439 GCA_963775525.1 uncultured Alphaproteobacteria bacterium | reverse complement strand
TACACCGGCGGCCTCGCCGAGCTGCGGCGGCTAACCCCGGTCTCGTATCTCTTCAACGGACTTGGCGGCAGCGTCGACAACGGCCGGCGCTATTACGGGCTGATCGCGCAGAACGTGCTCCCGGTCATGCCCGAGATGGTCGCGACCCAACCGGCCAAGCTCGACGCGGCCGACGAGCAAGAGACCGACCTCTACACGATGGACTGCACGGCGTTGAAATTCGCGCTGGTCAACGCGGTGAAGGAACTAGCCGACCGACTTGAACGGCTCGAAGGCGCGGCGCCTGCCGAAAGGAGATCGCGATGAGCTTGCTGTGGCGACTGTTGACGCGGCGTGCTGGCGACGTCGAATTGCCGGCCGATGTCGGGCCCGACCCCGAACCCGATATCGAGACCGAGGCCGAAGAGGAAGCGGCCCCGCCGCTGGCCCCGGTCCTGCACCTGACCGACGCCGATTTCGAGCGG
This sequence comes from uncultured Alphaproteobacteria bacterium, assembly GCA_963775525.1. Classification (GTDB taxonomy): domain Bacteria; phylum Pseudomonadota; class Alphaproteobacteria; order ATCC43930; family CGMCC-115725; genus AP-15. Next base: position 61,975 of record CAVZJF010000012.1, on the reverse strand, counting down.
GCGGCCGCGGCGCTCAACTGCGAGGTCGCAGCGGTGCGCGCTGTCGCCGAGATCGAGGCCGCCGGGCGCGGGTTTCTCCCCCCGATGGTCCCTTTGGCGGCCTCCCGCAGATCCTTTACGAGGCCCACATCTTCCACCGCCAGACCAACGGCCGCCATGCCGCCGCCCGCGATCGCCGTGGGGTGGCGCTCAGCGTGCCGCGTTGGGACCGCACCCTCTACGGCCGCGCCGGGGCGGCGCAGCACGAGCGCCTGGCCGATGCCGCCGCGATCGACTGGGAGGCGGCGCACCGCGCCTGCTCGTGGGGGCTGTTCCAGATCCTCGGCACCAACCATGCCGCGGTCGGTCACCCGGCGATCACCGGCTTTGTCGAGGCCATGGAAGCAGGGGCGGGACCGCATCTCGACGCCTTTGTCGCGTTCGTCAAGACCAACCGGCTCGACGGGCCGTTGCGCCGGCGCTACTGGCGGGCCTTTGCCCGCGGCTACAACGGTCCCGGCTTCGCGCAAAATCGCTACGACCAGAAGCTCGCCGCCGCTTACGAGCGCTGGCGGGCCAAGGGCTGAGAGGGAGAGGGAGGCAATGCTCGACCTGCTGCGCCGCGTCGCCAACCCGGGCAACGCCGCCTGCGCCGCGGCGGTGCTAATCGCCATCGGCTTCGAGGTCGACGAGCCGCTGCTGAGGCACGCCTTCGACATCCTCGGCGGGCTCGTCGCCATCCTCGGCTTCTTCCTCAGCCGCAGCGCCGCACCCTCGGCGTAAAAAACGGGCCGGAATAATACCGGCCCAAGTGTAGGGAGGAACCTCGCGCCGGACAGAGCCGGCCGAGGCCGCGATTATGACGACTCGCGCCCGCCACGGGCAACCCCACCGCTCGTGACAAAATGGCGCTCCGCCGGTGCCCCGGCTGATGATTGACCACGCACGTAGAGCCCCTTCAGCCGATTGTGGACAATGACCAGAGCCTCTCGCGGCTCCTCGGCCAGTCTCGCGGTCGGCACGACGTTATAGATCCGGCACTTCCCGCACCTGATCAGCATCTGGCTTTCGACGACGAGGCGTTCGGCAGTGGACGATTGAGACCAACCCGTCAGCGCAACCGTACCGCAGGCACCACAGACAAGGTCTTCGTTATCGTTTCCGATCGGCAAATCGACGGGATGGCGCGCGCTCGGATCGACGATCGATGCTGTCGGATGAGGTATGCCGATCGTCAGGAGCCTTGTCTGCGTTCGCGTCACGGCGGAATGCCTTCGGCAAGAGCGACATATCCTTCAGGTCGAGAACCTATCTTCCATCGGATCGACCGGGAACGCGCAATCATAGGGCGACTTCGGTCGGTTTGGGGAGCGGACATTTTTCCGGCGGCGTCGGCGAACGGCGTGCCACGCGCCCTGCGCGTGAACTTAGTGTTGCGCAACAGGCGCTGGCGATGCGGTTCAGCAACTGCGATTGCGTGATCGGACTTTGGTACCCCCGCCTTCGCCGGTCAGCACAAAGTCAATATCGCTTCCGACGAACGCGGCGAAGGCCGCGATCAGATAGGCCGGCATCGGGCTGCGATACTCGAAATGCTGATAAGCCTGAAGGCTAATCCCTAGAGCGGCGGCAGCCTGCGCCTGGGTTTTCCCGGCGCCGGTTCGCAGCTTGGCGATACGCTCGTTGAAGGCTCGCTTAAACGCTGCCTCGTCGGGCGGTGCGGCCGGCCGATCGCGAATTTCAGGCGCGCCGGACCGAATTTCAATCACATTTTCAATCACGCGGGCTTTGGCCTTCATCGAATTTGGCTAGTAAGTCTTTGAAAACATTGGTCGGAGTGAAAGGATTTGAACCTTCGGCCCCTGCCTCCCGAAAGCAGTGCTCTACCAGGCTGAGCTACACTCCGCCGACCGGGCGCCGTCATAGCGCCAACGCAGCCGCCATGCAAGGCGGCGTATCCGGCGCAGGCCTTCATACAGGCGTTCATATGGTGCGCAACGGGGCTTTGGCCAGTCGCCGCCGCGCCACCGGCGCCACCGCGGCTCAAAAACGGCGGTCGCCGGCAAAGGCGGCAGCGGCGATCAAGGCGCGACGCTCGGGCCCGTCGGCGAACGGCGCCAGCGCCTCGACCGCGGCGGCGGCGTAAGCGCGGGCGCGGGCCGAGGTCTCGGCCAGCGCGCCGCGACACTCGACCAGATCGATCGCATGTTCGAGATCGCCCGGCCGCTGATCCATTTCTTCGAGCGTGCGCCGCCAGAACCCGCGCTCCGCCTCGTCGCCGCGGGCAAAGGCGAGCAGCACCGGCAGGGTCACCTTGCCGTCGCGGAAATCGTCGCCGACGCTTTTGCCAAGCTCGGTTTCGAGCGCGGAAAAGTCGAGCATGTCGTCGACCAGCTGAAACGCAATGCCGAGATTGCGGCCGAAACGGTCGAGCGCTTCTTCCTCCTGGCGACGGACGGGCGGCCAGGACCGCACCGATTCGGCTCGCGGCGGCGAACAATTCCGCGGTTTTTGACTGGATGACGGCAAGATAGTCGGCTTCGGTGGTCGCGGTGTCGCCGGTCGTCATCAATTGCAGAACCTCGCCCTCGGCGATCACCGCCGAGGCGCGCGACAAAATTTCGAGAACGCGCAACGATCCGTCCGCGACCATCAGCTCGAACGACCGGCTGAACAGAAAATCGCCGACCAGCACCGCGGGCTTGTTGCCCCACACCGCGTTCGCGGTGTCGCGGCCGCGGCGCAGGTCGCTCGCGTCGACGACGTCGTCGTGCAACAGGGTGGCGGTGTGGATGAACTCGACCGCCGCGGCGAGTGCGATGTGGCGGTCGCCGCGGTAACCGCACAGCCGGGCGCAGCCGAGGGTCAGCATTGGCCGCAGCCGCTTGCCGCCGCCGGCGACGATATGGCCGGCGAGCTGCGGGATCAGCGCCACCGGGCTGTGCATGCGCTCGACGATCAGCCGGTTGACGCGTTGGAGGTCGTCTGTCAGCAGCCGCGACAACGGGTCGAGCGACGGCCTGCGGTCCGCGTCCAACTGATCGACACCCGCCACCAGCGTCACCCGCCTCTCCCGCGTCCGCGGCGCCGCCCGACCGGCCGCCCGATCGGCTTGACGCGTCGGAACCCGAACGAGCATAGAATGACGGGCGAGACCGGTCAAGGGGCCGCCCGGCTCGACCCGGCTTGCGACCTGCCGAACGACGGATGCAATGAAGGAATTGCTGCGCACGAACAACCCCGTCCGCCTCTCTTGGGTGCAGGCGTTGCTGAACGATTTCGGGATCGACAGCCTGGTGCTCGATCACCATACCAGCCTGATCGAAGGCAGTATCGGCGCTATCCCGCGCCGCCTGATGGTGTCGGACCGCGACGTCGTTCGCGCCCGCGCCTTGCTCGCCGAGGCCGGCGAGGCCGCCCGGTGAGCGGTGCGCCGGCCGCCGCCGCCGCCGGCCTTTACCGAGGACCGGCTGCTCGGCGGGCGCGTTCGTTTGCGGCAGCCGGCCGCAAGGCTACCGCGTCGCGATCGACTCGGTCTTTCTCGCCGCCGCGGTGCCGGCCGAGCCGCACCAGCTGGTCCTCGATGTCGGCTGCGGCGCCGGTGCGGCGATGCTGTGTCTGGCGGCGCGGGTGCCGCACAGCCGCGTCGTCGGGCTCGAGATGCAGCGCGAGCTGGTTCGGCTCGCCGGCGACAACGCGATCCTCAACGCGATGGAAGCGCGGGTTTCGGTGATGATCGGCGACCTGCTCCAGCCGCCGCCGCGGCTGTCGCCGGGCGCCTTCGACCACGTCATGGCCAACCCGCCCTACAACGAGCGCGGCCGCGCCAACGAAGCGGCGACGCCCGGAAAGGCCGAAGCGACGGTCGAGGGCGACGCCGACCTCGCCGCCTGGGTGCGCTTTTCGCTGGCGATGGTGCGGCCCAAAGGGACGGTGACCTTTGTCCACCGCGCCGACCGCATCGACGCGCTGCTCGGCGAAATCGCCGGCCGCGCCGGCGAGGTGGTGGTGTTTCCGCTGTGGCCGGGCGGAGACCGGCCGGCGAGCCGCATCCTGGTGCGCGCCCGCAAGCAGGTCGCCGCACCGGCACGGCTCGCTTTCGGACTGGTGCTGCACCGGCCCGACGGGCGCCTGAGCGACGGCGCCGAAGGCGTGTTGCGCGAGGGCAGGGGGCTCGACATCTGACCGATCGGGATCTGACCCGCGGGGTCTGACCCGTGGGATCTCGGGCCGGTAGCCCTCGCCGTCGCTCCCCATCTGTGACCCATGAGCATCCGCGATTACCTCGATGTCGAGCGGCTGTGGCGGCGTGGGCCGGTGGTGTCGGTGCTGCGTTTCGAGGGCGTGATCATGCCGCGGGCGCGCCGCAACGCGATCTCGCTGGCGAGCCACGCCGCGGCGATCGAACGGGCTTTCCGATTCCCGGCCTGGTGGCGGTCGCCATCGTCGTCAATTCGCCTGGCGGCGCGCCGGTGCAGTCGGCGCTGCTCTATCGCCGCATCCGCCAGCTCGCAGACGAAAAACGGCTGCCGGTGGTCGCCTTTGCCGAGGACGTGGCGGCGTCGGGCGGATATTGGCTGGCGCTCGCCGGCGACGAGATCTTTGGCGAGGAGACCTCGCTCGTCGGCTCGATCGGCGTGATCAGCGGCGGCTTTGGCCTGCAGGAGCTGATCAAGCGGCTCGGCGTCGAACGGCGGCTCTACACCGCCGGCGAGCACAAATCCCTGCTTGACCCGTTTCTGCCGGTTGAGCCCGCCGATGTCGAACGCCTGACCGTGCTGCAGCGGGACATTCACCGCGCCTTCAAGGACCATGTCCGCCAGCGCCGCGCCGGCAAGATCGACGCCGGCGACGAGAGCCTGTTCAACGGCGACGTGCTGACCGGGCACATGGCGGCCGAGCGCGGGCTGATCGACGGCATCGGCGAGCTGCGCGCGGTGATGCGCGCCCGCTACGGTGAAAACGTCCGCCTGCGGCCGATCGCGGCCGAGCGCCGGCGCCCCATCTGGGGACGGCTGCCGTTTGCGGCGCGCGAGCCGGCGGACATGATCGCCGACCTCACCGACTGGGTCGAAGCGCGCGTGTTGTGGGGCCGCTTCGGATTGTAACGGCGTGACGTTGATCGGCAATCCCGACCCCGCTCTACGGAATGCACGAGCCGGGATGGGCGGATGGCGTGATAATCTAAACGTCGCGGCATTTCTTGACCCGGTTCCAGGGAGGCCGGTAAACCTCGGCTATGTTCGAATTTCCGAAGCTCGTCTTTCTGATCCTGGTGTTCGGCGCGATCTGGATCGGCTATCGCTGGCTGAACGGCCCGGCGCGCGAGCTGCCGCGGCGGCGGCCGGCGCCGCCGCCGCCGCGGCGCTTCCCGCCGAGGATCTGCTGGCGTGCGGCGTATGCGGGTCCTATGTCGCGGCGCATGCGCCGGCCTGTGCGCGGCCCGATTGCCCGCAACCGCGCTGACGCCGCTGGGTTTGAGGAGCGAGCGTGAGCTTTCAGTCGCTGATCGCCGATCTGCAGAATTTCTGGGCGCGGCAGGGCTGCGTGATCCTGCAGCCCTACGACGTCGAGATGGGCGCCGGCACCTTCCATCCGGCGACGGCCCTGCGCGCGCTCGGGCCCGAGCCGTGGCGCGCCGCCTATGTGCAGCCCTCGCGCCGGCCGGCCGACGGCCGCTATGGCGAGAACCCCAACCGGCTGCAGCACTATTACCAGTACCAGGTGATCCTGAAGCCGGCGCCGGCCGACATCCAGGAGCTTTATCTGGGAGCCTCGCGGCGATCGGCATCGACCCCGCGCCGCACGACATCCGCTTCGTCGAGGACGACTGGGAGAGCCCCACCCTCGGCGCCTGGGGCCTCGGCTGGGAGGTCTGGTGCGACGGCATGGAGGTCAGCCAGTTCACCTATTTCCAGCAGGTCGGCGGCATCGACTGCGATCCGGTCTCGGCCGAGCTGACCTATGGGCTCGAGCGGCTGGCGATGTATGTGCAGGGCGTCGAGAGCATCTTCGACCTCGACTTCAACGACTCCGAGCCGGCGCGTATGACCTATGGCGACGTGTTCCAGCGCGCCGAGCGCGAATTTTCCGCCTACAATTTCGAGATCGCCGACACCGAGATGCTGATCCGCCATTTCGAGGATGCCGAGAGGGAATGCGCGCGCTCGTGCGCGAACGCGGCCTGGCGCTGCCGGCCTATGACCAGTGCTGAAGGCCAGCCATCTGTTCAATCTGCTGGATGCGCGCGGCGCGATCAGCGTGACCGAGCGCGCCGCCTACATCGGGCGCGTGCGCGCCCTGGCCAAAGGCTGCTGCGAAGCCTGGCTGGCGGCGCCGAGGACGGCGGTGGCCGATCGCCGGCTGGCCCTCCGAATTCGCCATGGTTTGCGAGTGTGCTGGCGAATGATTTTATGCCACTGGTCGGCCTCGACGGCAAAATGACCCGGATCGACGAGTCGCCATCTCACCAGCGGAGCGCCGTACGGCGAATTGCTGCTCGAACTGTTCTCCGAAGAGATCCCGGCGCGCATGCAGCGGCGCGCGACGAGGATCTGACCGGGCTGTTGCGCGACAAGCTCGCCGCGGCCGAGATCGCCGGCGGCCGACATGCGCGGCTTTGTGACGCCGCGGCGGCTGGTCGTCATCGCCGACGGCATTCCCGCAGCCCAGCCGGACCGCAGCGAGGAGCGGAACGGCCCGCGCGTCGGCGCGCCGGAAGCGGCGATCGACGGCTTCCTGCGCTCGGCCGGGCTCGCCTCGATCGACGAATGCGAGATCCGCGACACCGGCCGCGGCGAATTCTATTTCGCGGTCGTCCGGCGGCCGGGCCGGCCCGCCGCCGAGGTGCTGCCGCGAGCTGGTCAAGGCCGCGATCGCCGAGTTGCCCTGGCCGAAATCGATGCGCTGGCCGGGCGCGTCGCTGCGCTGGGTGCGGCCGCTGACCTCGATCATCTGCCTGTTCGACGGCGAGATCGTGCCGTTGGCGATCGACGGCGTCCCGGTCGGCCGCACGACACGCGGCCACCGCTTCATGTCGCCGGGCGAGTTCTGCGCCGACAGCGCCGCGGAATACCGCGACAAGCTGCAGCACGCCTACGTCATGCTCGACCAGGACCGGCGCCGCGAGCTGATCCGCGCCGACCTCGACCGCCGCGCGGCGGAGTTGCAGGCTGACGGTCAAACACGATCCGGGGCTGCTCGACGAGGTCACCGGCCTCGCCGAATGGCCGGTCGTGCTGGTCGGCGCGATCGACGCCGATTTCATGACCTTGCCGCCCGAAGTGCTGCGCACCTCGATGCGCACGCACCAGAAGTATTTCGCCTGCCTCGATGCCGCGACGGCAGCGCCGGCGCCGCATTTCCTGTTCGTCGCCAACATCTTGCCGAGGACGGCGGCAAGGCGATCGTCGCCGGCAACGAGCGCGTGCTGCGCGCCCGCCTGACCGACGCCCGCTTCTTCTGGGACCAGGACCGCAAGATCCGCCTCGAAGACCGCGTCGAGGCGCTGAAGGACCGCGTCTTCCACGCCAAGCTCGGCACCATGTACGAGAAGGTCGAGCGGATCGGACAGCTTGGCGGCGTTTCTCGCGGAACAGCTTTCACTCCCTCCGTCGTCACCCCGCGCAAGCGGGGGTCCAGGGCGAACCGCTCGCGCGACGCTCTGCGGTCCCTGGATTCCCGCTTTCGCGGGAACGACGATGGAGAATTGAGCCGATTGGCGCAGCGAGCGGCGCATCTCGCCAAAGCCGATCTCTCGACCGGCATGGTCGGCGAGTTCCCCGAGCTGCAAGGCATCATGGGCCGCTACTACGCGCTGCACGACGGCGAAGACGCCGAGTCGCCGACGCGATCGCCGATCACTACAAGCCGCAGGGCCCGAGTGATCGTCTGCCCGACGGCGCCGGTGAGCATCGCTGTCGCGCTGGCCGACAAGCTCGACACGCTCGTCGGCTTCTTCGCCATCGGCGAGAAGCCGACCGGCTCGCGCGATCCTTTCGCGCTGCGCCGCGCGGCGCTCGGGTGTGATCCGGATTATCCTCGAGAACGGCTTGCGCTTGCCGCTGATACCGGTGCTTCGCGAGCGGCACGGGCGATGTTCGGATGCCGACAGATCGCGGTTCGCTGATCGACGCATCGGAATTGCTTGACTTCTTCGCCGAGCGCCTGAAGGTGCATCTGCGCGAGCAGGGCGTGCGCCACGATCTTGTATCGACGCCGTCTTTGCGCCGGGCGAGCGAAGATGATCTGGTCCGGCTGGTTGCGCGGGTCGAGGCGCTGGCAGCGTTTCTCAGCACCGAAGACGGCGCAAATCTGCTGGCCGGCTATCGGCGCGCGGCCAACATCGTCGGCATCGAAGAGAGGCAGGACGGCGGTCTATGACGGCGAGTCGACTGGACCGTTCTGCGGCGAGCCGGCAGAGAAGGTCGCTGGTACGAGCGCCTTGACGAGCGCTGAACAGCGACGTTCGAAGCCGTCTCGGCGAAGAGGATTTGACCGGCGCCATGGCTGCGCTGGCGGCGCTTGCGGCAGCCGGTCGACGCCTTTTTCGACAAGGTGACCGTGAACACCGATGACTCAGCAGCTGCGCGAGAACCGGCTGCGTCTGTTGGCGCGCATTCGCGACACGATGAACCAGGTCGCCGATTTCTCGCAGATCGAAGGGTGAGCGGCGGATGACGAAATGGGTCTACGCTTCGGCGGCGGCGCGGCCGAGGGCCGCGCCGAGATGAGCAATCTGCTCGGCGGCAAGGGCGCCAACCTGGCCGAGATGTGCAGCCTCGGCCTGCCGGTGCCGCCCGGCTTCACCATCACCACCGAGGTCTGCACCCACTACTACGACAACGGCAAGTCCTATCCCGCCGAGCTGAGCGACAGGTCGCCGGCGGCGCTCGCCGCGGTCGAGCAGGCGATCGGCGCGCGCTTCGGCGATGCCGACAATCCGCTGCTGGTCTCGGTGCGCTCGGGCGCGCGCGCCTCGATGCCGGGCATGATGGACACGGTGCTCAACCTCGGCCTCAACGACGCGACCGTCGAAGGCCTGGCGCAAGCAGAGCGGCGACGCGCGCTTCGCCTAGGACAGCTATCGCCGCTTCATCCAGATGTACGGCGACGTCGTGCTCGGCATCGAGCATCACCATTTCGAGGAGATCCTCGACGACCACAAGCTCGACACCGGGCGTCACGCTCGACACCGACTGACGGCCGACGACTGGCAAGGTCGTCGTCGACGGGTACAAGGACGTCGTCGCAGCAGCGAGACCGGCAAGCCGTTCCCGCAGGACGCCGCAGGACCAGCTCTGGGGCGCGATCGGCGCGGTGTTCGGCTCGTGGATGAACCACGCGCGCCGTCACCTATCGCCGGCTGCACGACATCCCCGACGACTGGGGCACCGCGGTCAACGTCCAGGCGATGGTGTTCGGCAACATGGGCGACGACTGCGCCACCGGCGTCGCCTTCACCCGCAACCCGTCGACCGGCGACAACGTGTTCTACGGCGAATTCCTGGTCAACGCCCAGGGCGAGGACGTCGTCGCCGGCATCCGCACGCCGCAGCACCTGACGATCGCCGGCAAGAAGCGCCAACAAATCGAGCCTGCCGGCGATGGAAGAGGTGATGCCGGAGGTGCTTCGGCGAGCTGCGCCGAGGTCCGGCGAGCGCTCGAAGACCATTACCGCGACATGCAGGACATCGAGTTCACGGTCGAGCACGGCAAGCTCTACATGCTGCAGACGCGCACCGGCAAGCGCACCGCGCAGGCGGCGCTGAAGATCGCGGTCGCATTGGTCGAGGAGGGCGTGATCGACCGCGACGAGGCGATCGCGCCGCATCGAGCCGGCCTCGCTCGACCAGCTGCTGCATCCGACGCTCGACCCCAAGGCCAAGACCACGATCCTGACCCGCGGCCTGCCGGCCTCGCCGGGCGCGGCCTCGGGCAAGGTCGTGTTCTCGGCCGAGGAAGCCGAAGCGCTGGCGGCGCGCGGCGAGGCGGTGATCCTGGTGCGCGATCGAAACCAGCCCCGAGGACATTCACGGCATGCACGCCGCCAAGGGCATCCTGACCGCGCGCGGCGGCATGACCAGCCACGCCGCGGTCGTCGCGCGCGGCATGGGCCGGCCCTGCGTCTCCGGCGCCGGCGATCTGCACATCGACTACGCAGCGCGCACGGATGACGGTGCGCGCGACCGATGATCGCGGCCGGCGACATCATCACCATCGACGGCTCGACCGGCGAGGTCATGCTCGGCGAGGTGCCGACGATCCAGCCCGAGCTGTCCGGCGATTTCGCGACCCTGATGGGCTGGGCCGACGAGATCCGCACGCATGAAGGTGCGCGCCAACGCCGAGACGCCGCTCGACGCCCGCACCGCGCGCCAGTTCGGCGCCGAGGGCATCGGCCTGTGCCGCACCGAGCACATGTTCTTCGAGGCCGACCGCATCGTCGCCGATGCGCCGAGATGATCCTGGCCGACGACGAGCGCGGGCGCCGCGCCGCGCTCGCCAAGCTGCTGCCGATGCAGCGCGCCGACTTCGTCGAGATCTTCCGCATCATGGGCGGGCTGCCGGTGACCATCCGCCTGCTCGATCCGCCGCTGCACGAATTCCTGCCCAAGACGGACGCCGAATTCGAAGAGATGGCGCGGCTGACCGGCCGCAGCGTCGCCCAGGTGCGCCAGCGCGCGCTCGCCCTGCACGAGACCAACCCGATGCTCGGCCATCGCGGCTGCCGGCTCGGCATCACCTATCCCGAAATCTACGAGATGCAGGCGCGGCGATCTTCGAGGCGGCCGCGGCGGTGATCAAGGAAACCGGGGCCGGCGGTCGAGCCCGAGATCATGATCCCGCTGGTCGCGACCAGGAAGGAGCTCGACATCCTCAAGGCGATGATCGACCGCGTCGGCAAGGACGTGATGAAGCGCGCCGGGGTCGAAGTGCCCTATCTCGTCGGCACGATGATCGAGTTGCCGCGCGCGGCGTTGCGCGCCGGCGAGATCGCCGAGACCGCCGAATTTTTCAGCTTCGGCACCAACGACCTGACGCAGACCACGTTCGGCCTGTCGCGCGACGATTTCGGCGAGCTTTCTCGGCGCCTACCAGCGGCTCGGGATTCTCGAGCACGATCCGTTCGTGACCCTCGACACCGACGGCGTCGGCGAGCTGATCCGCATCGCCGCCGAGCGCGGCCGCGCCGCCCACCCGGGCTCAAGCTCGGCATCTGCGGCGAGCATGGCGGCGACCCGGCCTCGATCCGGTTTTGCCAGGAGGTCGGGCTCGACTACGTATCGTGCTCGCCCTACCGGGTGCCGATCGCGCGGCTCGCGGCGGCGCAGGCGGCGCTGGCCGGCGAGCGCCGGGACGCGACCGCGTGACCTGGCGGACGAACGCCGCATTGCTGTTCGCGATCCTCGACGCTATCGGCGAGACCCGCCGACGCCGCGTTGCAGACGCCGCCGCTGCAACTCTTGCCGCTTCCCGGCGCCGCCACCGCCGCCCACCACACCGGCGCCACTGCCGCCGCCGATCAATCCCGGCTATGCCGCAGCCCCGCCGAACGGGATTTCGCCGCTGCTGACGCAGCCCGGTCCGGTCTACGAGCTGCCGCAAGCGCCGAGCCCGTCCTATCCGCCGCCCCAGCTGCCCGGTCCGATCGACCAGCAGAAGATGCAGTCCTACCGTAACGACCTGCGCGCGCAGCAATGGCAGATGCAGTGGCAGGGCGTCAGCCCCGGCAGCCAGCGTGCCCGCGAAATCCAGCAGCAGCTAAACGCGCCGGACCCGCAATAAATGGCGGGACCCGCGCGAGGTCCGCGGCTTGGCAGCGGGCGAAGTCTCAGACGCTACCGCGTCTCGTCGCTGTCGATGCGCATCCAATCCGGTCTGGCCGGGACGATTACCGCATCGCCGGCCGCCAGCCGCTGGCCCGCGAGCGCGTCGATTCGCAACAAGGCGAGCCCGTGCCCGTCGCGGCTCGACCGCATTTCGCCGACTTCGCGGCCGTCGGCATGGACGATCGTGCCCGGCGCAGGCGCCGGGCCGTCGATCGTCGACCGGCATCAGCCGGCGTTTGATCAGGCCGCGGTATTTGGTGCGCGCGGTCAATTCCTGGCCGATGTAGCAGCCTTTGTTCCAGTCGACCCCGTGCAGTTCGTCGAACCCGGCTTCGAGCAAGATCGATTTTTCGAGCACGAGGTCGCGGCTGCCGTCGGGAATGCCGAGCCGAGGCGCAATTGGTCGTAGGCCGCGAACCCGGCTTCAACGAAACCCGCCTCGGCCAGCGCCGGCCGCGCCTCGCCGCGCGGCACGATGCAGCGCGCGCCGAGTGCTGGCGAGCCGCGGGTCGACAAAGGCGGTTCCCGCAGCGAAGGCGCGTGCGGCGCCGGGTTCTCGGGGAAGATCGAGGGCGGCGAGCGCCTCGTCGCCGAACACCGCCGCCACCGCGCAGATCGCGGCCGCTCTTCGATCGTCACTTTTGCCCGCAGCCGGTAGATCGACAGCCGCCGCTTGAGATCGGCGAGGCGCGCCGGCTTCGGCGTCGAGCAGGATCGTCTCGTCCAACTCGGCCATCATGAAATCGTGCAGGTACTTGCCCTGCGCGGTCAGCAGTGCCGCATAGCGCGGCCTGCGCCGGGCCGACCTTGTCGACATCATTGGAGACCAGCCCCTGCAGGAACGCGCGGCGGTCGGGCCCGCCGACGGCAAGGACGCCGCGGTCGTCGAGCAGTACAAAACGGGCGTCGGACATAGCTCGGGACGGCAAATCGGAGTGGTTGGCGCCGGCTAGACGTAAGCGAGGATCGCCGGCTTGGCAAGCCGCAGGGCGACGGGATATAAGGCGCGCGGATCGACAAGATGGACATCCTGTTTGTCACTGCGACGCGTATCGGCGACGCCGTCCTGTCGACCGGTCTGCTGTCCTATCTGGTCGATCGTTTTCCGGGCGCGCGGCTGACGATCGCGGCGGGACCGATAGCGGCGCCGTTGTTCGAAGCCGTCCCGCGACTCGAGCGCCTGATCATTGTCGAAAAGCGGCGCTGGGCCTGCACTGGTTGCCGCTCTACGCCGCCGTCGGGACACGCCGTTGGGACATGGTGATCGATTTGCGCGGCTCGGGGCTGGCTTGGCTGCTCCGGTCGGGCGAGCGCAAAGTCGTCGCCAAGGGTAACGAGCACGAACACCGCGTGCGCCAGCTCGGCCGCCTTTTTGGTCTCGACCCGCCTCCTTCTCCGCGACTGTGGACGGCGGCGGGCCACGACCGCAAGGCGGCCGACGCTGCTTCCCGCCGGCAGCCCCGGTACTGGCGATCGGCCCGGCCGCCAATTGGCGCGGCAAGCAATGGCGCGGCGAGCGGTTCGCCGAGCTGGCCCGGCGCCTGACGGGGGCGGGCGGCGTCCTGCCGAACGCCCGCGTCGCGGTGCTGGCCGCCGAACATGAACGCGGGCAGGCCAGCCGCTGCTCGAGGCGATGCCGCGCCACCGGCTCGTCGACCTGGTCGGCCGCGTCGACCTGTTGACGGCGGCGGCGGTGCTGCGGCGCTGCGCGTTGTTCATCGGCAACGACACCGGATTGATGCACATCGCCGCCGCGGTCGGCACGCCGACCTTGGGGCTGTTTGGTCCAAGCCCGATCGAGAAATACGCGCCCTGGGGCAGTTGCACGGCGGTCGTGCGGACCGCGGACGCGCCTGAGACGATGTTCGGGCCGGATTTCGACCACCTGACGACCGACACGTTGATGGACAGTCTGTCTGTCGACGCGGCTGAAGCCGGCGCGCACCTCCTGTGGCGCCGGGTTGCGAGTGCTGTGGCATGATTTCGAGCCGGACCGCCGCCGCGCCGGAGGCTCGGGCTGTCGCCGGCCCGAGCTTGTCCGCCGTCGTCGTCGCCCATGACGAGGAGGCGCAGCTCGGGGACTGCCTCGCCGCTCTCTCCTTTGCCGACGAGGTCGTCGTGCTTCTCGATCGCTGCACCGACGGCTCGCGCGAGATCGCGGCCCGCCTCGCCGACCGGGTCGTCGAGGGGGCGTGGACGCGGGAAGCGCCCCGCCGCCTCGCCGCGATCGCTGCCTGCCGCGGCGACTGGATTTTCGAGGCCGACGCCGACGAGCGGGTGACCCCGGCCTTGGCCGCGGAAATCCGCGCGGTCGTAGCGCACTCCTCAGCCTCGTGGCACCTCGTCCCGGTCGACAACTATGTCGGCGATCGGCTGGTCCGCTGGGGATGGGGGGCGTTTTTCGGCCGGTCGGCTCATGCCGGCCTCTACCGCCGCGGCGTCAAATCCTGGAGCGACGACCGCGTTTTGCATGCGAGCGTGACCCTGACCGGGCCGCAGGGGCCAAGCCTGGAACAGCGGCTGGTTCATTACGTCGACCGCAATATTTCGGACATGTTGATCAGGCTCGACCGTTACACGACCTTGCGGGCGCAGGATTTGCGCGAAACCGGCGATATCGGCAGTTTTGGGCATAATCTGCGGCGCATCGTCTCGCGGTTTTGGAAGTGCTATGTCGGCCGGCGCGGCTATCGCGAAGGACCCTACGGCTTCCTGATCGCGCTCTGTGCGGCGCTCTACCCGATTTTGTCCTACCTCAAGGCGCGGCTCGAACCGGGGGATGTCGCGCCGGGACGCCCTTCAATCCGTCCCTCTCTCCGCAGGCGGGGTCCGGGCGACAGTCGGCCCGCGCAACGCGACAGCCGTCATCAATTCGTCCCGGCGGCGGACGCGCCGGCGAGTGATGGCAAATGTGGTAATGGCGGATGACGGGGTCGCCTTCGACGGACGCATGGCCGAGACCTCGCCGCTCGGCGGCGCCGAGACCGCCTTTGTGGCGCTGGCCGAGGCGCTGGCGGCGCGCGGGCATTCGGTCGAGGTCGCGCAATCGCTGCGAGGAGGCCCTGACCCACAACGGCGTGCGCTGGATGCCGCTGGCGCGCGACATGCCTCGAACCTGCGATCTCTACATTGGCAATCGCGGTCACCGCGTGATCGGGCTGGTCCGGCGCGCGAAACGCCGGCTGTTCTGGCTGCACAACCCGGCGCGTTATCTACGAAAGCCTCGCAATGTGTGGCGGCTCGCCTGGTATCGACCCGTCCTTGTCGTGACCGGCGCCTATCACGCGAAAACGGTTCCCGCCTGGCTGGCGCATGCTGGCTGCCAGACGATCCCATACGGCGTGCTCGACCGGTTTCGCGTGGCCGCACCGCGCGAGCCGCCGCCGCCGCGGGCCATCTTTACCTCCAACCCGCTTCGCGGGCTCGCCTGGCTCTTGGAGCTGTGGACGCGGCAAATCGCACCGGCGGTTCCACAGGCCGAATTGCACATCTACGCCGGACCCGCCGTCTACGGCGCGCTGGGGCGCGCCGCGCCGGCGAAATGGAAGCGGTGCTCGCTCGCGCCGACATGCTGGCCGGCAGCGGCGTGCGCCGCTTCGCGCCGGTCGGGCACGAGACGCTGGCGGCGGCCCTGACTGGGGCGCGGGTCATGCTCTATCGCGGCGACCCAGGGGAAACCTTCTGCCTGTCTCTGGCCGAGGCGCAGGCCATGGGCGTGCCGGCCGTCGTGACACCGCTCGGCGCTGTCGGCGAGCGGGTGATCGACGGGGTTACCGGCCGAGTGGCGACGAGCGATGACGATTTTGCCGCGGCGGCGATCGAAATCCTGCGCGACGATGCGCTGTGGCGGCGCTGGCATCTGGCGGCGCTCGAACATCAACGCGGGTTGAGCTGGGACATGGTCGCGGCTCGGTTCGAAGCGCTCGTCGGATGAGCCGACGACTGCTGCAGGCCATGGCCGGGGCGCGTCACGGTGGAGCGGAAACCTTTTTTGTGCGGCTGGCGTCGGCATTGCAGCGGAATGGCGAAACTCAAAGGGTGCTGATACGCCGCGATCCCGTCCGCTCGCAACACCTGCGCTCTGCCGGTGTCGCGGTCGGCGAGCTGGATTTTGGCGGGCCGTTCGACGTCACCACCCGATCCGGCTTCCGGCGGGAAATTGCGGCTTGGCGCCCGGATATCGTGCTGACCTGGATGAACCGCGCGACCCAGGCTTGCCCGCGCGGCGATTTCGTGCATGTTGCCCGCCTCGGAGGGTACTACAATTTGAAATATTACCGGCGCTGCGATCATCTCATCGCCAATACCCGCGCCATCGTCGATTATGCAGTGGCCGAGGGGTGGCCGCCCGAGCACATCGACTATCTGCCGAATTTCGTCCCGGATACTTGTGCTCCACTCAACCGCCCCGACCGCTCGTCAGGCGGCGCGCCACTGGCCTTGGCGCTCGGTCGGCTCCATCCGAACAAAGGATTTTCGCTGCTGATCGAGGCCCTTGCCAGGACGATCGAGGTGCGGCTGGCGATCGCCGGTGACGGTCCGCAGCGCGGCGCGCTGGAGCGCCAGGCGCAGGATCTCGGGGTTAGCGAAAGAGTACGTTTTCTCGGCTGGCGCGACGACGTTCCGGCGCTGCTGGCCGAGGCCGATTTCCTCGTCTGTCCTTCGCTGCACGAGCCGCTCGGCAATGTCGTGATCGAGGCATGGGCGGCCGGTCTGCCGGTCGTCGCCACCGCCAGCGACGGGCCGGCCGGGCTTGTCGACGACGAGGTCAGCGGGCTGCTCGTGCCGCTCCCAGGTCAGCCGGGGGGCGGCCCGGCGGCGCTTGCCGCGGCGATCGAGCGTCTGAGCAGGGATCCGGTGCTGCGTCAACGGCTGGGGCAGGGGGGCCGGCGGGCCTATGAGGCGGAGTTTACCGAGCCGGCGGTCGTCGCCTCTTACCGCCGCTTTTTCGACCGGTTCGCACCCGGATGTACGGCGCCCCCGGCATGACGAAGCTCGCGAGTAGGCTGCCGCCGCGGGTCTCCGCGCCGCCGAGAAAGCCCGTGCCGCGGCCTGCAATCCGGAGCAGAAGGGGCTGATGACCACCCGCTTTTGGGTTCGCGGTTCGCAGCTGCGGTCGAGTGATTTCCCGGCCGGAACGCCTCTCAACCATTTTTTCCAATGGAACGAAAAGTCGTGGAGCCCCGATCGCCGTTACGTTGTCGCTTGCGACCTGTACCGCCTGCTGACCGCCTTCGGGACGGATGCCGCGGCGGCGGCGAAGGCGGTGGCGCATCTGGCGCTACGGCCGATGATTTTCGCCCGCCGCAAAGACCAGATCCTGGTCGCCGACGAAGCCGTCCCGCTCGCCGGCAGCGACAGCGACATGATCGGGGACGCCGCTGTTCGGGCGGCGGAACAAACGGTCGAGCGGCTGGTTGCCAGCCTCGGCTCTTCCGACTCCAGTGTCCATGCCGGGGTGTTCGCCGCGTTCGAGGAGCTTGCCGAGCAAGATCGACCTCGATGCCTTGGCGCGGCGGCGGCCACGGCTGAAACCCGCGCGGCGCCGGCCGCCGCCGCGGCAAATCCTGATTATTCGGCTGAGCGCGCTAGGCGATTTCGTGCAGGCGCTCGGCCCTGCCGCCGCCATTCGGCGGCATCATCGCGATGATCGCATCACCTTGTTGACCACGTCGCCGCTGGCGGAATTTGCCGAACGCCTCGGCCTTTTCGACGAGGTGATGATCGACCGGCGGCCCGGGCCGCTCGACGTCATCGGGTGGCTCGCTCTGCGCCGGGAATTGCGAGGACGCCGCTTTGAGCGGGTCTACGATCTTCAAACCTCCGAGCGCTCCGCGGTGTATTTTCGACTGCTTCGCCGGGGTTCGACCCCGCAGTGGTCGGGCGCCGCCTGGCGGTGCTCCCATCCGCACGCCAATCTCGACCGCGACCGGCAGCACACGATCGACAAGCAGGCCGAACAGCTGCTGATGGCCGGAATTTATCCGACCCCGCTGCCGGCGCTGGCGTCGCTCGACCGCGAGCTGCCGCATGGTCTCGCCGGGCGGCGGTTCGTCCTGATGGTGCCGGGCTCCTCGGCACGCCACCTCGCCAAGCGCTGGCCCGCTCGACGATATGCCATGCTGGCAAAGGCGTTGCTGCGCGAGGGCTGCGCCTCGGTGGTGATCGGGTCCGGCGCCGAGCGGCCGCTCGGGGCGGCGGTCCGCGAGCTCTGTCCCGAGGCTGTCGATCTTGTCGGCCGCACCGACATCGAATCGGTTGCCGCCCTGGCGCAGCGGGCGATGCTCACGGTCGGAAACGACACCGGCGTGACCCACCTCGCCGCGGCGGCGGGTTGTCCGGTTGTCGTGCTGTTTTCCCGCGCTTCGGACCCGGCCTGGTGCGCGCCGCGAGGACGAAAGGTCGAGGTGTTGACGGCGCCAAGCCTGGACGAGCTCGAAATTGACCAGGTTCTCGCCGCAGCCGTCAAAGTCATCGCCGAGGGCTCGACGCCCACCGAGGACACGGCGCGCCACGATATCGCGAGCAAAGCGGGCGTCGGCTGATGTGCGGCATCGCCGGGCTGATGACGCTCGACGGCGCGGCGCCGCCGGCAGCGCCGCTGCGGGCGATGGAAGCGGCGTTGCGCCATCGCGGTCCGGACGGTGTCGGCCAGTACCGGTCCGGCGATGTCGGCATGGTGCAGACCCGGCTGGCGATCATCGACCTCGCGACCGGAGCCCAGCCGCTCCACGAGCCCGGTGGTGCAGCACTGATCGCCAATGCGGAGATCTACAACTACATCGAGCTGCGCGAAGAACTGCGCGGCAGCGCCCGCCCGGCCGCGTTTTCGACGCAGTCCGATTGCGAGCTGCCGCTGCACCTCTACCGCCGGCATGGGCTCGATTTCACCCTGCATCTGCGCGGGATGTATGCGATTGCGCTGCATGATCCTGGTGCGCGCCGCTTGGTCTTGGCCCGCGACCCGTTCGGGATCAAGCCGCTTTATTATGCCGAGACCGCACATGGTTTCGCCTTCGCCTCGGAGCCCAACGCGCTGATCGAAGCCGGCATCGTCGCTCCGAAACTGCTGCGGCGGGCGCGCGACGAGCTGGTGCAGATGCAATTCACGACCGGCCGCGAAACGATCTTTGCCGGAATCAACCGAGTTCTGCCCGGCGAAACCGTGGTCGTGCGGCAGGGGCGGATTGTCGAGCGCAGCCGTCGCGCCGCACTACCCGAATACGGCCCGGTGGCGCTCGGTGAGGACGAGGCGCTTGCGCGGCTCGACGCGGCGCTTGCCGCCAGCGTGCGCCTCCATCAGCGCTCGGACGTCCCGTTCGGCTTGTTTCTGTCGGGCGGCATCAATTCGACCGCGATTTTGGCGATGATGGCGCGGCTCGCGGAGCGCCCGGTCAAGGCGTTCACGATCGGTTTTGACGATGGCGCCGCCGATGAGCGGCCGGCGGCGCGCGACGCCGCCCAGGCGGTCGGCGCCGAGCATGTCGAGGTCGCCTTTGGCGAGGCGGATTTCTGGCGGCTCCTGCCTGAAATCGTCTCGTGCGTCGACGACCCCGCCGCCGACTACGCGATTGTGCCGAGCTGGGTATTGGCCCGCACCGCGCGTGAGGCCGGGATCAAGGTGATCCTGTCGGGCGAGGGCGGCGACGAGCTGTTTGGCGGTTACGGGCGCTATCGCAGCGTCATGCGGCCGTGGTGGGCGGGCGGACGCCGGCCGCGCGCCCGCGGCGTGCTCGACGAGCTCGGCGTGCTGCGCGGCGAGATCGCCGGCTGGCGCGACGGGATCGCCGCCGCCGAAATTCATGGCGGCGGCCGCGGCCGCACCTCGTTGCAAGCAGCGCAGGCGGTCGATTGCGCCGACTGGCTGCCGAACGACCTGCTGATCAAGCTCGACCGCTGCCTGATGGCGCACGGCGCCGAAGGCCGCACGCCCTATCTCGACAACGAGGTCGCGACCCTGGCGTTTCGCTTGCCGGACGAGTTCAAGGTCCGCCGCGGCCTCGGCAAATGGATGTTGCGCCGCTGGCTCGCCGAGCATCTGCCGCAGGCCCAGCCGCTCGCCCGCAAGCGCGGCTTTACGGTGCCTGTCGCGCGCTGGATCGAGCGCCGCGCCGAGGCGATCGGCCCGCTTGTCGCCCGCTCGCCGGCGGTGCGCGAATTCTGCCGCCCCGACGCCGTCGAGAATTTGTTCGCCGCTGCCGGGCAGAAACGCGCCGGCCGCGCCGCGTGGAACCTGCTGTTCTACGCGCTGTGGCACCGCCGCCACATCGAGCGCATCGACCTGCCGCCGGATACCGAGGCGGCGCTCGCCGAGGCCGGCTAATCCGCCGCGCCGCCGCGCCAAAAAATCGCGTATCGTGCGCGCCGGGAAACCCGCTTCTCAGCGCGCCAACAACTCGCGGACGGCGTCGTCGAGGAATTTGGCGTCAATTGGGTTTTGCGCGGGATTGCCGGCGCGGTGGCCCCAGATCGACGGGATCGGCCGCAATTCGGCGTGCGGCATGCGCGCGACCTCGCGGCGGTTGTCCTCGACCGTAAAGTAAAGATCGGTTTCGCACGGCATGACCAGCGCCTCGGCCGCGATGGCGGCGAGCGCCTTGCCGAAATCGCCGCCGTAAAGCTCGTTGGCGCTGATGTCGGCATGCTGCCAAGTCCACAGCATCGCCAACAAATCATTGGCGTCGCGGCGGCGAAAATTGGCTTCCCAGCTACCGACCAGGAAGTCCTCCAATGACGAAAAACCGAGCTTGCGCCATTCCTCCTCGCGATAGAAGGCTTGGCTCAGCCCCCAGCCGGCATAGACCCGGCCCATCGCCTGAAAGCCGCGGACGGGCGGGCTCGCGAACCAGCCGTCCTGCCAGGCGGGGTCGGCGGTCAGCGCGGCCTTGACGCCTTCGAGAAAAACGAAATTGTGCGGCGAGGTCTTGGCCGAGCCGCAGATCGCGGCGATGCGCTCGACCCGGTCGGGGAACAGGGCGCCCCAGTGAAAGGCCTGCTGCGCGCCCATCGAAAACCCGTAGACGAGCTTGACCCGCTCGATCCCGAAGACTTCGTGCAGCAGCCGCTGCTGCACCCGGACATTGTCGGTCATCGTGAAATGCGGCCAGCGGGCGCGGTCGAAGGGCGGCGGGGTATTGCTTGGCGACGAGGACAGGCCGTTGCCGAACTTGTTGATGACGATGACGAAGTATTTGTTCGGGTCGAGTGCCTTGCCGGGCGCGATCGCCCATTCGAGATCGTAATGCTGAGCGCCGTAGGAGGTCGGGTAGACGACGACGTTCGACTTGCGCGGCGTCGAGCGCGCCGTGGGTTTTGTAGGCGAGGCGGGCATTGCGATAGGTCAGCCCCGATTGCAGCACGACATCGCCCGCTTCGAAGATCTCGTAATCCGGCATTGCCGACCCGCCTCTTTGCCTCGCCGTCGTTCTCGTCCTGGCCCGCGGCCGGTTCAGCTCGCGGGGCGCTGGCGTTTGAAGGACAGCTTGATCCCGCCGCTGCCGCCGATCTTGCCGCCGCTGCCGAGAATGCTGATCTGGCCTTCCGAGCTGACCTCGATCGAGAGCTCGACTTCTTCCAGCGACAATCCGGCGTCGTTGCGTGCCTGATCGAAGACGTCGCCGACAACGCCGAGCAGATTGCCGATCTCGCGCTTCAACTCCTGGGCGTCGATCTGCACGCGCTGGGTCAAGGACCGGCGCGTCTGCTGAACCAGGCTCGAGCCAAAGCCGCCGCCGACATCCTCGGCGCCGCGGCTGCCGCTGGCGACCTCCACCGACTCGGCGGTCTCGACCTCGGTGACGAACCACAGCGACTTCTGAGCGCTCGGCCATGCTTGCTGCTCCCTCGGCTAGCCGCACACCACCCGCAGGCCGATGCGGCCCTGCCAGCCCGGATTGTCGGGCGGAATCAAGTCGCGGTAAGCCGAGCGGCAGATCGCCGGGTTGTGCGACCACGACCCGCCGCGCAGTATGCGGTTGGCGCCCGCCGGCCCCGACAGATACGCGCTGCCGTCGCGCGGCGCATCGTCATAGGTCGCGGTCGCGATGTCGAGACAGAATTCCCAGACGTTGCCGTGCATATCGTAAAGACCGAACCGGTTCGGCGGAAAGGCGCCGGCGCGTGTCGTCGTCCCGCGAAAGACCCCGACCGGACCCTGGCCGTATGCGCCCGAACCGTATTTGACGCCGTCATATTCGTCCGACGCGATATTCCGGCCGTCGCTGTCGCCGCACACGCCGCCGCCGATGCCGCAATAATTCGCCAGACCCGTCGTGATCGTCGGGCCGACATTGAACGGGCCGGCACTGCCGGCGCGGCAGGCGTATTCCCATTGGGCTTCGCTCGGCAGCCGGTAATCGCGCCCGGTGATCGCGGCAAGCCGTCGACAATATTCCTCGGCCGCGTACCAGGTGATGCTCTCGACCGGCAGATCGATGCCGCGGAAAAAGGAGGGGGCGGGGTTCAGATCGTATTGCACCCGGCCCGGATGCTGCATGATCACCGCCAGCCACTGCGCCTGAGTGACCGGTGCCGCACCGATGAAAAACGGCGCCACGCTGACATGATGCTGCGGGCCTTCGTCGGCCCGGCGCTCCGGCTCGTCGCCGGGCGACCCCATCGTAAAGCTGCCGCCGGGAATCGCCATCATGTCGAGCGCCGTCCCCGAGCCGAGGTCCTCGGTGAAGACCGCGGCGGTGGCGCGCTGCCGCGGCGTCTCCCGGCCTTTTTCGTCGACGCTCGCAACCTCGAAATGGATCGCGCGCAACGACGGCCGAGACAGCCGCCGGCGGACAATCGGGACCGCCGCGGCGGCAACGGCGCCGGCCCCTGCGAGCGCGCCGATCACGAGCGTCCGACGCCGGGTGAGCAGCCCCCGTGGGCTGATCGCCCGTGGACTGATCGCCCGTGGACCGATTTCGCCGCGCGTCCCCGGCATGGACAGCGGCGGTTCGGACGGCGGCGGCTCGGACAACGGGGGGTCGACGCGGTCGGCGACGACAGTTGCCGGGTGCGCGTCCGCCGCTTGCTTGAGTGCTATCCGCTTGACGGATTCGTGCGCCTGCGCATCGGCCGGCGACACCGCGATCACGCGCCACCACAGCTGTTCGGCGCTTTCGAGATCCCCTTGGGTCTCGGCCTGCAACGCGTCGAGGCGGATCGGGCCGAGGTCGGCGAGGGTCGCGTGCTTCGGCAGCAGGATCAGATGCAATTTCTCGATCGGCTCGGCCTGGGTGTAGGGCGTCTGGTGCGGCTTCTTGTAGCGTTGGCACAATTCCGGCACGCGAAACCGCAAATGCTGGTCCAGCCTTTCGACAGTGGCGCAATTGCCCTCGCCTTCGAGGCGCAGCCCTTCGAGCAGGGTGTAGGTAAAGGCGCCGTGCTGCAATTCGTCGATCTCGTAGGATCGTTCGTTGGGGCTGCATGACGATATCGCCACGACCCCCGGCTGCGCTTCGGCGCCGACGCCTTCGCCGTCGCGGGCGCCCTCGTTGCGGCAGGCGTCGAGCAGCAGGATCACGTTTTGCGCGCCGCAGCGGCGCAGCCGCTCGGTCACGAGGCTGACCGGGATCGCGGTTTCCTCGACATTCCCGGGATCGGCGTCGCTCGGCATCAGGTAGTCGCGGTCTCTTTCACGCCTGCCGTGCCCGGCAAAGAAGAACCAGAGATTGTCGCTCGGCTTCAGGAATTTCTGTTCGAACCGGATCCGCAAAAACCGGCGCAAGGTGCCCCCCGTCGGCGTCGATCTTATCGGCTCGCCGAAATCGGTCGGTATCGGCGGCGCATCCTCGGCAAAGAAATAGACCTTCTCGAAGGCCACGTCCTTTTCAAAGAAATCGCGCAGGGCCTCGGCATCGCGCTTTGCGCAATGCAACGGCTGCAGATTGTCGTAGCGGTCGATGCCGACGCAGATCGCCCAGTTCTGGCTCATCTAGTCGCCCACCCGCGATCCGACGCCCGACCCTTCCGCCGAACGGTCTCCTCCCTCAACGCGCAAGCGAGGGAAGATAGGTGGGGCGAGGGATCGCGCTGCGCTAGGCGTCCGGCGGGAAGAACACCAGCATGCGCACTTCGAGGCTCTCGCGCGGCGGCGCGTCGGGGGGTGTGGTCGGGTCGTCGAACCCGGTATGGGCGGAGAACCGGTAGGCGCCGTGCTGCGCTGAGTCATAGCAGCGGATCAGCACCGCCTCGTCGGCCTGCATCCTGGGGAAGTAGTAGTAGCGCTGGTTCGGGTTGTAGGTGATCGCATAGGTCTCGCCGGTGCGGTCCGGGTATTTGAGGTCACTGGCGATCAGGTCTTCCTCGGACAGGCTCTGCGCGTCGCACAAGGTCAGCGGCGAATTCGAGCACCGGGCCGCGGATCGGCCGCCACAGATTGTTGATCGCAAAGCGATGCTTCAGCAATTCCTCGGCCTCGTCGCCCATCAGGTCGCGCACCCGCTGCGGCGCCGACCATGCGGTGTAGTCGTTGTGCACCCGCTTGGCCGGGATCTTGATGGTGTTGTCCTTTCCCGACATCCCGGCGTTGCGCACGATATGGTCGAAGGCGACGACGCGCGCGGCGCCGGTCGCCGCTTTCATGACCCGCTCACATTCGGGGTAGTAAACCGCCTTGATCTGCTCTTCGTCGTAGAAATTCGCCACCCCGGTCTGGTGGTGCAGCAGCACAAAGCCTTCCTTGTCGAGCGACAGCTGCTCGATCATCGGCCGCGCGTCGCGGATCGGAACCTGGTGTTCGACGTTGCGGCCGGTCCGCGGCGGCGTCCCCGGCGGCGGCGTGTAATTGTAGGCGACCGGTTTTTCCGCCATCGGGGCCAGAAAATAGAGCGGCGCCACGATGCTGCCCAGACCCGTCGATGCGCTGCCGTCCATCATGTCCTCCATTTGCGGCTCGATCGTTCGATCGCGTGGCAGCGACGGTAGGACAGCGAAACCCGAGCGTCAAACGCGATATGATAACGAATTGGAACGTAATTGGTCCGGCGGCGCAGGCCGAGACGCGCCGCTTTGATCCCGCCGCTTCGATCCCGCTGCTTCGATATTGCGCATGCGGCGGGGCTCTGCGACAGTTTCGCCTGCGGAAAAACCATCGCTGCGGCGATCGAGCCGGGAGGGTTCAATGACCGAAATCAGAGGCTATCACGCCCACGTCTATTATGATGCGACGACCAAACCCGCGGCCGCCCGGCTGCGGGAGACGATCACCGACAAATTCGCGGTCGAGCCGGGCGCCTTCAGCGACGAGCCCAGAGGGCCGCACCCGATCTCGCAATTCGCCGTGATCTTCAAGATCGAGGAATTCCAGAACGTCGTGCCATGGCTGATGTTGAACCGCGACGGGCTGGACGTTCTGATCCACCCGCTGACGGAAAGCTCCTATGACGACCACAGCAAAAACGCGCTGTGGCTCGGCACGCCGGTGCCGATGCGGCTCGACGTGCTGCGGCCGACCTATCGCGCCGAATTGCTGCCCAAGGATTTGGCGCACACGGCTTAGCGCTTCACCGCATCGGGGGCGGCGCCGCACGCTGGCGTCGCCTCGCCCCTCGGGAGCACGCTGCCGCCGGCCGGATATAGTCCGACGATTAGACGGGGTAGACGAGCGAGGTCGGAACGACCGTCGAATCGTAGACACAGATCCTTTCGGCAAAGCGCAAACCGGCGCCGTCGTCGATCACCCGGTCGTAATACCGGCCGCAAAGGAACAGCTCGGAAGGGCGGTCGACCATCGTCTGAAAAAGAGCAAAGCTCGCGGTCAGGCGCAGGCCGTCGGCGCGGATCTCGCGCAGCCGGATGTTGCTGGTGAAATGCCTGATGAGCCGCGGCACGTAGAGCGCGGTCTCGCGGATTGCCGCCACCCGGTCGAAAAGCATGTCCCGGCTTTCGCAGTAAATCAGGCAGATCGGCAGATCCCGTTCGAAATTTTCGCGAGGAATGATCTTGTAAAGACAATCGGCGGTAAAATAATCCGGCCACGATTCCAGCGCGCCTTCGTCCAGTGTGTCGGCGTAGGCGCAATAGAGGTCGGCGAGCCGCATGCGCAGCGCGGCCGGCGCGTCGAGACCAGGGGCGGCGATCATCGCCGCTCAGAGGTTCATGACCCGCCGATAATATTGGTAGAGCCCGCGTATCGCGGTCTCGGTGACCATGTGCGGCTCGTCGTGAACCGCGCGGCCGCCCATCTCGGCGAGGCACTCGGCGGTGTCGTTACCAGCGATCCCGGCCTGCGACAGCAGCATCGCCTCGCTGTCGTCGAGCGAGACGAGGCCCGCCGGCCCCATCAAATTCGCCTGGCGCAGGCGGCGCTGGCGCATTTCGGGCGTGTCGTCGGCATAGCCGAAAAACGTCCAGGCAAGGTCGAACTGGCCCGCGTCGATTGGAATGATCTGCCGCGTCGCCAGGGTATTCGACTGCTGCTGCACGATCAGGTTGGGCCACAGGGTCTGCATGACCACGGTAGCCTCGCCGGGGAACTCGCGCACCGGCTCCAACAGACGCGGGTCGCGCAAGGTGAAGTTCGACTTGAAGGCGCGCATCTGCCGGGTCGCCTCGTTCTCCTGCTGCTCGCCCTTGCGGCTGACCAGCACCGCGTGCCGCCCGGTCGGGTCCATCTCGATCGCCGAACGCTGGTCGAGCCGGAACAGCCCGAAAGTAACCAGAAACACGTGCAGCAGGCTCGCGTGGTAAGGATCTTTGATGTTCTCGAACATCAGCTTCCAATTGCTGGGGATGCGTTGACGCAGGTAACCCAGCACCACGAGTTCCCGGCCGTCGAAGACGCGGTCGAAATAGCCCAGCATGTTCTCGCCGAGATACTGCTCGAAAGGCTCGGTCTCGGCGGAAAAGCTGGCGAGGACGACGCCGTGCCGAACGGTCACCGCGAGCCGCTGCAAGCCGTGCTCCTCCGAGCGGAAGTCGGCCGGCATGCCGCCCTGCCCGCGAAACCCGCGGCGGAACGGGACGCCGAGCAATTTGCCGCCGAGGTCATAGGTCCATTGGTGATAGGGGCAGACGAACTCTTTGACCGAGCCGCGGGCAGCCGAGCAGAACTGCGCGCTGCGATGGGCGCAGCGGTTGACGAGGACGCGGATTTCGCCGCCGGCGTCGCGGACGGCGACGGCCTCGATGGCGCCGAGCCGGCTGCGTTTGAAATCGCCGGGTTTTGGGATCTCGGTTTCGAGGCAGACGTAAAGCCAACTGGAGCCGGCAAAGACGCGCTCCTGCTCGCGCGCGAAGATCTCGGGATCGGTGTAGACCCAGTTCGGGATATGCGAGCTGCCGGCATCGGGCCAGCGCCGGCCGGCTGAGGTGTGGGCGCCGGGGTCGATCAGCGGTCCAATAGTTCCATCGGCGGGCGGCATGGCAAACTCCGGCGGCAGGATCGATCCGCTCCTATCCTACATCGCGCAGCAGGGTTTTTGCGATCGGCCAGTCGACGGGATCGTTACCGACGGGATCGTTGCCGACGGCGCGAAGGCGAACCGACCCCGGCCGCTCCACTTCCGGCGGGTTCCGCGATCCTGGCCGGTTGTTCGCGGCCGGGCGCCGTGCTATCGCGTGCGCTCGGTCAGTCGACCGAAACATCGGGATCCTATGAAACACTGGGTAGGCGCGGCGGTCGTGGCGGGAGTGGTATCGATGGCGGCCAGCGTCGCTTGGTCGCAAACCAGCGTGATCCAGCAATCGGTCACGGTGAACCATGAGGGCAGCAGCGTCACTGTCAGCGGCCAGACCGTGTCCGTCGATACGTCGACCGCCGGCGGCAGGGTCGTCGGCGACGGGCAGCCGGCATCGGAAACGCGTCCGCTCGGACCGGTCACCGCGATCAACGCGGACGGCGCTTTCGCGGTCACCGTAAAGCTCGGCGCGGCGCCGGCATTGGCGATCGAGACCGACAAGAACCTGCTGGCGATCGTCAAGACCGAGGTCTCGAACGGCCGGCTCGACATCTACACCGACCGCTCCTATTCGGTCGACGGGCGGGTCAAGGTTGTCGTCACCACCCCCAATGTTACCGACATCTCGGCCTCCGGCAGCAATCAGATCGATGGCGAGGGCCTGAGCGGCGGGCCGCTGTCGATTTTGCTGAACGGCTCGAATACCGCGGTGCTGACCGGGAATGTTTCGGCGTTGACCGCGCAGATGAGCGGGTCGAACCATCTTTCGGCGCAGCAGCTGGCGGCCGACCGGGCGAACGTCACGGTCAACGGGTCGGGTAACGCGGCGGTAAACGCGCGCCAGCAGATCGTCGCGGAAATTTCCGGCGCCGGGTCCATCGCGGTCTACGGCAACCCGAAAGCGCGCAGCACCCAGGTCAACGGCGCGGGCAAGATCACCTTTGTCGAGTGAGGCGCCGGCAAATCGTCGCCCGGCGCCGGACTACTCGCCCGATGAACCCAGGCTATTCGACCCGGCCGTTTGGCGGTCCGCCGCCACAGGCGCAAAGGGCGCCGCTGCGCAGCGAACTCGCCCGCGCCGAGGCTGCTCCTACAAACGAGCAACGGCCCGCGGCAGTAACGCACTGATAGGTATAATTGTCGGACGGCGCGCCGCTGGCCCCTTGCTGCTGGCCAGGTTGATCAAAGTCCGCCGGCGGACCGCGAAACATGCCGCCGCCAAAGTTGCCGCCACCCATTCCTCCGGCGTTGCCGCCACCCATTCCTCCGGCGTTGCCACCACCCATCCCACCGGTCCCGCCACCCATTCCGCCGGCCCCGCCGCCCATCCCGGCCGCGAGCACGATGCCCCCGTCGGCGCCGGCAACGGCGGATGGCGGCGAGAGGCTCCCTGCTGCGGCAAGCGCGGCGACGAGGGCGATCGGCGCGGCCGCGAGCAGCGCTGCAATCGCCGGCAGCTTGTTCATGAGAACCCTCTCCCGTATTTCCCCTATTAAAATTAACTTTAAGAATAACCGCGATAAAGCGCCATCCGCGCGATGACGCCCGACATCGAGGCGTGCGGGTTGACAAAGATCGAGAAGAGCCGGCAGTCTCTCTAGCCCCCCGCTTGCGGCAGATCCATGCGGACCGAGACGGCGGCGCTGGCAATGACGGCGACGTCGCCGGTCTCGTCGTCAGGCACGTCGAGGCCGCCCTTGACCACTTTGACCGTGACCTCGCCATGCGGCAACGCGGCTTTGACCGCGGCGGCGTCGACCTTGGCGGGCTGCTGGACGCCGATCGTCACCTCGACCTGCATTTTGCGCGAGT
Source organism: uncultured Alphaproteobacteria bacterium (assembly GCA_963775525.1). Lineage (GTDB taxonomy): Bacteria > Pseudomonadota > Alphaproteobacteria > ATCC43930 > CGMCC-115725 > AP-15. Next base: position 32,958 of record CAVZJF010000012.1, on the reverse strand, counting down.
CGAGTTTGAGGGTGCGGATCAGGGTCAGCGAGCTGTGGTGAATCGCGTCCTGGACCGCGCGCACCGCCGCCTTGGTGTAGTCGCCGCCATGCAGATCGTTGCCGGTTCCCATCTCCAGGATCACGCGTTTGCCGGCCATCAGGCGTCTCCCTGCGCAATGTCGAGCCGCACGATGGCGGCGGCATTGGCGATCACGGTCTTGTTGGTGCCGGCGTCGTTGGCGATTTCGAGCCCGCCTTCGACGACCTCGACCGTACCGGTGCCGTGCGGCAGCACCGCCAATACCGCCGCCTTGTCGACCTCTTCGGGGTGGGGCACGCCGATCCTGACCTCGACCCGCATCGAGTTCGACCGGCAGCCCGACCGCGTCGGCGACGCTGAGCGAGTTGTGCCACAGCGCGTCGCGCAACGCGCGCACCGCCGCCTTGGTGTAATCGGCGCCACGGATGTCGGTGCCCATGCCGATCTGCAGCACCATGCGCTGCCACGCCATCGCTTTCTCCTCGCCGGCCATTGCCTCGCGAAAGTCTACGCGTTCCGTCCGATCGCGTCATCTGCGGCGCGTGCGGCAGGCCCGCGCCCGTCGACGACGAGTGACACCGAGTGGAGGGTTCGCCACCCGGAGCCGCAGCGCGCGGCTGCGCCGACCCGCATGCGAAACATTGCCACGGGCCGGTGTTCGCGAAGGTATGGGACGACCCGGCCAAGGAGACTGTAGGTTTCGCCGCGGCGCTTGTTTGCGGGCCGAGGCGGCGGGTTTCGGGGCGGCGCAATAAAAGGCCGTTCGCTGCCGCAAGTTTTTGCGAGAGGTCTTGGATGGTCAGGGATTCCCGAATACGAAACCGCTTAAGAATGTTCTCTCTCGGCTTCGGAGTTTTCGGGTTTTTGCTGTGGATGGCCGCCGCAGGTTTATATTTTATCCCAGGCGCGGCAAGCGATGTCTCGATCGGGAATATGAGGGCCTGCGAGCTCGGCGTCGTCGCCGGCGGGGCCTTTGTCGTCGGCGCCATCGCCCTGTTCGCCGGCAGCGCTTGAGCTGCGGCTCGCCCGCGGGCGGGTTTTGCCGGCAGGCGGCATATGGCTGAAATTTGACGCCGGGCCATGACGATGCTGTAAATAGCCTTACGGCAAGGCGCGCAAAGAACCCGGCGCCGCGATGTGTGGGAGAGGAAACGCCGCGATGACGACCGCCACAGACATTGGCGCGCTGTCCGAGTTCGAGCACGCAAGGCAGCTGCGCCGAGCGGTAATCGCCAGCACGATCGGCACGACGATCGAGTGGTACGATTTTTTCATCTACGGCACGGTGACCGGCCTCGTCTTTGCCAAGCTCTATTTTCCGCAATCCGACCCGCTGGTCGGGACGTTGCAGGCATTTGCGATCTACGCCGTGGGTTTTATCGCCCGGCCGATCGGGGCGGCGATCTTTGGCTATTACGGCGACCGCATCGGGCGCAAGGCGGCGCTGATCGCGACCTTGCTGCTGATGGGGCTGGCGACCTTCGCCGTCGCCTTTGTCCCGACCTACGCCAGCATCGGCGTCTGGGGTGCGGTCCTGCTGACGGTCCTGCGCTTTGTCCAAGGTGTGGGCGTCGGCGGCGAGTGGGGCGGTTCGGTGCTGCTGTCGATGGAATGGGCGCGCACCAGCGCGCATCGCGGCTTTATCGCCTCGTGGCCGCAATTCGGCGTGCCGGCCGGGCTGTTTCTGGCGAACCTGGTCGTGCTCGCGTTCAGCACGATCTCCGGCCCCGCATTTTTGACCTGGGGCTGGCGCATCCCGTTCGCGCTCAGCATCGTGCTGGTCGCGGTCGGGCTCTATATCCGGCTCGGGATCCTCGAAACCCCGGTCTTTGCCCGCCTGGTCAGGGAAAACCGGGTCGAGCGCAGCCCGATCGTCGAGGTCGTCAAGCGCCAGCCGAAAGAGATCATCTTGACCGCGCTGGCGCGGATGGGCGAGCAGGCGCCGTTCTACATCTTCACCGCCTTTGTCTTCACTTATGGGGTCACGATCCTGCACATGTCGCGGGACATGCTGCTGACCGCGGTCCTGATCGCCTCGGTCGTGTCGTTTTTTACGATACCGTTCGCCGGTTTTCTGTCGGACCGGATCGGCCGCCGGAGAATGTACCTGATCGGCGCCGCGACAACCGGTGTCTTCGGCTTTGTCTATTTTGCGCTGCTCGACACCGCGGTGCCGGGCTGGGTCTTTCTTGCGATCGTGCTGTCGCTGATCCCGCATGACATGATGTACGGGCCGCAGGCGGCGCTGATCGCCGAATGCTTTACCGGGCGGCTGCGCTACAGCGGCGCCTCGCTCGGCTACCAACTTGCCTCGGTGATTGCCGGCGGGCCGGCGCCGCTGATCGCGACGGCATTGTTCGCATCCTTCAAGTCGGGCTATGCGATCGCGGTCTATATCCTGGTTTGCGCCGTGGTCAGCATAATTGCCGCCGCGCTGTTGCCCGACTACACCAACCGCGACATTTCAGCGGAATACGATTCGGCCTGACAGCCGCCGCGCATTTCGGCGGCTGCTATGCGCGTAGCGGTTGGCAGGCGCCGCCGACGCTGATAACCTTCTCACAAAAGAAACGTCCCCGGCAGCATCGCGCGCCAGGGGGAACGACAACGGGCGCACGCAACTGCCCGGCGGGTGAGGAGGAAGACCACAATGACCGCAGCCGATATCGCCGCCTCCGGCGGCATTTCCGACGCCGAACATCGCGCGCAGCTGCGCCGCGCGGTAATCGCCAGCACGGTCGGAACCACGATCGAATGGTACGATTTCCTGCTTTACGGCACGGTCACCGGGCTGGTGTTCGGCAAGCTGTTTTTCCCCGGGTCGTCGCCGGTGATCGGCGTGCTCCAGGCGTTTGGCGTATTTTTTGTCGGGTTTGTCGGGCGGCCGATAGGTGCCGCGATATTTGGCCATTACGGTGATCGCATCGGCCGCAAGGCGACGCTGATCGTCACCTTGCTGGTGACCGGGATTGCCACCTTTGCCGTGGGCCTGGTCCCGGGCTATGCGAGCATCGGGATCTGGGGCGCCGTCCTGCTGACAGTGATCCGCCTGATCCAGGGGATTGGGGTGGGCGGCGAATGGGGCGGCTCGGTGCTGCTCGCGATGGAGTGGGCGCGAACCAACAACAATCGCGGGTTCATCGCCTCCTGGCCGCAATTCGGGGCGCCGGCCGGGCTGTTCCTGGCCAATCTGGCGGTGCTCGCCTTCAGCCGGCTGTCCGGCGACCAGTTCCTGGTATGGGGGTGGCGAATCCCGTTCTTCATCAGCATTATCATGGTTGCGATCGGGTTGTGGATCCGGCTCGGCATCCTCGAAACACCGGTTTTCCGAAAGGTCATCGCCGAAAACCGCGTCGAACGCGTGCCGGTGCTCGAAGTGCTGAAGCGCCAGCCCAAGCAGGTTGCTCTTTCGGCGTTGTTGCGGATGCCCGAACAGGCCCCGGGCTACATCGTCGGCACCTTTATCTTCACCTACGGCACGACGGTGCTCGGCGTCTCGCGCGATTTTCTGTTGATCGCGCTGTTGGTCCAGACCGTTCTGGGCTTTATGTGGGTCACCGTCGCCGGCGCCCTGTCGGACCGCGTCGGGCGCAAGCGCATGTATATATTCGGCTGCGTCTTTGTCGCGATCTTCGGCTTTGTCTACTTCGCATTGCTCGACACCAAGGTGCCGGCGCTGATCTTTATCGCAGTCGCGTTTTCGCTGGTCCCGATCATGACGATGTACGGGCCGGAGGCGGCGTTGATCGCGGAGAGCTTTTCGCCGCGGCTGCGCTACAGCGGCGCCTCGCTCGGCTACCAGCTCGCCTCGATCATCGCCGGCGGGCCGTCGCCGTTTATCGCGACGGCCCTCTTCGCGACCTTTCATTCGAGCTTGCCGATCGCTCTTTACATCGTCGTGTGCGCGGTCATCGGCATCACCGCGACGGCCCTGCTGACGGACTACACCAACAAGGACATATCGGCCGAATACGAGAGGGTGTGACGGCGCCGCGGCGCCGTGCTCCTCCCCGCCGCCGGTGACGAGTGCGAAGGCGCCGACGCCCGCCGGCGCAATTTTGGCAGGACCCGGATCGGGCGCGCGAATATGACGTGCGTCGCTTTCCTGGCTCGGGCGCGCGCCGCGGTGTAACATGACGGGATTAAACCGCCTGCTCCTTTCGCAGGGGATGTCACACCGATGCTCGACCCGGTCCTGCTTTCGCGCATCCAATTCGCCTTTGTCGTCAGCTTTCACATCATCTTTCCGGCGTTCACGATCGGGCTGGCGGCGTGGCTGGCGACGATCGAGGGCATGAGGCTCGCCACCGCGAACCCGCTTTACCGGCGGGTGTTCGACTTCTGGCTCAAAGTATTCTCGCTGTCCTTTGGCATGGGCGTCGTCAGCGGCATCGTCATGGCGTTCCAGTTCGGCACCAATTGGAGCGTGCTGGCCGAGCGCACCGGGCCGATCCAGGGCCCACTGCTCGGCTACGAGGCGTTTACCGCCTTCATGCTCGAAGCGACCTTTTTTGGCGTCGTGCTGCTTGGCCGCAACCGCGCGCCGCCGTGGTTTTATTTTCTGTCGTGCTGCATGGTCTCGTTCGGCACGATGCTGTCGTCGTTCTGGATCCTCTGCAACAACAGCTGGATGCAGGTGCCGCTCGGCCACGTCATCGTCGACGGCAAAATCATTCCGGACGACTGGTGGCTGATCACCACCGGCCCGGTCATGCGGGTGCGCTGGCCGCATATGCTGTTGGCCGCTTTTCTGACGACCGGCATGAGCGTGATCGCGACCGGGGCCTGGTATCTGCTCCGCGATGCCCATCGCGGCGAAGGCCGGATGATGCTCAACTGGGGCTTGGCGCTGGTTGCGGTGATAATCCCGGTTCAGATCGGGTTTGGCCACCTGACCGGCGACTACGTTCATCATTACCAGCCGGCGAAATTCGCCGCGATCGAGGCGCGCTGGCACACCGAGCAGCCGGCGAGCGAAGTGTTGATCGGCATCCCCGACGAGGCGTCCGAGCGCAACCTGTTGGCGCTGACGGTGCCGCGCCTGGGCAGCTTTATCGCGTCGGGCACCTGGGATTCGCGCGAGGTCGGGCTCGACACCTTCCCGCCGCAGGACCGCCCGCCGGTGCTGATCCCGTTCCTGACCTTCCGGCTGATGGTCGGGCTCGGGCTCTTGATGCTGGCGGTTTCCTGGCTCGGCATGGTGCTGCGTTGGCTGGGCCGGCTTGAAACCGCGCGCTGGTTTCTGTGGGCGGCGTTCCTGTCCTTTCCGAGCGGGTTTGTCGCGGTGATCGCCGGCTGGTTCACCGCCGAGGTCGGCCGTCAGCCCTGGGTCGTTTACGGGATATTGCGGACCTCGGATGCGGTGACCCCGTCGTTGAGCGGCGGCACCGTCCTATTTTCGCTGTTGGGATATATCGCGGTCTACGCGGTGATCTATGCGTTCGGCCTTTATTACATCTACCGCATTTTGCGCGAGGGGCCGGCGGAAGAGGCTGAGCCGGTGCCGCCCGACCCGGCCGATGGCGCTGGCGATGCAGGGAGGCGGGGAATGAGCACCTTGGCCGCTTCGGACCTGGCGCTGTTCTGGGCCGGGGTCATCGCCGTCGCGATCCTCGTCTACGTGATGCTCGACGGCTTTGACCTCGGCGTCGGCATCCTGTTCGGCACAACCGGCGACCCCGGTCTGCGCGAAAGCATGCTGGCGGCGATTTCGCCGTTCTGGGACGGCAACGAGACCTGGCTGGTGATCATCGGCGCGACCTTGTTCGCCGCCTTTCCGGCGGTCTACGCGGTGTTTCTGGCGGCCTTTTACATCCCGGTTCTGCTGCTGCTGTTCGGGCTGATCTTTCGCGGCGTCGCGTTCGAATTTCGCCACCGCGACGAGGCCCGGCCATTGTGGAACCACGGGTTCTTCGTCGGCTCCCTGGTCGCCACTTTTGTCCAGGGGGCGGCGGTCGGGGCGATGATCCGCGGCATTCCGGTCAAGGACGGCCAATATGTCGGCGGCCCGTTCGCCTGGCTGGCGCCGTTGCCGATCCTGTCCGGCATCGGCCTCGTGCTCGGCTACGCGCTGCTCGGCGCGGGCTGGCTGACCCTCAAATCCGAGGGCGCGCTGCGCGAATGGGCGTGGCGGCGCATCCCGTTCCTCGCCGGCGCCGTTCTGGTGGTGCTGGCGTTCGCCGCGATCGCCGCTTTCGCCGAACGCATGCGGGCGCTCGAGGTCGAGTTTCTCGGCCGCAGCTGGGGTTTGGTGTTCCCGTTGATCGCGGTGCTGGCGGTCGTCGGCATCTTCGAAGCGGCTCGGCGCCGCCGCGACGGCTGGCCGTACGCGCTGACCGCGGTGTTCTTCGTCGCCGCCTTTCTGTCGCTTGCGGTGATGTTCTGGCCCTACATGATCCCGTATTCCGTGACCGTCGCCAACGCTGCGGCCCCCGAGGCGACGCTCTCATTCCTGTTCTGGGGCGCCGGCCTCTTTGTGTTGCCGGTCATTGCGATCTACACCGGCACCGTCTATTGGCTGTTTCGCGGCAAGCTGCGCCACGGCTACGACTGAGCCGACGACTGCGGGCTTGGTTGTGGGTCGCTCAGGCTGGTGCGGCGCCTCAGACCAATGCCGGGCGCTTGCCGCGAAAGGCTGTCGCCTTTTCAAAGGCGTCGGCGACGCGGAACACGGTCGGCTCCTGAAACGGCTTGCCGACCAGCTGGATCGCCACCGGCAGCCCGCCCTCGCCAAAGCCCGAGCACACCGAGATCGCGGGATAGCCGGCGACGTTGAACGGCATCGTAAAGCTCGGCGTCTGGAACACATCCCATTTCGGCAGCGCGTCGATCTTTGGCGCCTCGGCGGGCTGGGCCGCGGTCAGCACCACGTCGAGCCCGGCCATCGCCGCCTGCAATTCGGCGCGCAACTCCCGCCGCCGCCGCACCGCCTGCACGTAATCCACACCCGAGACAAAGGCGCCGAGCATCAGCCGGCTGCGCACCCGCTCGCCGAAATCGCCGAGCCTGGTGCGCGCCCATTCCTCATAGGCGGCGGCACGCTCGACGATCGAGATCAGCGAGCCGCAGGCCATCCAATCCTGCAACGGCGACAACTGCACCTCGCGGATCTCGGCGCCAAGGCCGCGCAACGTGGCGAGCGCGTCGGTGATGCCGCGCTGGGTCCCCGGGCTGACCTTGTAATCGGTTTCGTGGAAATGGTGGATCACGCCGATCTTGAGGCCCGCCACACCGCTGCCGAGCAGCGCGCTGTAGTCGGGCACCGCGCGCCGGGCGCTGGCCGGGTCGCGCGGGTCGTGGCCGGCGAGCGCCTGCAGCATCAGCGCGCAATCCTCGGCGGTCCACGCCATCGGGCCGATATGGTCGAGGCTGAACGCGGCGGGGGCGACGCCGGCGCGGCTGACGAGGCCATAGGTCGGCTTGATGCCGGCGATGCCGCACAATGCCGCGGGCCCGCGGATCGAGCCGCCGGTGTCGGTGCCGATGCCGCCGAGGATCAGCCCGGCGGCGACCCCCGCACCGGTGCCGCTGCTGCTGCCGGCGGTGAAATGGTCGGTGTCCCACGGGTTGCGCGCCGGCGGCCAGGGCACGTCGAACGACGGTCCGCCATCGGCAAATTCATGGGTCGTGGTCTTGCCGATCAGCACGGTGCCGGCGGCGGCGAGCTTTTCGGCGCAGGCGGCGTCGGCCTCGGGCACGTTGTCGGCGAGGAGCTTCGACTGGCAGGTCGTCGGGATGCCCTTGGTGTCGACGATGTCCTTGAGGCCGATCGGGATGCCGTGCAGCGGTCCCCTCGGCCCGCCCGCCATGATCGCCCGCTCGGCGGCGCGGGCCTCGTCAAGAGCGCGCTCCTCGGTCAGATGGATGAAGGCGTGCAGCCGGTTGTCGAGCGCATGCACGCGGTCGAGGCAGGCGCGGGTCAATTCGACCGGCGACAGGCGCTTCGCCGCGATCAGCCGGGACGCCTCGGCGATGGTCGGGATCGCGTCGGTCATTGCAGATCCTCCTCGGCAAAGCCGTAGGTCAACGCCGGCTCGGCCATCCGCCCGCGCGGCTGGCGCACCCGCGCCGCCATCGCCGCGATGCCGGCATACACCGTCTTCAGCTCGGCCTTTTCGGCAGCGCTGAGGCTGAGCCCGGCGCGGGTCAGCAGAAAGTCGAGAGCCTCGTCGGAGATTTCGGATGGCATGGCCGCGCTCCCCCTCATCTAAGATTGGGGACACTATCAAACGCGCGCCGTGCCGTCAGCTAGGCAACAGGGATACCGAGGATCAAGAGCCTCGAATCTTCCAGACCGGACCGCGCCGCCCCGGCCGCACTTGCACCGGACGCCGTGGTGGCTACGGGGTTACACCGCTCGGCAGCTGCCCGCCGCGGCCGTGCGGCAGCGTGTGAAGCTTCAGCTCGACCGGGTTGCCGAGCCAGATCGCGTAGCCGCTGTGGTCCTCGACCGCGTCTGTGGTCAGCGGGTGGACCAGCACGTCGAGCCCTTCACGATTCAGCATCAGATAAGGGACGACATGCTCGAACTGTTCGGGCTTGAAAATAACCAGGGCATTGCTGATCGGGTGCGGTCCGCGCGGCGTGTCGCGGAACTCTTCGATCTCGACCCCGAACTTCTCGCCGATCGCGGCGCACACCCGCTCGGCGACCGAGCGCGTTTTTGCCGGGTCATAATAAATGTGGGCGTGATAGCCCAAATTCGCGACGGATTGCGCGGTCTTTTCGGTCATCGGGCGGTGCTCCCTGCAAGTTCGCAATGAAGATTTTTGCACGACGCCGCTGGTGGTTATGCAGCCGGCGAAGCGGTAGTAGGACAAATTGAGCTCGGTCGGGTCTCGCGGGCGTTTGAGACGGCGGGTTACCACGTCGGTAATATGGCACGGCGTGCGCCAATCGCAAACCCGGAGGGAGAACATGGCTGAGCGGAGCAAGGCTAACAAAGTTGCGGATGGACTTAAGGCGACCCAGACAAAAATTGCTCAATTCGGTCCGGCTGAGCCGAAGCGAGCTGCCGCTCAAGCGCTATGGAGAAAAGCGCATCGGAACGATCCCCAGAGCCAGAATCCTAACCTTCGAACCAAGGTTTATCCCTGAGGTCTTCGCCGAAGTGAAGAAATTTAAGACCTGGGCAAAAGCGAATCCGGGCGCAAGCGATACCGAGAATCCGCACTCCTGGGACAGGCGCCAACCTGCCCTCAAAATTTCAAACTGACCGCTATTGGCGAAGCCGCCGGACATCCAGTCGCCGCCGGTGGCGAGTCCGCAGCTCGCCGCGCGGGTCGGATCAGCCAACGGCTACGCCGCGAGGCGCAGCCGCTGCCGCACCATGTCGGCGGCGCGCTCGCCGATCATGATCGTCGCCGCGTTGGTGTTGCCGGAAACCACGGTCGGCATGACCGAGGCGTCGGCGACGCGCAGGCCGTCGAGCCCGTGCACGCGCAGCTCGGGATCGACCACCGCCATCGCGTCGACGCCCATCTTGCAGGTGCTGGTCGGGTGAAAGACGGTGCCGCCGCGTTGGCGCGCATACGCCAGCAGCTGCTCGTCGGTCTCGGTCGCCGGGCCCGGCTGAAATTCCGCTTCGACAAAGCGGCGCATCTGCGGGGTCGTCATGATCCGGCGCAACAGCTTGAGCCCGTCGACGATGGTGCGCTGGTCGGTCTGGGTCGCGAGATAATTCGGATGGACCGCGGGCGGGTCGGCCGGGTTGGCGCTTCTCAGCTCGATCTTGCCGCGGCTTTCCGGCCGCAGCTGGTAGACGATCGTCGTAAACCCCGACCACGGGTGGAGCCCGTCCTGCGGCCGGTCGGCGCTGAACGGCGAGACCGAGCATTTGATGTCGGCCGATGCGAGCTCGGGCCGGGTGCGGGCGAACAACGCCGCCGGCGAGGTTCCCATCGCCAGCGGGCCGGTTTTGAACGTGTAGTATTGCAGCCCGGCCTTCAGCTTTTTGAGGTTGCTCTGCATCACGTCGTTGACCGTGATCGGCAAGGTGCATTTGAACTTGAGCGGCGCCGAGTAATGGTCCTGCAGGCTCTGCCCGACGCCCGCCAGATCGTGCGTTACCGGGACGCCGAGCGCCCCCAGATGCGCCGCCGGGCCGATCCCCGACAGCATCAGCAATTGCGGCGAGTTGACCGCGCCGCCGCACAGGATGACCTCCGAGGCGGCCCGCGCCGTGCGCGTCTCGCCGTCGAGCCGAAAGACGACGCCGGTTGCCCGCCGCCCGTCGAAGGTGATCTTTTCGGTCAGCGCGTTGGTGACGACGCGCAGGTTGGGCCGGCTCATCGCCGGACGCAGATAGCCGACCGCGGTCGAGCAGCGCTTGCCGTTGCTCGTCGTCGTCTGGTGATAGCCGACCCCGTCCTGACCGGCGCCGTTGAAATCGTCGTTGCGCGGAAAGCCGAGCGCCATCGCCGCGTCGATAAAGGCTTCGCAGATCGGGTGGTGGTCGGGCACGTCGGAGACGCAGAGCGGCCCGCCGGTGCCGTGCCAGGCGTCGGCGCCGCGCATCTGGTGCTCCGAGCGCTTGAAATAGGGCAAGCACGTCGTCGAACGACCAGCCGGGGTTGCCGAGCTGGCGCCAATGGTCGAAATCCTCGGCCTGGCCGCGGATGTAGACCATGCCGTTGATCGAGGACGAGCCGCCCAAAACCTTGCCGCGCGGCCAGAACACCCGGCGGTCGGCGGCACCCGGATCGGGCTCGGTCTCGTAGCACCAGTTGACCGACGGGTCGGCAAAGGTCTTGCCAAAGCCGAGCGGGATGTGGATCCAGCGGTTCTTGTCCTCGCCGCCGGCCTCGAGCAGCAGCACCCGCGTCGCCGGGTCCTCGCTCAACCGCGCCGCGATCGCGCACCCCGCCGAGCCGGCGCCGACCACGACAAAATCGGCCTCGAAGATTTCCTGTCCCGGCATTTCTTCCTCCCTCCCGGCTGCGAGTGTCCCGCCGGCCGATGTTAGCGCGTCACCGCCACCGGCGTCATGCCCCGCTTAGCTCTTCCGGCCCGGCGGAAGTTTCGCTATGCCTCGCGCACCCAGTCCGCAGAGGAACCGCCCGAGATGACCCAGACTGTCGCCCGCCTGCTGGCGGAGAGCCTCGAAGCGCATGATGTCGACCAGGTTTACTGCGTGCCGGGCGAGAGCTATGTCGGGCTGACCAGCGCGCTGATCGAAAAGAACTCGATCCGCGTTATTGTCTGCCGCCACGAGGGCGGGGCCGGCTATATGGCGGTGGCCGACGGCCGGCTGCGCGACCGCGCCGGGGTGGCGATGGTGTCGCGCGGGCCAGGGCTGTCGAACGCGATGGTGGCGTTGCATTCGGCCTACCACGACGCGACCCCGGTGGTCATGCTGGTCGGGCAGGTCGAGCGCAAGGATTTCGGCCGGCTGGCGCTGCAGGAGCAGAATTACTCGCGGCTGCTCTCCGACGTGACCAAAGAGGTGATCGAGGTCAACGAGCCCGAGCAGGCCTCCGAGGCGATCGCCCGCGCCTTTCACCTTGCCGAGAGCGGCACCCCCGGCCCGGTCGCGGTGATCCTGCCCGAGGACATTTTCGACGCCGAGACCGACGCCGCGCTCGACCCGGCGCGGCCGCGGGTCGTCTCCGCACCCCGGCCCAACGATCTCGACCGGCTGGCGGTGATGCTCGAAGCCGCGGAGCGGCCGCTGGTCCTGGTCGGCGGCGCGCTGTTGGCCGAGGCGGTGCATGACGGCGCCGTTCTTCGCCGACCTCAACCGCTTTGCCGAGCAATGGGTGTTGCCGATCAGCCCGACCCATCGCCGACCGCAATTGTTCGACGCGAACCACCCGAATTTCGGCGGCTACATGGGCATCCGGGTGCCGCCCGACCTGTTCGGCGAGATGAAGCGCGCCGATCTGATGGTGGCGCTAGGCGAACGCATGACCAACTCGGTCAGCCAGTCCTACTCTTTCCCGCAAGCGCCCAAGCCGCAATTGCCGTTTGTCCATGTCTGGCCCGACCCCAACGAGGTCGGCCGCGTGTGGCGTCCCGATCTCGGACTGCCGTGCAGCCCCTATGAGGTGATCCGGGCGTTATTGCGCCGCAGCGCGCCGGCCGACGCCGCCAAGCGCCGCGGCTGGGTCGCCGGGCTCAACGCGATCCATCGCCGGCTGCTGGCCAAGGAGTGGGAGCCGACCTCGGACGGCGTCAATTTCGCCGCGGTCGTGTGCGAGGTCGACAAGCATCTCGCACCGGACGCGACGGTGACCACCGACGCCGGCAATTTCGGCAGCTTCGTCCATCGCTACATCGGCTTCCGCCAGGGGCAGGTGTTTCTCGCCTCGGTCGTCGGCGCCATGGGCTCGGGCATGCCGATGGCGGTGGCGGCGGCATTGCGCCGGCCGAACACCCAGGTCGTCGCCTTTGTCGGCGACGGCGGCGCGTTGATGACCGGGAACGAGATCGCCACCGCGCTGCAATACGGCGCCAACCCGATCCTGATCATCTCCGACAACAACATGTACGGCACGATCGGCATGCATTCCTACATGCGCTACCCCGAGCGCCCGCTGATGGAGGGGGTGCGGCTGACCAACCCCGATTTCGCGCAATGGGCGCGCTCGTTTGGCGCCGAGGGGGTCACGATCACCAACGAATCCGAGATCGCCGACGGCATCGCCCGCGCCTTTGCGGTCAAGACCAAGCCGGTCGTCGTCCATTGCCGCACGTCGCAAATCCAGATGAGCGCCTGGCGCCGCTACACCCGCGGGGAGACGCTGCCGTAGCGCGGCCTCGCGTCGCCATCGTTATGCCGGGCACCTTCGCGATAGCGGGTCCCGCAGGACCAAGTGGAGGCTCACGTGCAAGCGGCGCGTATGTTCGTCATGAACGAACTCGTCACGAAGGAGGACCTCAGGACCGCCCTTGTGACGCAAACCCTTCGCTTGAGCGTCAGAATGGGGGTAATCCTGGCGGCCGGATTGACCATTCTTGGCGCTGTGCTGAAGCTCCACTCCTGAGGGTTGAACAGCAACTAGCGGATGCAATCGGTCCATTGCTTCGTGCGCCGCGCGGCTTGATCCAATTCCGCCTTGGCCGACTATACCCATGATCAGACGGCTGAGCAGCGGCGGAGCAACCGGTCGGATTTCGCCGGCCCAACGCCTGCTACGCACTCCCGGCTTCGAAGAAAAAAGGGTGCTGTCTGGATAGACCTCAAGGCCGTAGTCGGGATTCGGCGTTCCTGGTCCGCCACACGATCGAACCACCGCTCTCTTCACCTCGCTCAGTGTAGTGCCTATCCGGGCCGTCGGGAGCAGAGGATCGGAGAGCGAATCGGCGATTTAGATCGCCGGCTGATCGGCTTCGACCGAGAGATAGGGTTCGAGCGACCAATCGTAGCGGTCAAGATCAACCGTTACCCCGGCGATCTCGGCGATGCTTCGGGCTTGATCAAGGGAGATGCGGCCAATCGCCGATGATTTCAGGCGGCGCAGCGATCCCGGCGATGATTTTCGCCCGCGCTGACAGATGCGGGTGGGAGGGCATGTTCCACCGCGAGGAGTTCGCTCCCTCGGTCATATCCGACGAGCTTGTAGGTCAGCGCCATCGTCATGGCTCCACGGTGCGGCCCAACACGGCAGATCCCATTTGCGCCCCGGAAGAAGGCTCGTATTCGCCGAGATCAAGATCCGTGGCGATCGATAGACTTCGACGGTTCCGTGTTGGTAGTCCCATTCGCAGTTCGTGCCGTCCGGGTCACGCCAGCGACGACGGATTCCTCCCGGAAAGCGGGTTTTGCCGCGCACGCGCCGTCGCTCGTGGACAAGCTGGCAGTGATATTGTCTGCTGGCGGATCGGCGGAGCTCCTCAAACTTAATCCGAGGCCACACCGCCGAGGCGTAAAGATCCTCGGGGAATTCGGGGGCGATGTCGGAGGTCAGGCGCTCGGCGTGGGCGGGGAAATCGGCGAAGAACAAGTCGCGGCTGATGCGCTGGGTGACCGCGGGGAGGCCGCGCTTCATGCTCGGCACGTCGCCGACCGGCACGCCGAAGCTGACAAAGCCGGCCGGGTTCTGGACGTGGATGTCCCTCAGAAAGGGCGCCGTTGCCGGGGGTCTTTTCCAGATATTCGTGGGCGACGCCGAGATAGGGATGGGCGCCGAGATACTCGTCCTCCTCGTCCGGCGGCGGGGTAAAGCGGTCGCGCCACAGTAAGATCTCGGCGGCGAAACCGGCGAGCTCGGGACGCGCGCCGGGATCGACAAAATAGCCGGTGCCGGCGATCGCGAAATCGAAACGGAATTCGCCGTCGGCCGCCTGCGCCACGATGCGGCCGTCCTCCTCGCGCGCGGAAAGCCACGGCGCGGCCAGATGCAGGCGGAAATTCGCAAAGCGCAACACCCGCGCGATCGCGTCGGCGGGCGGGGTCGAGCCGGCGCGGCGAAAGCGGATCGCCTGGTGCCAGCGCACCGCGTCCGGCAATTCGGGGTAGTTGTCGTAGGCGCCGGGATAGCCGCGCACCCGCGCCACCGGCACCGAAGCCAAGACCGGCCGGCGCGCGAACAGATCGACCGAGGCCGCACCCGCTTCGAGCGCCACCCCGGCCGCGTCGAAGGCCGAGGCCGCACCGCCGACGACCGCCACCGTCTTGCCGCGCAGCCCGGCGAAATCGATCCGGTCCGCGGTGTGCGCGTAAAGCCGCGCCGGCAGGCCCTCGGCTCACCGCCGGCGGGATGTAGGGGCCGCCATTGCCGCCCACGCCATTGGCGAGGATGACCTTGCGCGCGGTCTCGACCCGCGCCGCGCCGTCAATGCTCGAGATGCAGCCGGAAATACCCGTCGGCCGGCTCGACGCGGGTGAGCCGGGTGCGATAGCGCACCGCAATCCCGAGAAAACGCCGGTACCAGGCGAGATACTCGGCCCAGGCCTCGCGCGGGATGCGCTCGAACGCGGCGTAGGCCGCCGCCCCATGCCGCGCCTCGTACCACGACTGAAAGCTCAGCGCGGCGATGCCGTATTCGGGACCCGGCAAGGTCTTGGCCGTGCGCAACACGTTCATCCGCGCCGCGTTGAGCCAGACGCCGGCCCGCACCTCGTCCGCCGCCATGTCGACGACCGCGACCTTGCCGATCCCGGCGCGGCGCAACGCAAAGGCAAAAGCGCAGCCGCTCTGCCCGCCGCCGACGATCATCACGTTGTGGTCGACGCCGGGCCGGTCCGGGACCCAGTTCTGCGGGTCCGGCCCGATCAGGCGCAAGGCGTTGCGGGCGTCGGCGTCGGGGTCGTGCATGCGGGCTTTTCTCGGTCTTTCTCCTCTTTTTCGGCCGATCCGCAACGGGCCCGGTAGTGGGGGGCGTTCGAGGTGCTGGAACACTGAGCCGGAGGTCGCCTTAATGTGGCGTCAGCGTCACCTTACATTTGCCGAAATTGATCTCGACGCGTCCGGCCTCAACCTTGCCAAGGCCCATCACCTCCTCCATGTTCCCCAGCGCGCCGACGGCAATCGTGTCCTCGATGACTACTCCTTCAAAGTGTGCCGATCCTCCTATTCGTGCCAGTCTTTCAAATACAGCCGGCCAGCCTGCTCACCAACGCTATTCTGAAATCGCGCTGTGCGATTGAGACAGTACCATCACTAAAGCCTTCGCAGTTCGATCCGACATTCATCACGAAAGTGCCGCCAACCTGCCGGAAGCCGCGCTGCGGGATCGCCTGACTGATGATAGCAAACAAATCCGAATAGCATTTGGTATAGGCATCGACGTTTTCTTTGGTCACTCTTTGCGGCGTGCCGTCCTTCATCGTAATCACGTTCACCCCGGCTTTTGCGCGAGGAAGCGTCATTGATGCCGAGAGTCCTCCGAGAAATAGGCTTTAGCTAAGGCTTCCGCCGGGTACGTTAGGGCGACGCTGACGGTAAAGAGGAGCCTGCTCGATACACGACCTATTCAACCTCGCTCGCAGAAAAGGTTGCTGAGGGTTGTGCCTTGCGATTGCGCCGGGGATGTGGGGCCACCCCACGATAAAAAAGCAGGCAAAGAAAAAGACTAAAAGCCCTGCATCCTTTTTCACGTAGCAGAACGCTCAAATCTTGTCTATCTGGAGCCGCTTTACCTCGAAAGCGCATGCAACGTCCGCTCATGCCGGCAACATGGCATGAATGGGCGCCGATCGGCAATCGGCAGAGCCAAAATCTCAAACTGACCCGTCTCTCCGTAGTCCGGCGCTTGTTGTGTCGGTCGGCGGGCCAATCTATCATCGCGTCAAGCGTGTGGAGGAGCCCCGATGGTGCAGCTCGCCGAACTCGATGCCGGGCATGAAACGCTCGACGCCACCCTCAATTATTTTGTCGATACGAAGGAAATTCCGGTGAGCCTGGTCGGGGCGCCCGGCAAATCCGACAAGCGCGTCGGCGGCGGCAATTCCGAGCCGCACCGCGTCAGCTTGCGCAACGGGCGGCATCATGCCGGCGAATTCGCGCTTGAACAAAACGGTTTCCGCTTTGTCCCGCACCACACGCGGGTCGCCGATTTCTATGACGAGGACGAGATCCGGCGGGTCTACTACCCGGAGATGGAAGCGCTGATCAAAGCCGAGGCCGGCGCCAAGCGCGTCGTCGTCTTCGACCACACCTTGCGCACCGCCGACGACGAATTGCGCCAGGCCGCCAAGATCCGCGAGGTCGTGCGCCGCGTCCACAACGACTACACCGAATGGTCGGGGCCGCAGCGGGTGCGCGACCTGATGGGCGGCGAAGCCGAGGAATTGCTGCGGCATCGCTTTGCGATCGTGCAGGTGTGGCGGCCGATCCGCCATCCGGTCGAGAGCTGGCCGCTCGGCGATCGCCGACGCGCGGAGCCTGGCGCCCGACGACATGGTGGTGACCGAGCGCCGCTATGCCAACCGCGTCGGCCAGACCTCGGCGATCACCTGGAACCCCGACCATCGCTGGTACTGGTTCCCGCGGATGCGGCCCGACGAGGCATTGGTGTTCAAGGTGTACAACTCGCTGAAGGACGGCCGCGCCCGCTTCACCGCGCACACCGCCTTCGAAGACCCGACGACGCCGCCCCATCGCGCGGCCGCGCGAAAGCATCGAAATCCGCACCCTGGCGTTTTTCTGAGTTCGGCTGTTGATTTAGACTTTGCGGCGCGTTCTTGCTCGTCATTCCCGCGAAAGCGGAGACGACGATGAATGAACGAACAATGAACGGGAGGGGCATGATGGAACGCGGGCATCAGGTCGACATCCGCAACGTCGCGTATTTCCGCCATGAGTACGACGGCGAGCACGCCGACATGCGCCATCTCTACGAGCAGGCCAAGCTCGACCAGTGGAACGCCGCGACCGACATCGACTGGGCCCAGCCGCTCGGACGAGCGACGGCGGGCTGATCGCCGACGACCTCGTCGACATCCACGGCACCAAATTCTGGGATCGCCTGTCGCCGGCGGAGCGGGTCGAGGTCAACCGCGCCGTCGCCCGCTGGCGGCTCTCGACCCTGATGGCCGGCGAGCATGGCGCGATGCTGGTGTGCAGCCAATTGGTCGAGAACGTACAGGGCCAGGACGCCAAGCTGTTCCAGGCGACCCAGGTCGTCGACGAAGGCCGGCACAACGAGGTGCTGCACCGCTACATGGCGTTGCGGCTCGAGGGGCGGAACTACCCGCTCGCCAACAATGTGCAGGAAATCTTCGACACTCTGCTCGGCACCGGCGCCTGGTATCTGAAGACGATCGGATTGCAATTGGTCGCCGAGACCTTTGCCGTGTCGCTGTTCCGCATGCTCGCGGAATCGTCGAAGGACGCGGTGCTGCGCCAAATCTGCCGGCGCATCCTGCAGGACGAGGCGCGCCATATGGGCTTTGGCATGCTGTCATTGCCGGCGGTCGTCGCCGACGCGACCGCGGCCGAGCGGCATGAAATGGAGGATTTCGCGGTCTGGGCGTTGAACCGCACCCTGCGCGGCATCTTTCCGCTCGCCGCCTACGAGGAGACCGGGTTCAGCCGCGGCGAGATCGAGGAGATCCGCCAGTTGCGCCGCGAGCGCGCGGCCGGCGGCGACGAGACCGCGTTCCGCAAATTCTTCCGCCGCGACCTCCATGCCGGGCTCGTGCGCAATCTGCGCAAGGTCGGGCGTGCTGAGCGACCGCGTCGCCCCCGATCTCGAAGCGCTCGGCATCTCGCTCGCCGCCGCCTGATGGGAAAAGCGCACGTTGCAAAGTGGTCGTCGCCCCCGCGGAAGCGGGGGTCCAGGGCAGCCGCTGCGGCACCCGGCGCCTGGATTCCCGCTTTCGCGGGAATGACGAGGAGTCCCTGCTTTAGCTGGAGGCAAAGATGGCCAACGAGCTGATCTCCTGCGACGACCATATGGATCTCGGCCAACTGCCGGCCGATCTGTGGCAAACCCGGCTGCCGGCGGCGTTGCGTAACCGCGCTCCCTACATCGCCGAGCGCGATGGCCAGGCGGTGTGGATCTGTGACGACAAGGTATGGGGCACCTGGGGCGGCAAGCCGCCGGCCACCGGCGACACCCGGACGGTAAAGCCGCTTTATAATGCCTTCGACCGCGGCGGTATCTACGACCAGAGCGCGCGGCGGCCGGCGGTCGCCGAGTTGCGCTTGCAGGACATGGACCGCGACGGGGTCGAGGCCCAGGTCATCTTCGGTCCGATCTTCCAGATCTCGACCGATGACCCGGTGCTGCGCCAAGCCTGCTACCGGGTCTACAACGACTGGCTGATGGAGTTCTGCGCCGCGGCACCCGACCGGCTGATCGGCGCGCCGTTGCTGCCCGAAACCCCCGAGGCGGCGACCGACGAATTGCTGCGCCTGACGAAAAAGGGCGGTGTCCGCCAGGTCACCTTGATGATCGCCAATGTCAACCCCAAGCTCGACGATCCGGCCTGGGAGAAGCTGTGGACAGCACTGGAGGAGACCGGGATCATCCTGTCCTGGCACATCACCGTCTTTGGCGTGAAGCCCAGCGACCGCGCCGCCGGCAAGGCCGCCAGCGTATTCGCGAACACCAAGGGGTTTCTCGACAACTTCCTCGAACCGTTTGTCGACCTGTTCGCCTGGGGCATCCTCGAACGCCACCCGAAGCTCAAGATGGTCATGGCCGAGGCCGGCACCGGCTGGCTGCCGTGGCTCGTGCAGGAGCTCGACTACCGCCACTGGCGGCTGTGGGAAGCCAAGGAATTCTGGGCCGACAAGGGCGGCGCGGCACTCGAAACCAAGCCCAGCGAATTCTTCAAGCGCCAGATCTGGGCGACCTTCCAGGAAGACTACGCGGCAATGGCGCTGATCCCGTTCTTTGGCGAAGGTCATTTGCTGTGGGCGTCGGACTACCCGCACCCCGACAGCGTGTGGCCCAATTCACGCGCCGCGATCGAGCGCCAGATGAGCGACCTGTCGCCCGAGATGCGCCGCAAGCTGACCCACGACAACGCCGCCAAGCTCTACGGGCTGGCCTGACGCTCGATCGGCTGTCGCCTCTACTCGTCGCGGTAGAAGACGGCGAGCCAGACGGTCGGCGTCGCCGGGTCGGTCCAGTCGACGCGGTGGCGGCGGTGCGGCGCGATGTCGAGGCAGTCGCCGGGAGCGAGCAGACGGGGTTCGGTCTCGTCCTCGAAGCGCAGGCTGCGCCGCGCCCGCCAACAGCAATACCCATTCGCCTTCGTCCTGGTCGTACCAGAAGCCGGGCGGGCTCGCCTGGCCCTGGGAGACGATGCGCTCGATGCGGATGCCCGGCCGGTTAAGCAGCATGTCGACGGCTTCGGCGCGCGCGCGCGTCGGGCAGCGGCGAGAAGAGGTTCACGGCGCCGCCCGCGCGCTCCAGCTCGGCGCGGTCCCAATGCGCCGAGCGTGGCGGCGGCTTCGTAGGTGCTTTGCAGGAAGTCGAGCAAGGCTTCGTCGGGCGCCGCGGCTTGCCGGACGGCGTCGTAGGGCAGGATGAATTCGCCGAAATCGCGGTTGTAGTAGGCCGCTGCCGGGCGCACCGGGGCCTCGCCGAAACCCGCCGGTTGCGGGTAGGCGTAGGAATAAAATATCGGCTGCTCCATGCCGGCGCCGCCCGGCCAGAAGCCGCAGCTGCAGACCTCGTGCGAATAGGCTTCGCGGGTAACCCGGTCGGCGACGTTGGGGGCGCCCGGATGCCGCGGCGCGCGGCGGCCGGAAAAGCGCGTCACCGCCAGATCGAAGCTGCCCCAAAAGAAATGGACCGGGCTGGCCTTGCCGAGAAAGCGGGCGCGAAACGCGGTGAAGACCCGGTCGGCCTGCACCAGCACCCGCCAGAAGCGGTTGGCGTAATCCGGGTCGTAGGCGGCGTGTTCGCGGTCCTCTCGAACGGAATAGGGCTCGGGGATTTCGACCGGCGTCGTCCAGATCGGAACGTCGATCCCGAGGGCCTTCAGGCCGCTGCATGACCTCGCCGTAGAAATCGGCCACGGTGGCCGGGCGCAATGCGAAACCGTCGGTCGTCCCGTCGCTGGCCGCGACGTCAGGCGGTGGGCGATGAAATCGAAATCGATTTGGAAGGTGCGCGCCCGGTACGGGATCGGCGAGGTGGTCAGCCCGCGGCTCGTCACGTAGAACGGGACCTGCCACCAGTGATTGACCAGCGGCGCTTGCGCCAGCCGGATCTTGCCGATCACCTGGGTCCACATATGCAGCGTCGCGGCGGTGTCGCGCCATTCCGCGAAGGGCAGGCTCGGCCATTGGTCAGCTGCTGTCATTGCTGTCTCCATCAACGAGAAGTGGGCGTCGCCGCGAGCACCCCGGCGACCGCGCGCCGCCAGCCGGCATAACGCTCCTCGCGCTCGGCCGCCGGCATCTGCGGGGTAAAGCGCCGCTCCGGCTGCCGCCGCGCGCCGACGGTTTCGGGGTCGGGATAGATCCCGCGCGTCAGCCCCGCGACATAAGCCGCCCCCCAGGCGGTGGTTTCGACCCCGGCCGGGCGCTCGACGGTCGCGGGCAGGATGTCGGCCAGGAACTGCATCGTCCAGTCGCTGACCGTCATGCCGCCGTCGACCCGCAAGGCGCCGATTTCGATCCCGGCGTCGGCCGCCATCGCCGCGATCAGGTCCCGGGTCTGATAGCCGACCGCTTCGAGCGCGGCGCGGGCGATCTCCGCCGGCCCGCAATCCGCGGTCAGCCCGATCAACGCGCCGCGCGCCTGCGGCGCCCAATAGGGGGCGCCGAGCCCGGCGAACCCCGGCACCAGGTAAAGCCGCTGGCGCGGGTCCGCGCGCTGGGCCAAGGTGTTGGAATCGGCCGCCGTCGCGATGACGCCGAGCCGGTCGCGCAGCCATTGCACCGCGGCGCCGGCGACAAAGATGCTGCCTTCGAGCGCATAGGCGGTGCGCCCGGCAAGCCGGTACGCGACCGTCGTCAGCAGCCGATGCCGCGACGGCACCGGGGCGGCGCCGATATTGAGGAGCGCGAAGGCGCCGGTGCCGTAGGTCGACTTGATCATGCCGGGCCGGAAGCAGCCCTGGCCGATCAGCGCCGCCTGCTGGTCGCCGGCGAGCGCCGCGATCGGGATCGCGCTGCCGAGGACATCCGGCGCGGCCGTCCCGAAATCGGCGCCGGTGTCGAGCACCTCGGGCAACAACGCCCGCGGGATCGCGAACGCGTCGAGCAATTCCGCATCCCAGGCGAGCCGGCCGATGTCGAACAGCATCGTGCGCGCGGCGTTGGTCACGTCGGTCGCGTGGCGCTTTCCGCCGGTGAGCCGCCACAACAGAAAGCTGTCGACCGTGCCAAAGGCGATCTCGCCGTTCTCGGCGCGGCGGCGCAGCCCGGGAACGTGGTCGAGCAGCCAGACGATCTTCGAGGCCGAGAAATACGGGTCGATGACGAGCCCGGTGCGCTGCGCCACGGCGTCGCCCAGCCCCTCGCGCCGCCAGCGATCGCAGACATCGGCGGTGCGCCGGTCCTGCCAGACGATCGCGTTGTAGACCGGCCGGCCGCTGGCGCGCTCCCACAGCAGCGTCGTTTCGCGCTGGTTGGCGACCCCGATCGCCGCGATCGGCCCGTCGGCTGCCGCCGCCGCCTCGCGGCAAGTGGTCACGGTCGCGCGCCAGATCTCTTCGGGGTCGTGCTCGACCCATCCGGGCCGCGGGTAATGCTGGGTCAGCTCGACCTGCGCGCTCGACCGCGCCCGGCCCGCCGCGTCGAACAAAATCGCGCGGGTGCTGGTCGTCCCCTGGTCGATCGCCAGGACATAGGCTGATCCGGTCATGGCCGGCTCCGACGGCTCGCTCGCGGCCGGCGGGACTTTAGCAACAGGCAGTGTCAATGTCTCCGCTCACGGCATCTTGTCCAACACGCCCCTTGGTCGAGACCGCCGGCCGGTCGTATGGTCGTCGCCACTTGCGCTCCGAGGTTGCTTAATGAGATCGACTGCATGAGATCGACTGCTTTTTTTGCGGTTCTTGTCCTGGTCTTTGCCTGCGGTTCGGCAGGAGCCGTCGCGCAGCCGTCGCCGCAGGTCTACCGCGTCGGCTTGCTGTCGGTCGGCGCCGACCCGACCGACCAGAACCCGTTCGGCGCCGGGCTGATCCGCGGCTTTGCCCGACACGGGCTCGTCCTCGGCCAGAACCTGGTCTTCGAGCGGCGTGCGGCGCATGGAAATCTCGACCATCTGCCGCAGCTCGTCGGCGAGCTGGTGGCGCAGAAGGTCGCGGTCATCGTGACCAGCGGCTACCCAGCCGCACTCGCCGCCAAACAGCATTCCACCTTGCCGATCGTGGTCGTGCAAGCCGGCGACCCGGTCGCGGACGGGCTCGCCGCCAGCTTTGCCCATCCCGGCGGTCACGTCACCGGCCTGTCCGAGATCGCCGCCGAGCTTTCCGCCAAGCGCCTGTCGTTGCTGAAGTCGGCCTTGCCGAGCGTGCACCGGGTGGCGATGTTGTGGAATGCCGAGGATCTCGGCATGTCGTTGCGCTACAAGGCGGCGGAGGCGCAGGCACGGAGCCTCGGCCTCGAAGTCGAATTGCTCGGCGTAAGCGCGCCCAACGGCTTCGACGACGCGTTCGCGGCGATGATGCGCAAGCCGCCGGACGCGATCCTGATGGTCAGCGACGTGCTGACGACCTTGAACCGCAAGCGGGTGATCGATTTCGCGGCCGAGCATAAATTGCCGGCGATCTACGAATACGACTTTCTGGTGCGCGAAGGCGGTCTGATGTCGTATGGTCCCGATGTCACCGAAATGTTCGACCGCGCGGCCGAGCTCGCGATGCGCATCCTCAAGGGCGCCAGCCCTGCCGACCTGCCGCTCGAAACACCCAGCCGGTTCGTATTGGTGATAAATCTCGACACGGCCAAGAAGATCGGTCTAACGGTCCCGCCTGCGCTGCTGGCCCAAGCCGACGACGTGATCGAATGATGGGAGCCGCCGTTTCGTGCTCGCCGACCGCGATGCCGCATTCGACATAGCCGCGGCCGCGGTCAAACCCGCGAGGCGGCATCTGCGGCTCGGGCTCGCGGTCAAGCTGGCGCTCGCCTTTATCGGGCTCATCAGCCTGGTGCTGGCGGTCAGCGGCGCTGTCGACATGTGGCTCGGCTATCAGGAGGCCGAGCACGTGGCGGTGCAGATCCAGCAGGAAAAAGCGCGGGACGCCGCCCGCGGGATCGAGAGGTTCGTCGCCGAGATCGAGCACCAGATCGGCTGGACGACGCCGCCGCAATGGGACGCGCTGCCGCTCGAACAGCGCCGCTACGATTTTATCCGGCTGTTGCGCGAGGTGCCGGCGATATCCGAAGTCGCCGAGATCGACGGCGCCGGCAAGGAACAGCTTAAATTGTCGCGCACCGCACCAGATTCGGTGGCCAGCGGCGTCGACTTTTCCGCCGACCCGCGCTTTCTCGAGGCCGAAGCAAAGGGCGTGGTGTTTGGCCCGGTGTATTTTCGCAACCAGTCGGAACCCTATATGACGATCGCGGTCGCGCATGCCGGCCGCCATGCCGGCGTCACCGTCGCCGAGGTCAATCTGAAGTTCATCTGGGATCTGATCAACTCGATGCAGGTGGGCCGCACCGGCTATGCCTATGTCGTCGACCGGAACGGGCGGCTGATCGCCGACCCCGACCTCAGCCTCGTGTTGCGAGACACCGACTGGTCGCGCAAGCCGCATGTTGCGGCGGCGCTGGCGAGCCTGCACGGCGATATGCCGGCGCACGGTTCGCATATCGCCGAAGAGCCCGACGGCGCCAGGGTGCTGGCGGCGTTCGCGCCGGTCCCGCGGCTCGATTGGGTCGTCTTTGTCGAGCTGCCGCTCGCCGAGGCATTGGCGCCGGTCTACGCCTCGCTCTACCGCATCGCGGCGTTGCTGGCGCTGGCATTGCTGCTGGCGGCAGGCCTGGGGACCCTGCTGGCGCGGCGCATGGTGGTGCCGATCCGCCGGCTGCAGGACGGCGCCGACCGGCTCGGCTCGGGGGAACTCAATGAGCCGATCGAGATTCGCACCGGCGACGAGATCGAGATTTTGGCTGAGCGGTTCAACCAGATGGCGGCCAAGGTGAGAGAATCCTACGAAACGCTCGAAGCCAAGGTCGACGCGCGCACCGAGGCGCTGCAGGCCAGCGAGCTGACGGCGCGAGAAGCCCGGCTCGCTGCGGAACGCGCGCTGGCCGAGCTGCGCCAGGCGCAAGACCGGCTGGTGGAGACGCAAAAACTGGCGGCGCTCGGCCAGTTGACCGCCGGCATCGCCCATGAAATCAAGAACCCGCTCAATTTCGTCAACAATTTTGCCGAGTTGTCGGCCGAGCTGATCGACGAGCTGCAGGGCGTCCTGACCACCCAGGGTGCGACGCTCTCCGACAAAACGCGCGTCGAAATCGAAGACTTGACC
Organism: uncultured Alphaproteobacteria bacterium; assembly: GCA_963775525.1. Classification (GTDB taxonomy): domain Bacteria; phylum Pseudomonadota; class Alphaproteobacteria; order ATCC43930; family CGMCC-115725; genus AP-15. Next base: position 8,111 of record CAVZJF010000012.1, on the reverse strand, counting down.
CAAATGTTGAACGGCAACCTGACAAAGATCGTTGAGCACGGCAGGCGCGCCGACAGTATTGTCAAGAACATGCTGATGCATTCGCGCTCGGGCGCCGGCGAGCGCCGGCGAGCCGATCTGAACGCTCTCGTCGAAGAAGCCCTGAACCTCGCCTATCACGGCGCGCGCGCCGAACATCCCGATTTCAACGTCACCCTGCGCCGCGACCTCGACCCCGCGGTGGGCGAACTCGACCTTTATCCGCAGGAGCTGGCACGGGTGCTGTTGAATTTGTTCACCAATGGTTTCTACGCGGTGCGCGAGCGCGAGCGCAGCACCCGCGAGCCGGGATATGTGCCGACCGTGTCGGTCGCCACTCGCGTGCTTGGCGACACTGTCGAGGTCCGGGTGCACGACAACGGCACCGGCATCCCGGAAACGGCGCGGGCGAAGATTTTCGATCCGTTTTTTACGACAAAGCCGGCCGGCGAGGGCACCGGGCTCGGGCTGTCGCTCAGTCATGACATCATCGTCAAACAGCATGGCGGCGGTTTCGCCGTCGAAACCGAACCGGATGCGTTCACCGAATTCATCGTGACCTTGCCGCGCGCAATGGCGGCCGCCGAAGCCGGTGGAGGAGGGCAGGGATGACCGCGACGATCCTCGTGGTCGATGACGAACCCGATCTGGAGACGCTGGTTCAGCAGCGGTTCCGTCATCAGATCCGCGGTGGCGAGTTCGGCTTTCGCTTTGCCCGCGACGGTCAGGAAGCGCTCGACATGCTGGCCGACGGCAGCGGTATCGACATGGTGGTCAGCGACATAAACATGCCGCGCATGGACGGCCTCACCCTGCTGCAAAAAATCCAGGAGACCGACGACCCGCTGTCGACGGTCATCGTCTCGGCCTATGGCGACATGGCCAATATCCGCACCGCGATGAACCGCGGGGCGTTCGATTTTCTGACCAAGCCGATCGATTTCGCCGATCTCGAAGCCACCATCAAAAAAACCCTGGCCCATATCGAGCGCCTGCGCGAGGCGAAGCGCCGCCAGGCCGAGGCCGAGCGTGCGCATGCGCTGTTGTCGCGCTATTTCTCGCCCAACCTCGCCGAGCGGTTGGCCAGCGACCCCGACGCGGTCGACCTCGGCGGTCAGCGGCGCGAGATCACCTCGTTGTTTACCGACATCGCGGAATTCACGACGATGGTCGAGACCCTCGACCTCGAAATTATCGCGCCGTTGCTGAACGACTATCTCGGCGGGATGACCGAAATCGTCTTTGCCCATGGCGGGACCGTCGTAAAGATTGTCGGTGACGCGATGCATGTCCTTTTCGGCGCCCCGGCGGATCAGCCCGACCATGCGGCGCGCGGCGTCGCCTGCGCTCTCGAGCTCGACGTCTATGCGCAGGCCTTTCGCGCGCGATGGCACGAGCGCGGCATCGCGCTCGGCGCCACACGGCTCGGTCTCGAAGCCGGGCCGGCGATCGTCGGCAATTTTGGCGGCGGCAAGTATTTCGACTACACCGCCTATGGCGACACGGTGAACACGGCGGCCCGGCTCGAAGCGGCGAACAAGCAGCTCGGCACCCGGATCTGCGTCGGCGAGAGCGTGGCCGGCCGCGCCGCCGGCTTCAAGGGGCGGCCGATCGGCAATCTGCTATTGCGCGGACGCCGGGAACCGCTGCGCGCGTTCGAGCCGCTGCCCGCCGAGATCTATGGTGATGCGGCGACACATGCCTATCTCGACGCCTTCGCCAAGCTCGAAGCGGACGACCCGATGGCGATGCCGGCTTTCGCCGCCCTGCTCGGCCTGCATGCCGAGGACCATCTCGTCGGCTTTCATCTGCGGCGCCTGCTGAACGGCGCCGCCGGCGCCCAGATCGCCCTCGACTAGCTATCGCCCTCCTAGCTATAGCTATTCCTGGGGCCGGCACGTGGTTTGCGGATCGCCGCTGCATTCCAGACCGGAGCAGCAATCGGCGTTGGTCTTGCAGATCTCACCCTCGTCCTTGCATTCGGCTGCGTAGGCCTTGGCGACCGGGCTGATGTCCAGGCGCTCGAGGAAATTGCGGAGCTGCTCGCTGGCGGTGACGCCTGCCGTCTTCGAGAAGGACTGTGCGGCCGCCGGATTGTCCGCCCAGGCAAATTGCGGGACGGCAAACCCGAGCATCAACAAAAAGCCAGCCACCAGATTGCGCATTGAGGTCTCCGTTTTGTCAAACCGGGCCTGTTGTCCGCGATATTACTCCGGGGACGCAGATTGGGAACCGCGGTGAGCGCGGCGCATCAGCGCTCGGTCAGCTTCAGCTCGATGCGGCGATTGCGGCGATAGGCGTCGGGCCCGGCGCCCGAATTGATCGGCTGGGTGTCGGCAAAGCCGGCCGCGGCCAGCCGGTCGCCGGCAATTCCTTTGCTGATCGCATAGCGCACCACCGACAGTGCGCGCGCGGTCGACAATTCCCAGTTCGACGCAAACAGCGGGGTGTTGATCGGGTTGTGGTCGGTGTGGCCGCTGACCAGCAGGATCCAGTTGATGTCGGACGGAATTTCAGCGGTGATCTGCTTCAACGCGGTGATGACCGGGTCAAGTTCTTTTTTCGCGGCGTCGGTCAAATCGGCGCTGCCCGGCGCGAACAGGACCTCCGATTGAAACACGAACCGGTCGCCGACGACCCGGATGTCGGAACGGTTGCCGAGGATGTCGCGCAGACGCCCGAAAAACTCCGAGCGGTAACGGGCGAGCTCCTCGACCTTGTTGGCGAGCGCCACGTTGAGCTTTTGACCGAGATCGGCGATCTGGGTTTGCTGCGACTTGACCTTGGTCTGGGAAATGTCGAGTGCGGCGGCGATGGCCGAGAGCTGCTGGCGCAACGCGGCGATCTGCTGGTTCAGCAGGTCGACCCTGGCGAGCGCCTCGCTGCTGACCGATTTTTCCGCTGCGATCGTCTTCTGGGTGATCGCCGCCTGTTGCTGCTCGGCGGCCAGGCTGCCTTCGAGCTCCTGCGAATGTTCGCGCAACTGCGCCGCCTCATTCGCCTTGGCGGTCAGATCGGTCACCTGCGCATTCAGCCGGTCGCGATCGGCCTGCGCCCCTTTCAGCTGCGCGTCGAGCCGGGTGGAATTCTGGCGCAGCTGGTTGCTGGCGCTGCGCTCCAGCGACAACAGATTGGCGAGCGCGTCGACCTGCCGCTCCAATTTGTGCAGCGCTTCTTCGCGTCCGGACAGCGCCGCCGACAAATAGAACTGCCCGGCGGTGAACACCAGCAGCAGGAAGATGATCACCATCAGCAGCTGCGACAGCGCGTCGACAAAGCCGGGCCAGATGTCGATGCTCGGCCGGCGGAAATTTCGCGGGGATATGGCCATGGGTCAGCGCTCTCGCGGGCTCAGCGCCGGGCCCGTCTTGAAGAATCAAGCCTGTCATCGAGCGCGCGAGCCCGCACAGCGCCGAGTTGGCGATGAAAACCAAAATCGCTACGACAAAGAGCGGCCGCCGCCCGTGCATGTCGCTGAGCTTGCCGTAGAGCGGCGCGGTCGCCGTCGCGCTCAGCATGAAAGCCGTGATCACCCACGGCAGATGGGTGAGCCCGCCGAACTCGCTGACGATCCGTGGCAGGGCGGTGCTGACAATGTTCTGGTCGAGCGAGGCCAGCGCCATGGTCGTCAGCAGCCCGGCAAGCGAGGCGAAAAGCGTGCGATCGGCGGCCCGCCCGCCGCGGACGAAACGGGTCTGGATATAGCCGTCGTGTCGCCGGCCGCGTTCCCACTCGGTCGACGCGGTTTGGGTAGTGCGGTTTTATGCACGTGCGACGCCATGCCGTACGATCCGTCGCTGCACCTGTGGCAGCGTCTCGGTCATCCGGTGCAGCATGTCGAGCGCACTGGCCTTCTTGTGGCTGGCGGCTGAGATTTTCGCCGATTTGGCGCCACACATCCTGCTCGCCGATCTCTGGTTTCTGCCCGATCATCGACCGGCTTGCGAGATGTCTTCTCTCCGAGGCTTTATGGACGACGATCCATGTCGTCCGCTCGTGTCGGCTAGCGGCGGTGTAGGCTTTGAAGCCGTGGATCGCGTGCGATCCGCTCGGCAGGGCGTGAATGTGCTCGGTCGTGGTGCTCCCTTGCGCCGTATCCACGGTCATCGCGTGCCCATAGCTCAAGCGCACGGGGGCATCCCGGCGGGCTTGGATCTTATGCCACGCGACCAGCCCCTCGACGCCGGCATCGTTGCGCACAATCATGCCCTCGTCGGTCACTGAGCGGATTTCGACGACCTCGCCGTTAGCATATCGACCAGGAACGCGAATTGATCCGGCTGGCCAAGATTTGCAAGGACAGCCTGGCGGCCTGAGACACGCGCGTCATGGACGCGATCCAGCGCTTCTGATGCCTGGCCGCCGCGGAAGAGACTGGTGATTTCGCTCTCGCGCTCGGTCTTCTGCCGGATCGAGGTCAGGATCTCCGGAACGGCCTCTTCGCCAATGGCTTCGCGCAACAGCTCGATGACCAGGCCGGCCTCGATTGCTCGCACAGCGATCTCGCGTAATTCCTGTCCGTCCGCTTCGAAGAGGCCGTTCCTCGGGGAGAAGGGCATCGGCCGGCTCTCGGCTATGCGACTTGGCGACCGCCTCCGCGTGGAAACAGCCCGCCGCGAGGACAGGCAGCTGAACCTGCTTAAAATCGACTGGTCGGCTTTCGCTAAGCTCGATGCGATGCCGGATGAGATCGATCTGAGGCCCGAAATCGGCGGCGCCAAGCCTAATCCGACCTGGTCTGGCACTCGAATTATCATTGCGGACCTCACCGAAGATTGGACGGAAGAGCGTCTTCGGCGAATGGCCGAATATGATTTCGCGCGTTTTATAGACCCTTTTCTGGACCAAAAAGAGAGACCGCGGGTCGCTCTGATCTGGAACGGGGATCGCTTAACCGTTCCCTGGATGAACCAAACGCTGCTTGATCACGCGCATGCTCGCGTTCGCGGCAGTTATGAAATCGAGAAGGGAGTACCTCAGCTTCGGTGCATGCTCGAGGCCATTAATCTTGGTTTTGACCATCCGAAAGAGATCGAACAACCGTCGTTGCGTTGCCCGACCTTCAAGCGGCCTTCATCGGAGCATCGCAGCAGGTTTACGACGGGGCTTTGAGCACCATCGGTTCCTTCAGTTTCGAGGCACATTGGCACAATCGACGGCGGCTCGGCGGGATCGACGGCATCGGGGAGATGCGAGCCGTCAGGGAGCTGCAGGAGCGATGGTCGGGCATCCTTCTTTTTAGGGACGGGTTTCGCGTCTTTCCCTACGGCGACGATGAAGACGACTGGTTGGCATTGGACCGTAAAGCGCTCCGACGGACTGGCTATACGCTGAACAAAACGCAATTCATCGGTCGCGTTCAAATCTCGCGCACACGCAATCCAGCTCTCGTGGACCAAACAAACCGGGAAGGCTTGCGAGAAACACCCGAGCAACAGGTTCTTTTGGGGATCATGCAATACGCGATCCAGGACTTGCTGTTTCGGTTCATGCGTCACGTAGAGAGGCAGTACAAGGATCAGAAGATCAACTTATCCGATGCGGAAACCGAAGTTACGAGGCTTGGAAAACCGCGCAAAGTGAATACGCGCGCGGGCTACGAATTGACCCCGCGCGGGCCGGAAGAATTGATGCCGCCCGCCTCGCCCGGTTGATCGATGAGGGAGCGATCATGACTGTCCAGCACATCGCCGATCTCGAACCGGCACGGCGGACGGCGATCCTCGCGGTTCAGGCGGCCAGCCTGGAAACCCGGCTGTCCGACGCGACACTCGCCATGTTCGAGAAATACATGGGCACCTTGTTCAGCCGGGCGCGGAACCGCGACGAGCGGCATTTCCAGGCCACGCGGCGCGATGTCGCCAGGGCGCTGATCCTGTTCCGCCGCACCATCGCCGCGCTTCGACGGGGAGACCGATCCCGGACGTTACAACGGATGAGCGGCAGAATGGCCCGGATACGGGGATCGCGCGCGTAGTAAGGCGGCAAACGGGCAATCGGAACGAATGGCCGCTCACATGTGATCTTTCGGGACGGCTCACTTTGCCGGGGAACGGCGAGGATGGGCGCAGAGCAGACTTCCGAGTGGGTAAGTCCCTCCGTCCGGCTTCCACCCAACCCGGTTTACCCGCGTGAAGTTGAGTGGCGGAAATCATCGATGATAACGGCCGGTGGTGTATGCTGGAAGAAGCGGCGCCCGTAGTACTCGCGGCCCAGCTACGCTTAGGGCAGGTCCGCGACTTTTATCTCAGTTCACAGCTCGACCTGCTCGGAAATGCTGAGCGCGTCATCGACCTCATACCGAGGTAGCGGACCGTGCTTTCGAGCCTCCTGTGCCCGAGGAGTAGTTGGACGGCTCGCAGGTTGCCCGTATTCTTGTAGACCTGGGCGGCCTTTGTCCGACGCATCGAATGCGTGCCGTAGGCCGAGCTTTCGAGCCCGGCACTCTCTACCCAGGCATGAACGATCCGCGCATACTGTCGCGTCGACAGGTGGGGCTGCGCCCGGAACCGGCTCGGAAAGAGGTATCGCCCCTTCCTCGCGTCGACTTCAGGAAGCCAATCTCGGATCGAGGCTCCGGTCTGCTCGGTGATCTCAAACTGGACCGGCCGGCCAGTCTTCTTCTGTACAATCGTGGCGCGGTCTCACACCCGGTCGCCGGCGCAAACATCATCGACTTGCAGCCGCACGAGATCGCAGCCTCTGAGCTTGCTGTCGATGGCGAGATTGAAAAGAGCGAGGTCGCGCGCTCGGTGCTCCAGCTGTAGCCGGACCCTGATCGCCCAAACGTCCTTCGGTTTGAGCGGACGCTTCTGCCCGGTCAGACTGCCCTCGTTCCAGGGAACATTCTGCATCATCGCCTCCATCGAGCGACCGCCCTTCCCCAGCTCCCGCCAATCGGCGGGCGAGGTAAATCTATCGGAATGACGGGTCAGGAAATCCCTCCCGACCTTCAGTCCGGGCATGCCCCCCCTACCGAGCCCGACCCGTTGCGGTCATTCGGAACGCCGCTCCAGGCCGCCCTGGTGCATCAACCTTTGCGTACCAAATTCTTGCGACGAGACCGGAAACACATCTCCAACTCCGACAATCCTGGTGGTAATGCCTCGGCGTTTCCGCCCAACGTGCCTGGCAAAGCAGAGATAACCGGAATGCTTGAAAATCTAAGCGGCGAGACGCGGTTGTTCCCGATCATTGGCGACCCGATCATATTCGTTAAAATACCTCCTCGCTTGACCGGCGATCTCCAGGCACGGGGCCACAACGGTATCTGCGTGCCGATGCAAGTGCCAGAGACGGACCTGGAGGGCGTCATGAACGGCCTCTCGCGGATCCCCAACATCGACGGCCTGCTGATCACCATGCCGCATAAATTCAATTCATCGCCTTTGCGTACTGCGCCACCAGCTCCGAGCGGGCGAAGCTGCTGGGGTGTCGTGAGCGTGATGCGTCGCAACCCGGACGGTTCGTGGCATGGCGACATGCTCGATGGCCTCGCCTTTGTGAAGGCACAGAAAGACGAGGGTGCCCAGCCGCACGGGGCGCGGGTGCTGCTGGTCGGTGCCGGCGGGGCGGGCAGCGCCATCGCCATCGCGCTGCTCGAGGCGGGGGTTCGGGAACTGATCATCCACGACACCGACGAACCCGCACCGCCGAACTGATCGAGATTTTGGGGGAACGAGGCCGTGGTCGAGCGTCCTCCGGCCCGCCGGACCCGACCGGTTCCGACATCGTGTGCAACGCGTCCCCGATGGGCATGGCCGATGGCGACCCGCTGCCGGTTGCCGCGAATTTGCTCACCCCTTCCATGTTCGTGGGCGACGTGATCGCCGGACATGGAGCGACGCCATTGTTGCAGGCCGCGCGCGCCGCAGGCTGCAAGACAGCGAACGGCGTGCAAATGGTCGAGGCCGTGCGGGAGATAATGCTCGACTTCATGCTCGGGAACTGATCACGGCGGGTAGAGCCAGCACCCTCGGCGTCGCATAAGACCGCCGCACCGCGGCCGGGCGGCCACCAATCAACAGCCGAAATCGGTGCCAATCCAGCCGGCCTTGGGCTACCGGCGAACGGAGCTAACGGCTCAAGCCGAC
>CAVZJF010000011.1:0-46840 GCA_963775525.1 uncultured Alphaproteobacteria bacterium | reverse complement strand
GACGGCTCTTGGACGGAAGAAAAACTCGACAGGGTGACAAAGTATTTGCTCGCGTATACGACGGCGCTGAAGAACCAGCGGTTTCGGCTGGTGTACGTCGACGCTTTCGCCGGTACTGGCTATCGCGCTCTTAAATCGGGTGGACCGGCGGCCCGTGGCTTCTTCCCACTTCCGCAAATGACGGAATTGGCGAAAGGTTCTGCTCGTCGTGCGTTGGAGGTCCAACCCCGTTCGACCATTATATCTTCATCGAAGCGAACTGTGGACGTTTTTAGGAACTGAGGAAGTTAGAGGGCGAGTTCGCCTCGATGAGCGGCCGGCTGGCATTCCGAAATGAAGAAGCAAATGCCGCGATAACCGACATCTGCACTTCAACAGATTGGAAGCAAACTCGGGCGGTTCTGTTCCTCGATCCATATGGGATGCAGGTAAACTGGACAACGATCGAAGAAATCGGCCGGGCGCAGCACATAGACCTCTGGTACCTGTTTCCTGTTGGAACAGTTCAGCGTTTGCTCCAGCGAGCGGGGGCGATCAGCGACGCATGGAAATTCGCGCTCGATCGATTTCTGGGGGAAGAGAGCTGGAGAACGGAGTTCTATAGGACTGTCCGTGAACCGACCCTCTTTGGTGATCTTACAAGACAAAGCAAAGTTGCAGACCTTTCTGCGATCGAAAATTATATACGAAGTCGCTTGCTCAAAGTGTTCCAAGGAGGTGTTGCGCCGACTAGTCTGCAGCTTCGTAACTCTAAAGGTAGTTGCATGTACTTATTGATTTTCGCCTGCGGCAATCCAAGCCCTAAAGCGAATCGGCTCGCGTTGAAGATTGCGCAGGACCTGCTGAAGTCGTGAAGCCGACGGGAGGACAATCATGGCCACGTCGGAGATCGAATGGACGGAAGCCACATGAGAATCCGGTTGCGGGATGCACAATGGTGTCGCCAGGTTGCACGAACTGCTACGCGATGCGCATAGCCGCACGACTAGAAGCAATGGGCCATAGCAAATATCACGGAACCACTCGGCGTAGTGGCGGCCGTGCCGTTTGGTCCGGCCGGATCAGTTTTCACGAACGTGTGCTGAACGTGCCTTTGACTTGGTCGAAGCCCCAGCGGATCTTCGTTAATTCTATGAGTGATTTGTTTCATGAAGACGTGAAGGTCGAAGTAATCCGACGAATCTGGGAGATCATGGAGCTCGCTCATTGGCATACGTTCCAGATTCTCTCAAAGCGTCCGGCGCGGATGCGCGATCTTATCGTCCGAGAGCACTTCCCCACCCTGCCGAATGTGTGGCTCGGGACATCGGTCGAGAACGCCGCGTATATCGGTCGAATTGACCGCTTGCGCGATATCCCCGCAGCTGTGCGCTTTGTATCTTTTGAACCATTGATCGGGCCAGTCGGTCCAGTCGATCTCGCTGGTATTCATTGGGCGATTGTTGGTGGGGAGTCCGGGCCCGCTGCGAGGCCGATGAGCCAAACCTGGGTCCGGGAATTGAAAACAGCTTGCGGGAAACAGGAGGTCGCGTTCTTCTTCAAGCAATGGGGGGGTACCTGGAAAAAGAAAACTGGGAGATTGCTTGATGGCCGTACCTGGGAAGAGTACCCGATGTCTGCGGACGCCGCCGCGGCGCGGGCCGCGTGACCGCCGCTGGGACCGGGCGCCCGATGATTACCCGGCGCGTGCGGTCGCGGCCGGGCGGGTCGGGCTGAGGCGCGCCGGCAAGGCCATCGCCAAGACCAGGCTGACGACCGCGACCAGGGCGGCGACGACGTAGACGTTGTGCAAGCCGGCGGCGATCGCCTCGCTGAGCCGCGCGATCTCGCCGGCATCGAGCCCTTGCCGCGCCGCCGGCTGCAACAGCCGGTTGACGGCGTCGCCGGCGTGGGGGATGCGGCGCCCGACCCCGAAATTGAGGATCGCGCCGAACACCGCGGCGCCGACCGAGTTGCCGACGATGCGCATGAACATGATCGACGAGGTGGCCGCCGCGCGCCCGCTGTAGCCGACGCTCGCCTGGGTCGAGACCAGAAAGGCGGTGTTGCAGAAACCCATGCCGACGCCGATCAGCAGCGACCCGGCGGCGGCCCACAGCAGGCTGCTCGCCGGACCGAGGCTCGCCAGCACCGAGACGCCGGCGATCAGCGAGACCCCGCCGATCGTCGCCGCCCGCCGGTACGAGGTGCGGATCATCAGCCGCCCGGCGGCGAGGCTGGCAAAGGTCCAGCTGACCGAGGCGGCGCCGAGAGCCAATCCGGCCGCCGTCGGGCCGCGGCCCATTGCCCCCTGCACGTAAAGCGGCAGAAAGGCGTTGATCGACATCATCACCATGCCGCCGGTGAACCCGCTGAAGCTGCCGATCGCGATGACCCGGTCGCGCCACAGCTTCAACGGCAGGATCGGCTCCGCGGCGCCGCGCTCGTGCGCCGCCAAGAGCGCCAGCGCGCCGACGCCGCCGGCCGCCAGCGCCGCTGTCGTCAGCGCGCCCGCCGAATTTCCGAACTCCACCAGCGCCAGCATCAGCGCGCCGGCGCCGAACATCATCAGGGCCGAGCCGAGATAGTCGATCCGGTGGCGGCGCGGGGCTCGCTGCTCGTGCAGAAACAGGCCGAACATGACAAAGGTCACTGCCCCGATCGGCAGATTGATCCAGAACACCAAGGACCAGGTCACGTGCTGGACCAGGAAGGCGCCGAGCAGCGGGCCGATGATCGCCGCGACCCCGAACACGCCGGAGATGTAGCCCTGGATCCGGGCGCGTTCGACCGGCCGGTAGATGTCGCCGATGATGGTCGTCGCGATCGGCTGGATGGCGCCGGCGCCCGCACCCTGCAACGCCCGGAACAGGATCAGCGGCACCATCGCCCAGGCGAGGCCGCACAACAGCGAAGCGACCAGAAACAGACCGCCGCCGGCGAAAAACACGCGCTTCCTGCCGTACAGATCGGCCAGCCGCCCGTAAATCGGAATGGTCACCGCCTGGGTCAGCAGGTAGGCGGCGAACACCCAGCTGAACAGCCGAAACCCGCCGAGGGAGGCGACGATGGTCGGCATCGCGGTGGCGACGATGGTGCTCTCCATCGCCGCCATAAAGGTGGCCATCATGACCGCCAGCAGCACCAGCCGCCGCGCGCTGCGCGCCTCGCTCGACAGATCCTCCCAGACGTGCTCCCCGGTCGCGGATTGCTCGGCCAAATCGTCCCCGTGCGCCAAAACCGCGCGCGCCGTTTGTCGGCGAGGCGGTTTGTATAACAAGGCGCCGGCGCGCACATCAGCGATGCATACGATTTGGGCAGGAGCGGTCCGCCCGGTGATGCGCAAGCCGAAGCGCCGCGGCATATTGCATTTGCCCGCGGGGTGGGCGAGCCTCCGGCTGGACGATGGACCCAGGTGGAGATTGCGCCGATGACGACCCGCCCGCCCGCCGAAATCGGCATTCCGCTCGACGAGGTCGACACCCCCGCCCTGATCGTCGATCTCGACGCCTTTGAGCGCAATCTGGCGCGCCTGCCAGAGCGTATATCGGGCAGCAAGGTGCGCCTGCGCCCGCACGCCAAAACCCACAAATGCCCGGTCATCGCCCTGCAGCAGGTGGCGAAGGGTGCGGTCGGCGTCTGCGTGCAGAAGGTCGGCGAGGCCGAGGCGATGGTCTATGGCGGCGTCCGCGACGTGCTCGTCACCAACGAGATCGTCGGCCGGCAGAAGCTGCGGCGGCTGATGGCGTTGGCGCATGTCGCGCGGGTCGGGGTGTGCGCCGACGATTCCGGGCAGGTCGACGCCCTCGATGCCGCCGCCGGCGAGGCCGGGGTGACGATGCCGGTCTATGTCGAGGTCAACATGGGCGGCAACCGCTGCGGGGTCGAGCCGGGCGAGCCGGCGCTCGACCTCGCCCGCCGGGTCGCCGACAAGCCGCATCTGAGCTTTGCCGGGCTCCAGGCCTATCACGGCTCGGCTCAGCATCTGCGCGGCTGGGACGAGCGGCGGGCGGCGATCGCCGAGGCCGTCGGCAAGGCCGGGCGTACCCGCGACCTCCTCGAACGGCACGGCGTCGCCTGCCCGGTCGTCACCGGGGCCGGCACCGGCACCTTCGAATTCGAGAGCGGCAGCGGCGTCTACAACGAATTGCAGTGCGGCTCCTACATCTTCATGGACGCCGATTACGGCCGCAACCTCGATCCCGACGGCGCCCCGACCAAGGCATTCGAGCCGAGCCTCTTTGTCTGGGCGACGGTGATGAGCCGCCCGACCGGGGAGCGTGCGATCGTCGATGCCGGGCTCAAGGCGTTGGCCTTTGATTCCGGCCCGCCGCTCGTCTGGGACGAGCCCGCCGCGACCTACGAACGCGCCTCCGACGAGCACGGCCGCCTCGCCGTCGCCGGCGCCACCAACCGCCTCCAGATCGGCGACAAGATCCGCCTCGTCCCGGGCCATTGCGACCCGACCGTCAACCTCTACGACTGGTATGTCGGCATCCGCCGAAACCGCGTCGAAGCCCTGTGGCCGATCACCGCCCGCGGCGCGGTTTATTAACTTTTCCCTCGCCGCCCTCAAGGAAAAAGAGAATTTATCAGGCGTCCTACGCCCAGCGCTGGACGGCGCTTACGGTTCAGGCGACCAGCCCTTGCAGCGGCCTCGCCGCGGCGCTGTCGGGGAACACCGCCGCCTCGAGCGCCCGGGCGTCGGCGCGCAGGTGGTCTTGCAGCACGCCCTTGAGCATGGCGCGCAGATCGGCTGTCGGCTTCAGATCGCGCTTCTCGTAGAGATCGGCCTCTTTGAGACCCGGCCAATCGGCGATCACGCGGCCGCCCTTCAGCGCACCGCCGGCGAGCAGCGCCACGGTCGCGGTGCCGTGATCGGTGCCGTCATTGCCGTTGAGGCGCGCGGTGCGGCCGAATTCGGTGACGAGCACGACGACCGTCTGACGCCAGGCCTCGCCCATATTCGTCTCGACCGCGGCGATGGCGCCGTCGAGCGCGCCGAGCAGGTTCGCGAGCCGGCCTTGGACGGCGCCCTCGTTGACGTGGGTGTCCCAGCCGTCGAAGGCGAGCGCGCCGACCCGCGGACCCTCGGGCTCGGCCAAGAATTTTGCCGCGGCTCCGGCGGCGTCGGCGAAATAGGCCCGCACCTGGGCGATGCCGCCGCCCTGGATCACCGGGCGCTCCTCGCCGGGATCGCTGTTCATGCCGCCGGCCTTGGCGATCGCCGCGAGGCCGACCCGCTCCTCGAGCACACGCGCGAAGGTCGGGTCGGTGTGGCGATAAAGATCGAGAAGACGCATCGTCGTCTCGTCGCTGACCGGCGGCAGCCGCGGCGGCGCCCACGCCAGGACCGGCGCCGGGCCGCGCACGACGAGCGGCGTTATCGGCCCGACCGCAAAGGCTTGCCGGCCGCGCGGGTCAGCCTGCCCGCCGGGCTCCAATGTCGCGAGCGCGCGGTTGAGCCAGCCGCTGTCGGCGGTGCCGGGCTTTGGCAAACCGCTTTCGAGCACGTCCTGCCCGTCGAAATGCGAGCGCTCGCGATAGGGTGTCGCGACCGCGTGGACGATCGTCGCCTGCCCCGCGTGATAGAGCCGGTGCAAATTCGGCATCGCCGGGTTCAGCGCGAACAGGCCGTCGAGCAGCAGAGCCGGGGTCTGGCCGCCCAGGCTCAGCGCTTTTTCGGCGCGCACATTGGTCCAATCGGGATCGCCGACCGGGGCGACGACGGCGAGCCCGTCGAGCGCGCCGCGCAGCACGACCGTCAGCAGGCGCGGGTCGCGGCCCTCGGCTCGCGCGACACGCGGGACCGCATTCCAGGCGAACAGCACGCCCGAGCCGACCAGCAGCCCGCGCCGCGTCGGAGCATGCAAGCTTACCGGCATCGTCACCTCCGCTGAAATTCTGAAGCCATCAGCAGGAATGTCAGGGCCTGTGTCTTGGTCTCGGCATTGGCGATGGCGCGGCGCGTCTCCGGCGAGGCGAGGGGACCGAACGCCGTTTCCGCGACGGCCTTGGCGTCGAGGTTTTCGCCGACCCGCTGCGCAACGGTATTGGCGATGTCGAGCCGTTGCGCCAGGCCGTCGAGCCACGCCGCGTTGTCGTCGGAGAAGCCCTTTGGCGCCGGCGGCCGCCACAGCGGTTCGCCGAGGAGCGCCATCCCTCCGACGATGCGCTTGACGTCGCCCGATAACCCGGTCGCGCGCAGAATCGCCACGATCCACTCGCCGGGACGCTTGATCTTGGCCCGCTCCGGCTCCCAGGCTTCCGGTGCCGAGACCAGCGCCTTCGCAACCTCCTTGAGGTCGCCGTCGGTGTCGAGAAAACGTCGGGTCAGCCGCTCCACGAGAGCCGGCGGCGGGTCGTCGGCAATAAAATGGCGCGCCAGTTTGGCCGCGACATGCTTTGCCGTCGCCGGATTGCGGGCGAGGTCGGCGAGCACGGCGCGCCCTTGCTCGGCGCCGTTGTCCGGATAGTCCTTGCCGACCACCATCTCGGCGCCGGGCTCGTGCGCGCGCCCGAGGTAGACAAATTCGCCGCCGTGGTCCGGGTTCGTCGCGGTCGGCAAAATCGTCCAGCCGGTCAGGACCTTGGCGAAATTGGTGACGTCGGCCTGGGTGTAGACCGTGCGCACGCCGAGCGTGTGCAGCTCGAGAATTTCGCGCGCCAAATTCTCGTTGAGCCCCTTGTCGCGGTTGATGCCGGCTACCGAGTGGGGACCGATCGACTGCGCGTTGTCGAGATAGAGCAGCATCGCCGGATGGTTCTCGGCGGCGAGCAGCATGTCCTTGAACCGGCCCAGCACATGGGGGCGGATCGCCTCGCGTTCATAGGCGCCGGCCATCACCGTCTTGTCCTGGCTGACGCAGAAATGGTTCGACCAGAACCATACGAGCCGCTCGACAAAGCCGATTTCGGCAGTGAGCGCCGCGTCGATCCGCGCCCTGGCTTCGTTCAGAAACAGCTGCCGCGGCAGCGGCACGTCCTCGGGCTTGGCGGGTGCTTCCGCCGCCTTTGCCTCCATGGTGTTTGGCTTGTCCGAGTTTTGCGTGCCCGGATTTTCCTTTGCCGCCTGTTCGGCTTCCTTGCGGGCGAGCTTTTGCTTTGCGTTGCGCGCGGCGTTGAATTCGAAGACGGCGCGATTGGCGGCGCCGCTCGTCGGCAGAGCCGGGTTCGCGATCTGCCCGGCATTCGGCTTGTCGAGCTCCCCCAGGATGGCGGCAAGCGGATCGGAGGCGACAGCGTCGATCGAACCGGCGCGCGGCCCACAGCCGAACCGGTGCAATCCGAGCGCAGCCCCCTTCGGATCGAGGGCCATGACGTAAATCTCCCAGAAACCGTCAGCGCATTCTATGCGGCAAGCGGCGATTACATCTCCGCCGGCGGCATCGCCAGCGCATCACCATCACGACCGGGCGGTATGGCGCGATGACAGGCGAGAATTGGGGCGGCGACGGTTCGAATGGCCGAGCGGTTTGACCACAACCGGCTTATCATCGCGGCGTTTGGGCGAGGAGGCTTGATCGGTTAACCCGACGGAAGGGAGAACGCGCGATGCAAAAGAGATTTGGCGTGGTGTCCGCGGATGGACACTGCCGGCTGATGCACCTTCCCTTCGACCTGTGGGCCAAGCGCCTGCCGAGAAAATTCCAGGACGACGCGCCGCGGGTCGTGACGGGGCCGGACGGCGTGCGGCAGTGGGTCGTCGAGGGCCGCCCGTGGAGCGGGGTCGGCTGGGCCGGGGTCGGCCGCGGGCCGGTCAACTGCTACACCCGGGCGGGCATGGCGGAGGAGCCGGAGCCCGGAATCTTCCGCGCGGCCAACGCCAAATACCGCTGCGAGGACATGGACCGCGACGGGGTCGACGCCGAGCTGGTCAACGGCCCCTACGAGCAGATCTCGGCCATCAAAAACCCGGAATTGCGGGCCGCCTGCGTGCGCGCCGTCAACGACTGGGCGCGCGAGCTGTACGAGGAGTCGAACGGCCGGTTCATCATGCTGCTGCCATTGCCGTGCCAGACGCCGGACGAGGCCGTCGCCGAGCTGACGCGGGTGGCGGAGTTCGGCCTGCCGACCGGGGTCGTCTTCGACTGGGCGGGCGCCCCCGAGCCGGTATTGCACCAGATGTGGGAGCCGGTCTGGGCGGCGGCGGCGGAGACGCGCATGCCGGTCAACCTGCACGCCAACCCCGGCGGCGGCTCGCGCCAGATCGGGGTCGGGGTGGCGGGGCTGGAGCCGCGCAACCAGTCGCTGATGCGGGTCGCCAACTTCCCGATGGGGCTGATGGCGGAGCTGATGAGCGCCGTCGTGTTCTCCGGCATCTGCGACCGCCATCCGCGGGTGCGCTTTGTCCTCGAAGAGGCCGGTGTCGGCTGGGTCCCGTTTCTGTTCTGGCGCTTCGACCGCGAATACGATTTCGGCGGGCCGTCGAGCCGCGTCTTCAAACCCGACATCCCGCTTTCCGACAAGCCGACCGAATTCGTCAAGCGCCAGGTCTTTTTCACCTTCGAGGTCGAGGAAGAGGGCGGTTTCCGGCGCGCGCCCGAAATCGGCTTGGGAAACTTCCTGTGGGCCAGCGACTTCCCGGGTCTCGACAGCCCGTGGCCGCACTCGAAGGCGATGGGACATGCCCCGGCGGAGGCAGCGCTCGGCAAAGCCGCCCTCAACCGGCTGGTCTTCGAGAACGCGGTCAGCCTCTACCGGATCCCGGTCACCCAGCCGCAACCGCAAGCCCCCGCCTGACGCAAAGTCGCCGTCGGCGCCGCCGAGCGAGGGCTGCGGCGGTCAGGCGCCGCTCGGCGAGGGGGCGGGGGAATGGGCTGCGCGCGGGCCGCGCAGGGCGAGGAGGCCGGTCGCCCCCGCAGCGACGACCGCGAACAGGCAGGCGCTCAAAAAGATGTGCGTCGGCGCCATGCCGCGGGCCAGCAGATACCCGCCCAGGGCCGGGGCGGCGATGCCGCCGAGCCGCCCGACGCCGAGCGCCCAGCCGAGCCCGCTGGTGCGCATCCGCGCCGGATAAAGCGCGCCGCAGGTCGCGTTGGCGCCGGTCTGGCTGCCGATGATCGTCATGCCCGAGAAAAAGATCACCGCCAGCAGCAGCCCATAGGGGAGCGCGACCAATGCGATCAGCGCGATGAATACCGCACCCGCCGCATAGTGGAAGGCGAGCGAGCGCTCGGGGCCGACCCGATCGATCGCCAGACCGAGATAAAGGGCGGCCCAGATCGCGCCGAAATCCCTGAGGCTCGAGGCGAACACCGCCTGGCTCGGCGTAAACCCGATCAGGTTGAGGACGGTCGGCAGCCAATAGGCGAACAGGAACAGATTCAACAGGCTGCAGAAAAAGATCACCCACAGCAGCAGGGTCTGCAGCGCGAAGCCCTCGCCGAACAGCATCCTGATCGGGTTGCCGCGGGCGAGGTCGATCGTGTGCCGCTCGACCTGGCTGGGGGCGATGTCGAGGCGCTGCAGCAAGGCGCGGTCGCGCGGCCTAAGCTCTGCTCTCGCGGCGAGAAAGCGCGGCGATTCCGGCAGCCACAGCGCGATCACCACGACCAGCGCCAGCGGAAAGGCGCCGCCGAGGACAAAGATGACCGGCCAGGCGAACCCCTGGTGCAGCAACAGGGCGACGATTTGGCCGCCGAGAAAGCCGCCGACCGGCGCCCCGGTAAAGGTCACCATGATCATCGTCGCGCGCCGGCGCCGCGGCGCGTAGTCGCCGGCGAGGCTCGCCGCTCCCGGAAAGGCGCCGCCGATGCCGAGCCCGGTGAAGAAACGCAGCACGCTCAGCATCGAGAGCGAGCCGGCGACCGCGCTCAGCAGCGACGCGACGCCAAAGATCGACAGGCTCGCGATCAACAGAGGCCGTCGCCCGAAGCGGTCGCCGATCGGCCCGGCGGAGAGCGCGCCGATCATGATGCCGATGCTCGACCACAAGAACGCGATCGTGAACGCCGGCGGCGGCAGATGCCAGTGATGGATCAGCGACGGCACCGCCCAGCCGATCGAGCTGATGTCGTAGCCGTCGCAGATCTGAATGAGGGTGCACAGCGCCGCGACGCGGATCTGAAGGCCGCCGAGCCGCTGGTTTTCCAGCGCCGTCTCGATCGATGGTAACCCCGCCTGCGCCACCTGCCGCCTCCCTGCGGTTGCCCGTTTTACGCTCCCTGTGACATTTTCACCGGCCGAGCGCAAGCGCCCTCGCTCGGCCGCGACGCGTCGAATCACGGGTTGGGCTTTTCAGTATTAACGATGTAAATAGCGGCCCGCCGCGCGCCTATTTTGATTGATCGCGAGTAGTAATGGCGTTAGTATTGCAAGTGGATTTCGGCTCCGCGCCGAGGCAACCGCGCGACCCGGGATCTTGGGACCGGATGAAATATTGATCCTGGGGAGAAAAGCATGTTGGGAATGCTGAAGATGGGCGTCGCGGCCGGATTGCTGGCGTCGCTCGCGGCGCCGGCGCTGGCGGACGGGCAGGGCTCGGGCTGCGGGTTGAGCCCGTCGGTCGTCAACAAAATCCAAAAGCAGCTGCAGCCGGTCACGCAGCTGCCGGACGCCAATGGCGGCATCTTCAAGCCGAACCGGATGTGGTCGGCGGTGGTCGACCGCGACGGCCGCCTGTGCTCGGTCGTCAACACCGACGCGACCAACGGCGACGCCTGGCCGGGCAGCCGCGCCATTGCGATTGCCAAGGCCGCAACCGCCAACGACTTCAGCAACAGCGCGCTGGCGCTGTCGACGGCGAACCTCTACGCGCCGACCCAACCCGGCGGGTCGCTTTACGGACTGAACAACTCGAACCCGTTCAACCCGGTCTTTAACGACGCCGGCGTGCCGATCAAAGGCGAGGTACCGGGCGGCATCATCACCTTCGGCGGCGGGGTCGCGCTTTATTCGGGCGGCCAGGTTATCGGCGGGCTCGGGGTCAGCGGCGACAGCTCGTGCGCCGACCATGCGATTGCCTACCGCATGCGCACTAACGCCGGGTACGGCAGCGTCCCCAAGGGCGTCGCTCCCGACAATACGGACAACATCATCTACGCACCCTCGGGATCGCCGCCGACCGGTTTCCAGCAGCCGCACTGCTTCCCCTCGGATATCACCCCTTAGCCGAGGCGCCCGACCGCGGGCCGCCGGCGCGACCCCCGGCATCCCTGGGTCTATATCCCTGGGTCGGCGAGGCTGGGTCGGCGAGGCTGGCGTCTTCGGCTCCCGGCCGAGCCGGCTTGGCGATCCCGGCGGGTGCTAGCACAATAGGCTCCTGAGCCACGGGCCGCCGCCACGCCGCGGCGGGGCCGGGCGACACGATCGGGGGCCGGGGATGAGGACGGGGGCCGAGTACCGCGAGGCGCTGCGCGACGGGCGGCGGGTCTGGGTGATGGGCGCCGGCTGGGCCGCCGACGTGACCGCCGATCCGGCGACCCGCGCGATGGTCGACGAATACGCGCTCTGGTACGACCGCCATCTCGACCCGGACTGGCAAGCCGTTCTGCTGTCGCCCTACGAGGCCGCGGGCGAGCGAGTGCCGTGGGCCTATGTCGCGCCGCGACGGGTCGAGGACCTGGTCGGCATGGGCCGCTCCTTTGCCCGGACGACGTTTCTCAGCGCCGGCAACGTCACCCACACCCCGGCCTACGGCAACCTGATCGCACTCGGCGTCTTGACCGCGGCGCAATCGGGCGGCGCCCCGCCCGAGCAAATCGCCGCCGCCGCAGCCTACCGCGACGAAATCGCCCGCACCGGGCGGTTTCTGACTTTTTGCGGCGGCGCTCCGATCATCGGCCAGCGGATGCGGCCGGACCCGGCCGACCGGGTCGCGCTCAAACTGGTGCGTGAAGACGACAGCGGGATCGTGGTGTCGGGCCGGCTCGGCATGCATACGAGCCCGGCCTATGCCGAGGACGTCTATGTCGGCGCGCTGTCGCGGCTGGAGGTCGGCGGCCGTCCGGCAAGCCTTGTCGTGCCGGTCGCCGCCCCCGGCGTCACGGTGCTGTGCCGCAAGCCCGCCACCCGCGACGGCAACCCGTTCGTAGCGCCGCTCTCCAGCCGCTTTGACGAGCTCGACGGCCAGATGTGGCTCGACGAGGTGCATATCCCTTGGGAGCGGGTGTTTTTTGTCGACCCGGCGCCGGAGGCGATCCCGCGCTGGCTGCGCTGGCACCATCTTTACGGCTGGCTGGCGAAGGCGGAGTTCACCCTCGGCCTGGCGCTGGCATTGACCCATGCGATGGGCTTGAAGGAGCACGAGCTGACGGTCGACTACCTGGTCGACCTGGTCGCCACGGTGCAGACCGTGCGCAGCAGCCTGACCGCCGCCGAGCGCGACCCCGAATTCACCGCCGCGGGCTATTGTTTTCCGGGTCACGCGCACCTCGCGGCGGGCGGGATCGCGATGTTCAAGGCGCGCCCGCGCATGTCGGAGATCCTGCGGATCGTGCCGGGCTCCTCGCTCGTCGTCGCCCCGAGCGACCGCGACCTCGCCGCACCCGAGCTCGCCGCCGGCCTCGAGGAACTCGTTCGGCGGCGGCGGCTACACCGCGCTGCAGCGCGCCGCGCTGTTGCAGATGGCCTGGGACCACGTCTCCTCGGCGCTCGACGGCCGCGAATCCGCGTTCGAATTGCATGCCAGCGGCGGCATGCCCAATTGGCGAGGCTGGCTGCGCCGCAGCTTCCGCGACTACAACCAGCTCGCCAACGCGGTGCTCGGCATCCTCGACCTGCCGATGCCGCAGATCGACCTCGACGACATCCGCGCCGCCCCGCCCGGCGCCCGCCGCGCCACCACCCCGCCCGCCGCCGGCGGGAAGGGGTAGCCGCAAGCCCCGCGCTGCCCGAAGCCGGCCGGTCCGACCCCCGGTCGCGCTTCGAGCGAATTCCCGGTTCGCCGCGAAATATTCGCGAATTCGGCCTCGGCAGTGTGATTCCGTCGCCCAAAACGTCACGCTATCTCAACGGTGTAGGAGAGAATTCCCGTGGCAACGGCAAACGGGAATTTCGGCACCCCTAATCGGGAATTGTTTTCGCCGAACCGGGAATTATTCGGCCGAGCCGGGAATTGCGTGGCGCCGTCAAATCCAGCCGGTTTAGACGATCGTCCCCTTGTCCTGTCGCCCCGCAGACCCGCCAAGATTCGACCTCCTCCTCAACCGCAGCCTCTCTCGCCCTCTTTCGAAGCCGCCCTCGTACACCCCGAATTCGGCAATTTTACCGTCGCCGCGCCCGATCCGGAGGAACGCAGCGGCAGCGCGTCGTCTCATTGCGTCGCGCAGCGGCTCGCAAAGCCAAAAAATACTCTGCACCGTGTGGACCCCATCTCGGCAAAGCCGCATAACATGCCTTCTGGAAAATCACTGGTTCGGAAGGCCCTCCAGCGCCTAAACATGCAGCTCGTGCTTGATGTCTGCAACGAGCTGATCGATCGCAGCAATCGATACTCGCTGCTTTATCCCTGCGTCCCGGAAAAAGGCGATTTTCTCATCATCCCAGTCCCCAATCCGCGCCATAGTTCTTGACGTAAAATCGTTCTGTATAAGAGACTCCATCTCTGATACTAACCGGTGAAGTTTCACCACCAACTCCGCATCCCTTGGGCTGTTTTTGCTTCCAATCCTAATTCTCGTGCGGACGCGCGCCCACAACTCCTGTAACTCAACGTTATGTACTAGGTCTTTATAAATTTTCGAATCCGGATCGTCCGACGCGGCACTCAGCTCAACTAGTCTTCCTGCTATCCTTATTGACTTCGCTTTCAACTCGCGCGAAGGCTTTACTCTGGAAAAATACCTTCAAAATCGACCACAAAACCCACACTGCTAGTGTTAGGAAAAGGAGCGAGCCAATTACCCAAAGATAGTCTTTCATACGGCCGCTCTCGTGCGCGACACCTCTACCTTTTGCAATGCCCGGACAGCCTGCCACCTATTGATAATCTTCAGGAAACCAGCTCTCTCGGGATAGACCGCAATGATCCCAAACCGTATCGAAAAATGGTAGCAGGATCGCCTTTGGCTCGGCATTCAAATCCTGAATTTGATCCTGCCACAGAATGTTTGGTGAGTTGCAATGTGTTATAGCCGGCTGCCACCACACATGCCGCTTCATAGGGTGATGAAATTCGAACCCTTGCACGCCAGTAAACCCGGCCATGATCGATAACGGTTGCATCAGCCGAAGTTGATTACGGACAAATGACAAGTAATCTTGTAGTGCGTGGCCTATTGTGATCTCACCGAACATAAGCTTATCACCATTTATGGCGCTCCTCTTGTTGTAATTTGCTTAGCTGAACGTTGACCTTCGACACGTCGCAAGTTCAACACTACGGCGCCAAATTGATTGGGCGCGGAAAAATAAAATTCGTGATAGCGCGGCAGCGGCAATAATTGTGCGGCGTCGATCATGGATTTAACCTCTGTGAAATTCCACGGAGGCGGCGGCTCACTAGGGATCAGACGCATAAAAAACTGCGGTTCATTGTACCAAATAATGTCTAAGACCTGCTCCATTCCCAACAGCGAGCGTGGGCGGCAAAGGGTCTGTCCATCTTCGATGAAGGATGAAGGGTGAGCTTCTACCGATGGTAACGGCCAAGAGGGCCGCAAAGTCTGGGTGGTCACGTGGGGAGCGTAAAGGTTGATCGTATCGGCTCGGACTGTGTGGGCTGTAATGCCACCTGACTGGTTCACTGATGTTACCGGCTGGTTGATTAGGAGGTTTGCTGCCCGTTCGGCAAAATCGTTGTCCATGCTCGCCGCCCGGCTTTCGTGATCGGTTTTCAACTTTAAGAGTCGATCAACGGTGTACGCTTCCTCGTCGGCATCGATCACATCGTGATGCCGCCCGCACATGAGGATTAGGTTGTCGAAGCCGTGGCGCTCGACAGCACTCTGCTGGGCGTCGTATCGGGCGCTACCGGGCCTTGCCCCCTTGATGTGGCAAACCTTACCAACCACGGTGCTTTCGTCGATAAGGGTCGCAGTACAGCGGGGAAAGGCACAACGATTGCCGGAATGGGCGAACAAGCGCTTGATGGTAGGGAGGCTTGGCCCTGTCGGATCGGGTCGGCGTGCCATCGAGAAATCTGTCCTAAGGTCAAAATTTGTTAAGCGGACAGCCTCGAAATCGTGCTGTGGCTGACGTTGTAGCTGCGGGCGATCTCGCGCACGGTCTCGCCGTCGACGTCGCGCCGGCGGATCGCCTCGCGCTTCTGGTGGTCGGTCAGTTTCGGTTTGCGGCCGAGCTTGACGCCGCGCGCCTTGGCGCGTTCCCGTCCTTCGCTGGTGCGGGCGCGGATCAAGTCCCTCTCGAACTCGGCGAGGCCGCCTAAGACGGTCAGCATCAAGCGGCCGTGCGGCGTGGTGGTGTCGGCCCATGTGTCGCCGAGCGATCGGAAACCGGCTTTCCGATCGGCGATCGCCGCGAGCGTGTTCAACAGATCGCGCGTCGATCGCGCCAGCCGGTCGAGCCGCGTCACCATCAGCACGTCGCCGGCGTCGAGCTGGTCGAGCGACGCGGCGAAGCTGCGCGCGTTCGGTTTTGGCTCCGCTCGCCACTTCGCGGAACACCTTGCCCGCCCCGTGCTTCCTCAGCGCCGCGACCTGAGCGGCGACGCTCTGGCCGTCCGTCGATACCCGCGCATAGCCGTACATCATGAGTTTATTCTGCACCGGAATTCTGCAACGGAAAAGCCCAATCGCTTCAAAGGCCCGATTTTGGTGCGAAATTCTTGATTACTGGAGACCTCTCTCTTCCACGGCCAGCCGGCGGAACGATTGTCTCTGGGCCTTTTCTTGGCAAATGCTGCAACGCTTCACGCCGGCAGAGTGCGCCGGCTACTTTCGATGCTGCGGCTGCGGACACCGATGTGAAAAAATCTCAGGCTCGGTTGCGCGCCGCCGGCGGAGGAGAGGATGAGCGAGAAGTAGATCGCCGCCTTACGCCTGCCGGCGGCGGCGGAGCGAGCTTTAGCCCCCCATTTCGCTATCTGTTGCCGGCGGAAACGACGCGGCGCCGGCGTCAAACGGCGCGAGCCTTGCGGTTCTGTCTGCTGGTGGTGCGAACCGAACGGATGGTTCCCATTTTCTCTTCCTCGTCGCCCGCGCGACAGCAGGGGTCCAGGGGTCGTCGGGCACAGTATTTGCCGCCCGGGGCGCCCGCTTTCGCGGGCATGACGGAAAGGGAGTGGGTATCAAGCGGTTAAATTCGGAGCACCTGTGTCCCAAGCCATAAGTATGCGTAATAATTCAGTAGGTCCGTCATTGCGAGGAGCCGGTAGGCGACGAAGCAATCCCGCCGGCTAACGAGATTTTTACCGCACGGGATTGCTTCGCTGCGCTCGCAATGACGTGATGAATTTGCGAAACGCACCTCAGAACCAGGTGAAACTAGAACGTGGTTCCCATGCACCACATGGCCTCGGTGGCGCATATCGCCGGCAGGGCCGGGGTTGCGCGGCTGCTGGCGGCGCTGTAGGCGGTTGCGGATCCGCTCGTCCCGCGCGCCGCCCCGATACCGAGCGACGCGATCCCCTGCATCAAATAGCTGTCGGGCGCACCGGCATTTGACCAATAGCTTCCGGTTGACGGGCAGCTGCGCGACCCGACCGGGATAATGATCCCGCCGCTCGTCGGAACGCTGCCGGCAAATGTGATCGGGGTCCCGCCCGGCGTAGCCGACAGCTGAAATGTCGAGCTGGTCGGCGACCCGACGATGTAATAATCGGTCCCGTCAACAAGCGGGGCCGGAGCCGGGGGAAATGGTCCGTCACCATTGGCGTCAAAATTAAGCGGACGGAATTTGTCGCCCGGCACAAAGTTGAAAACCGTTCCGCTGCCATAAGGCGCTTGGAATCGCCCCGACGTGGTGACCGTATTGCCCGAATACGCGAACGTCCCAAGGTTCAGGTCAAACCCCAGATCGCTCGTCGTGCCATACGAAATCGGAAAATTGCCGGCGTCATTGGTCTGAACCCCGACATTGTAGACATCGCCGAAAAACCCGCAGTAATTGTTGTACATGGCGTTCTGCACCGCCATCGTATTGTCGGCGATGCTTGCGAGGCCCGACACGTATTCGCCGTCCATAACGGCGGCCATGCCGACAGCTTGCATGATATAGTCATCGAAGAAGTGATGATAAAAGCTGGCGTACGCGCCGCCGTAAGAGGCTGTTCCGCCATAGTCATCGTCTGTCATGAGCCCCAAGCTCGTGAAGTTGGCGCCCTCATGCGCCTGATACGCCAACCAGCCGGCCACATTGCTCGCCTGCTCGTTACGGAAATAGGCCTGCTCGGCGCTCCCTTGCGGCGCCGCGAACATGGCGTTCGCCGCATCCCGCTCGGACCACGCCGCGCCGCGGGTGATACCGCTGTAATAGGAGGTAAAAATCGAGCCGTAATAGGTGGGGCCCGCACCTCCGACCTGTAGATTGCGCAAGTTGTAGTTCGGTTGATTGCCAATACCGCGATTGCCGTCCTGGATTACCTGATCCTGCAAATAATGATCGCCTTCCAGCAACCAGACGATATACGACACTGCGCCCGGCCAATGCTGGCCGTTGACGTCGGCCGTCGTACCGTCTGGGTAACGCGCGCCCCATACCGGTCCGTTTGTGATCGGCCCGGTTCCAGTGATCGCGCAGCTGCCCCCGCCGCACGAGATCGACGCGCCGATCGGGCCGTTGCCACCGTTGATGTCATTGGAATAGTCCTGGGCATTGGTCCAGGCGGCATTGGGCTTGGCCGCTCCGAGGCCGGCGCCGCCGATGCAATTGGTCCCAGTCGTCGGGGTTCCGGTCGAGTCCATCAACGACGGAATGCAACCGCTCGCATCGTTGATGACAAATTGCGGGATGCTCCACTTCGTGAACGCCTGCACGCGGGCAAGGCGCTGCCACGGCTGCGTGTTGCCGACCACATAATCCGCCCCCCATTCGGACGGCCACGAGATGTCTTCACGGCTGCCCGGCGACGACATTTCCGGGCTGTATATGCCGCCCTGCGTCGGCGCAACGGCCAATTCCGCGGTCAAGCCGCTCCCGGAGTAAAAGCCGGTCGGAACCACCCGCCCGGCAGTTCCCGAGCACGCGTAGCTGCCGGTCGACGGGGTGAAAACCAGCGCTGCCTGGGCATGCGCGAAGGTGTCGTAGATCACAAAATTGCCGGCGCCCTCGAAACAGGTCCAGTAGACGGTGTTCAAGCTCATCCCGGAAAGGCCACTCAAGCTCCCGGTAAAGTCGATCGAGGTCGCAGCCATGCCAAAGACGATCGCCGACGTGGCGTTGCTGACGGGATAGCCCGTCGCGAACGTCCCGGCGCTCACTGCCGTTATCGGTGCGTTGCTGTAGACATTAAGCGACGACGCCCCGCCGGTGAAACCGATGCCGGTGGCGAATGGCGGGATTGTCCTCGTCGCCCGAACGAGGGTGTAGTCCTGGGTCACCACGGCCTGCGGATCGTTCGCCGTCCAGTCCCACTGCCCGTCGACCCGCGGCATCACCATGCTCGTCATACCCGCTTGCTGAACCCCGGGCATCTGCCGAACCGGAGAGCCATTTCGCAGATAGGTCAGGTCATAGGCGTAGTTTGCGAAGTTGGGCTTGAACGCGAGCATGTCCTCGACAAACGGTCCCTTGCTGGCGATCGGGCCGAGGCTTCCGTCCGAGTTTTCAGTGACCCAGTAATCCATTACGGCTTGCAAGGCGACCTGGGTTGTCGAGCCATTGGTGAACGCGGCTTTAACCTCGACCTGAATGCCGAGGTCGTTCGCGCAGATCGGAACGATCGTGTTGGTCGAGCCGCCGTCGAACGTCGCCTTCCAGATGCCGGAAGGCTGATCGTATCCCAGCGCCGACGGGGCGCTGGTCACCAAATTCGCCAAGGTGACGGTATCGTGCAATGCTTCCCAGTCGGCGTTGCTCCGGGTCGAAACGGTGGTCCACGAGCCCGGAGCGGAACTGAAGGCGAGGACGCTGCTCGATCCCGGCGCGATCGTCTGGCCGCTGTAGTCGATCAACAGCCGGCCCAGCGCCACGACCCGTCGGCGTGCAGCAGCGGGCCGCCAGCCTCGTTGCACGATCTCACTTCCACCGGATTACCGCCCAGCGTGGCGGTCAGGACATTACCAGTCGGCACCTCGCCCGGCTTGAACGGCTGGCCGATCTGCCAGAACGCCTTGGTCGGGGTCGTTGTCCCCGCCGGCTGACTGATCATGCGCGACAAGGCGACAGTTCCCCCGGTGGTCGTGCCGCCACCTGTGGTCGTGCCGCCGCCTGTGGTCGTGCCGCCGCCGGTGGTCGTGCCGCCGCCGGTGGTCGTGCCGCCGCCTGTGGTCGTGCCGCCGCCTGTGGTCGTGCCGCCGCCTGTGGTCGTGCCGCCGCCGGTGGTTGTGCCGCCACCGGTGGTTGTGCCGCCACCGGTGGTTGTGCCGCCGCCTGTGGTCGTGCCGCCGCCGGTGGTCGTGCCGCCGCCTGTGGTCGTGCCGCCGCCCGTGGTCGCGCCGCCGCCTGTGGTCGTGCCGCCGCCTGTGGTCGTGCCGCCACCGTGGTCGTGCCGCCGCCGCCGGGACCGGAAAGGCCTCCTCCGGGACCGGACGGAAAACCGGGACCGGACCGGAAACCGGGAAAGGAAGGGAACGTGGGTCTTGTACTTTGAAGATTAGGAAAATTAAGAGATTGAGCCGGGGCTGCCGCAGCATACAGCAAAACCCCGGCGACGATCATAAATCTATACATCGGTCAGCCCTCTACTCTTATTGCATACCGCGACCCGGTAAATATTTCGATAACCTGCCGAAGCAAAAATTCTTTCGGCAGAAAGACAGTGAGGCTGACATTTCTTGGCGTAGATGACACGGCTTCCCTCGGAAAACACGATCGACAGGCGGCAACCAGGGCGGAACTGGCGGCGCGGGTTCCGAACCTAGTGGATAAAACCTAACATAAGAGTCCCGACGGGAGTATGCTGCCCTCGCCATCCGGGGGGGAGCGAGGCATGCGCGAGGGGATCACAGTCGAGGTGAAAGCGGCTGATCGAGCGCGTTTGGAAGCGATCGTCGCCGATCGGAACAGCCCGCAAAAGCATGTGTGGCGGGCGCGGATCGTGCTGCTGACAGCGGACGGGGCAGGCACCAGTGAGATCATGCGGCAAGCGGGGACGAGCAAAGTGACCGTCTGGCGCTGGCAGGAGCGGTTCATGCGCGCCGGGATCGAGGGCCTGTTGCGCGATAAGACGCGGCCCTCGCGCATCCCGCCGCTGGGTGCCGAGGTGACGGCAAAGGTTATTGCACTGACGCAACGCGATCCGCCGGGCGAAACCACCCATTGGACGGCGGCGATGATGGCGCCGGCGGCCGGCATCAGCATCAGCTCGGTGCAGCGCATCTGGCGCGCGCACGGGCTGCAGCCGCACCGGGTGCGCCAGTTCAAGCTGTCGCGCGATCCCGAATTCGTGCCCAAACTCAGGGATATCGTCGGCCTCTATATCGATCCGCCGGCGCATGCGATCGTGCTCAGCGTCGATGAGAAGTCGCAAATCCAGGCGCTTGACCGCACCCAGCCGGGGCTGCCGCTTAAGCCCGGCCGGTGTGGCACCATGACCCACGACTATAAACGCAATGGCACCACGACCCTGTTTGCCGCGCTCGACGTGCTCGACGGCAAGGTCATCGGCCGTTGCATGCAGCGTCACCGGCATCAGGAATTCATTCGTTTTCTGAACGCGATCGAGGCTGAGATCCCGGCCGGCAAGATCATCCACGTCGTCCTCGACAATTACGGCAGCCACAAGCACCCCAAGGTCCGGGCCTGGCTCGAGCGCCACCCCCGCTTCACCTTCCATTACACGCCAAAATCGGCCTCATGGCTCAACGCCGTCGAGGGCTTCTTCGCCAAGCTCACCAGGCGACGCTTGAAGCGCGGTGTGTTCCGATCGCTCGTCGACCTCCAAGCCGCCATCAAACGGTTTCTCGCCGAGACCAATGACAACCCCAGGCCCTTCGTCTGGACCGCCGATCCCAATACGATCATCGCCGCCGTCCGGCGCGGGTACCAAGTGTTAGATGCGATCCACTAGCGCATTTCGCCGGATACGCGAGTAGGGCATTTTTGGGTTATCGCATCTGGCGATGCCGAGGCCGGGGAACGTCCCCTGCCGCGTAGCCCGGCGCTCGTAAAGCCGGTCCCCGGTCCCATATCAACGCCGAACAAGGCTCGGGAGATAGCGATGGCGGCGCAGGCAGAGCGGCGCGATTTGTGGGACAACCCGATGGGGACGGACGGGTTCGAGTTTGTCGAATACACCGGCCCCGACCCGCAGGCCCTGGCGGCATTGTTCGAGCGGATGGGATTTGTCGCGGCGGCGCGCCACCGCTCGAAAAACGTGACGCTCTACAAGCAGGGCGACGTCAACTTTATCCTCAATGCCGAGCCCGAGAGCTTTGCGCAGGCCTTTGCCCGGTTGCACGGCCCGTCGGTCTGCGCGATCGCGTTTCGCGTCGCCGACGCGGCCCAGGCCTACGAGCGCGCGATCTCGCTTGGCGCCAAGCCGGTGCACGGCAAGCTCGGGCCGATGGAGCTCAACATCCCGGCGATCGAGGGGATCGGCGGCAGCCTCATCTACCTTGTCGACCGCTATGGCGCGCGCACGATCTACGACGTCGACTTTGTCCCGCTGGTCGACGACAAGATGCCGGCCGGTGTCGGGCTGACCCGGATCGACCATCTGACCCACAACGTCCATCGCGGGCGCATGGGGCTGTGGGCCGAGTTTTACGAGCGGCTCTTCAGCTTTCGCGAGATCCGTTATTTCGACATCGAAGGAAAGCTGACCGGGCTGCGCTCAAAGGCGATGACCAGCCCCGACGGCAAGATCCGCATCCCGATCAACGAAAGCGCCGACGACAAGTCGCAGATCGCCGAATACCTCGCCGCCTATCACGGCGAGGGCATCCAGCACATCGCGCTCGCGACCGACGACATCTACGCGACGGTCGAGGCGTTGCGGGGCGCGCGAGATCGGGTTCATGTCGGTTCCCGACACCTATTACGAGGCGGTCGACGGCCGGGTCCCCGGTCATGGCGAGGACCTCGCCCGCTTGCGGCGGGACCGCATCCTGGTCGACGGCGCGCCCGGCGACGGGCAGGGGCTGCTGCTCCAGATCTTTACCGACACGGTGATCGGCCCGATCTTTTTCGAGATCATCGAGCGCAAGGGCAATGACGGCTTTGGCGAGGGCAATTTCCGCGCCCTTTTCGAATCGATCGAGCGCGACCAGATCCGCCGCGGCGTGCTGACGCCGGGAGCGTAGCGCAAACCCCATCGTTGAAGGCAGGCGCCGAGCCCGGCGCGGTCCCAATCCGCGGAGTTCCGGGAACGGCGGCTCGAAAATCTGCGGCGATTGACCGATACTGGGTGATGGCAGGCAGCTGGCGTCCTTCGACCCCGCGAGCCCGACAAGCCGTGTCAACTCGCGAAGGGAAAAGGGGATGACGTTTCTGCAGGCGATGTTTTTTGCCGTCGTCCAGGGGGTCAGCGAGCTGTTCCCGGTCAGCAGCCTCGGCCACGCGGTCATCCTGCCGGCGGTGCTGGGCTGGCATGTCGACCAGAACTCGCTGCAGTTCCTGCCGTTTCTGGTGGTGCTGCATGTCGGCACCGCGACCGCGCTCCTGGTCTATTTCTGGCGCGAATGGTGGGGGTTGCTGCTGGCGCTGCTGGGGCGGGGCGAGAGGGTCGCCGAACGGCGGCTGCTGATCGCGCTGATCGTGGTCGGCACCTTGCCCGCCGTCGTGCTGGGGTTCGTTTTTGAGAAATGGCTGCGGCATCTGTTCGGGTCGCCGGTCGCCGCCGCCGGTTTTCTGGTCGCCAACGGCTTCCTGTTGTTTTTCGGCGAGCGGTTGCGGCGCCGGGCACTTGGCGCACGCGACCGGCGCCAGCTGAAAAATGCCCGGCTGCGCGACGCGCTGGCGGTCGGCATGTGGCAGGTGCTGGCGTTCTTCCCGGGCATCTCGCGCTCCGGCGCGACGATTGTCGGCGGGCTGTTGGTCGGTCTGCGGCACGAGGATGCGGCGCGCTTTTCGTTTCTGCTGGCGACCCCGGTCATCGCCGGCGCCGCGGTTCTCGAAATCCCCAAATTGCGCCATCTGCCGCTCGAGGCCGGCGGCGCGGCGATCAGCGGCGGCGTGCTGTGGGTTTCCGGGCTGGTGGCGGGCCTCACCGCCTATGCCAGCACCGCCTTTCTGATGCGGTATTTCCGCCGCCACGAGGAAAGCGCGGCGCTCGACCCGTTCGCCTATTACTGCTGGGCGGCAGGCGCGGCGGCGCTGGTGCTGCTGAAGCTCGGTTGACGGCGGCGAACCGACGCGCTCCCGCCGTCGCGGCGCCGCCGCAATGCGTCAGGCGGCGGATGTGCTCGACAACTGCATTGTGACATTGGGTGCGGCAAAGCGAATTTCGGCCGCGCCGAAAGCGGCGATCAGGCGAAGCAATGCCTGGCGCTGGAGATAGGTGGGGCGCCCCGGCCGCGCGGTGAATTTGCAGCGAACCACCAGGGCATTCTGCAGCACGTCGACCACCCCCTGCATTTTCAGCGGCGCGATGAACTCGGCGCCGATCTCGGGATCGTCGAGCAACTCCTGGCCGACGCGCTTGACCGTACGGCGCACCGTTTCGATGTCGGCGGCGGGATCGAGATGGAGGTTGAACTTAACGACCGACCAGTCGCGGCTGAAATTGGTGACGGCCTGGACCTGTCCGAACGGGATCGTGTGCACCTGGCCGTTTTGGTGGCGCAGCCGCACCGAGCGCAACGACATGCCCTCGACCGTCCCGCGCAGCCGGCCGGTGTCGATGTACTCACCGACGCGGAACGCATCCTCCATCAGGAAAAAGAGACCGGAGATGACATCGCGGACCAGGGTTTGCGCGCCAAAGCCGATGGCGATCCCGATGACGCCCAGCCCGGCCAACAGCGGGCCGACATTGAGCCCGAGCGTCGAGAGAGTGGCGATGACCGCCACGAGAGCAAGCCCGATCAGCAGAATGTTGCGCAGCAGCGGCAACAGGGTGCCGACCCGCGAGGCCGAGCCGGGGTCGGGTTCGTCCTCGTTCCCGGGTGTGGTGGCGTGCGGCATCTTCTCGTCGATGATCGCGCTGAGCACCGCCCACACCATCCACGCGGCGACGACGGTCACGGCGGCTTCAAAAGCCGGCCGCACAAACAGCCGGGCAAAGGTGCCGGGTGCCGGGGTGAAAATCTCGACGCCCCAGGTTTCGCCGAGCCACGCCGCCCCTAATATCCATAACAGCGCGTCGGAAAGCCGGCGCGCCGCGCGGCGAAACCGCTCGTGACGCAGGCCCAGCCGTATGTCGGTCTCTAGATCGTCGAACAGTCGCGGGATCAGATTTCGCGTCACCTGCCACAGAACCGCCAGGCCGACGACGATCCCCTGGGTTGCCGCCGAGGCGGCCGCCACCCAGGCGCCGCTCCCCAGCGCGAATTCGATCGTCGCGGCGACGAACACGCCGAGTGCGAGCGCGATGAAGAGCCAGTGCCACGCCGCGGCGACCGCGCGCCGGAAGGGGCCGGGCTCACCCCCGGTGGCCGCCAGGATCGCGCGCCCGACCGGCCGGCGCAACGCCCAGAACATCGCCACCTTGTAGCCGGTGACGACGATGCCCAGGGCAAACGCCGCGCCGAACACGGCCTCGTGCGCAAAGCCCAACCGTTCGCCGAGCCAGATCAGAAAGACGTTGAACGGGTTGATCGTCAGATAGCCGGCGAGCCAGCGGAAGCAGGCGCGCGCGTCGGCGTCGTCGATCGCCAGCAGCCGCAGGTCGGACCGCCGCGGCGAGATCACGATCACCAGCGAGACGATCGAGAGCCGCCACTTCAGCGCCGCCCAGACGAGTTGATCGGCGGTCTCTTCGAGCAGTGGGCGACCCGATGAGACCGCGAGCAGCGCCGCCCAGAACATGATCCCGAAAACCGCGAGCGAGGCGACGGCAACCAAGAACCGGATCGCACCGGCCCGCAGGCGCGGCGCCATCCCGGCCTCGCTCACCCGGCTTTGCCGACGGTCGAGCAGCCCGCGAAAGGCATGACCGATCAATGGCGCCGCAATCAGCCCCGCCACCCCGACCACCCAAAACCAGACCGCGGCGCCGGCCCCGCCTTCCGCCCCGACTTGCTCGAACCACCGTTGCGGCGCATGCCGGAAAACCGGAATTGCTCGCAATGCCCGGCCGGTGGCTTCCCAGACGCGCGCGGCCAAATTTGCGGTGGTCGAGACGGGCTCGGAGCGAGTGGCGTCGACGACTGGATCGGTGCGAGCGCCCTTGGCGGCGAGGTCGGCGATCAACCGCTCGACCATAGCGGGCGGCATCGACGCCGGCAGGCGAAGCACGACGGTCGCGCCGGCCGGGTCGGCGGCCCAGCCGGCCGGCGCCGAGCCGATCAGGAGCAGCAACGCGGAGGCGAGGATCGCGGCGCGCATGTCAGGACATTTAGAGCAGATTTCGAGCAAGTTGCGACGCTGTCATTGCGAGGAGCCCACGGGCTCGGCTCCGCCGCCCCGAGAACAGGCTCCGCGACGAAGCAATCCCGAATGGACGATCGCCCAGCGGCCCGAGATTGCTTCGCTGCGCTCGCAACGACGACACCGGC
The DNA here is from genome assembly GCA_963775525.1 of uncultured Alphaproteobacteria bacterium. GTDB lineage: Bacteria > Pseudomonadota > Alphaproteobacteria > ATCC43930 > CGMCC-115725 > AP-15. Next base: position 21,203 of record CAVZJF010000011.1, on the reverse strand, counting down.
AGCAATGGTTCAATCGGATCGGACACTGCTTTAGCCTAAAACCGCGCGCGGGCGGAAACGCGCAGGCGGCAACGCGCGAACGGCGTCACCGCCGCCGCCCGGTTGGAGCCGGCTGACAGGCTTTGGGCGGGCTGCTAGAAATGGCCATCGATCGCACGTCTCGGGGAGGAGCGGCAAATGCCAAAGCCATATATCATCGCGTTGGAGGAGCATTACCTCGACGCCGAGGTAAAGCAGCATTACACCGGCACCAATTCGCAGCACGCGCCGCGGATCACCGAGCGGCTCGACGATGTCGGACAAGGCCGCATCGCCGAGATGGACGCCGCCGGCATCGACCTGCAGGTGCTCTCGCACGCCAATCCCGGCATGCAGAAGATGGACGCCGAGACCGCGGTGCGGCTGGCGCGCGGCGCCAACGACCGGCTCGCCGACACCGTGCGCGCCCATCCCGGCCGCTTTGCCGCCTTCGCCGCGATCCCGACCCCCGACCCAAAGGCGGCGGCCGACGAGCTCGAGCGTGCGGTCACCAGGCTCGGCTTCAAGGGTGCGCTCGTCAACGGGCTGACCAACGGGGTCTTTCTCGACGACAAGCGGTTTTGGCCGATCTTCGAGCGCGCCGCCGCTCTCGACGTGCCGCTCTACATGCACCCGGCGATCCCGCACCCGGCGGTGGTCGAGGCCTACTACAAGGACTACGTCGACCAGTACCCGTCATTGCTGCGCGCCGCCTGGGGCTTTACCGTCGAAACCGCGACGCAGGGCGTGCGGCTGGTGCTGAGCGGCGTGTTCGACGCCTATCCCAATCTGAAAATCATCATCGGCCATCTGGGCGAGGGTCTGCCGTTCTATTTGTGGCGCATCAGCATGGGGTTCGAGCGCGATCGCAAGGACAGCAAAAGCTTTCGCGACGTGTTCTGCGAGCATTTTTACGTCACCACCAGCGGCTTCTTTTCCGACCCGGCATTGTTGTGCTGCATGATGGAGATGGGCATCGACCGGATCATGTTCTCGGTCGACTATCCGTTTGTCGACAACCCGCCCGGCACCAAATGGACCGAAACCCTGCCGATCTCCAACGACGACAAGGAAAAGCTGCTCAGCGGCAACGCCCGCCGGCTGTTGAAGCTGTAAACGATTTTACCGGGTTCGGGCATCGCCGACAGGTGCGGCTTTACCCGAGCTCGGGGAAATCTTCTTCCCAGAATTCGTCGGCGGCGCGGGGCGCCGTGGTGCCGCGGCGGGCGGCTTCGGCGGTGCGCAGCTCGACGCGCCGGATCTTGCCGGAGATGGTCTTGGGGAGATCGGCGAATTCGAGGCGGCGCACGCGCTTATACGGGGCGAGATGCTCGCGGATGTGACGGAAGATCGACAATGCGGTGTCGCGCGTCGCCGGCTGGCCGGCGGCCAGTGAAATAAAGGCTTTGGGCACGGCGAGGCGCACCGGGTCGGGCGACGGCACGATCGCGGCCTCGGCCACCGCCGGATGCTCGATCAGCGTGCTTTCGAGCTCGAACGGGCTGATCCGGTAATCCGATGCTTTGAACACATCGTCGGCGCGGCCGACATAGGTGAAATAACCGTCGGCGTCGCGCATCGCCACGTCGCCGGTGCGGTAGACCTCGCCGGAAAGCGGCTGCAGCGCGCCGTTTTCGTCCTGGTATCCCTGCATCAGCCCGAGCGGCGGCGGGTCGAGCGCCACGCAGATTTCGGCCTCCTGCTGCTCGGCGCCGTCGGCGTCCACGAGCCGCACGCGATAGCCCGGCGCCGGCAGGCCCATCGAGGAGGGCTTGACCTTCTGGCCCGGAAAATTGCCGATCTGCAACGTCGTCTCGGTCTGGCCGTAGCCGTCGCGCACGGTCAGCCCCCAGGCGGCCCTGACCTGCTCGATGATCTCGGGGTTGAGCGGCTCGCCGGCGCCGACGACCTCGCGCAGGCTCACCCTCCATGACGCCAGATCCTCCTGGATCAGCATCCGCCACACCGTCGGCGGGGCGCAAAAGGTCGTCACGCCGCAGCGTGCGATCGCATCGAGCAGCCCCTTGGCGTTAAACCGCGGCTGGTTCAGCATGAACACCGTCGCCGCGGCGTTCCACGGCGCGAAAAAGCAGCTGTAGGCGTGCTTGGCCCAGCCCGGCGACGAGATGTTGAGGTGGATGTCGCCCGGCCGCACCCCGGCATAATACATCGTCGTCAGATGCCCGACCGGATAGCTCTGATGGCTGTGCAACACCAGCTTTGGCTTGGCTGTGGTTCCCGAGGTAAAATAAAGCAGCAGCGGGTCGCTCGCCCGGGTCTCGCCGTCCGGCGTAAATTCGGCCGGCATATCATAGCCCGCCTCCCAACTGCGCCAGCCGGGTGCGGCCCCGCCGACCGCGATTTTTGTGTAGTCGCCCGGCAGGTCGGCGAATTTGCCGGCATTGTCGGCGCCGACGACGACATGCCGGACCCGGCCGCGGGCAAACCGGTCGAGAAGATCGTCGCGGTTCAGCAAGGTCGTCGCCGGGACGACCACGGCGCCGAGCTTCATCGCCGCGAGCATGCACTCCCATAATGGCGCGACGTTGCCGAGCATCAGCAACAGCCGGTCGCCGCGGCCTACTCCGAGTGCCCGCAAATGGTTGGCGAGCCGGCTTGACCGCAGGGCCAATTCGGCGAAAGTCAGCCGGCTCTCGCCGCCGCCTTCGTCGACGATCCACAATCCCGCGCGGTTGTTGTCCCGCGCCATCGGGTCGAAATAGTCGAGCGCCCAGTTGAACCGGTCCAGGACCGGCCAGCGGAAATCGCGGTAGGCGCGCTCGTAATCCTCGCGGTGGGCGAGCAGAAAGTCCCGCGCCTCGACAAAAGCCGCCGCCGACATGTGCTTCCTCCCGGAGGTTCGCCGATCGTCAGGCGATCATAGCGCGATCGAGCCTTGCTCGCTCGGCATCATCGCGTCGCCATCCCATGTTGCTCCCGTATGGCGCGCTTGGCGAGCGCCGGCGAGATGGCTGGACACGCGATTTCGGGAGCTGCGACCGGCTGCGGCAGACCCGGTTCGCGCGCAGCTTGCGAATTCCGGCCCGGTCTCGACTGGGCGCATCCGGGGGACCCCAAAGGGTGCGTCGCCGCGTGGCTACATTCGGGCGCAATCCGGGGAAAACGAATGACAGGCGACCCCCTCGGTCCATGTAACCGCCCTATTTAATGAGTAATGGTTAAATTAACTAAAACGTTTACGAAATTAACGATCAATATCGTAGAAGATCGCATCTAAACGGCGTAACTCACGGCGAGACGGAAAGCGCCGGTTGTTCCGGAACCTTGACGGCAGCGCCGCGACCAATAAGGCGGTCGTCCGGATGAGGTCCAGCGGACGGCGAGTTCTGCCGCCATCACGCTGTTCGGCCGTGAGTACGTAAAGTTATGGGTCAATACGCACATGGGATCTCAATTGACTTCCGAGGAGAGGGGCGACGGGGTGGCGGGTTTGGCGATCGGGGGATCGTTGGGCAATTCGGCCATGGCTGAATCTCCTTCTCGCCAACCGGGCGAATTGCCGCCTGCGAACGTCAAACGGTGGACGATCCGCCGCAAGGCCGCCGTCGTGACCGCCGTCGCCAATGGCGTGCTGACGCATGAGGAAGCGTGCCAACGGTACCAGTTGACGGCGGAAGAATTCACGAGCTGGCAACAGGCCTTCGGGGAACACGGTCTGCCCGGGCTGCGCTCGACCCGATTGCAGCAATATCGCGGCCGCTCGCCCCGCGACTGACCGCGCCCGCCGCCATCCTGGCTCGGGTGACGGGCCGCTAAGGCATTGTTACGGCCGCATGGCGACTTGTTTCGTTCGTCGCCGGTACGGCATCGGCCAAGCCGGCGAGTGGAGCCGGAAAGGGCATCGGCATCGGCGGCAGCCGCCGGCAGCCGCCGGCGCGCCGGGCGACGCAGACGCTGCCAAAGCATCTCAGCACGGTGAAGCCCAACTCTTCGGGTGCGGAACCGACCGAGATCAGCGTGTCGAACCCCGGCGCGGCCGCGGTCAGCGCCTCCCGGTCTTTGGGCCAGTAAAGCGGCGCCGGCCGATGGAAAAACGTATACCCGCCCGAGGCCTGCCAATCAGAACCCTCGGCGCCATAAAGGCCGACGCCACAGGGAGCCGGCCCATGTGCAACATACGAGGCCGCCAACAGGTGGTCGTGCTTGCGATTGCGTAATACGGTCAAGGTTGGACCGGTCCACACCTCCAGAGACATGTGGCACCAACACGCCACAGCCAGAAGGGCGCACACCGACGCCGCAATTCTGCCGCTTCCCGTCGCATCGCGCAGCCATGCACCAGCCGCGGCGGCGATCTGGCCGAGCCCGATCCCCGCCAGAACCATCAGACAAACGATCGCCGGATAGATGAACCGGTATTCCTTGTGAGGAATGCCGGAATGTACCGCAAGAATGCTTATGGCCGCCGCCAGCAACACCGGCTTGTGCCGCGCGCCCAAAAGCGTCAGCAGCATCAATGGTCCAAAGCCGAAGCCCCAGACCGAAAACTCGCCAACGAAATAATAATACCAGGGCTCGACGCCAAAGGTCGAGCTTGCTCCATAGACGACGTTGTAGAGGACGTAGCGCCAAATCGAGGCCAGCGGGTAACCCAATGTCAGGGCGTCGAGAAGCCCGGCGGCGCATAAGACGACAAAGGCCCCGCCGAACATTGTGGAGAGGTGTTCGCGCGGACGGCGCCAACTCGTCCACAACGCGACGAGGACCACAGTCGGCGCCAATTGGATGCGCATCACGCAGACGAGCCCGAGCAGCATCCCGCCGGCGACGCAGCGCCGCCGCTGCGTCGCCGGATAAGCCTGGTCGAGCAGATAGACCGCGCCGACCAACAGATGGGCGGCAATGACTTCAGTGAGCGTGCGGGCGCCAAAATAAACGAGTTCCGGTGCTACGGCGACGGCGGCCGCCGCGATCATCCCGCCAGCGGCGCCAAATAATCGGGAAGCCCACAAAAAACAGCAAATTACCGGGACTGCGGCCAATAATCCGAATGCGCACGCGATCACCGGCAAATAATAGTCGGGGCCGTCGCCGGCAAACCGCGCGAGCTCCATCAAACCCGCGATCACACCCGGCAGCAGCCACGAGCGGGCGCCAAGCTGAAATTCCCACGGCACGAGTTCGGAGCCGTAGACCAGGCGATGCGCCTGCTCGGTTGCCTGAAAAATCTCGTCGGCCCAGGCTTGGCTCGGAAAGAAAATCACCGGAACCAGCCGCAGACTTGTCGCCAGCAAGACGAGGACGGTCAGCGCCGTGGCGAGGATCAGACGCTTGTGTCGAATTCGCTCCGGTGGCGGCGGCGAGCAAGTCGAGATCGACATATTCGCGACAGCATCGAGGCGATGAACGCCGCCGCGGCAGCTTCGAGTTCGAGGACAGGCTGGCCTACGCCTGGACGGGGTTTGCGCGGATTGTTGTCGGCGCCGCCTGGCGCACCGCAACCTTGACGACCAGCGCGGCAAGCGCGGCTGTGATGAAAGCTCCGACCGGTAGATGCCACGCAGTGGCGATGCCGCGCGGGTTCAGGCACAAGACGTAAAGACCCGCCAGCACCAGCGTTCCCCATTCGGGCAGGCGATAATCGCCATCGGCGCGCAACAGCCAGGCGCCGGCGACCCCGGCCAGCAGCAGGTCGTAAAAGAGCGCCAGCGGCACCGCGACGAGGGTCGCGGCGACGAGGCTCGCGGCGCGGATCGGCAGCGGCAGGTCGCGATGCCAGACAAGGGCGACGAAAGCGCCAGCCATCGCTGACATGGCGGCCTGCGCGACGGCGCCGGCGGACGCGGTTGCGCCGAGCAGCATCGCCGCGCCAAACGGGGTGACAAAGCCGCTGAACGGGATGCGCCCCGAGGCGTAGACACTGCCTGACGCCGCCGCCGCGAACAGAAAATCATGCCATGTCCGCCAGCCGAATAAAGCCACGGACAAAAGGACGAGACCCAGCGCGGAGGCCGCGGCCCCGGTGAAAGCTCGCCACCGGCGGCCGGCGACGAGCGCCACCGGAACCAGGACGGCGAAATGCGGCTTGCAGCAGAGCGCTCCGAACAACAGGCCCGCGGTAAACGGCCGGCGATCGACCAGAAGGGTGGCCGCGCCGAGCAGGCTCGCGGTCAAAAATCCGTTCTGCCCAAGTCCGCTGGTCCACAGCACCGGAGGAAACGCCAGGATCGGGACCAGGACGGCCCAGCCCCGCTCGCCCAGGATATGGCGGACAATCGCGACGTAGAACCCGAGGGTTACCGTCACGAAGGCGACAAAGGCCGGGATATACGGCAGACGCGCGAGAGGCGCGCACAGCAACAGGAATACGGGCGGGTAATAAAAGAAATTGTAGACGATCCCGGGCTGCGTCGCATGCTGCTCAGCGGCGTAATGCGCCGCCTGGTCGTAGGCGAGCTGGGGCGCGCCCGCGTTCGCCAAGCTGCCGGCCGCGTAAAAACTGACGAAATCGGTGCTGGCCGGGGTTTTCAGCGGCACGATCAGACCATGGGTTCCCGCCATCAGGAAAAGGAAGACGCCGATTTCGACAGCGAGCAGGGCGCCGCACAGACGGTGCACCCACTGTCGGGACAAGAGCTGAGGCCGCCTCGGCATTGCCGGTTTCGCCGCGATTCTTTAAGTGTCTGATCCGAAATGCGGCGTGCGATGAAGCCGGGGATGGCCGGGACATGCCCACAGCTGTCCGGTTGGGTAAGATTTGGATGCGCGGAACAAGTCCGGGCAAGGGGTGCTCCAGATTGTACCGACATTCGTGGAAGCCGTTTCAATGTTGCAGCGATTTCTAAACCGGACAGCCGTGGGACATGCCCGGCCAAGACGATAAAAATTTGCCGCTGGCGATCGATATGCAGCCATCTCGGTTTCTCCGGACGGCCCTGCGCTTTCGCGGGAATGATGACGAGTCATTGATTTCAGGCGAATCATTTCGAGCCGGACACGACGAGGTGACTGGGCACTACGAACACCGGCGATGCGCTCGGCAGCCCGGAACGAGCTGTCGAGCGGCCGCTGTGCGACAAACCGCCGGCGCAGCTAAATACTGCCGGCGACACCACTGAACGTGCTGCTGAGACTGGTGCCCAGCAATTGCCAGGCGGCAATGCAGACGACGGCGACGAGTGCGGCAATCAGCCCGTACTCGATTGCGGTGACGCCGGCGTCGTCGGTCAGCGTATGCAGCAGCAACTGCGTTATCATCCCGCGCATCTGGTCCTCCTTGTCGGGTCGGTCACGCCTAGGCTCGGACCAAAAACTTGACGAAAGATGAAGACGCGAGCGCGGGCCTTGTTGGGCGAACATCGCGGAATATGTCGCTGTTACGGCTCACCATGCGCGCGGTTGGGCCGAACCGGCGGGGCGATGGCGCCGCGACGGGCGATCGAGGGATCCCCGATTTCAGCGTCCCGTGGTTCGCCGGCCTACGGGAGCTCAAAAGCCGTTGAGAACCGAGTTGAACAGGCCGCTCACCTCGCCGCCCAAGGTGATTACGGCGGCGACGATGACGACCGTCACAAGCCCGGCGATGAAGGCGTATTCCAGCGCGGTGACGCCCTCTTCAGCGTTCCAGATCGCCCGAAGCGATGCTGACAACGCGCTGGCGAAACCCTTTTGCCTCCGTCGAAGCCGGCGATCGCTCATCGCACCAGAAGTCACGCCTTTTCCCAGAGGTCGAGTGACGCGGAGAGCCAGCGCCCGTCCCCCTCAACGGGCTGCCCGAATGTCGCGCGGGGGCTGGCTCCGCGATCTAGAGGCTGCCGGCGACGGAGCTGAAGGTGGTGCTGAGGCTGGTGCCGAGAAGTTTCCACGCAGCGATGCAGACGACCGCGACGAGCGCCGCAATCAGCCCGTATTCGATCGCCGTGACGCCGGCATTGTCTTTGATCAACTTTGTATAGTTTGTACAGAGTGCACGCATCGGATTTCTCCAGGATTAGAGACGACCGAGACCATGCACATCAGTTCTTGACAAATAGTTAATACGATCGAGCATCGCCGACCGCCGTGTCGGTGACGATTGCGACGACGGCGTCGCCGTAACGCTCCAGCTTGCTGCGCCCGATACCGGGAATTTGAGCGAGAGCGGCGAGCGAGCGCGGTCGCCGGCGCGCGATTTCGATCAAGGTGGCGTCATGAAAGATGACATAGGGCGGCAACTCCTGATGCCGCGCCGTGGCCAGGCGCCAGGCGCGCAGCGCTTCCCACAATGCCTGCGCGGCCGGGTCGAGCTCGCTCCGGGCGGCCCCCGAGCGGGCTTCGCTCCGCGCCTTGCGGCCCTCTCCTTTACGTTCGGGATCGAGCCGGAAACGAGCGGTCGCAGCACCGCGCAAAATCTCGGCTGCGCCAGACCCCAGCGACAGCCCGCCATGCCCCGCGGGATCGGGTACCACGAGCCCTTGCGCCGCCAATTGGCGGAACACCGCCAGCCAGCCGCGGCGGTCGAGCTCGGCGCCGACGCCGAACGTCTTCAGGCGATCGTGCCCGAGCCGCTTGATGCGTTCGCTGTCGGCGCCGAGCAGCACGTCGACCAGATGATGCGCGCCAAAGCGCTGTCCGGTGCGGTAGACGGCCGAGAGCGCCTTTTGCGCCGCGACGGTGCCGTCCCAGGTGGCCGGCGGCTCGCGGCAATTGTCGCAATTGCCGCAAGGCGGGTGGTCGCGCTCGCCAAAATAGCCGAGCAACACCTGCCGCCGGCACGACACGGTTTCGCAATAGCCGATCAGCGCGTCGATTTTCTGGCGCTCGATGCGGGTCTGACGCTCGCCGGCCTCGCCCGAGTCGATCAGCCGCAGCAGGTTCATGACGTCGGCGATGCCATAGGCCATCCACGCGTCGGCCGGCGCCCCGTCGCGCCCCGCCCGCCCGGTTTCCTGGTAATAGGCTTCGAGGTTTTTTGGCGCGTCGAGATGCGCGACAAAGCGCACGTCGGGCTTGTCGATCCCCATGCCGAAAGCGATCGTCGCGGCGATGACCACGCCCGGCCTCGCGCAGAAAACGATCCTGGTTCTGTTCGCGTACGGCGGGGTCGAGGCCGGCGTGATAGGGGAGGGCGACCCGCCCGCGCGAGGACAGCCAGCCCGCCGTCTCCTCCGCCGACTTTCGGGTAAAGCAATAGACGATCCCGGCGTCGCTCGGATGACGCGCCGAAAGAAACCGCCACAACTGGTCGCGCGAACTGCGCTTTGGCACGATCTGGTAGAACAGGTTGGGGCGGTCGTAGCCGGCGGCGAACACCGGCGCATCGCCAAGCCCGAGCTGGGCGATGATGTCGCGCCGGGTCTCTTCGTCCGCGGTCGCGGTCAGCGCCAGCAGCGGCACGCCCGGAAACCGCTGTTTGAGGATCGAGAGCTGCTGGTATTCGGGCCGGAAATCATGGCCCCATTGCGAGATGCAATGCGCCTCGTCGATCGCGAACAGCGCCAGCCGCGTCCGCCCCAAGAGATCGAGACAGCGCGCCGTCATCAGCCTTTCGGGCGACACGTAGAGCAGGTCGAGCGCGCCGTCGCCGACCGCCCGTTCGATCGCCGCGGCTTCCGCCGGCGACAGCCGCGAATTCAGCGCCGCGGCGCGCACGTCCAGCCTGGCAGAGCGCGTCGACCTGGTCCTTCATCAGCGCGATCAGCGGCGAGACGACGACGCCAAGACCCGGGCGCAGCAGCGCCGGGATCTGGTAGCAAAGCGATTTGCCGCCCCCGGTCGGCATCAGCACGACCGCGTCGCCGCCGCCCGCCGCCTGCTCGATGACGGCGCGCTGCGAGCCCCGGAAACTGCCGAAGCCGAATACGTCGCGCAGCACGCGCTCCGGGTCCTGCCCGGCGCGCCGCGCACCGCGCGAACCGGTTTCAACCTGTGGGCTTGGCGCGTTTCGCCGCACGGAGCCGTTGTCCTTATGCGTCAGATGCAGAACGGGTTTGTGCGTGATAGTATTTGTTTTGATGCAAGGCGCGACAACCTTCTATCGGAAAACGCAAATTCGATCTATTGCCTTTGCCGGGAACAAGCGGCCGAAGGCAGCAAGTCCCGGCAAGCGAGGCACTGTGGTTATTCCGCGCACGGTTGGTCGACGCGCCAGGAGACTGGCGACGGGAAGCGCGCTGGCATTTGCCGTCGGCGCCGCAGCACTGGCGCTGTCGTCGCCGCGGGCGGCGGCCGATCCGCCGGCCCCGCCGCCGACGCCAACCATGCCGGCCATTGCCGCCGCCGCCCCAGCCACACTTAGCCCGTTTGCCGGCGACAGCGACATCGAAAACCGGCTCGACAGCGCCGGCCGGGTCGTCGTCGCGGGCGAGCGGCTGCACGAGCATCTCGTCCGCCGGTTTTATTCGGCGCATGGCTGGAAGACGGTCTGGGACAGCCGTCCGGCCGCGGCGGCGGCGTTGTGGGCAGCGGTCCTGCGGGCCGGCCAGCACGGGCTCGACCCGGCGTTTTTCCACGGCGTCCCGCTCGGCGAACGCGTCGGCGCATTGTCGCCGGTCGAACACGACCTGCTGCTGTCCGACGCGGTCCTCGCTTACGCCGACGCCCTGGCGCGCGGCGCGATGCCGGTCGGGACCCGGCCCGACGAAGAAGATTTGCAGCCGAAGCCGGTCGACGTCGTCGCAGCGGTCGACGCCGCGATGTCGATGCCCGATCCGGCACAGGCGATCGAGGCGCTCGCCCCGACTTCGCCCGAATACCTGGCGATGCGGCGCGCCTACGCGAATTACCTCGCGCTTGCCGCCTCCGGTAGCCGGGCCACGAGCATCGAGGCGCGCGGCCGTGCGCCGCGGATTGGCGTCGCCGAGGCGCTGCGGCGGGCGCGACAGATCGCGATCAACCTCGAGCGGCTGCGCTGGCTGCCGCGCGACATGCCGTCCGACCGGCTCATCGTCGACACGACGGTCTCCCAGCTGCAGCTGTTTCGCGACGACCGTCCGGCCTTCACGACGCGTGTCGTCGTCGGCGAGCTCGACAAGCAGACCCCGGAGCTGCAATCCGTCGTCAAGTACATCCTGTTCAACCCGCCGTGGAACATTCCGCCCTCGATCGTACGCAAGGAGATCATGCCGAGGGTGGCGGCCAACCGCGGCTATCTGGCCGAGCACCACATGCGGTGGCGCGGGCCGATGGCGGTGCAGCAGGAGGCCGGCCCCTACAGCGCGCTGGGGCGGATCAAATTCGAGATGGACGACCGCTTTGACGTCTACCTTCACGACACGCCGGAGAAATGGCGCTTCCAGGCCGCCGGCCGGATGATGAGCCATGGCTGCGTGCGGGTCGAGAACCCGCGCGTGCTCGCCTCCCTGCTGCTCGGCGAAAGCCCGGACGAGATCGACAAGGCGATCGACGTCAACCGCACGCACAGCCGCGCATTGCCGAAACCGCTGCCGGTTTTTATCGTCTATCGCACCGCAATCGCCGAATCGGATGGCTCGATCACGTTCCGCGGCGACCCGTATCACCGCGACGAAGAGGTCTGGACGTATCTGAGTCGGGCGCGAGAGGCGCCTGTAGCCCAAAAAATCGGTGCCCAGTCCGCCGATAGGGTGAGAGCAGGACAAACCAGTTCAACCCTCGCGCAGAAAACTGCAACAATCGGCGACTAACCCAAAGTTTCGACCCGATCGGGCTTGTTCGACAGAAATTCGGATGCTATGGCCCCTCGCGGGGAACTCGGGGGAGTAACCATTGCAAGCCTCTACATTGTTGAGCCGGCGCCGGCTTATTGGCGCCGCTGCTGCTGTTGCTGCCGTTGGTTTGGTCAAGCCCGCCACGGCGGTGTCCTTCGCTCCACGATCGGTGTCGCTTTACAACACCCACACCGGCGAATGGCTGCGCACGGTCTACTGGGCCGACGGCCATTACATCCGCGAGGCGGTGCGCGACATCAACTGGATCCTGCGGGATCACGACAGCGACGAAATCCGGCCGATGAATGCCGGTGTCCTCGATCTCTTGGGGATGCTGCGCGATCGCCTCGACACGCCGCGACCCGTTCCTCGTGGTCTGCGGCTATCGCTCGCCGACCACCAACCGGCGGCTCTACCTCGAAGGCGTCGGGGTCGCAAAGCACAGCTATCACATCAAGGGGATGGCGGTCGATTTGCGCAGCGAGGGACGCAGCATCGAGCAGATTCGCGATGCGGCGCTGGGCCTCAGAGGCGGCGGCGTCGGATATTATCCGCATTCCGGGTTCGTGCACGTCGACTGCGGCCCGGTGCGGCAGTGGCGAGGATCGGTCCGCGCCTAGTGCTTAGATGCATACAGACAATTCGGTCCCATCGCCCCGTAGGATGGGTTGAGCGCGCAGCGAAACCCATCGGGTGCGGCGGCGGCGATGGGCTTCGCAAGGCTCAGCCCATCCTACGGCTGCCTGCTGCTGAATCATGCGATTGCGTCTGAGCACTAGCCCGGGCTGGCGACGAGGTCGCCGGTCATGTAATAAAATTGGCGTTCCAGGGTGGTCGCTGTCCTAGATTGGGCAAAGAAGCGCTTACGCGCGCACGCCGTAGTAGCGCTCGAAATCCTTGGCGATGTTGGGATTGATCTGTTTCGCTGCGCCGATATCGGCATTGGCGCCCGCAGTGTCGCCCTGCAACTGCTTTACCGTGCCGCGGCCGTACAGCGCGAAGGCATTCTTCGGATTGGCCCGCAGCGCCGCGGCATAGTCGGCAAGCGCCAAGTCCAAATTCTTCAGCATCAGATAGGAGAACGCGCGATAGCCCAGCGTTTCGCTGTCGCCGGGCTTGAGCCTGATCGCCTGGGCGTAATCCTGGATGGCGCGGTCGTACTCGCGCTTTTTGAGGTAGACGCTGCCGCGGTCCAAGAAGGCTAGAGCCAAATTCGGATCTAGCCTGATCGCCTGGTCGTAATCCTGGATGGCGCGGTCGTATTGGCCCTTGCGCGTGTAGGCGCCGCCGCGGTTGTGGAACGCGGGGGCGTTATTCGGGTCTAACCGGATCGCCTGGTCGAAATCCTGGATCGCCCGGCCGAACTCGCCTTTGCCGTTGTAGGCGCTGCCGCGGTTGGTGAGGGCGAGGGCGTTGTTCGGATCGAGCCTGATCGCCTGGTCGAGATCCTGGATGGCGCGGTCGTACTCGTGTTTTTCGTTGTAGGCAGTGCCGCGGTTGGCGAAGGCGGGGGCGTAACTCGGGTCGAGCCTGATCGCCTGGTCGAAATCCTGGATGGCGCGGTCGTATTCGCGCTTGCCGGCGTAGGCGGTGCCGCGGTTGCTGAAGGCGGGGGCGTTATTCGGTTCGAGCCGGATCGCCTGGTCGAAGTCCTGGATGGCACGGTCGTATTCGTGCTTACCGCGTAGGCGATGCCGCGGTTGCCGAGGGCGGTGGCGTATTCGGGTCGAGCCGGATCGCCTGGTCGAAGTCCTGGATGGCGCGGTCGTATTCGCGCTTGCCGTTGTAGGCGATGCCGCGGATGCAGAAAGGCGATGGCGTTGCTCGGGTCGAGCCGGATCGCCTGGTCGAGGTCCTGGATGGCGCGGTCGTACTCGCGCTTGCCTTCGTAGGCCCTGCCGCGGTTGCAAAGGCGATCGCGTTATTAGGGTCGAGCTCGGATCGCCTGATTGCAAGTCCTGGATGGCGCGGTCGTATTCGCGCTTGTCGCTGTAGGCAGTGCCGCGGATGAGAAAGGCGGGGGCGTTATTCGGGTCGAGTCGGATCGTCTGGTCGAAATCCTGCATGCCGCGATCGTAGTCCCGCTTGCCGGCGTAGGCAGCGCCGCGGTTGAGGAATGCGGGCGCGTAGTTCGGGTCGAGCCTGATCGCCTGGTCGAGGTCTTGAATGGCGCGGTCGTACTCGTGCTTGCGGTTATAGGCATTGCCCCGGCTGCTGAAGGCTGCGGCGTTATTCGGGTCGAGCCGGATCGCCTGGTCGTAATCCTGGATGGCGCGGTCGTACTCGCGCTTACCGGCGTAGCCCCGGCCGCGGTTGAGGAAGGCGGCAGCGAGCCCATTCGCGGTCTCCTGGCCCGACTGGATGATTGCCGTGCACGCGCCGATGGCGAGGTCCGGGCTGGCCCCCGCCCGGAGCTTGCCATGCTCGTCGTAAAGCACGCACCGGTTCCATTGTGGGTCCCGATCCTGCGCCGCCGCCCTTCCTGCCGTGACGATGCTCACGGCAATGATAATGGCTGCTGTCCCGCAGCGCATGTGGCCCTCCATAGACCATCTCGCGAAGCCGCTGGATCATGACACGCATGAAGGAGCACGCAACCATCCTGTCGTCGAGGATCATCGGCCTTCGAATTATCGGGATGGTCGTCGGGCCGGGTGTTAACGGCTACAGCGAACGCCGTTTGTTTTTGAAACCCGGGGGAACCACAAAGGCCCGTTCAAGGTTTCCGGTAATGGGTTAAACAACACAAGCGCGGGATGAGATGCTCGGCACGATCCTTCTGATAATTTTGATTCTGCTGCTGATCGGCGCGTTGCCGACCTGGGGCTACAGCGGTGGCTGGGGGTATTATCCGAGTGGCGGCGTCGGGCTGGTGCTCGTCGTCGTCATCGTGCTGTTGCTGGTCGGCCGCATATAGCGGCCGGCGTCAGCCGGCGCTGGGGCCGCGCCTCAAGACGTCGAGGCGCAACGGCTGGGCGTGGCCGAGCCACATCGCAAATCGGGTGTGGTCGGCCACGCTGTCGCCGGAGAGCGGGTGGACCAAAACGTCGAGCCCGTCGCGGTTCAGCATCAGCCACGGCACCAGCCGCGGAAACTCCGCCGACCGCAAACGCCACCTGATACATCGACACCGGATGCGGGCCGACCGGCTCGTCGTGCCAGTTGCCGAGCCTCGTGTCGAAACGCTCGCCGATCCCATGGCGCACCCGCTCGGCTTTCGCGCGGGTCGCGGGATCGTAGTAGATGTGAGCGTGGTAGCCGTCGATCCGGTCGGGGTCGGCAAATCCGTCGGTCATGCTCGCCTCCTGTCGGCGGGGTTCGCGGCCGCCCCCTCGCCGAGGGCGCGCTGCATCAGCACGGTGTCGACCCAGCCGTCGAATTTATAGCCGATCGCGCGCAATACGCCGACCTCGACAAATCCCAGCCCCTGATGCAGTCGGATCGACGGCCACTGCTCGCTGCCGCCGATCACCGCAACCATCTGGCGATAGCCTTGCGCGACGCATTGCCCGATCAATTCGGACAACAGCGCCCGCCCGACCCCGCGGCGGAGTTCGGCCTCGTCGACATAGATCGAGTCCTCGACCGAAAAGCGATAGCAGGATCGGGTGCGGTAGGCGCTCGCATAGCAATAGCCGACCACCCGTCCGCCGCGCTCGGCGACCAGATAGGGCAGCCCTCGCGCCCAGGATCTCGCCGCGGCGGCGCGCGATTTCGTCCGGTTTGGGCGGAACTTCCTCGAAGGAGGCGACCCCATGCAGCACGTGATGGCGATAGATCGAGGCGATCGCCGCGACATCGCGATCGTCCGACGGCCGGATCGACACACCGCCGTTCATCAGGGCGCACGCGGCAAAGGGCCCGGCTCAGATCACGCGGGTCGGCTTGCCGTCGAGAAAGGCTGTGACATTCTCGACGATCTGCGGGTAGGAGCTGCGATAGTTTTCATCGGTGACGTAGCCGATATGCGGGGTCAGGATCACGTTCGGCGCGGTGCGCAGCGGGTGGTCGATCGGCAACGGCTCCTTGTCGTAGACGTCGAACCCGCCATAGGCGAGGCGTCCTTCTTTCAGCGCGGCGACGACCGCGGCGGTGTCGCAGATCGGCCCGCGCGAGGTGTTGACCAGGATCGCCGAAGGTTTCATCAGCCCGATCTCGCGCGCCCCGACGAGACCGCGGCTGCGCGGGCTCAGCACGAGATGCACCGAGAGAATGTCGGAGCGGCGGAACAACTCGTCCTTTTCGACGCGCTCGACCCCTTGCTCGCGGGCCTTCTCGGCGCTGAGGTTCTGGCTCCAGGCGATCGCCTTCATGCCAAAGGCGAGGCCGACCCGGGCGACAGCGCTGCCGAGCCGCCCGAGGCCCAAGAGGCCCAAGGTCTTGCCGGCGACGCGATGGCCGATGCGCGTTTGCCACCCGCCTTGCCGCATCAATTGGTGATCCTCGGCGATACGGCGGGCGGCGCCGAGGATCAGCCCCCAGGCAAGCTCGGCGGTGTCCTCGTTGCCGCCGCCGGGACCGCCGGTGCCGCACACGGTGACGCCATGGTCCTTCAGCGCCGCCATGTCGAAGGACGCGTTGCGCATCCCGGTGGTGATCAAGAGCTTGAGCTTGGGCAGCCGCTCGACGACGGATTTCGGAAACGGCGTACGCTCGCGCATCGCCGCCACGAGCTCTGAATTGGCGAGTGCCCGCACCACCGCGTCTTCGTCGGCGAAGGCATGGCGCTCGACCGCGATGTCGACGGCGCGGCTCCTTACCGGCGCCCAATCGGCCATGTCGAGCGCCACACCCTGGTAGTCGTCGAGGATACTGAGCCGCATCGTCTTTCCTCCCTTTTTTTGCGACAGTGATCTGGTCGTCGGTGGGGTGCCCTGGGCGGCTTCGCCTGACGCCGCGTCAGAGAGCGGCGAGCGCAGCGTTCAGCGTCTCACTCGGCCGCATCGCCGCCGATGTCTTAGCCTGATCGGGCAGATAATAACCGCCAGTATCCACCGACTTACCCTGCGCGGCGATCAGCTCAGCATTAACCTTGGCCTCGTTGGCCGCCAGCGCCTCCGCCAGCGGTTTGAAGCGGGCTGCCAGTGCCGAGCTGTTGTCCCGCCCGGCCAGCGCCTGTGCCCAATACAGCGCCAGGTAGAAATGGCTGCCACGATTATCCAGTTCGCCAACCTTCCGCGCAGGCGAACGGTTGTACTCAAGGATCTTGCCGTTGGCCTCATCGAGCGTCTCGGCCAGAACCTGCACGTCCTTATTCCCACTTGTCTGCGCCAGATGTTCCAGCGAAGCGCCAAGCGCCAGGAACTCGCCCAGCGAATCCCAGCGCAGATAGCCTTCGTGCTGGAACTGCTCCACATGCCTGGGCGCCGAACCGCCGGCCCCGGTCTCGAACAACCCGCCGCCCGCCAGCAGCGGAACGATCGACAGCATCTTGGCCGACGTGCCCAGCTCCATGATCGGGAAAAGATCGGTCAAGTAGTCGCGCAGCACATTGCCAGTGACGGAGATGGTGTCGAGCCCCTTGCGGATGCGATCGAGCGAGAACTTGATTGCCTCGACCGGCGCCAGGATGCGGATGTCGAGACCCGATGTGTCCTCGTTCTTCAGGTATGTCTCGACCTTGGCGATCAACTGCGCGTCGTGCGCGCGTTTGGCGTCGAGCCAGAACACCGCTGGGGTGCCGGTCAGGCGCGCGCGGCGCACCCCAAGCTTGACCCAGTCCTGGATCGGCGCGTCCTTGACCTGGCACATCCGGAAGATGTCGCCGGTCTCGACCGGCTGTGACAGCAGAACCGTGCCGTCATCGGCGACCACGCGCACCGTTCCGCCGGTGGCGACCTCAAACGTCTTGTCGTGCGAGCCATACTCCTCGGCTTGCTGCGCCATCAACCCAACGTTCGGCACAGAGCCCATCGTCTTCGGGTCGAAGGCGCCATGCGCCTTGCAGTCCTCGATGACGGCCTGGAACAGCGGCGCGTAGCACCGATCGGGGATCGCGGCGATCACGTCGTGCAGCTTGCCGTCAGCGCCCCACATGCGCCCGGATTCGCGAATCATCGCCGGCATCGATGCATCGATGATCACGTCGCTCGGCACGTGCAGATTGGTAATCCCCCGGTCGGAGTTGACCATCGCCAGGCCAGGCTGCTTCGCGTAGGTGGCCTGGATATCGGCCTTAATCGCCGCCTTTTCAGCCTCCGGCAACGTCTCGATCCGGGTCAGCATGTCAGCCACGCCGTTGTCCGGATCAACGCCCAGGCGCGTCAGTGTGGCGCCATGCTTCTCGAACACATCGGCGAAGAACACGGAAACGCAATGACCGAACAGGATGGGATCAGAGATCTTCATCATGGTGGTCTTGACCTGGAGCGACAATAGGACGCCGTCCTTCTTCGCGGCGTCGATCTGCGCGGCGAAGAAGGCGCGCAACGCCTTACGGTTCATCACCGACGCGTCGATGATCTCGCCGGTCTGAAGGGGCGTCTTCGCCTTCAGCACCGTGACCGCGCCATCGCTGCCGACCAACTCGATACGGGCATTGGTCGGCGCCGCAATCGTCGTCGCGACCTCCGAACCGTAGAAATCGCCGCCCGACATGTGCGCCACGCGCGATTTAGAGTCTTTGGTCCAGGCGCCCATCTTATGCGGATTGTTGCGCGCGTACTGCTTCACGGCGCCGGCGGCGCGCCGGTCGGAATTCCCCTCGCGCAGCACCGGATTGACGGCGCTGCCGAGCACCTTGCCGTAGCGGGCGCGGATTTCCTTATCCGCTGGCGTCGCGTCGCTGTCCGGATAGTTCGGCACGTCGTAACCCTTGCTCTGCAACTCGTTGATCGCAGCCTTCAGCTGCGGGATCGAGGCGGAGATGTTGGGCAGCTTGATGATGTTGGCCTCGGGGCGCATCGCAAGTTGGCCAAGTTCGGCGAGCTCGTCGTCAATCTTTTGCGCTGGCGTCAGTTTGTCGGGGAAGTTGGCGATGATGCGGCCAGTCAGCGAAATGTCCTTCAGCTTCATCTTCACGCCGGCCGCCCCGACGAAGGCTTCGACGATCGGTAGAAGGGAAAACGTAGCAAGCGCAGGTGCCTCATCAACCTTCGTCCAAACGATTTCGAGATCTGACATGCTTGCACCTCCGCGCGCCGCTTTCGTTTCGGCTGAGTTGATCTATTGACGATTATGGCCTGTCTTGTCGCACTGACGTGAGGGCGTCGCGGCTCTCCATGCCGAGGTCGTAGTATTTCAGGTCGACTTCGAGATACGGCTAGATCAGCTTGTTCTTGATAGAGCTCCAGATGATCCGCGCCATCTCGTCGCCGTCGAGCTCGACCACCGGCCGAGCCACCTTGATTTTCGCCATTCTTGTCATCCTCGCATGCGGCCGGAGGGAGCTGCCGGCCGTGGCCTTTGCTGGGGTCGGAGGATAGAGGCGGCGGACCCGCTCGACAAGCCGGCAAAGGCCGGCGCCCGGGGCATCCGGGCGTCGCACCCGCGGCATTTGTGCACAGCAGCGGTCGCGGCCGTGAAAACCGCCGAAAATGCCTTGGCGCAACAGGTTGTTACGAATGGTTTACAACCTGGGAAGCCGGCGTAGCCGTCACAAGCAAGATTATCGAAGTATCACAACCACTTACGAATCCGCTTAATTTTCAGGCAAATCGATCGAGCGATTGAAATGTTTGGCGGGTAATCGCCTCTTCAAATGGTTTTGCACTGACTTATCCACCGTTGTCGTGGATAGGGGCGGATCCGAGTCGCGATTGTTTTGTTCCGTCAGCCGGTTGCGGCGGCCAGACGGCGAACCTGGTCCTCAGAGGCTATCCGTCGCCGTGCGGCGGGTCACCGGCGGCTCTTCGGCGAGCGCCGTCATCAGCGCCGAGACGGTCGGGACGACGCGCAGCATCGCATGGGTCTTCGGCTGGGCAAAGCCGCCCTCGACAATGCGGTCGAGAAGGCTGCGCAACGGCCCCCAATAGCCTTCGATGTCGACCAGAAAGATCGGCTTGTCGTGCAATCCGAGCTGCTTCCAGCTGAGGATCTCAAAGGTCTCGTCGAGGGTTCCGATGCCGCCGGGCAGGACCGCAAAGGCGTCGGCCCGTTCGGCCATCAGCGCCTTGCGCGCGTGCATGGTGTCGACGACCACGAGTTCGCTGACGCCGGGATGGGCCAATTCGGCGTCGCGCAGGCGCCCCGGGATGATGCCGGTCACCCGCCCGCCTTTCGCCAGCGCGGCGTCGGCGGCCAAACCCATCAGCCCGACCCGGCCGCCGCCGAAGACCAGCTCGATCCCGGCCTCGGCAAGCCGCGCGCCGAGCTCGCTCGCCGCGGCGCGGAACGGGTGCGCGACGGCGCCCGAGGAGCCGCAGTAGACGCAAAGCGAGCTGAATGTTCGGCATCGGCTGTCGCGGCTCCGGATCAGGCATAGAGTTCGGCCGCCAGGATCGGCGGCGACCGCCGGCGCTTGTGCAGGTAGGATTGCCAGAACAGGCAGGCGGCGACCGAGCGCCACGGCCGCCACGCCTCGCCGAGATGGCGCAATTCAGCCTCGGCGGGCGCGCGTCGAGAGCCAGCCGCTCGCGCGACCGCGAGCTGCAGGCCGAGATCGGCGGCGGGCCAGACATCCGCCCGCCCGAGCGCGAAGATCAGGTACACCTCGGCGCTCCACCGCCCGATCCCCTTCAGCGCCAGCAGCGCCGCCTGGGCGCTCTCGTCGTCGGCCTCGGCGAGCCGGGCGAAGTCGAATTCGCCGCTGCGGACCTTTTCGGCGAGACCGCGGGCGTAACCCGCCTTCTGCCGGCTGAAGCCGCAGGCGCGCAAGGTCGCGTCGTCGAGGGTCAGAAACGCCGCCGGGCGTCAGCGGACGGCACACTTCGCTGAGCCGGCGGTGCATCGCCGCCGCCGCGTCGATCGACACCTGCTGTTCGAGGATGATGTGCAGCAGGGTCGCAAACCCGTTGCGCCGGCGGCGAAAGCGCGGCGGCCCCGCCTCGGCCAGGATCGCGGCAAAAACCGGCTCGGCCGCAAGCGCCGCGATCCCCTGGTCCAGCCCGTTTGGCGCCAAGATGACCGCGTCCTTCAAAGGCGCTGCGCTCATCGAGCGATGCCGCCGCCGGGCCGGGCGCCGATACCGGACCGCGCCGGCCGCGCGCGCCCTTGCACAGCCCGGTGACGCCGTAGAGAGGATCGATCCATGTCAACCGTCCGTTCACTGCGGCGGCCGTTATGGCATAGTCGCGCCAGCGGCTCCACGACCGTCGCCGGCAACAGCCGCGCTCCGCCGGCAGGAGAGGCATTTTGAGGAGTTGCGTCCCCGGCGTTGTCGTGTTGCTCGCGGCGCTTTGCGCTGCGGCGCCGGGTAGCGCCGAGCCGGTTGCGGCCGGGGCTGTTGCGCCGGGACCGGTCGTCGATCTTCAGACCCGGCTCGCCCGGGCCGGCTATGACCCGGGTCCGCTCAACGGTGTGATGTCGGCCAAGACCGAGCGGGCATTGCTCGCCTATCGCCGTGCCGCACATCAGCCGGCCGTCGCCGGCCCGGATGCCGGCCCGATCGCGATGGCGCAG
>CAVZJF010000010.1:0-24080 GCA_963775525.1 uncultured Alphaproteobacteria bacterium | reverse complement strand
GATTTGTCGCCTATGGCCCGATGGGCGGCGGGGTCGAGCGCAATTACGGCCCGTCGATGGTGTTCCGCGTCGGCGGCACCGGGGGCATCGACATCATCGTCATCACCAACAACGGCCAAGCGACCGATCTCGCGCAATTCACCTCGTTGGGGGTCGACCCGACCCGCTACACGACGGTCGCGGAAAGTCGATGCAGCATTTCCGCGCCGCCTTCGAGCCGATCGCCCGCGAGATCGTGCTGGTCCACACCGGCGGCTTGTGCCAGGTCGACTACACCCCCGAGTTGTTCACCAAAGTTCGTCGCCCGATCTGGCCGCTCGACCCGATCGCCGACCCCCGCGGACACGCTATAACCTCGCGCAGTTCGCCGTACGCGCGACTCGGCCGCAGCAGCGCCGCAGCCATCCGAGAGCCGCGTACAGGGGGGAGCGCGGCCCGCCATCACCCCGGTTTGGGCGAGAGCGCGGCGCTGGCGCCGTCGCGGTGGGCGGAAAGTGACCCCGGTGCGAGATGGTACAGCACGCCGAGAACGCATGGCGGGACGCGGCGGCCCAGCCCCGCGCCGGCTCGTCGCCGACGGCAGTGGAAGGACGTTCTGCTGCGCGTCTTCCGCGGCATTTCGGATGACCGGATTCTGTTGATCGCGGCCGGTGTGACCTTTTACGCAATTCTTGCCCTGTTCCCCGGCATCGGGGCGCTGGTCTCGGTCTACGGATTTTTTGCCGATCCGAGCCGTATTGCCACTCATCTGGACGCCTTGTCGGACTTGCCCCCGGCGGCGCCTCGATGTGTTGCGCGAGCAACTCCTCGCTTTGCGCAACAGACCAGAGCCGCGCTTGGCCTTGGTTTCGCAGTCAGCCTGGTGGTTTCGCTGTGGACCGCCAATGCCGGCATCGCGGGCTCTTCGATGCCCTGACGCTGGTCTACGAGGGAAAGAACAGCGCAGCCTTGTCAAATACTACGCCACTGACTTTGGCGTTTACGGCGGGAGCAGTTGTCCTCGTGCTGTTGTCGCTCGGCATTCTGATCGCTCTGCCGTTCGTCCTTGACCGTATTCCGATCCGCGGACGTGACGGCGGTGCTGCTGAAAATCGGTCCGCTGGCCGGTCCTGTTCGTGCTTGATCGCGTTCGCGCTTTCGGTCGTCTACCGATACGGCCCCTGCCGGACAGCGCCGCGATGGCGTTGGATCACCTGGGGCAGCGCCTTCGCCGCCGTCGCCTGGCTCGCCGTCTCCGCCTTGTTCTCCTGGTACGTCACGAATTTCGGCAGCTACAACAAAACCTATGGCTCGCTCGGCGCGATCATCGGCTTTATGACCTGGATGTGGGTGTCGATCATCGTCGTGCTGGTCGGCGCCAAGCTCGACGCCGAAATCGAGCGCCGGCGCCACGACCGCCGAGCGACCGCCCGATCTGCAACTGGCGCGTCCCTGGTGCGAGCATGGTCGCCCGGAAAGCGCGAATACGCTCGACCCCGCACGCGTCTAAATGGGGGATCAGCCACGAGACGGGGTCAACGTTTTTCACAGATGCTGCCGCCCGCGCCGCGGGGGCATCCCCGGTCAAGCCGCGTACGCTCCATCGTCGACAGGAGACTCTCCGGCAGCCCCCGCTTTCGCCTATGATCGGGATAATGCTAGCCGCCGTAGAAACGGCGGCGGCGCTTGGTTGGTGGGGATCGAACAGGGAGGACGCGTCGGATGAGCGTTTCACGCGAAGGCGTAAAGATCATGACGGTCGCCAGCTGCTCGTTTGTTCGCGACGAGCATCGCTCGCATGTCGTCGTCTCGGGTCCTATGGCGGCCGGTACAATGCCTTTAACGCGGCCAAATGGGGCGTGCGCGGCGTGATTATGAACGACGCCGGTATCGGCAAGGACAACGCTGGCATCCGCGGGTCGATTTCTCGACCAGATCACCTGGCCGCGGCGACCGCGGATGCGCAGACCTGCCATATCGGCGACGGCGACCACATGCTCGAACACGGCGTCATCAGCCATGTCAATCGCGCCGCCGCCGCGCTCGGCTGCACCCCGGGCCAGAGCGTCCGGGACTGCGCCGACTCATGCGCTCGGCAAATGTGCCGGCAACCGCGCCGCCGAGCATCACCGAGGGCGCCCGGTTCGTCATGCGCGACGTTCCCGGCGAGCCGCGGCTGATCTGCGCCGATTCGGTCGGAATGCTGCAACCCGACGATGCCGGTCAGATTGCCGTCACCGCGTCGCATGGCGCCCTTTCCGGGGGTCGGCCGGACAATGCGGTGCCGCCGGACATCTACGCCGTATTCTTTAGCGATGCCGGCGGCGGCATGGACGGGGCCGGCATCGCCCGGCTGGCCGATCTCGACCAAAAAGGGGTCGTCGCGGGCGCCATCTCAGCCGACAGCGCGCCGATCGGCAATTTACGCGCGCTCTACCACGACGGCATCCTGTCGCATGTCAACGCAGCCGCCACCCGGCTCGGGGGCCGGGTCGGCATGCCGCTTGAAGGAATTTGTCGACCTTCTGATCGCGGCGGCAAGACAACCGCGCGGGACGCCGGCCCGCTAACGCCTAGATGCCTACAAACCATTCAGCCCCATCGCCCTGCGGTATTAGCCTGTAGGATGGGTCGCGCGCGCACCGCAACCGAAAGCTGAGGGGCGGCGGTCGGCCATGGGGGTCGTAAGGCTCAGCCCATCCCACGGCTTCGAACCTCGTGCCAATTCTCGGCCTGGTAGGCCGGCCTTCGCACCCGCCCGGCTTTCGTTATTGGACGGCAAGGTTGACGCTTCACGCGTGACCGGAAATCGTCGGACGACGACCGGAACAGGTTGACCGGCAGCGCGGGGTCACACCCAAAAACGATGGGGAGGAATAGGAACATGGGGACTTTCTTGCGACGGCTGGTTGCGTTCGGGTTTGTGTCACTTCGCTGACGGCGACGGCATCCGCGGGTGACGGCGTCACCCATGGGGGCCGGTTTACGACATCACGCATTTCGACGCTTCCCGGTCACCTCGCCGTTTCATTCCGAGCAGATTGCCTACACAGCTCTGTTCGAATATCGCGACGCCAGTAAATCGGACCCGGGTTCAGAGAGCTTCCGGGTCGTCAATGGATGCTGGCTTCGAACCATTCGCAAATCATCGACGTCTGGCGCAGCCTTGATGCATTCGAGCAGCACCTGGCGCTGTCTCACAGCGTCGACTTCCGGTTTGCCGTGCAGGTCCAGCCCCGCCTGCCCCTCCCGCCTTCGGCTGCTGCATCGGCAGCCCGATCGACGACCGCCAATACAGCCTGGTCAAGTCGTTCAACACGCCGTGGACGAGCAACTCCCTGCCGGCAGGCGTCGGGCCGGAGAAAAGTGCGCTGTTTGTCGTGACCTATGTCGACTTTCTCGTGGATGGCGATCCCGGCAAAGGCCAGAGCGAGCTGGTGGGCTATGGTTCCGCCAGCAGCAGAGCGTCCGGCCAGCTGAGCTATACCGTCCTGCAGCAGCTCGATCGGCCCAACCGCTTCGCCATCCTGGAAGTCTGGATACGAGACGGATTACAACGCGTGGCAGGACGGCCCGACGACGACCAGGTTCGTCGCCAAGGTGACGCCCTTGCTCGGCTCTCCGCTCGATCACCGGCTGAACATCCTGTGCGGCGAGACCTATACCGACGGGATCGGCTGCGTCTCTCCGTGAGGGGCGGTCAGGGCGCCGCGGCTGAGCGCCGACGGGCCGGCGGTTAATCCGCCAGCGTCGCCGCTAATCGGCGATGTCGAGCCCGAGATCGAGGATTGGGGCGCTGTGGGTGATCCAGCCCGACGAAATCAGATCGACGCCGGTCGCGGCGACGGCGGCGACGGTTTCGAGGCTGATCCGCCCGGACGCTTCGGTCACCGCGCGCCCGCCGACCATCGCCACCGCGCGGCGCATGGTTTCGGGACTCATATTGTCGAGCAGGACCGCGTCGACGCCGACCTCGAGCGCCTCGGCGAGCTGATCGAGGGTGTCGACTTCGAGCTCGATCTTGACGAGATGGCCGGCATGGGCGCGCGCGCGCTCGAGCGCCGGCCTGACCCCGCCCGCCAAGGCGATGTGGTTGTCCTTGATCAGCATCGCGTCGTCGAGGCCAAAGCGGTGATTGGCGCCGCCGCCGAGGCGGACCGCCTCCTTTTCCAACGTCCGCAGGCCGGGCGTGGTCTTGCGGGTGCAGACGATCTTCGCCTTTGAGCCGGCGATCGCGTCGGCGAGCGCCCGCGTCGCGGTGGCGACCCCCGACATCCGGCTCAACAGATTGAGCGCGGTGCGCTCGGCGGCGAGCACGCCGCTCGCCGGACCCGATATCGCGCGACCATATCGCCGCGCGCGACCCGGGCGCCGTCATCGCGCAGCCGCTCGATGCGCAATGCCGGCTCGACCAGTTCGAAGGCGAGCAGCGCCGCTCGAGCCCGGCGACGACCCCCGGCTGGCGCGCCGTGATGACCGCCTCGACCTCGGCGTCCGCGGGCACGATCGCCTCGGTCGTGATGTCGCCGGCGCGGCCCAGATCCTCGAGCAAGGCCGCGCGGACGATCGGCTCGATGATCAGCCGCAGGTCATTCCCGCCCGCCGTCTCGTCGCCCTCACCCCCCCTCTCAGCGCAGCGGGGCGATGTGCCGCCATCAGTTAGGTGCGACGTCGCCGGGCCCTTTCGCAACGCGCCTGTCAGCCGAAGGCCAGCATGCGCTCGACCGCCTGGCGCGCCCGGGCGGCGATCGCCGGGTCGACGGTGACCTCGTGGGTCATGGTTTCGAGCGCACGGCGGATCTTCGGCAGGGTGATGCGCTTCATGTGCGGGCACAAATTGCAGGGCCGCACGAATTCGAGATCGGGGTACTGCAGCGCGACATTGTCGCTCATCGAGCACTCGGTCAGCAGCACGACGCGCGCCGGCCGCTCCTTGCCGACATAATCGGCCATCGCCGCGGTCGAGCCGGTGAAATCGCATTCGGCGACGACCTCGGGCGGGCATTCGGGATGGGCCAGCACGACGACGCCCGGGTGGCTCTCGCGCACGCTCCGCATGTCCTCGGCGGTGAAGCGCTCGTGCACCTCGCAATGACCTTTCCAGGCGATGATCTCGACCTTGGTCTGGGCCGCGATGTTGCGGGCCAGATACTCGTCGGGCAGCATGATGACGCGCGGCACGCCGAGCCCCTCGACGATCTTTTTGGCGTTGCCCGAGGTGCAGCAGATGTCGGATTCGGCCTTCACCGCCGCCGAGGTGTTGACGTAGGTCACGATCGGCACGCCCGGATGGCGTTCGCGCAGCAGCCGGATATCGGCCGCGGTGATCGATGCGGCGAGCGAGCAGCCGGCTTCGAGGTCCGGGATCAGCACGGTTTTTGCCGGGTTCAACAGCTTGGCCGTCTCGGCCATGAAATGCACGCCGGCCAGCACGATCACATCGGCGTCGGTCCGCGCCGCCTCGCGCGCCAACGCCAGGCTGTCGCCGACGATGTCGGCGACGGTGTGGAAAATTTCGGGCGTCTGGTAGTTGTGCGCCAGGACGACCGCGTTCCGCTCCCGCTTCAGCTTGAGGATCGCGGCGATGTCGTCTGCCAGGATGGGCCATTCGAAGGGCGGAATGTGCCGCTCGACGCGCCGGTATATTTCGGGAAGTGGCATTGTCGCGCGACGGTCGGGGGCGGGAGGTCTCCAGCATGGCCTTCTCCATATACTCGTAATGAGCATTTCATCCTCCCGGAAAAACCGGGCGAAACTGCCCGGCGCCGTTATGCTGCATATGAGGATAAGCCTCGTAATCGAACTGTCAAGATCGCGATTGACGAATCAGGCGTGCAGCGGCGCTGACGGTCAGTGGTTGACCCAGTCGCGCATGAAGCGGGCGTGGCAGTCGCGCCGCCCGGCATCTTGAGCCAGCCGGCCAAGAGCCGCGGCGTCGCCAGCACGGTCGCGCAGATGGGTCGAGTTCAGTCCGTACTCCTCGAAGGTCGAGATCGTGATCTTCTGGTTGTGCGGGTCGTCCTGAAGCGGCAGGCGCACACCGCCACCGTCTCCTGGTACGCCCGACGGTCGGCGCCGGTTTCGAGATAGGCCGTGGCGACGGCGGTCGCGCGCGGGTAGTCGAGCGCCATGATCGCCTCGTCGAGGCTCGCCGAGCAGCGTCTGCGGCGTCCGCCCGCCGGCGTTGAACCCGGCGCATTCCTGCTCGATCACCGAATTGTACAGCTTGTTCTCGTGCGCCACGTCGTTGATGAAGCTCGCCATCAGATACAGGATGCGGGGCTGGTAGGGGTTGTCGCGGCGGCGCATCCAGTTGTTCGCGACATTGCAATAGTCGAACGGGTGCTGACCGTTGGTGAACTGCCGCGGCACCGTCGTGCGCAGGATCAATTCGGCGGCCCCGAGCTGGATCGTGTCGCCGAGGCTGCGGATCGACTTGCCGTTCTTTAAGTGAGCGGTCAGCAGATCCCACACCGCATCGCTGTCGGCGGTCATCAGCTTCTCGACAAATTCCTCGACCTCGGCCGGGGTCAGCGGCGTTTTATTGTTGTGAACCAGGCTCTTGCCAGCGTCCTCGGGGAACTCGGCGGCGAGCCGCACGCACACCGAATTGTAGAGCGAATAATAGAGCGGCCCGACCGCCATGTCGGGGACCCCCATGTAGTAGACGCCGTGCGCCGCTTCCCAGCCGACCACGTCGGCGAGGTCGGTGATCGAGCGCGCCCGGATCGCCTTGTGCCCGGTGTTGCGCGCCTTGCGTCCGACAACGGTGTCCTGCAAATCGATCAGGCCGAGAAATTCGAGCTGGTCGCGCAGCATCGGGCGCAACTGCTCGTCTTCGGCCATGCCGAGGAACAATCCGTAGGACCGCCGCGAATTGCCGCTGACCGTGGCAATCATGTACGAGTGCAGCCGCTCCTCGGCCGAGCCCTGCTCACGGATCGGCTCGTGGTCGTCCTGCCACACGACCGGGCCGTAATCCGGCGGCGGCACGTTCATGCCCTTCATCGTCGCGTAGCGGCCGGGATATTTGCCCTGCAGCTGGTTCCAGATGTCGAGACCGGCGGGGATGTACCACACGCTCTGCAGCAGCGGCAGCAGCCGGTACTTCTCCGGCAGATACGGCATCAGGCAGGCCGAGGCGCGCAGGCCGAGGATCGTGTGGTCGTTGTTGATCAGCGAGACCTGGCCGTCCTTGATGTTGATGTGGCTCGGCACCTGGACAAACGGCGCCTCGGCCGCGGTCACCACGGCGAGCGCGTCGCCGACCGAGCGGCCCTCCTTCGCCACCATCTGAAAGAACAAATCGGCGGTGCGCGGCTGGTCGCGCTCGAGGATGGCGTCGGTCAGGCTGCCGAAGTATTTGTCCTGGCTGATCTCGTCTCGGCTCCGTAACATTATTGCGCTCCGTTGATTACGGCGGGGTCCGGATTCAACTTGACAGTGTACGGCTCCGATCGCCGGCGGTTAAACCAGCCATCCGGCATTGGTGCTATGCTCCGCTTACCGAGCCGAGCATTGCCGCAGCCACTCCCGGTCGCGCCGCGACGGTCGGCGGGCGAGCCGCGCGCGCAGCAGTGCCGCGGCGTTCTCCGGCTGGCCCGAGCGGATATCGGCGACGATCAGCATGTCCTCGAAGACCTCGCGCTGGGCGTGGCTGCCGCCGATGCGCGGCAGCTCGCCGAGGGCCGGTCGCAGGATATCGGCGGCTTGCGCGGGGTCGCCGCGCGCGAAGGCGGCGGCGGCGGCGCACAGAGCCGGCGCCACCTCGCCCGGGGGCAGCCTCCCCTCGCCGATCAAATCCGCCAGGCCGGCGATACGGCTTTGCAACATCGCGTCATCCCCGGTCGCCGCCTCGGCCAATGCGGCGTGCACATCGGCGAAGGCGAGGCTCGCGCGCGGAAAATGCCGGCGGGCGTGAGCGGCGACCTCGGCCCATTCGTCGGCCAGCGCCGGCACCGCGCCGTAAAGCTGCCAGCGCCACAAAAACGACGCCGAATCCGCCAGGCTCAGCATCGGCGCCGACTGGGCGACGGTCGGCCGGATGGCGTCATGGTAGATCGCGATTGCATGCCCGCCGTCGCCGCGCGCCAGCTCGAACAGCGCCAGATGCCATGACAGGTGGCAATGCAGGTGACCGGCGCGCTCGTAGCCCGCGAGCCAGTCCGCGACAAAGCCGGCGCCGCCATCGGCGTCGCCCGCCTCGAAAAAGCCGTGCGCCCGCTGGTGCGCGCCATGCGCATTGCGCGGGTTGAGCTCCAGCGAGCGCTCGACCAGCCGGGTCCCCGCCGCCACCGCCCCGGTCTCGATCTGCGCCCAGCCGAGATATCCCGAAAACCACCAGTCCTCGGGCCAATGCGGCGCCAGTTCTTCGAGCAGCGCCAGCTGCGCCTCATGATGGTCGCGGCGCCCGCTGAACCCCAGCAATCCGAAGACGCCGAGCGCCAGCGACAACGGCAGCGCGTCGCGCGGGTAGGCCGCGGCATGCTCGCGAACCGCCGCGAGCGCACCGGCTGCGTCGCCGCCGACGGCGAGGGCGACCGCCGCGATATGCCGCCGCTCGCGCGCCGAGACCCGCGCCGCCAGCGACCCGGCCCGTTCCGCCGCCGCCCTCGCCGCCGCCGGCCGCGCCTGCAATTGCAGCAGCCGGGCATGCGCGGCGTGCGCCAGGGCAAAATCCGGGTCGGCGGCGAGCGCGCGCTCCAGTCGAGCCTCGGCGCCGGTATTGGCCGACAGCAGCAGGTCGACCGCCGCGACGTAGTCGGCGACCGCATCGGCCGACACCGCGGTGACCGGAAGATCGAAACGATCGGTCATTCCCATTTGCGTGGCGCTCCGGCTCGTTTCCCCAGGGGCCGCGAACGCCGAGGCTGATGCGGGCGGGGCAAGAATAGGGCTTTGGCAGGGCAGCTGTCGCTCGGCCCGTACGCCGTGCTAGGGTGTCACAAAAGGAGCGACCGGCCCATGAACGAAATCGGCTTTGCTGCACCGGCAGTCGCCGGATCGCGGGTGGAACGCGCCTCCTCCGCCGACCGCCGGCTGTGGCCGGCGTTGCGCGCCGAGGCGGTGCAGGCGGCGCAACGCGAGGAAATGCTGCGCACGCTGCTCGATCGCGCGGTGCTGCGCCATGACGGTTTCGCCGCCGCACTCGGCGCGCTGCTCGCCGGCAAGCTCGCCGACGCCTCGCTGTCCGCCGCCGCCTCGCCGATCTTGCGCAATCGGCGACGGCCGCGGACCCGGCGATCATCGCCGCCGCGGCGGCCGACCTCGCCGCGATCCGCGCCCGCGACCCCGCGGCCGAGAGCTACCTGACCCCGTTTTTGTACTACAAGGGTTTCCACGCGCTGCAATGGCACCGCATCGGCCATTGGCTGTGGCAGGCGGGCCGGCGCGACCTCGCCCATTTCCTGCAGAGCCGCGTGTCCGAGGTCTTTGCCGTCGACATCCACCCCGCCGTCCCCGTCGGCAGCGGCGTCTTTATCGACCACGGCACCGGCCTCGTCGTCGGCGAGACCGCGGTCATCGGCAACGACGTGTCGATCCTGCACGAGGTGACCTTGGGCGGCACCGGCAAGGAGCGCGGCGACCGCCATCCCAAGGTCCGCGACGGCGTGCTGCTGTGCGCCGGGGCCAAGGTGCTCGGCAATGTCGAGATCGGGCGCGAGGCCAAGGTCGGCGCCGGCAGCGTCGTCTTGAGCAACGTGCCGCCGCGGGCGACCGTCGCCGGGGTGCCGGCGCGGATCGTCGCCTGGTCGCAGGGTGCGGTGCCGGCGCTGGAGATGGACCAGAGCCTCCCCGACTACGAGATCGACCAACCCTCGGCCCCTGCGGCGACGGGCGCTTTGCTTCCCGACCGGTTCGACACCGCCCGCCTGATCCTGCGCCCGGTCGCGCGCGGCGACGCGCTGGCGATCTTCGCCGGCTACGCCCAGGACCCGGAAGTCGTGCGCTACCTGAGCTGGCGCCCGCACCGCCGCCTGGCCGAGACCGAGGCCTATGTCGACCGCTGCCTGATGGCGCCGGCGACGCGCTCGCGCACCTACGCGCTGGTCGGGCGCGCCGAGCACCGGCTGCTCGGCGCCTTCGAGCTGCGCCTGCCCGAGCCCCACCGGCTCGATTGCGGCTATGTGCTGGCGCGCTCGTATTGGGGGCGCGGCCTGATCACCGAGACCCTGGCCGAGGCCGCCCGCTGGGCGATGGACCAGCGCGACATCTGGCGGATCGGCGCGGTCTGCGACGTCGACAACCTCGCCTCGGCCCGGGTCATGGAAAAAGCCGGACTTTCCCGCGAGGGCATCCTGCGGCGCTGGCTCGTCCACCCCAATCTCGGCCCCGACCCCCGCGACTGCCTCAGCTATGCCCTCACTCGATAGGACGGGCCGCCGGTGCGGAATTCCCGGTTCGACGGGAAATATTCGGGAATTTCTTCGATTTCGCCCCGAAATCCGCCGAAAACAGCACGCTGTGTCAACCGCTTGCAGTCAAATTCCCGTGACAGCGCTAAACGGGAATTGGCGCGCGCCTAATCGGGAATTCATTCCGCCAAACCGGGAATTGTCTTCAGTGAACCGGGAGTTACCTCCGGCGAACCGGATCGAGACTAAGCGCACTTGTCTTGCGCGCGCCGGATCGCGGCGAGGACCCGCTCGGGTGTGATCGGGGTCTCGTTGACCTCGGCCCCGAGCGCCGCGAGGGCATCGCGCACCGCGTTGGCGATCGCCGCCGGCGGCGCCACCGCACCCCCCTCGCCCATGCCTTTGATGCCGTATTCGGTCGCCGTGGCCGGGTTGTGGAGATGCGCGATTTTGATCGCAGGCAGCTCGAAGGCGGCGGGCAGATGATAGTCGAGCAATGTCGCGGCGAGGGGCTGGCCCTGCGCGTCGTAAGGGATCTGCTCGAAGAGCGCGGTGCCGATCCCTTGCGCGGCGCCGCCGCGGATCTGGCCCTCGACGAGCATCGGGTTGACCATCGTCCCGCAATCCTCGGCGACGGCGAAATCGAGCAGCTCGACAAGCCGGTCTCAGGGTCGACCGCGACGACGGCGCCGTGCGTCGCGTAGGAATAGACCCCGGTGCTGACGCCGGGCTCGTAGGTTGCGATCGCCTCGAGCAGCGGCTCGACCCCGGGCGGCAACCCGTCCATTCGCAGATGCGCGACCTTGGCGATTTCGGCGATCGTGACCGAGCGCCTCGCGGGCCGATCACCCGGCCGTCGGCGCAACGCGCCTGGCTCGCGTCGCATTGCAGCAGATGCGCGCCGATGCGCACGATCTTGTCGCGCAGCATCCGGCTCGCGCGCGCCACCGCGCCGCCGGACATGACCATGCTGCGCGAGGCGAACGTGCCGAAACCGAAGGCGGTGCTTTCGGTGTCGCCGTGACGGACCGAGATATGCGCCGGCTCGATGCCGAGCTCCTGACAGGCGATCTGCGACAGCGCCGTTTCAAGGCCTTGGCCGTGCGACTGGATGCCGACCATCAGCACCAGGCTGCCATCGGTCAGGATGCGCGCGGTGCAGCTCTCGAAGCCCGGGATGACCGAGGCGCCGCGGGAGGCGAATTCGGCGGCGCCGTGGCCGGTCTGCTCGGTGAAGCTGGCGAAGCCGACGCCGATCAGCCTGCCGTCGGGCTCGGCGCGCCGTTGCCGCTCGCGGATCGTGGGCGAGTCGCAGCAGCTCGGCGCAGAGCCGCACGCTTGCCCCGTAATCGCCGGTGTCGTAGCGCATGCCGGTGATCGACGTGAACGGCATCCGGCCGGCCGGGATCATGTTCTCGATGCGGATTTCGACCGGGTCGCGGCCGACCGCACGCGCCACCTCGTCGATCGTCCGCTCGATGGAGAAGCAGGCTCCGGGGCGGCCGACCCCGCGATAGGGGCCGACCGGCGCCTTGTTGGTCGCGACCGTAAAGGTGCGGGCGCGATAGTTGGAGATGGTGTACGGCCCGGGCAGGGTGCGCGCCGCCATGTTGGCTTCCTGGTACGGCCCCTGCGGCCACAGCCCATACGCGCCGGCATCGACGACGATCTCGGCGTCGACGCCGAGGATCCGGCCCTGCCGGTCGGCATAAGCCGTCAGCTTGTAGCGATGGTCGCGGCAATGCGCCGCCGTCAGCAGATGCTCGTTGCGGTCCTCGACCCAGCGCACCGGGTGGTCGAGCTCCAGCGTCAATGCCGCGAGGATGATTTCTTCCGGGTAGAGCCGAGCCTTGGGGCCGAACCCGCCGCCGACATCCGGGGCGACGACGCGAAGTTGCCGCTCGTCGAGGCCGAGCGTCTCCGCCAACGCGACCCGCACCGTGTGCGGCGTCTGGGTAGAGGCGTAAACCACCACCTCGTCGAGCCGGTGGTCGCGGTAGGCCAGCACCGCGCGCCCTTCGAGCGGCGACCCCGATTGCCGGTTCATCCGGTACTCACGGGTGACGACGATTTCGGCGGCGCGCGCCGCCGCGTCGATGTCGCCGCCCTCGATCGTGCGCTCGATGTAAAGATTGTCGCCCCAGTGGTCGTGCACCAGCGCCGAGCCTGGTCGAGCGCCCGAGATGCGTCGACAACCGCGCCCAGCGCCTCGAAATCGATCGACGACGGCGGCCGCGAGGTCTTCCGCCTCGGCCCGCGTCGGCGCGACGCACGCGGCGATGGCTTCGCCGACATAGCGCACCTTGTCGGTGGCGAGCGGCGGCCAGGCCGGCGATTTCGCCCCGGCCGCGTGCGACACGATCCGGATCGGCTGCATCCGCGGCAGGTCCGCCGCGGTGAAGATTTGTTGCGGACATCCGGCGGCGCCGAGATCGAACGAATTCGCGCATGCGCGTGCGGGCTGCGCACGAACACGACCTCCGCGGTCCCGGGGATGCGGACATCCGACACGAATTGGCCGCGGCCGCGCAGGTGGCGCGCGTCTTCCTTGCGCAGCATCGAGGCGCCGACGCCGAAACGTTGGTTGGGAGCTTGCGATTTCATCCGCACCCCGATCCCGACCGATTTACGGACGGTTAAAGCGAAACAGCGTTGGCGCAGACGGCAAGAATCGCATCGCGCCCGTCATATGACAAGCGCGACGCATCGGGCTGAGCCGTCGCGCTATTCCACAGCTTCGGCCGTGCCCGAAGCCCGAGCCGGGCTCATTCCTTTTGTATTCCCGGCCCTTTGGCCTTCCCGGCGCAGGAACTCGTGAAGAAATTCCAACATTGTCATTCCGGGGCGCGGGCACCGCCCGCGAGCCCGGAACCCAAGCACACGGCGTTTTGAGATACGGCAAGGTACCGTTTTCATGGGTTCCGGGCCCGCCAAGGGGGCGTCCCGGAATGACGTGTTCAATTCCTTCACACGCTCCTTCGCCGGTGTGACGACCAAGGAACTGTGGTTCCCGATTGAGCGCCGGTTCAGACGGGGAAGCACTCTTGGCCCGGTTGGAATTGCGATCGACGCCGATGACTACCGCAACAAGCCGCCTTTTGTGAGGCGCGCCGGAGGCGCGGCCGCGGCCTTAAAGATGCCCCGGTAAAGACGCCCCCGTTCGCGCGGGCCTGCGTGCGAGTTTTTGCTTCCCGATCGCGTGGCGGAAGGCGAAGATTGCGCCGATCCGGAGCGCCGTGCGAATACTCGCAGGCTCGATGGCAATGGGTCGAACCCGGGGCGCGTTTCCCTGAGCGTACCGGTCTCACGCGAGGATGACGATCATGGCCGATGACAGGATGACGGCGCAAATCTCTGCAAAGCCCGGCTTTATCGCCGCGCTCGACCAGAGCGGCGGGTCGACGCCGGGCGCCCTGCGGCTCTACGGCATTCCGGACAATGCCTACAATGGCGACGCCGAAATGTTCCGGCTGGTGCACGAGATGCGCGTGCGGATCATGACCGCGCCGGCGTTCACCGGGGCCAAGGTCATCGCGACGATCCTGTTCGAAGGCACGATGGACGGCGAAGTGAAAGGAAAGCCCACTCCGGCGTATTTGTGGGAGGACCGCGGCGTCGTCCCCTTTGTCAAGGTCGACAAGGGGCTCGAACCCGAGAGTGACGGCGTCAGCCTGATGAGGCCGATGCCGGGGCTCGATGCCGTCCTCGCCCGCGCAGCAAAGCTCGGCGTCTTCGGCACCAAGATGCGCTCGGTGATCAATTTGCCGTCGAAAGAGGGTATTGCCGCCGTGGTGGCGCAGCAATTCGCCGTGGCGGCGCAGATCGCCGAGCACGGGCTGACGCCGATCATCGAGCCGGAAGTCTCGATCAAAAGCCCCGGCAAGGCCGCCGCCGAAGCGATCCTTCTCGCGGAATTGACGAGGCAGGCCGACGCAGTCCCGGCCGGGCGCCAGGTGATGCTCAAATTGACGCTGCCCGATGTCCCCGACCTCTACGCGCCATTGGTGAAACACCAACGTATAGAGAGGGTTGTGGCGCTTTCCGGCGGCTACACGCGAGCTGACGCCTGCAAACGTCTCGCCGCCAATCACGGCATGACCGCGAGCTTTTCGCGGGCGTTGGCCGAGGATTTGAGGCATTCGATGAGCGACGCCGCGTTCGAAGCGGCATTGGCAAAATCGATCGACGAGATTTACCAGGCCTCGACCGTAAAGGTTTGACGCCGGGCGACGGGCGAACAACAGAGCAAGATGCGGGAAGAGTGCTGCCGGAACACCTCGTAGACATCGCTCCGCCATTTCCTGGAGGAGCGGTCATGAGTTTCCGCGTCACCGGCCTGCCGGCCGAAAACTTCGCCGATCTGTTCTCGCTGTCCGACGCAGAGTTGGCGGCGCGCGGCGCCGTCCGCCGCATCGCCGACGGGCGCAGGCCCGGATACCCGTGCCGCGTCAGCCTGACCGACGCCGGACCGGGCGACGAGCTGCTTTTGGTCAACTACGAGCATCATCCGGTCAGCTCGCCCTACCGCATGCGCTTTGCCGTCTTTGTGCGAAAGGGCGAGGAAGCCTATGACGCGGTGGACCAAGTGCCCGAGCAGCTGCGCATTCGCACGCTCGCGGTCCGCGCCTTCGACGACGGCGCGATGATGGTCGGCTGGGAACTGGTCGACGGAAGCGAGCTCGAAGGTGCGGTCGAGCGGCTCTTCGCCAACCCGCTGGCGGCCTACCTTCACGTCCATTACGCCGCCCCCGGGTGTTACGCGGCGCGTGTCGATCGCGCCTGAGACCCGCTGCTGTTTGGGCTCGGCGCCACAGCCCTCCTCGCCGTGTTGGCGATCGATGTCCTGGCCGCTACCACGCGGCGTCGAGCAGGGTGCGGATGACCGCCGGCCCGTCGATCTTGCGCGGGTTGGTGTGGATCCAGCGGTCGTGCATCGAGTTCTCGGCGATCAGGTCGAGCTGGTCCGGCTTGACCCCGACGTCGCGCAGACGGGTCGGCAGGCCGAGCCCCGATATCAGCGCGCCGACAGCCTCGGCGGCGGGCGTCCCCGGCTGGCCGAGGGCCTCGCTGACCCGCGCCTGCCGGTCGGCGTTCGCCTCGAGGTTGAAGCGCAACACATGCGGCAGCATGACGCAGGAGGTATAGCCGTGCGGCACCTGCGCCGTGCCGCCGAGCACATGGCCGATGCCGTGGCTCGCCCCCTTGCTGACCCCGGTCTGCGAGCCGACCATCGACATCCACGCCCCGATCTGGCAGTTGAGCCGCGCGTCGAGATCGGCGGGGTCGGCCTTGACCGCCGGCAGCCCCTTGCCCAAGAGGCGCAGCGCATGGAACGCGGCACCCTCGGAGAGCGGCTGGCCGTCGACCGAGCAGATGTCCTCGACCGCGTGGTCGACCGCACGGATGCCGGTCGACAAAAACAGCCATTCGGGCGTGGGCCTGCTCGCCGCCGGGTCGAGGATGACGGTGCGCGGGATCATCTGCGGATGGGAAAAGCTTTCCTTGACGTGCCGCCGGGTGTCGGTGCAGCCCGCACCGGCCGAGAACTCGCCCGCCGACAAGGTGGTCGGGACCGCGATCATGCGCACCCCGGGGGGCTCGACCGCGGGGCGCCGGGCGGTGCCGTCGGCGGCGATCTGGGCGCGCAACCCGTCGAGCTGCTCGGGCGTGGTGACGCCGTTGCCGAGGCAGAGGCCGACCATCTTCGCCGCGTCGGTGACCGAGCCGCCGCCCAGGGTGACGACCAGATCGGCGCCGGCCGCGCGCGCCAAATTGGCGGCGGCGACGACGTCGGTGCGCGGCGTGTGCGCGCCGATCCGGGCGCAGAGCCCGGCAAAGCGGTTGCCGAGCATCGCCCGCAGCCGCTCGACGAGGTCGGTCTCACGCGCGAGCGTGGCGCTGGCGATCACAAACACCGCGCGGGCGTCGAGCCGGTCGACCTCCCGCGCCACGGCGTCGGCATAGGGCGTGCCGAAGACGACGCTCTCCATCTGCGGGAAACGGTAGGCGCCGCTCAGCATCGTCGTTCCTCCGTAAAGTCGGGGCCATCAAATTTGCGCGCGCGGGAGCCTGCTCGCGTCGATGGCTTCGCTGCACTCCGCCCGCCGACGATACTCAGTCTCCCCTAACCAATTCGAACTCGCAATCGAATCTAGACAATTGCTCGGGTGCGGCGGAAAACTAGAGCCGCCGGCAAAAATGCAAATGGGAAGGGGAACGTGACAACCCGACCGACCCTTGTCGTCGCTTTCTGCGTCTCGATATGCTTTTCGAGAGGGACGGTGGCGCAGATTCAGGATCAGGAACACGTGGAACGCCAGGTTACGGTTACGAGAGACACTGAACGGCGGGTTTATTCATTTTCTGACAAGTCACAGAAAATAAACACCTGGGGAAGCAGAGATAACCTTGATGCCAAGGTATTAAATCCTTATTGTCAAACGGACACCCTCCCAGAGATACGATTATTGAAACTGCCCTCACACGGCGAAACGAGATTTTCCATTGGGAAGACCCAGCCACCCCAGTGTCCTAATCTGATTGAGGGCATCGTCGTATTCTATAAACCCGCTGCCGGATTTGTCGGTCGAGATCAATTCATAGTCCAGCGCAAGGGAGACTATCGGAGCAACGGCCTAGACCGGGAGTTTACGTTCGTGGTGACCGTACAGTAGACGGCCACAACCATCCGACCGGGTAACTCGCGCAGAGCAGGTTGAGAACCCAGTAAAGTGTCCCGCAGCAGGCGAACGATGGGTTCGCCTCGCTCTAATCTCATGGTACGAGATTTCGAGGCTCTACCGGCGTAGCGCGCCAGGTCAGAGGCGAGGAGCACGGTGACGCCCGCGATGCGCTCGGGCGCGCCGATGCCCGAGCGAGTGGTCAAGCGCGCAGCCGCCATCGGCCGGCCGGCTACGGCGTCATCGCAAAGCGCGCCCTCGCCGTTGCCGTCGCTTTGGCGATGGACCGGTCTCTCTCCCGCGATGCGCGAGAGAGACGGGCGACGGCGCACCCGATCCTACATCGCGGCCATGCGGGCGGTGCGGCGGCGGGCCAGCGGGGTCGCGGGCTCGGGCGCCGGCGTCGGTTGGATCTTCTTGGTCGAGCGCGGCAAGGTCCATCCCACTCGTCGCCACCCATCTGGTAGTGGCGGTTGTTCTGCGACGGGTTGCGGTTGACCATGTGGCGGTTGTGCAGCGGGTGGGTGACGCTGCGCACCTCGTGCTCGATCGTGAACAGGTGCTTGCCGGTCTCGAGGCAGACGATGTCCTGCCAACGGTATTGGTACTGGTCGCTTTCCTCGGTGATCAGCCCGCGCTTTTCGAGCTCGTCATGCGGCCCCGAGAATTCCTGGGCGTAGACCTGCAGGTGGTGGCCGTCGAAATCCGGGCAATTTCCGGTCGGTCTCGCGGAACACCAGCTCCTGCTTGTGCCCGGCGCAGACATGCGCGGCGCGGCCCTCGCCATTCTCCTTGACGCAAGCCGGCGTATAGAAGATCTCGCGGTAGAACCGGGCGATGCCGTCGGCGGTCCCCTCCGGCACGGTGAACTCGACATAGCCCATGCCGAGGTTGATCGCGCCGAACCGCTCCTCGTCGGGCTCGTAGAGGCGGAACTTGTTGCCCCACGGGCAGGTCGCCTCGACATAGGCGTTGTGCTGCTTGCAGTCGAATTTGGTGTCGGCGAGCTTGCTCTTGGCTTCGCCCAGACGCTCGCACAATTCCTCGAGCGACGGGACGACGAGCCCGACATGGCCGCGCAATACGTTGGGCTCGCCGCTCGGCAGGTGGAACTGGCTGTTCCCGACATTGACCCACATGTTGTTGGTGCCGGGGAACATGAACGGGTCGCGGGTCAGGCCGAGCGCGGACAGATAGAACTCGGACGCCAGCCCTTGGTTGTCGACTCTGAGATTGACGTGTTCGAGACCGACGAGGTTGCCGAGATCCTCGGCGGTGCGGTCGTAGAGTTGTTGCGCCATTAGGGACCTCCATGTTGCCGGAGGGCGGCGTGCCGCCCGGCCTACGGTAATCGTTGTGCACGACGGCGGCGCGGCCTTCGGGGTCGCCGCGTCGTCGCCGGCGTGCGCCGACATCAAAACAGCTTTTCGAACCTCTCGTCTACCGGCACGCGATAGCCGTTGGCAAGAGCGTTGGTTTCGTTCGCCATGCCGACGACCGCCAGCAGTTCGGCGAGCATTTGCGGCGTCATCCCCTGGTTTTTCGCGGCCGCGGAATGCGAGGCGGTGCAGTAGGCGCAGCCGTTGCTGGCGCTGACCGCGAGGTAGACGAGCTCTTTGGTCAACGGGTCGAGCGCGCCCGGCATCATGACCTGCTTGATGCTCTCCCAGGTGCGCCGCAATGTCGGCGGGTCGTTGGCCAGCGCCTGCCAGAAATTGTTGACCCAGTCGGTGCCGCGGGTCCGCATGATGTCGTCGTAGACGGCGCGCACCTCGGGACCGGCGGCGGCGTATTCGACCAGCGGGACCATCGTCATCGATTTCCTCCGATGCCGGTTTGGCGCAACTCGCGGCCGAGCCGCCCGGCCACGAACAGGCCGAGCATACGCAAATCGCTGGCGAGCGACCACAGCGGATGGCCGAAGGTTTCGGGCCGGTTGTGCTCGAAAACAAGATGGCCGAGCCAGGCCAGCGCGTAACCCGCGACCGGGGCGGCGGCGAGCCAGCGCCAGTCGCGCGCCGCCGCGGCGGCAACCAGCGCCGTCAGCGCCAACGACGTGCCGAGATAATGCAGCGCGCGGGTGCGCGGATCGCGATGCGCAAGGAGATAGCGCCGCCAAAAATCGGAATAGGTCATGGCAGGCCGTGCTTGTAAACGCGCGGCCCGCATCGTAAGTCAGCAGCCATTCCTACCGCTTTCGACTGCGGGGTCGCACCATGGGTTTTAAGGTAGCGGTGGTCGGCGCCACCGGCAATGTCGGGCGCGAGATTTTGTCGACGCTCGCCGAGCGCGACTTTCCCGTCGACGAGGTCGTGGCCTTGGCCTCCTCGCGCTCGCTCGGCGCCGAGGTTTCGTTCGGCGAGGACGACATCCTCAAGGTCCAAAACCTCGACACCTTCGACTTTCGCGGCGTCGACATCGTGCTGTCTTCCCCCGGCGCCAAGATATCGGCGCAGTTCGCGCCGCGCGCGGCCAAGGCGGGTGCCGTGGTGATCGACAACACCTCGCAGTTCCGCATGGACCCCGACGTGCCGCTGGTCGTGCCCGAGGTCAACCCGAAGGCGATCGCCGACTATCAAAAGCGCAACATCATCGCCAACCCCAACTGCTCGACGATCCAGATGGTGGTGGCGCTGAAGCCGTTGCACGATTTGGCGCGGGTCAAGCGCGTCGTGGTCGCGACCTACCAGTCGGTTTCGGGCGCCGGACGGGCCGCGATGGACGAATTGTTCAACCAGACGCGCGCGGTCTTTGTCAACGACCCGCTCAAGCCCGAGCAGTTCACCAAGCGGATCGCGTTCAACGTGATCCCGCACATCGACGTCTTCATGGATGACGGCTCGACCAAGGAAGAATGGAAGATGGCGGTCGAGACGCGCAAGATCCTCGACCCCGACATCGCCGTCACCGCGACCTGCGTGCGGGTCCCGGTGTTCATCGGCCATGGCGAGGCGGTCACCGTCGAGTTCGAGCGGGCGCTGAGCGAGGACATGGCGCGCGCGGCACTGCGCCGCTTTCCCGGCGTCAGCGTCATCGACCATCGCGCCGACGAGGGCTATGTGACGCCGACCGAGGCCGCCGGCGAAGACCTGGTCTATGTCAGCCGCGTCCGCCGCGACCCGACCGTGCCGTTCGGCCTCAGCTTCTGGGTCGTCGCCGACAATCTGCGCAAGGGCGCGGCGCTGAACGCGGTGCAGATCGCCGAAATCCTGGCCCAGGACCATCTCGGCGGCAAGCGCGCCCGCACCCGTCCAACGTCCAGCCGCTGCGCCGCAAGGCGGGGTAGAGGGTCGTGAGCTTTTGCAGCATTGGGACGCGCCAATACGGATAGAACCGCTACCCGGCGATCGCGGGAAACAGATCGCACCATTCCGGGTTTTGTTCCTCGATCAAGCGGATCTTCCAGTCCCGCCGCCACTTCTTGAGCGCCTTTTCACGGGCGATCGCATCAGTCGGGTCGTCATAGGGCTCAAACCAGACCAGACGCTCGATGCCATATTTCGCCGTGAAACCCGCTACCGCCTTGGCCTTGTGCTCAGTGACGCGGCGAACAAGGTCACTGGTGACCCCGAGATACAATGTTCCATGCCTGCGACTGGCGAGGAGATAGACGTAAAACGGCACTGGTGGCCCCTGAAACTCTCTGAAGGCGATCATACCCGATCGCCGAAAATAACGGTCATTCCGGGACGCCCTCTTGGCGGGCCCGGAACCCATATGTGGACGGCCCCGGTCTCGCAAGGGCGTGGCAGCTGCGACGGGTCTGGTCGGTTGCGGTCATATGTCCGGCCTTTGTGGTGCGGTCGACTGACCGCTGGCCCAGATGGGTTGCGCGGATCGGGTCCCAAACATGAACGTGATGTCTGAGCACCAACGGGTTCCACGGGTTGTCCCGATCCTCGGATCGACCGATTGCCATCTTGCTGCTGCTGTCCTTGCCAGTGCCAGGTCTGCTCGATGCCGGTGGTCGGCGGGCTCAGGCCTGCTGCGGACGCCGATAGACTTCGCCGCTCACCATCATGGCCCAGATGATGCGGGCCATCTTGTTGGCCAACGCGACCGCGGCCAGCTTCTTGGCCTTGCGCGCCAGCAATCCCATAAGCCAGGGCGAGGCGGTGTTGGCTGGCCCTTGGCTCGCGGGCTCGACCCGCCGCTGAGCCGCGCGGATCACCGCGGTGGCGCCGAGCACGAGCAGCCGGCGCAGCTCCTCGTCGCCCTGCTTGCTGATCCGGCCGAGCCGCTGTCGCCCGGCGGTCGAACCCTCGCGCGGGGTGATGCCGACCCAGGCGGCAAAGGGGTGCCGGGCCGAGCGAAAGGCCTTGGGGTCGGGAACCTTGAGGGCGAAGCTGACCCCGCCGATCGGTCCGATCCCGGGGATCGTCGCCAGCAGCCGGCTCGTCTGATCCTGCCGGTGCCACGCCATCAGTCGCGCCTCGATCGCCTTCAGCTTGGCGTTCAAGGCCTCGATCTGGCCCGCCAGCAGACCCAGCATCTCGCGGGCCAGCTCCGGCACGCTGTCCGCGGCGGCCAGGCGCTCGAGCAGCTCGGCGACATGCTGGGGCCCCCCGGCCTTCGCTCGGGGCAGGCTCTTGGCCGCGGTGACGCCGAACTCCGCGGCATGCCCTCGGATCGCGTTGATCAGCATGGTGCGCTGCTTGACCAAGAGATCGCGCACCCCGAGCATCGTCAGCGCCGCCTGCCGCGCGGCGGTCTTGACCGGCACAAAGCGCATGCTCGGGCGGCTCATCGCCTCGCAGATCGCTGCGGCATCGATCGCGTCGTTTTTGCCGCGCTTGACGTAGGGCCTGACCTATTGCGGCGGCAGCAGCACCGCCTCGTGCCCCAGGCCGCGCAACACCCGCGCCCAGTGATGCGAGGCGCCGCACGCCTCGATGCCGATTTGCGTCGGCGCCAGCTTGGCAAAGAACTTTGTCATCTCGCCGCGCCGTACAAGACCAGGGTCGGGTCGAGCAGGCGGTCGGGTGGTCAAACGTTTCAAGCGTATCGCCCTGCGGTGTGAAAAGACCGCAGTAAGTTTCTCGGCCGTCGTCAGCTTCGCATGCGGCTTGGTCTTGGTGAAATCCGTCCACAGGGCCTAGTTGCACGGCGCGGAATGGCATCGAGCGCTTCTTGGAGGCTCAGGACGAGATTTTTTTGCTTGGCAATGCAGAAATGGAATTCACCCGCGATTCGCGGTGTGTGTAGACTCTAGTAATCGGCCGAGTGACGGGCGGTTGGATGGTGTGACGAACGGAGGTTTGTCGAGGCATTTTGCGCAGTCGCGAAAGCGGCCGAGCGCCTGCCCGTCGGTCTCACTGACCCCGTCTTATCCCGGGTGGTCGCGGTCGAACTCTGTGGCGGAGGCTTCTGGCCGACTGCCGAACTACGAGGTGACGGCATCAAACCGCAAAGCTGACCACGGAGCTGTTCGCGTTCGGTTTCCGATGGTGCGAGCCGCTCAATGGGGCGGGGAGGGGGCTTTGGCATCCGGGTCTCGGTGTCCGGGTGAGCATCGCCCCTGGGGAAGATTTCCCCGGCTCCGCTGAGTGGGCGAGTCTGCTGACGATCGTCTTGGATCACGCCGAGAGCGACACAGCGAAGAACGAGGCGCCGCGGCTTCAGATTGTCGGCGTTGAAGACACGATCGTGCGGACCACCCGCGAGCGAACGATTGATGCGCCTGCAGGTGCTCAAAGCGCGTCCGCGCCGGCGTCGTCTGCCGCCCGACCTGGCTGAGCGGCAGATCGCCGCCGTCGCTCCCAACGTGCTCAACCGCAGCTTCGACGCCGCCGCTCCGAACCGCAAATGGATCGCTGACTTTACGTATGTGTGGACCGCGGAGGGCTGGCTTTATGTTGCTGCCGCGGTCGATTCGTTCTCACGCCGGGTGGTCGGCTGGTCGATGAGCGCGGACCATGACCGCGCAGTTGGTCACCGATGCACTGGTGATGGCGATCTGGCGACGCGGCAAGCCTGACGCGCTGCTGCATCACTCCGATCGCGGTAGTCAATACACCAGCGAGCAGTTCCAACGGCTGATGGCCGACAACGGGGCTTGCCTGCTCCATGAGCCGCTCTGGCAACGTCTGGGGACAACGCTGCGATGGAGAGTTTCTTCTCTTCCCTGAAGACCTGAATGCATCGGCCGCAGACCTACCGCTCGCGTGACGAAGCCAGGGCCGACGTGTTCGACTACATTGAACGCTTCTACAATCCGAAGCGTCGACACTCCGACCATCGGGATATCTCAGTCCGATGGACTTCGAAAGGCAGGTCGGATTAGCTTAGGATGGTGTCAACCAAACCGGGTGCAGGCCATTCCTCGGTCATTTAGGGTCTCAATCTGTAAACGACATTGGCGGCGTTCGGGACACAAGCAAGATGACCTCCGCTCGCTTCTCAAGGAAGTTAACCCACTGATTTAGTCGAGGTCCCTGGTTCTGATGTCCAACCCGTCGACAATGGATGTAACTCGGAGGTGCGCTTGTCTGAACGCCTCATCAAGTAGCTTGTGTGATGGCTTGGTCGGCTCGGGCTGCGGTGTTGGAAGAGTAAGGCTGATGGAAATAATC
This sequence comes from uncultured Alphaproteobacteria bacterium, assembly GCA_963775525.1. Classification (GTDB taxonomy): domain Bacteria; phylum Pseudomonadota; class Alphaproteobacteria; order ATCC43930; family CGMCC-115725; genus AP-15. The sequence continues at coordinate 494 of CAVZJF010000010.1, read as the reverse complement.
GTTGTCGTCCAGATTTCGACCTGAGACCTTGGGAATGAGACCGAACTGGCACGGCACCTGGCCGCAACCGAGACGCCAGAGCTGTTGCCCGACCTCCACCCCAATCTGCCGGAGCTGTATCGACGTAAGGTCGAGAGCCTGGACCCGCGCTGAGCGACCCTGAGGCCGCAGCGGCTGCGACGGAGGCGCTGCGCACGCTGATCGACGCGATCCTGGTCTATCCGGGAGATCGGCGCGGCGAGGTCCGGGTCGAGGGCCCTCGCGGCGATCTCGCAGCGTTCCTCCATCTCGGTGAGGTGACGGAGGGTGCGGGCGTTAAACGGCCGTTCTGCAGATGCGGAACAACCGTTCTCGTGATGTTGTGGCATCGTTGGTTGCGGGGACAGGATTTGAACCTGCGATCTTCAGTTTATGATAATATCGAAGCGGTCGGGACGCCTCGCGTTCGGCTACCGAAGTGGCAAAGCCTGAACCAGCTCCGTTTGAGGAGCCAA
>CAVZJF010000009.1:0-166011 GCA_963775525.1 uncultured Alphaproteobacteria bacterium | reverse complement strand
GGCGCAGCAAGCCCAGCGTGCCCAGGACATGCGCCAGGCGGTGCTCGGGGCGTGGCGCCAGGGCGGCGGCGGCTATGACGCGGTGACCCAGGCCCAGGCCGATTTCGACGGCAACCACCCGGCCACCGGCTATCTGCACGCCGCCGAGGCGATGACCCCGGCCTACAGCGCGCGCGCCTGGGCCGGGGCCTCGCCGACGCAACAGCAGCAGATCCTGAACGCGATCCCGTCCGGCCGGACATTCGCCAACCCGTGGGGTCATCAGGAAGTGGCCGGCGCGGTCCCGCAGGGACTGCCGGACGGATCGCAGCAAATCGGCTGGAAAGGTGGTGCGCCGGTTTGGCGCGCGCCTGACGGCAGTCGGCATCTGGTGCAGCCGTAAATGCCCACCCTGGTCCCGCTTGACCCCGGCGCAACCCTCGATACCGCGCCGGCCGCTTCAAGCGGCAGCGGCGACGCCGCTGCCTCAACAGTGACATCGCCCCCGGCGTCGTCAGCGGCGCCGGCATCGCCGAAAATCGTGCCGCTGGCGCCGGATGCGACGCTCGACACGGCGCCCGCATCCGCGCCCGCAGCGCCGGCGCCGGCGGAAACCATCGGGCAGCGCGCGGGCTCGTTCGCCACCGGCGCCAATGACCTGCTGGCGCGGCTCGCCGGCGCTCCGGTTGACCTCGCCACGGCGGCGATCAATCGCACCCCGGATTTCTTGAATTGGCTGAGCTTTGGCGCGCTGCCGGCGACGTCTCCCATCCCCAAGATCACCGATCCGGTCGGCGGCTCGCAGCAGATACGTCAGGCGATCGCAGGCACCGTCGGCCGCACCGACCCGCAGGACGCTCTCGACCGGGTGCTCTACGGCACCGGCGGTGCAGTGATGAGTGTGCCGCTGATGGGGATGGGCGGCGCGTTGCTCGCCGACCCGGCCCCGGCGAGCGCCGCGCTGGCGCCGGCGGGGGACGCGCTGGCACAGGCGGCGCGCGGGTTCCTGACCCCGGCGACGGGGCCGGCCTTGGCGCGGACGACGGCGCTCGCCGCCGGGAGCGGCGCCGGCGGCGGGGCGGCGCGCGAGGAAATCGCCAATGTCACGAACAACCCTTGGGCATTGGCGGGCGCCGATCTCGCTGGCAGCGTGCTCGGCGGTCTCGCCGCCGGGGGCGCGCTCGCGGTGCCGCGGGTGGCAACGCAGCTGTTGGCGCCGCTATCCGGGGACGGGCAACAGACCATCGCCGGGCGCCTGCTCAACCAGGCTGTCGGCGACAGCGGGACGCCGAACGGCGGCTTGGTGACACTGCTGGCGAACCGGCCGCAGCCGGCCGGGGTCGCGCCGACCCTTGGCGACCTGACCGCCAATCGCGGATTGCAAAGCGTCCAGCGCGCGGTTGAGGCGAACCCGGATGTCGCTGCTCGCGGCGCTGCCATCGCCAGCCAGAACAACCAGCAAATCCTCAACGCCTTCGACCAGGTCGGCCAGCCCGGGAACCGCGCCCCTTACGAAATTTCGCAGCAAGGGGCGCAGCAGCTCGAAGCCATCCGCGCCGACCAGCAGCAGAAGGCGTCGGGTGCGTTTCAAGCCGTCGACCCGAGCGGCCAGGCGATGGTGCCGACCGCACCGTTGCTCGATCGTTACGACAATTACGTCACCGGGCTGAGCGCGGCGCGGCGCCGGTTCCTGCCGGACACCTACGACAATTTGCTCACCAGCTACGAGCCGCAGGAGCCGTTGCAGGAATTGCAGGATTTTCGCACGACCCTGCAGACCGAAGCGCGCCAGGCCGGGAGCGGCCCCAACCCCGACTACAACCGCGCCAACGTCCTCAACGGGTTGCACGACGCGCTGTTCCCCCAAGGGGGTCCCGAGGAGTTGTTGTCGCCACAGCAAGGGTCGATCGCCGCCGCCCTGCAATCCGCGCGCGACCAATGGCAAGATTATGCCCAGACATACAATCAGCCGCCGGCGATCAAGGCCGTCCTTCAACCCGGTGGGACGACCCAGGACAGCGACGCCTTTGCCAAAATGCTCGGCCCCGGAGCGGGGCAATCCGAACGCGCCGCGCAATTCGTGCGAGCGGCGCAAGGCGACCCCGACCTTTTGCAAAACGCGCGCGACTGGTTCACCGCCAAGATGCAGCAGGCCGGCAGCGTCGCGGCGCAGGATCAACAGGGCAGCCAGATGCTCAACGGCAACCAGCTGCGCCTGTTTCACCAGAATAATCAGCCGCTGATCGACAGCCCCCTGTTCAATGACCAGCACCGGCAAGCCATCGGCGACATCGTCGACGCCGCCAACATGGTTCAGAGCACCGCGCGCGCCGGAACAGCGGGCGGCTCGGACACCGTGCGCAACCTGGCGAGCGGCAAGTTTCTACAGCCGATGGGGATGGGGCCGCTCGCGTCAGCGATTGCGACGGTCCCGAGGCTGGCAGGCGGCGCGGCCGGGATGGCGCTCGGGCATGAGTTCTTCGGATTGCCCGGAGCGCTGATCGGGGGACCGGTCGGCACCGAGGTAGGCAGCCGAATTTTGAATTACGAACCGGCGCGCGCCAATGTCCAGAACCTGATCGCGCAGGCGGTCCACGATCCGACACTGGCCGGCAGCCTGATGAGCCGGCCTGCCGCGATGACGCCGCCGGCGCGCGGGTTTACCCTGCCAGGAACTGCTCGCGGGCGCTATGGGAGCTGCCGCCGGTCAATAGAACGCAGCAGTTTTCGGTGGGCAAACCCAACTCGGCGAATGTGCAGGCCGCGGTTGACATCGCGCAACCAGGCGCGCTCGCCCTCCGCCGGGTTGCGATATTTAACCGCGTAGTATTGGCGAATTCGTTCTGTAGCGCGTTGCGATCAAGCCAGATCACCGTGCAATCCGCCCCGTGCGGCATAGCAAGCATCGGCGAGCTTTGCGACCAGCTTAAGCATTGCCATCGCAAATAAATAGAGAACAAGAAGCCAGCAAAGCCAAGGGTGGGCAATGGCTACGAGGCCCAAGCCGATGCCGCCAACAAGTGTGAGCATTTCGGTAATCCCTTATTCCGGCAGAATTCGCCCGGCCATGCGGACGAGCAGCGACAGCATCGCCGCCATGCGCTCTTCCTGGATGGCGAAGCGGGTTTCGAGCGAGCCGAGCCGGGTCTCGATCGCGCCAAAGCGGGCTTCCATCGCACCCAGCCGGGTTTCGATGCCGCTAAAGCGTTGTTGCAGGTCACGCATTTCGGCGGTCAAGGTTGCAAGCCTCACGCCGAGCAATTCGAGGCTGATCTTTTCGTCGCTCATTGCGGGGTGTCCTTGGGCTCGACCGCGGCGAGGCCCTGTTCGAGCAGGTAGACGAGGGCAGCGGTCTTGCCCGGCCGCATCGGCAGCCCGGCGCGCCAGGCCTCGATCTGCTGGTAAGGTCAGCGGGATCTTGTCGGGGATGCGCGCCAGCGGCGCGCCCTTGGGCCGAGCCATCAGTCAGACGCCCAATCGCCAAACCGCGGAGAACCCTGCGATTGCCGAACCCAGGCCGCCGGCAAATACAATCGTGGGCGCAAGCCAGCGGTCGATGTTCATCTTGCGTGTCTCGGCTTGGAGCTTGTCGCGCTCGGCCATCAGCTTGTGCTGTTCGGCGACAAACTTTCGGGTTTCCTCCAACATGCGCTGTAATTCGGTTTGCTCGCGGGTTTCGTTCATTTTTGTGGTTTTCCTTCCCTGCGGCCAATCAGTGCACGAACAGTTTGACGAGGATCGCGATCTGCAACGCGTACATGAGGCCGATCTGCCATTGGAGCAGCCGGATGTCGGACTTGACCGCGACCATGTCGGTCTTGAGCGACGCGACATCGGTCTTGAGCGACGCGACATCGGTCTTGAGCGACGCGACATCGGTCTTGAGCGCGGCGACATCGGTCTTCAGCGCGGCGACATCAGTCTTGAGCGCGGTGAGTGCTGCGACATCGGCTTTGGTGGCGATCTCGTCGCCAAGCGCCGCGTTCAGGGCTTCGGCCGTGGCCTCAGCGGCGGTTTCCGTAAAGCCGCCTTTGTCCCGCAAGGCGCGGGCCAACCGCAATGTGACGATGACCAGCCATGTCGGCCCGCTAAATCGGTTTTAACCGTGGTTAATTCAAGGGGGAGCTTTGCCCATGCCGTGGAATGGTTCGGGGGTGTTCGGCGCGCGCGTCTATTCCTGGGCGGCCGACCGCGACGCCGGGCTCGACATCCTGGCCGACCGGATGGACACCGACACCGACGACATCGCCCAGGGGCTGATGCACTGCCTGACGGTCAACGGCGAGACCGTGCCGGTGGCCAACCTGCCGATGGCGAATTTTCGCCATACCGGGGCCTCGGGCCGGGTGTCAGCTCGACGACCGATTACGCCACCGTCGGCCAGGTGCTCCAAGACGGCGGCGGCGGCATCCCCTCGGGCGGCTTTCTCCCGTTGACCGGCGGCGGCGCGATAACCGGCCCGACCGCCGGCATGTTCTCGAACGGATGCTGTGGTCGACAGCGAATACATCGCCTACACCGCGATCGGGCCGACGACGATCACGCTGCGGTCGCCCGATCGCGGGGTGACGCCGCCCGCGGGCCGCGGCGTGATGGGCTCGACGGCTGCCGCGCACACAACCGGGGTGGCCGTTTACGAGCTCATTTTCGGATTGTCGGCGACACGAGAATTCGACCGGCTTCCCGATCTGGGCGCGCGGCGAGACCTACACCCTGCTCGCCGTCAGCCCGCTGTGCCCGGCGGCCAACACCGAGCCCTGCACCAACACCAATTCGGTGTTGCGGCTCGACGCGCCGTCGAGGAGACGATGCTGGCCCAGCGCAAGGCGTCGAGATCGGCTGGGTCTACCCCAACACAAGGCCGTTACCGACACAGTGCCGCCTGCATTCGTAATGTAGGCGTTGACGGCGAACGCCGAGGCGGGCGCAACGAGCCAGGCCAGCGCCAACGCGGCCAGCGCCGCCGACGACCGCCGCAACGCGATCCCCGCAAACCGACGCCGGTGATCGAATTAGTTCTGTGCATTTGCATCGCTGATTTTATCCTCAAGGCGCGAATTCACTCCTCCCATACTGCGGTCAGCCTAGGCGCGTAGAAGGCGAAGGATCGAGACGGAAAGCGCCAGATCGGCACAGAAAGCGCAAAAGTTTGCCACCCCGACGCGAGGGACTGGATCGAAAGAACACCCTCGGGTTAATATCGGCGGCAATGCAGCGCTTCGGAGCCAATCGCCGGCACCGAAAACAGGAACGGCAGTATTTTTGAGCAATTTAAAGTTGCCGATCTGCGCGATCCGTTCAATCTTACAGCGGCGTTATTCGCAGACCTCCCGCCGCAATACGAAGCTTATGTCCCGATGTTCCGGTATGCGCCGCACAATCTGCGCGAGGCGCGGGCGGAGGCCGATCGTTACCGTGTCACCCTGTCCTATACCGGCGTCGGCCGGCTGCGGGTGGCGCAGCTGACGGATACTCATGGCACGGAAATTCTGATCGGGCAGCAAGGGATTGCTGCAACCTGCCTCACCCTCGTTACTCAGGGGAGCATGGGGCTGGTCTCTCCGGACCATCACGAAGAGTTGATTGCCGACGAGGCGAACGGGCTGATCTATCGCGGCAGGCCCGGCACCCGCGTGCTGACCAGCGACAACGACGCGCGGCTCAATCTTTGGATCCCCGACGACTTATTGCGGCCCGCTCTGGAACGGCTGGCCCTTCGATCCGCTGATCCCGTGGGATGCGGGCCCAGCGGCCAACGTCCGCAGGATCTTCCAGCACCTGACGGACGAGCTGTCGGGCTCGAATTCTCTGCTGTCGAACGCGCTCGTTGGCCGCGCCTTTGAAGAGTGGGCGGTCTATTCGCTGCTGTTGGGTCTGCGCCACAATTACACGGAGCGTCTTGGACGGCAACGCACGGCCGGCGCGCCGCGCAATGTTCGCCGAGCGGAGGCGTTCATGCGAGCCAACGCCCAGCGCACCGTTGACGATTGCTGAAATCGCCGATGCCGCCGGCTGAGCGTCGCGCCTTGCAGATGGTGTTCCGCCGCTTCCGCGAAACGACCCCGATGCGCGTCCTGCAACGGGTCCGGCTGGAGCAGGCGCGAGCCGAGATGCTGCGGGCAATAACAGCAACTCGCTCGCCAGAATTGCCGAAGAGTTTTGCTTCAGCAGTCCAAGCCGGTTTGCACAGGCCTTCCGTTGGGTCTACGGCGTGAACCCGTCGCAGGCGATCTGAATCCGCCGGTCTCGGCAGAGCATGCCGCGGATCGGAGCGTCACAGAGGCACGCACGGGGCAGCCCCATTAGGGCGGACCTTGATCCGCCTCGACGGATTGGCGGGTCGGGGACCCGTCCGACGGATGGGTAACGAGCGAAGGGAGAAAAGCCATGCCGACATTCCAGCCGAGCCCGACGAATGCATTCGAGATGCATTACGAAGTCGACGACTTCACCGACCCGTGGCGCCGCCCGGAAACCGTGCTGATGCTGCACGGCAATGCCGAGAGCGGGCTCGCGTGGAACGGCTGGGTCCCGACCTTGGCGCGCCGGTACAAGGTCGTGCGCCGGACATGCGCGGCTTTGGCGCTCGACGCCGATGCCGCGCGATTTCGCGTGGACCCTCGACACCATCATCGACGACTTCGCGCGGTTGATGGACAAGCCTCGGCATCGACCGGTTTCACCTGGTCGGGCGAAGATCGGCGGCACCATCGCCGCGCCTTTGCCGCGCGCCGGCCGGAACGCGTCGTGAGCTTGACGTCGTCGGCACGCCGCCGCCGTTGCGCGCCGGAGCGGCCGAGCGCGTCCCGAATTGAACGCGGCGTTCGAGCGCGACGGGGTCGAGCCTTGGGCGCGCCAGACCATGGGCGGCCGGCTCGGCAGCGATTTTCCGGCCGAAGGGGTCGAATGTGGATCCGATTCATGGGCCGCACCGCGGTTTCGACCCAGACCGGCTTTATGAAGACGATCGCCTGCGCCGACATCCGCGCCGACGTGCCCAATCCGCTGCCCGACCCTGGTCGTCACCACCGACGGCAGCGGCCTCGCCTCGGTCGACGAGACCCGCGCCTGGCAGCAGCAAATCCCGAACTCGACGTTGGTGGTGCTGCCCGGCAACTCGTACCACGTCGCCGCGACCCATGCCGAGCGCTGCGCCGCGGCGACCCTGGACTTTATCGCCAAGAACAGCGCCGCCTGAGGCGGGCGCGAGACCGCCGGCCATCGGCGGCAGCGACGTGACAGGGACAGATTACGGGACCGCCGCCGGTGCTCGCCGCTCACCGCGACGAGCGCGCAGGTCGCGCGGCCCCAGCCGATCGCGCAGCCCCAGCCGGTCGCCAAGAGCAACGCGTTAAAAAATCGGACAGACAAAAGCACGAAATCGCCTCGTCGTGCCCCGACGCGCTTGTCAAAAACCAGTTGCGGCGCTGCAAAAATTTTAGATAAAAATCATTGTGACTGCGGTGTTAAATCCATCAGTGTTCGATTGATAGATGTGGTCTAATTCAAATAACACAAAGATAAAATCATATACATCAACCTAGAAAAATAACTCCTCTGTAACAATCTCTCGATAACACTCCGCTTTGGGCAGGCATGCCTCGGGTTTTGTCGGACGAGTCGCAAAGCGGATCTTGAGCGGATTGTGAGGAGCCCTAGAAGGTGAGCCTAACGCGCGGCTTGTGCGCCGCGGTATTTGCTGCGGGGGCGGCAAGTGCGCCCGTCGCAGCGCAGATCAGCAGGTCCTCCGGGTGGGACAACCCCCATCGGCCGATGGAGCCCTACCGCAATCCCGACGGAACGTTCAAGCGCCTTAGAAGGGGACGGTAAAGAGTCGTCGAATTGGTCAGGCTACGCGGTTACCGCGGGAGCGCCCTATACCAGCGCGTCGGCAACCTGGCAGGTGCCGAATGCGACCCATGACGCCACCTCCTCCGGTTCCGAATACGTGTTCAACTGGGTCGGGATCGGCGGGTACGTCGACGCGACGCTGATCCAACTCGGCACCAAGTCGATCGTGACGACCTCGGGTGCCGTGTCCTTTTACGCCTGGTACGAGCTGTATCCCGCCTATCGATTCCGTCGATATAGCGCTCAGCGTAAGGCCGGGCGACATTATGACGGCGTCGCTCCAGTGCACCGCCGCCTGCGCCGCCGGCCCAGGTCCAGACCTGGCAACTTACCCTGTCGGACGAAACCGCCGAAGTCGGCTTGGACGCAGCGTTTCCAGTACCAGTCCAGCATGGCGTCCGCCGAATGGATCACCGAGCCGCCATACGCCGGAGGCATCCTGCCGCTCGCCGATTACGACCAGGCGACATACGACCCGGTCGCGGCCAACGACGCCAATCCGAACCTGTCGCTGGCGGCAAACGGCATCATCGCCATCGACCCGTGGGGCCAGACGTCAAACCCGTCGGCCCCGGCGCAGGGTGACGCGTTCACGACGTGCTGGGGCGCAAACGGCGCCGGTCTCGCCCCCTGCGTCGCGGGCTCTATCACCGCTCCCGCTGCGCCATCTCAGACATCATCATCATCATCGCCACCCCCGCCTGCCGCCGCCGCTAGCCGCTAATAATGTCGCGGTAAATTTGAGCGCGAACCCAACGACAACGGTCGTCCCGGGGGAGGCGTCAAAATTGACCTGGGCGGTGAAGAACGCTACCTCGTGTAAAGGGGCCGGGTTTACCGTCGTGCCGGCTGGCTGGGCCTTGGTGTTTCCGAGGGTGACGTCTTCCTATTCGGTGACCTGCACGGGCGAGGGCGGTGCCGCGACGGCGATGGCGACCGTGACCGTCAAATAGCGCAACGAGAAGCCGGATGAAATCACCCGATTGCGGCCGCGGGCGGAGCCCGAGCCTCGGCCACGGAAGGTCGCGGCCTCAGCGGCGGCGCCATGCCGCCGGGGTGCGGATCGGCAGGGACAATCAGACCGGTCCGGGACGCCAAGCCATGCCGCCGAATTGCGCGTCCCGCCCCCCGAATGGCAACGACGCTCGGCTCCCCGGTTCCGCGATAGGGAGCGGTTGAGACATGACATGTGTCTCATTATGAGCGCGTCGGGTGTCTCAGTTGAGCTCGACGAAGAATCTGGGCCACCAAGCTATTGAATGCGATGGACTTTAATTGGCGTTTACCGTATGGTTGATTGGCACGGAGATTGCTGATTAACTGTCAGATCAACGTAAGGTACTTTCTGATGCGCCAATGGACCGCGGGTTTTCTGGCTACGATCGCGACGCTGGCAGCGGCGGCTACGGCCGAGGCGGTAGCCTGTCCGGCTGGCACGGGCTCTCCCGTCACCATCCAGAATGCGACCGTTGCGACCCTGCTCTGCGACTACAACGCAATCATCAACGGGCAGTTCAACTCGACCAGCGACACGCAAGGGCCAGTGCTGATCGGAGGCAATCTGGGCCCGGGCACCGTGGCGCTCAATGACAACGGCATCGTGCTCGGCAGCAGCGCAGGGACGACGGCGATCACCGGTTACGGCGAAGTGAACGTGTTCGGCAACCAGACCGCCGTCTTCAACCCCGCCAAGGGGCATGTGTTCGTCGGCGGCAGCGTCTCGTCCAACATCCCGCCGTTTCCCGGCGCCACGGCGCCCCAGCCCACCGGCGGCTATACCTTTCCCGGCGACGGCCCCAACAACGCCGGGACGTTCGCGACCGACATCTGGGGCAAGATGACCACGTTGTCGTCCAACCTCGCGACACTGTCGTCGCCGAGCACCGTGGCGGGGAGCACGTTTACCGGCGTCGCCAACACCGACGGCGTTGCAGTGTTCAACATAACCCTGGCGCAGCTGAACGGGATGACGGGCACGCTGAGCTTCGCCGGCTGCCTTTTGACCTCGAACCCCGGCGGCGCCTGCGACGCGGTCATCAATGTCGAGGACGCCGGCACCTTCAACGGGTCGGTCAGCTACGGAGCGCTGACCGCCGCCCAACAAAACCTGATCTGGAATTTCGAGGCCGCGACCAGCGTGGACATAACGCATACCGAATGGTTTGCGTCGATCCTCGCGCCCAATGCCACGGTCGTGAACACGCATCCGATCGAGGGCAACCTCATCGCGGCGAGCTTGGGGGGCAGCGCGCCGATCGGTTCGGGCGAATTGCACGATTTTCCATTCGATTGCAGTGACAACCTGTGCGGGACCATGGGCCCGCCGATCATACCCACCCCCGAGCCGGGGTCACTCTCCATGCTCGGCTCGGCGTTTGCCGCGTTTGCCGCTTTCGTCGTGATCCGCCGGCGCCGCGCCTGAGCCCGCGGGAGCCAGGCGAAACCGGGTCCGTCGGCGGCTGGGTTGGGCGGCCGGACCGGAAACCCTGGGGTTTCCGAGCCTCCGGCCGATTATCCCTGTGATCTGTGACTGGTCTGCGCGAAAGTTGGTCTGCGCGAAAGTTGGTCTGCGCGAAAGACTTTGGGGCGACGGGGGATGTGCTAAATTCGGCTGGCCGATTTCGCTAACTGGCCGATTTCGCTAACTTTCGCTAAAGTGACGGCGACGGCGTCGTATGTCCCGTGGTCCCAGGGTTTCAATCCTCTGTTGCGTGATGAAGGCGCCGCCAGGGCCGAGAAAGCTCTTTAGACAAATGGCTTGGCGGAAATGCGACCGCACCCTGCGGGGGACATCGCGCCGGCTCGGCGTCGCGCCGTGAACAATCGCCGCGTCGCCGCCCCGGCGGGGGGTCAGCCCGGACGGAACGACCCGTGCCCCTGCGGCAGCGGGCTAAAATTCAAGTCGTGCTGCGGCGCCAGCCAACCGCGTCGAGCCCCAACCCGTCAGCCCGGCATGGCGTCGGCGTCGTTGCCGCCGGCCGCTCCGGCGCCGGCGAACGGCATATCCGATTTCGGCCCGCTGACCGAGGTCAGCAGCCTGCGCCGGGCTGCCGAGGAGTTCCGGCGGATATCGCCCGATCTCCCCGCCGATGCCGGCGAGAACGCGGTGCCGCGCCAGCGGGTGCTGATGGCGGAGCGGCGCCGGCAGCGCGGCGCCAAGCTCGTCGACACCGGCCGGCCGGCCGCGGCCATTGCCGCCTTTACCGAGGCGACCCGGCTCGATCCGCGCAATGCCGCGGCCCATCACGCGCTGGGGCGCGCGCTCGTCGCCGCCGGCCGCGCCGCGGAAGCAGCCGAGAGCCTGCGCTTGGCGACGGCGTTGCGGGATGATCCGGCGGCTTATTGCGACCTGGCGCTGGCGTTGCGTCAGCAAGGCCGCAACGGCGATGCGATCGCGGCCTATCGCCAGGCGATCGCGTTGGCGCCGGCCCCGGCCGAGGCCGTCGAGGCCTATGCCGGGCTCGGCGATCTTGTCGAATCAGCCGGCGACTACGACGAGGCGGCGCGATATCTGCGCCGCGCCGCGGCCCTGGCGCCGGGGACCACCGCAGGCCGGGTGCATTTGGCCAGAGCGTTGATGATCGAGGGGGATTTCGCCGAGGCCGAGCGCCAGCTGCGGGCGGCGGCAGCGCTCGACCCGCAGAACGACCGGGTCCACAAGCTTCTCGGCGACGCCCTGGCTCGCCAAGGGCGCTTTGCCGAAGCCGTCGCCGCCTTCGATCATGTGCTGGCTCTCAACCCGCGCCAGGTCTCGGCCTATTTCACCACGGTCGAGGCCCGGAAGTGCACCGAGGCCGATCGTCCGCGACTGCAGCGGATGCTGGCGGCGCTCGACGACGCGTCGCTTGGTGAAGACGACCGGGTGCTGTTGAATTTTGCGATCGGCAAGTTGCTCGACGATCTGGGCGAATATCGCGGCGCGATGCAGCATTTTGACGCCGCCAACCAGATCAGGGGACGCCATGCGAGCTTGGACGCCGGCGAGTTCACGTCGTATTTCGACCGCCTGATACACCGCTTCACGCCCGATTTTCTGAGGGCGAACGCGATGTCGGAAGAGGACGACGAAACCCCGCTGCTGATCGTCGGCCTGCCGCGGTCGGGCACGACCCTGGTCGAGCAGATCCTGTCGCGCCACCCGCAGATCGACGCCGCCGGCGAGCTCGCGTACTGGGTGACGCGCACCAACGGCTCCGAACCGTTGGAAGCGAGCTTGCTGAGCCCGCAGGCGGGGCGCGACCGGTCGCGCCAATATCTGTCGCTGCTGCGCCGCATAGCGCCATCCGCGGCGCGGGTGACCGACAAGCTGCCGTTCAACCTGCTCTGCGTCGGCATGATCCATTTGCTGTTGCCGAAAGCGCGCATCATCCAATGCCGGCGCCACCCGGTCGACACCTGCCTGTCGATGTATTTCACCCATTTCCACCAGGCCATTCCCTTTGTCACCAGCCGGCCCGATCTTGTTCTCGCCTATCGGCAATATTCCAGGCTGATGGATCACTGGCGGTCGGTATTGCCGGCGGATCGTCTGATCGATGTCGATTACGAAAAATTGGTTGGCGATCGCGAGGCGGTGACGCGCCGATTGGTCACCTTTGCCGGTCTCGAGTGGAACGAGGCGTGCCTGTCGCCGGAGCGCAATTCGCGGCCGGTTGCGACCGCGAGCCTGTGGCAGGCGCGCCAACCCGTCTACGCCAGCTCGGTCGCGCGCTGGCGCCATTATGAACCGTGGCTCGGCGAGTTGCGGCAATTGCTGGGCCCGGAAGACGGCGGTGACGGCCCGGCTCTCGATATATCGCTTGTTACGCGAGAAAGTTGAATGATGCTCGCGCATGTCGGAATTCTTTACGTATTGCTGACACCCCAAAATGTCGGTTTTTTTTACAGAACAGCCGCTGAGGCAGCCGGCCAAGTTTATTTAATCCATTGAAATAACTATGAAATAAAAAACAACCCGGCGATTTTAACCATAATCCGCCGTCCACAGGTGGTCTTTACCGCTGGAGCGGGCGTCGGTGAAATTGACATTTCTTTGCTCCCCAGCCGCCGAATACGCGGTCAAGCGATTGATATCCCCGTAAGAACCGCGTTGGCCCGAAGCTTGCTTTCAGCTTAGTCGAGCCTCCGAACGGAGCGCTTGCCCGGTATTTCCGCCTTCGCCTCAAACGCCTGACCTTGCCGGGTCGCGCACATTCGTCCGCCACATCCTGGGGAGTCAATCACAGCCCGGCTTTTACAGATCGCTACCTTCGGTAATTGAGCCAGCAGGCCGCGCACGCGGCACGGGGCCATCGGCACCCGATGATGTGAGTCGGTAATCAGGGGCTTTGATGAGCAGCAGTCAGACGGTCTTGCAACTTCGCGGCGGCGTGCGGCGGTGGGCGCAACCACCGAGCATCCCGGCAGCCGCACCCGAGTTTGTGAGTGACGCGATGGCAGACTCGCCCACCTTGTTCATGGTCGGCAACAGCCCGGCCATGCTCGAAGTCTTCGACCAGGTGCGCCGCTTTGCCGCCTGCGACGTGCCGGTGCTGATCACCGGCGAGAGCGGCACCGGCAAGGAGCTGGTCGGCGCGCGCCATCCACGAACGCTCGGGCCGCGCGGCCGGGCCCTTACGTCGCGCTCAACTGCGCCGCGGTGCCGGCGACGCTGATCGCCTCCGAGCTGTTCGGCTACGAGAAGGGGTCGTTCACCGGCGCGACCGCGCGCAAGCACGGGCATATCGAGCACGCCCATCGCGGCACGCTGTTCCTCGACGAGATCGGCGACATGCCGATCGACCTGCAGGGCCTGCTGCTGCGCTTTCTGCAAGAGGGCGAGATCCTGCGGGTCGGCGGCCGCCAGCCGATCAAGGTCGATGTCCGCGTCGTCGCGGCGACCAATGTGCGGCTGCGCGAGGCGATCGCCGCCGGCAAATTGCGCGAGGATCTTTATTACCGGCTGAACGTGCTGACCCTTCAGCTGCCGCCATTGCGCGAGCGCGATGGCGATGTCGAGGTGATGGCGACCTATTTTCTGCGCCAGATCGTGCAGGAGCTGGGGCGCGAGCTCAACGGCTTCACCCCGGCGGCGATGGCGGCGATGCGGGCCCATCCGTGGCCGGGCAATGTGCGCGAGCTGATCGCCACGATCCGGCGCGCGGTGGTGCTCGCCAACGGTCCGCTGATCGACGCCGTCGGATCTGCGGCTCGACCCGCGCGCCGCCGCGCCGACCGCGGCGCGGCATCCGCCCCGGCCGCGCGGCGCGCCGCGGCCGCGGCCCGGCAGCAGCGCCGAGCGGGACGCGATTTTGCAGGCCTTGCGCGAAAGCCGCTTCAATGTGACCCGCGCCGCCCAGCTCCTGGGGGTCGCCCGCGCCACGCTCTACCGTATGCTGCAGCGCAACCACATCGAGCTCGGCCAGCACTATTCGGTGCAGTCGAGAGCCGGAGGGCGAACCATGATGGTCTTGCCGCCGCGGCGCTGTCGCGGCGCGACACCCGGGCGGCGCAGCGTCGGGTCGCGGGCATGCCGGCGTCAGCGCGGCCTCGATCAGTCACTACAACTGTCTCACCGTGGGACACGCGCAATTGTCTCACTCGACGAAAGCGGCTGAGCGAAAATTAACCTCCGGTTACCAACCATCTGACATTTTTGGAGTTTTTGCAGCATATCGGCAGCCCGGAGACTGGCATGTCGATTGCTGCTTCGAGAGGTCGGCGTGTGAGCGAAACGAGGAACCCCGGCTGGCGGCCAATGCCGCCGGCTCCGGTCGCCTCGATGCACGCGGGCTTGCTACGGCTTCCGCCGCAGGGGCGGGGAAACGAAAAGGGAAACCCATTATGCGAAAAGCTCTACTAGCAACTTGTGCGGTCCTCGCCCTGAGCGCGGGCGTCGCGATCGGCCAGACTGCGCTGGCCGCCAATAATCAGACGACCGACAGCAGCAGCACCGGCAACGCCGCCCAGGGCAAGAATGGCGGCAACTCCGCCAATCAAGGGACCCTCGGCGGCCACCGCCTAACCGGAGGCCAGGCCAGCGGCGCCGGCAACAACGCGAACGCCTCCTCGACGTTGAACGCAAACAAGACCGCCACCAGCACCAAGACAAACACCACCACCAAGACAAACAGCGCGACGACCGCCGGCGCCAACAGCCCGAGCGCCACCAATGGAAGCACCGCCGCCAATGTCAGCGGCAATACCGCGGCCTCAAACAACACCAAGACCAACACCAATACCAAGACCAGCACCTCGACCAAGACCAATACGGCGAGCACCACCGGCGCCAACAGCCCGAGCGCCAACAATGGCAGCACCGCTGCCAATGTCAGCGGCAACACCTTGACCCTGGGGTCGAACAACACCAAGAACTCCGACAACACCAAGACCACCACTGTCAACAAGAACTCGTCCGCCACGGTCGGCGGTAACGGCGCCAGCAACAGCGCCTCGACGGGTGGCAGCGTCTCGAACAAGAAGTCCAACAACACCTCGAATTCGAACAACACCAAGACCACCACTGTCACCAAGACCAGCACCCCGACCGCGACCAACAGTGGCACGGGCGCGGCCGCGACAAATGGCGGCAAGGCGCTAAATGTCAGCGGCAACACCACCGCTTCCAACACGAAGACGCGACAATCAACAAGACGTCACTGCCAGCGGCGCCGCGTCCGGAACCGGCGTTAACGCCGGCGCCACAAAAGGCGGGACCAGCACTGCGGTCCAGGCCAACGGCAACACGCTGACCCTCGGCTCTAACAACACCAAGACGATCAACAACACCAAGACCAACACCAGCACCAAGACCAACACCAGCACGAAAAATCGAACAACACCAGCACCAAGACCAACACCAGCACAAAAAATTCGAACAACACCAGCTCCAAGAGCACGACCAACACCAGCACCGTATCCGCTGGTCAGAACGCGGCCAACAACGGCAGCAAGGTCAGCCAGCAGAACTCCGACAACACGACCACCAAGAGCAGCAGCAACACCAAGTCGACCAACAAGGGCGCCACGTCGACGGGCAGCACGGGTGGCACGGCTGCGGCGACGACCGGCGGCAAGGCGGTGAACGTCAACAATGGCGGCAACACCTATACCAGCAGCAAGTCCAACAGCTTCACCAACTCGAGCACCAACACCAGCACCAAGGGCAGCAACAACACCAACTCCAGCACCAACACGAGCACGAAGATCGACGCGGCGCTGAAGGACTCGGTGATCGGCAGCGGCAGCTTGAGCCAAAGCACGACCAACACCGCGACCAACACGACGGAAGCGACCGGCGGGGCCGGGTCGGCGTTTAACACCGCCACCGTCTCTGGCAACAAGATCAAGTACGCCGCGGCCGGCTTCTCCGGCAACGTCGCGATGATCAACTCGATGGGCGGCCAGGGCATCCTGCAGGCCAACCAGAACACCGGCGCCAACGCGACGCAGCAGAACTCCGTCGCGCTCACTTCCTCCGTTGGCGGCAACGGAGGCGGGCTCTCCGGGTTCAGCCCGAGCGCCAGCATCACGCCGGCAGCGCGCTAACCGCACGTTGAACGACCAGTCCGCACCGTCGGGTCTCCCGGCGGTGCGGGCCCTTCTTCAACGAACGACAACGGGTGAAACATGAAGACGTTTGCGATCTGGGCCGTCGCGGCGGTGATCGCCGCAGCTACCGGCATGCACGGGTCGTGTCTCGCCGGCGAAAAGGCCGCGCCGGGAAGCCGGAACATCATCGGCGCGCTGGCCGGGAATGTCGTGCCCGCGGCCGTGCTCAACAGCCAGCATGCGCGCGGCAGCACCAACATCAACGTCAACACCAGCATCGCTTCGGACGGGTCGTTCAACGACGGCGCGCTCCACGGCAATGCGGTAATCGGGTCGTCGGCGACCGGCGCGATCACGACCACCGGTTCGGTCAACAACAACATGGGCATCACCACGGTGTTTCAGAATTCCGGCAACAACTCGCTGTTCCAGCAAAGCACCTCGATCAACATCACCGTGCATTGACCGACGCAATCCGGGAGGCGGCATCGACGAGATCGGGTGCGCGACGTGACCACTTTGTACCGCCGGCTTCGACTGCCCATGGCGGCGCTGTGCCTCGGGACGGCGACTGCGGCTGTTGCTGCCGTCCCGGCCGGCGCGGGCTCGCTGTTTCTCGACGGCATCGCGATCGGCGGCGGCGCCGTGACGATGAGCCTCGAGAGCTTTCAGGAGAAAAAGTACGCGACGACCCTCGCGCAACAATATGATTTCTCCTGCGGGTCGGCGGCGTTGGCGACATTGCTGACGTACAACTACGACATTCCGGTCGGCGAGCAGGACGTGTTCAAGGACATGTTTGAAAACGGCGACAAAAAAATCATCGCCAAATCCGGGTTTTCGCTGCTCGACATGAAAAACTATTTGACCCGGAAGGGTCTCGAATCCAACGGGTACCGCGCGCCGCTGGAAAAGCTCGCGCAGGTCGGGGTGCCGGCGATCGTGCTGGTGAATGTCCGCGGCTACAGCCATTTTGTCGTGCTCGAGGGCATCGACCACGGTTGGGTGCTGCTCTCCGACCCGGCGAACGGCATGCGGAGCGAGCCATTGGGCGAGTTCCAGAGCCAGTGGACCGGGATATTCTTTTTGATCGTGAGCAACGCCGACCGCGCGCAGAAGCATTTCAACGAACTCGAATCGATGGGCCGCCGCACCGCTGCCGCCCTGGCAGCTGACGCGCTACATGCTCGACCTCGCGACCCTGTCGAGCCCCTCCCTGTTGGGGCTGGGCCGGTTTTGAGGAAGGTCCGGTGGTGAAGCGAATTCTGCTGCACGCGGGTTGCGCCGCGCTGGTCGCCGGCCTGTTGGGCGGCTGCTCGCAATCCCGCGTGATCGCGGCAAGCGACGGTGCCGCGGCGCCGGTTACGGCTGCGGCCGCGGATCGCAACGAGCCCAAGGACCGCGGGGACCACAAGGAGCACCCGGACCTCAAGGAGCACCAGGCGGGAGGGTTGGCCACGACGGCGATCGGCGACGAAATTGCGAGTGTCGCCGTAGACGACGGCGATCTCGGCAGCGTTCGCGGCGGGTTCAGCACCGGCTCGGGGGTGGTGGTGAACTTTGCGTTCCAGGAAGCAACCTACGTCAACCACAGCCTTACCCAGAGCATCGTCGTGCCGACCCTGACGGTCTCCCCGGGCTCGACGACGGCGATCGTCGGAGGTGTGGCGGTGCCGACCGGCAGCTTCCCGGTCAGCTCGGTGGCGGCGAACGCCCGCGGCGTGACACAGTTGCCGGTGAGCTCGCCGGCTCTGGCGATCCAGTCGATCGTAAACAGCGGCATGACCTCGATCATCAGCAATGTCGGCGGCGGCGGGGTCTCCGCCGTGATCAGCAACACGGCGAACAACCAGTTGGTCCAACAGGTGATTACCGCCAATATCGGGATTACCGGATTGGCCCAGACCATCCAGCAAAGCGTGGGCGCGTCGGTGATGAGCCGGGTTCAGGCCGCGACCGCGCAGTTTCGGTGACAGGGCGGCGGCGCATACGGCGGCGGGGGCCGGCCGGAACGAATATCGGAAGAGAGCGTTTAACTGCTGATCAGCGGGACTCGGCCACACCGGATACAGTGCCCGCGCCGGCCGTTATTATCGGGGGACCGGCTTATGAGCGATGACAGAGTAGCAAACCCGCGGGTGAGACCGCGACGAATGCGCAGTATTTTCGCGGCTCTGGCGCTGATGGCGGGAGTTTGGCTCGTCTCGGCGCAATCCCGTGCGGCCGAATCGCCGGGTCCGATGCCGGCGAAGGAGCTCGGCACGTTGCTCGCGGCCTGCTCGGAGAACATTCTGTCGGAATCGGCGATGGCCGGGCAGAAGGGCGCCGGGCTGAGGTCGCCCGGCGTCATCACCAACGACCCCAACGTCGCCCCAAAAGTGATGCTGTGGGACGAAATGAAAACCTCGCCGATCTTGAATTCCACGCAAGACGGGGTTGTGACCGGCGGCCTCGGCGGCAAATAGGCGTTCCCAGCCCGATTGCGGCGCCGCGCCGCGCCGCCGCAGGGGCCATTGGGTGTGCGGTAGGCGTCCCCGCCGGATACCGCTACCGTCTCAGAGAGAGAATTTGTAGGGGACTTCCAACAATATTTTCGCGGCCGGCGTGTTGGGGCCGGCGCCGATCCCGACGCTGAGGTTGATCCGCAGCGACTGCGAGAGCTGATATCCCAGCCCGAAATTGAACGTGCCGAATGAATAGGGCGACCCGCTGATCTCCTGACCATTGGCGGAAGCGGCAAAGACGTGCGTCTGCTGGTAGCTGAAGGTCAGAGCAGCCCGGTCGTTCAACGAAAAGCCGATGCCGAACGTAATCGCCGGGGCGTCGCCGGGCTGGAGGTTGACCGGGGTCGCCGGGCCGCCCTGGCGGTCCTGGACCGGCTGGGTCCGGCCGAAATTATGCTGGTCCTGAATGTTGGCGAACAGCACCCCCGGCGCCGTCGGCAACAGCACCGTCACGCTCGGCGTCAGCGCATAGAACCCGGTTCCGGTCGCGAGCGATTTTGGAGTGCCCGCCAGAAACTGGCCGTTCGGGTCGTTCAGCGTGATAATCGGGACGTTAAAGGGACTGACCCCGGTCGTGGTCTTGAACAGCCCGTTGGCGACAAAGATCGGCCAGCCATTGTCGCCGGAATTGATCTGGTAGCTGGCGCCAAACTGGATGTCGCCGATACTGGCGCCGTTCGCGCTGACCGACAAAAGCTCGGCGGCGGACCCCACCGGGATCAGGCTGCTGGTGCTGCCGGCGTTGTAGACGAACGGGATCTTGGCGTTCAGCTCGAGCCGGTCGGTCACCCCGTAGCGGACCGTGGCGGCGGCGGTCAGAATATTTTGTTCAAAGCGCGTGACAAAGATGTTGCCAAAGGTGATGCCGGGAATGATCTGGAAGCCGTTGACCCCGAGCTGGTTCTGCGACCAGTAGTCGAATTCGAGCGACGGGTCGATCACGAACTGGCCCTTCGGGGTCAGGACGCCGCCGGCGCTCGACAAGGAGGGTGCGGTCTCGATGACTTGCTTGGCCTGCTGCTGGGCGGCCGTCGGACCCGCGATCGGGGCCGATTCGCCGCCCGCGGGGGCTCCTCCCTCCTGGCCGGCGCCACCTTGCTGCGCGGCGGCGGGCGCCGACGACGGCGCCGAGGCCGGTGACTGGGCGACCTGGATGCCGGAGCCCGCCGCGGCGGCGGGTGCTCCCGCGGCGGATGCGGGAGGGCTTGCGGCAGGCGAAGCGGAGATTGTCGCGGTCGACCCCGGCGCCCCGACGCCCGCCGGCGCGATCCCGGCGCCGCCGGTCCCTGTCGCCCGCAGGTTGCGCATCTGCTCGTCCAGCAGCTCGCTCTTGTGATCGAGCAGCTTGCTCTTGCGGTCGAGATCCAGAAACTGCTGGTGAAGCTTTGTTTCCTGCTTTTTGAGAGCGGCGATTTCCTTTTGGATCTCGGTGCGCAAATTGTTCAGGTCGTCGCCCGTTGGGTCCGCGGCGGCGGCGGCCGGCAGCACCGTCAGGCCGAGCCCGCCGAGAACCAATGCCCTGATCCACAAGCGCAGGCGCCGGTCGCGGCTCGCGGCGGCGTCAGTGACGGCAGGCCCCGGGCCGGCGGGCCTCGGGTCTCGATCATGCCCGCGCCGACCAGCGATGGACCGGCCTGGATCATGCCCGTTCCGGCAAGCGGCGGCGACTGGCGCACCGCTGACGTCCGTCCAATAAAGCCGTTGCCGAGGCCCGCTCAAAATCATCAGCACCGCATCCAGTAGGTCCGCGACCGCTTGGGCTCCTGCGTCGTCTCTACCGTAGCGCGTTTGCGCGGGGTTCGCGAGGCCAATTCCACCCCGACGCAACCCCTAGCCTTGGCCCGGCCCGCCCCGAGACCAAGCTTCGCGCAATGACAAGCCCAGGAAAACCAAGACGGATCGCGGCGCTGGATGGCGGCTGTGAAGCAATGCTCAGTATCAATGACCCATTGCCGCCGGCGCCCCGCGGCGTCGACGGCCGTGTCAATTATCGGAACCCCGTGCGGTTAGTGAAGGCGCGGCTGGACCTTCTCGCACAACAGCTGCATCGAGCGCATGACCCGCTCGTGGGCGATCAGGCCGCCGGTGTTGAGTTCGGCGAGGATGCCGCTGAGGCCGAGCTGCTCCCTGAGGCTCGCGAGGTCGTCGGCCACCATTTCCGGCGTGCCGACGATTGCCCGGCCCTGCCGCACCTCGTCCCAAGTCAACGACTGCAGCCGCTGCGCCCCTTCGATGCGCCGCGCGGTGTCAAACACGCCGGCGCTGTTGGCCGAATTCTTCGAGGCGCGCGCCGAGATACCGGTAGAAATTCATCAAGGTTTCTTGGGGGTCGGAGAGCGCCTGCTCGATTGTGTCGCCGACGTAAACCGGGGCGCGCAGATAGACCTCGCCATTGCCGGGATGACCGGCGGCCTTCCACGCATCGCGGTAGATCTTCAAATTGGGAAGAACCTCGTCAAAGGTGCCGCGCCGCGCGCCGACAAAGATCGCGTAGCCCTGCTTGCCGGCCGAGATAAAGGTGTCCTCGCGGTTGGCAGCGATGCGGACCGGCGGATGCGGCGTGTGGAACGGCTTTGGCACGATGCAGACATTCTCGTAATTGTAGTATTTGCCGGCAAACGAAAAGCTCTGCTCGGTCCAGGCGCGCTTGACGACTTCGAGCACCTCGGCAAAGCGATCGGGGCTTTCGCCATAGGGAATGCCGTAGGCCTCGTAGGCGCGCGGAAAGCCGCTGCGGCCGGCGCCAAAGAGCAGCCTGCCATGACTGATATGATCGACGGTTGCCGCCTCTTCGGCCAGACGCAATGGCTGGCACAACGGCAATACCTGGACCCCGAGACCGATCTTGATGTTCTTGGTGCGCGCGGCAATGGCGCTCGCGATCGTCATCGGGACGGCGCAAACCGAGCGCTCCGGCGCCATGTGGATTTCCGCAAGCCAGATCGCGTCGAGGCCCCAGCGCTCGGCGGCGTCGACCTGCTCGAAAGCGGTATCGAACGCCTCGCCCTCGCTCTGACCAGGGCGCCGTTGAAACTCGTGGAACACGCCGAATTCGAATGACATCGGTACTACTCCTCTCAAATCGTCACTTGCCGGCGAGTGCAAAGGCGGGCTCGTCGGCAAAGACCGGCATGATCTCGCGGGCAAAGCGGCGGATATTCTCGCGCGAGCCGCCGAAATTGACGATCACGTATTCGACCCCGCCGGCGCGCAGCTTTTCGAGCTTGCGCACGATCTCGTCGGGACTGCCGAACAAGGCGCTCTCGGCGCTTTCGTAGCGCGCTTCCTCTTCGTGCGATTTGAAGCGCGCCCGCACCTCGCCGTCGGGCCGCCTGGCCAGCGCGTTGACCCGCATATGGCCCTGATAGCGGCGTTCGAGCGCCGCTTCCTTGTCGGCGGCGTCGGTTGCGAAGTGCACCGCACGCGCGACCGCGACCTCCAGCGGGTTGAACCGGCGCCCGCGGGCCTCGACCTCCTGCTTGAACTGCGCGACCTGTTCGAGGATTTCCTCGGCGAGCGAATGCTGACCCAACAGCATGTTGTAGCCGCGCTCGGCGACCTGGCGCACCGAATTGGGGCTGCCCGCACCCATCCAGAACGGCGGATGCGGCTTTTGCGCGGCCGGCGGCTCGACGACGATGCCGTCGTACTGCCAGAATTTGCCATGGTGCGAAAACGGCGTCTCGCAGACAAACGCCTTGGTGATCACGTCGAGCGCCTCTTCGAAGCGCTCGTCGGCTTCCTCCATCGCGACGCAAAAGCCGGCGAACTCGTTCCAGCGATAGCCTTTGCCGACGCCGAAATCGAGCCGGCCGCCCGATAAGAGGTCGAGGGTGGCGGCCTGCTCGGCGAGCAGCACCGGGTTGTGCCACGGCAAGACCAGGACCGCGGTGCCGAGCCGCAGGTGCCGGGTGCGCGCGCCGAGCCAGGTCAGCAAATTGAGGCTCGCCGACACCTGGCCAAAGCCGGTGAAATGGTGCTCGACCAGAAACGTGCTGTAATAGCCCAGCGCCTCGGCCTCGACGTTGTTGTCGATAAAGTCGCGAAAGCCCTGGCTGCTGTCGGTGTCGGGGCCGGCCCGTCTCGCCTGCGCGCTGCCGAACAATCCGAATTTCATTCTTTTCTCCTGGGACGCATGCTCCCTCGCGCCGACGGCGGGGAATGGGCCGGCGGGGAGGGGCCGGGGTGAGGGGGCGGTCGGACGCGGTGCGAGAGGCGATCCGCATTTCCGTCATCGCCGCGAAAAACCTAATGCAGCCGAGGCAAAACTTTTTCGCACAGCAATTGCAACGAGCGGGTCATCGGCTCGGGCGCGATCAGCGCGCCGAAATTCAGCTCGGCGAGGATGCCGTTCAACCCCAGCTCCTCATGCAGCTGCAGCAGGCGGTCGGCGACCCGTTCCGGGCTGCCGATGATGACCTTGTCGCGCTGCACCTCCTCGTACGAGATCGTGCGGATGGTGACCGCCTCGGCGGCGCGGCGGCGGTTGGGCGCGCCCTCCAGCCGGGTGCTCAACGTCCGATAGCCGGACATGATGCTCTCCTCGGCCTCGTCGAACGCCTTGCGGTCGGTGTCGGCGATGTGCAGGGTCAGCCGCAGGTAGACTTCGCCCTCGCCGGGGTGCCCGGCCTCCCTGTAGGCTTGGCGATAAGCGGCGAGGTCGGGCGCCAGCCCCGACAGCGAGCCGCTGCGCACCGCGACAAAGATCGGGTAGCCGGCTTCGCCCAATGACGGAAAGGTCTCCTCGCTGGCGGCGGCGACGCGGATCGGCGGAAACGGGCTCTGAAACGGCCGCGGCACGGCGCTCGCATTGTCGAACTGCCAGTATTTGCCGTCGTAAGAGAACCGCTCCTGCGTCCACGCCTTTTTGACGATGTCGAGGGTTTCGAGAAAGCGCTCGCGGCTTTCCGAATAGGGCACCCCATAGGCCATGTAGCTGCGCGGGTTGCCGCTGCGGCCGACGCCGAACAGCAGCCGGCCGTTGCTGATCTGGTCGACCGTCGCGGTCTCCTCGGCCAGGCGCAGCGGGTGGCACAACGGCAACACCTGGACGCCGGTGCCGATCTTGATGCGTTTGGTGCGGGCGGCGATAGCGCTAGCGACGGTCATCGGCGCGCTCATCACCGAGCGGCGCGCCTGCTGGTGGATTTCGGCGAGCCAGATCGCGTCGAGCCCCCAGCGGTCGGCCGCCTCGATCTGGTCCAGCGCCTCCGCGAACGCCGCTGCCTGGGTCTGGTCCGGCCGGCAGTGGAATTCATGATAGACGCCGACTTCCATGACAGGTTCTCCTCAGGGCGCAGACCGCTGATCCGACGCTAATTTCATTCCCTTCATCAAGCAAATACCGAATTCCGATCATTCTCATGCCGTATCGGCATAACGGCGCCGGCCACCTTAATCCGGGATGCGAAGAGGTGTTTGAGGAAAGGAAATGAACCACCCGGCCCTCGGTGCGGACCGGAAAGCGGGTTTAGCCTCTCTGAACCGGTTGACCTGCGGCGGCGATCAATGATGTACGAAAATGTTGCTTTATGAAATTCGTATTTTGCAGGATTATCCCGTGTCGGACCGTCTGCATCCGGGAGAACCGCTAATGTCGCTCGTCAAGGTTCGCCGCGCCGCGCAAATCACCTTGCCCCGAGATATTCGGGAAGCCGCCCGGCTGGAAGAAGGCGACTATCTCGAAGCGGAGGTCACGGAAGGCGGCGTGATCCTGCTCCGGCCCGTCAGCATTTCCGGGCGCGAGCCTACCCCCGAACAAGAAGCCGAAATTCTGGCTGCGGTTGACGAAGCCAGAGCCTTCCATGCCGATAAGCGCCGTCGTTGACGCCTCGGTGCTGGTCAGCGCGTTCCTATTTTCCGCGAGCATTCCGGGACGGGTTCTGAAGCTGGCTGATCAGGGCATATTCGCCATGCACCTTTCGCCACTCCTTCTCGATGAGACCAAATACGCGCTTCTCTCGACCCGCCTGCGGGATGTCTACGGCCACAACGAGGCGTCGGTTACTGCGTGGTGTGCGGACTTGCGGGAGGTCGGCAGCGTGTTTCTCGGTCCGCTGCCCGATATCGGCCCGGCCTGCCGGGACCCGAACGATGATCACGTCATTGCGACCGCTCTCGCCGTCAAGGCGGATGCAATCGTCACCGGCGACAAAGATCTGTTGGCGCTTGATCAGTTCCGGGGCGTCCGGATCGTCACCCCTCGGTCGTTCCTGGCGGAACACATTCCCGATAGTAGCGGCGGTTAGATGAACCCCTCGCGAAGGGGCGCCGTCCCTGGATAACGTGCGTTGGCTCGAATGACATTGCCGGGGTGGCCGCCGCGAGAATGGCTTGCGGCCGGGCGTGTGCGCCTGACAATTCCAATTGACCTCGGCGCCCGCGGGTGGGCGGAATTGCGATGGCCATGGAATTGCGCAGCCTCCACTATTTCGTTCGCATCGCCGAGCTCGGCAGCATCACCCGCGCCTCGGCGCACCTGCAGATCGCGCAGCCGGCCCTGACCCGGCACGTGCAGCGGCTCGAGGACGAGCTCGACGCGGCATTGTTCACCCGCGCCAATCGCGGTGTGCGGCTGACCGAGGCCGGCCAGAAGCTGCTCGACAGCGCCCAGCGCATCCTGCGCGACGTCGAGCGCGCCGGCGACGAGATCCGGGCGCACAAGGCGCATCCCAGCGGCAAGATCATCCTCGGCGTCACCCCGACCCTGTGCCCGGTCGTGGTGCCCGAGCTGTTCGCGCGGATGCGCGGCCATTACCCGCTGATCGAGCTGAAGGTCGTCCATGCCGGCACCGTGCGGCTCGAGGAGTTCATCGTCGCCGGCCTCGTCGACCTGGCGCTGATGGCGGAGATTTCGCGCAGCCGGCTGATCCTGTCGACCCGGCTCGCCGAGGAGGAAATGGTGCTGCTGACCCGGCCCGGCGCACGGCCGCCCGGCGTAGTCTCAGCCGAGGAATTGAACCGCACGCCGCTGATCCTGGGCGACGGGCTGAGGGCGGCGCTCGACGTGCTGCTCGCGGGGCGCGGCATCACCTTGCAGGTCGACACCGAGCTCAACGACCACGAGACCATTCGGCTGATGGTGCAGCAGGGTGTGAGCGCGTCGATCCTGCCGCACTCCTCGGTTTACCGTGAATGCGCCCGCGGGCTTGCCGAGCCGCACCGGATCACCAGGGGCGGCGTCTTCCGCACCTTGGCGCTCGGCGGCGCCGTCAGCCGCGGTCCGTCGGCTGCGCGAGAAGCGGTGGCCGAGGTGGTCGCCGAAGTGCTCGGCGACATCGAAGCCGACGGCAAATTGCGCCCGCGGATCGCAGAACCGGTGGCGGCCGCCGCCCCCTCCCGTTCCCTCGCCCGCACCCGCGGGAGGGTCAGCAAGCGAGCGAGGGTTAGAGTGCGGGCCGGTCCAGCCTTAACCTAGCGCCAGCCTGAACCGAACTATTGACGAGGAGGAAACCCGATGCAGATCGTCGATTCGCAGATCCATCTTTGGGAAAACGCGCGGATGTCGCCGCAGCACCGCCAGATCCCGACCTACAACGTCGACGACGCGCTAAAGGAAATGGCCGAGGCCGGGGTCGACGCGGCGGTCATCCATCCGCCCAGCACCCTTGGCGAGGGCCCGAACGCGCAGGCGGTCGAGGCGGTCAAAGCCTATCCGGCCAAATTCTGCATCCTCGGCAATTTCGACCTGCAGGCCCCGAACCGCGAAGACATCGTCAAGAACTGGCGCCAGCGGCCGGGCATGCTCGGCTTCCGGTTCACGTTCAACCAGCCGCACCAGGCGAGCTGGTGGTCGGACGGCTCGCTCGACTGGTTCTGGGCCGCCGCCGAGCGCGAAAAGCTGGCGGTCGGGCTGTTGGCCGGCGGGCACATGGCCGATCTCGGCCGGATCGCCGAGCGCCATCCGGGGCTCAAGCTGCACATCGACCACCACGGCCGCGGCGGCAGCGGCGGCTCCGGGACCGACGACGCCGCCTTTGCCAATCTCGGCGACATGCTGGCCTTGGCCAAGCACCCGAACGTCGCGGTCAAATTGTCGGGGGCGCCCTGCTATTCGAGCCAACCCTACCCCTACCGCAACATCCACCAATACATCCGCCGGATCTTCGACGCCTTCGGCCCGCAGCGCTGCTTTTGGGGCACCGACATCACCCGCATGCCGTGCTCCTACCGGCAATGCGTGACGATGTTCACCGAGGAGCTGCCGTGGCTCAAGGGCCGCGACCAGGAATTGGTCATGGGCGACGCGATCTGCGACTGGCTCGGCTGGAAACGCCCGGTCTGAATTCGCCCGCTCACCGCTCTACGGAAACACCGAACTCCTCCTCTCCGCCCCTGGGGGCGGAGAGGGCAGGGTGAGGTGGGGGTTCCAGAGCACCCACGTCCCGGGCAGGCTCTGCTTGACGAACGGCCGGCGCACTTGGTATTACATTTGATTGAATGTAATGGGGGCGGTCGTGGAGTCGACGATCACGAGCAAGGGCCAGGCGACGATCCCAAAGCCGGTCCGTGACCATCTCCGGTTGAAGCCTGGAGACCGTGTCAAGTTTTTTGTTCACCCCGACGGCAGCGTGGTTCTTTTGCCAAAGCTGCCCGTTGCGGCGTTGCGCGGCATCGTCAAGCCCCCGCATCCTCCGGTAACCATCGACGAGATGAATGAAGCCGCCGTATCGGGTGCAACCGACGAGGCGGGTCGCAATCGGCGGCGATGATCGGGCTCGATACCAATATCCTCGTTCGTTATTTCGCCCAGGACGACCCGCTTCAGTCGAAGACAGCCACAGAGATTATCGAAAGGCGGCTGACGGAAGAGAACCCCGGCTTTATCAGCGTCGTCGTCATGGCAGAGATGGTTTGGGTCCTCGACCGCGCCTATCGCCTCGCGGACGCGGCTATCGCGACGGTCATCGAGCGGACCTTGCAAGCCGACGTTTTCGTGGTCGAGAGCGAGCCGCAGGTCTTTGCCGCGATGATTGCGTTGCGCGAGGGCCTTGGTTCTTTCGCCGACGCGCTGATCGGCGCCCTTGGCGCGAAAGCGGGCTGCTCCGTCACGCTCACCTTTGACCAAAAGGCGCTGCGCCTTCCGGGCTTCGGCCCTGCGTGAATTGGTCCGGCCATCATGCCCGCGCGTTATGCCGGTGATCGGCAAACGGTATTTTGAACATCACCGGCGGTGACGTAGGTTCCCGGCGACGGCTCGTAATCGAGGGTCTGGAGACATGCAGTTCGGCCTGTTCGGCAGTGCGGCGGCACGGCGCGCCAAGGGGCCCCAAGAGGCCGAGTTCGACAGCGCGGAGGGCTTCCGCGACTTTATCGAGTACAATGTGGAGGCCGAGGCGCTCGGCTTTCACTCGACCTTTGTCGTCGAGCATCATTTCACCGGTTACGGCCAGGTCTCGGCGACGATCAACCTGTTGACCTGGCTCGGCGCGCGCACCCGCCGGCTGCGCCTCGGCACCGCGGTCATGGTGTTGCCGTGGCACAACCCGGTGTTGCTGGCCGAGCAGGCCGCGACCCTCGACCTGTTATCCGGCGGGCGGCTCGATTTCGGCATCGGCAAGGGCTACCGCTACAACGAGTTCGCCGGCTTCTGCGTGCCGATGGCGGAGGCCGACGCGCGCTTCGACGAGGCGCTCGCGGTGATCGTCAAGGCGTGGACCGCCGACGAGCCGTTCTCGCACCATGGCAAATACTGGCAGTTCGACGGCATCGTCGTCGAGCCGCCGACCGCGCAGCAGCCGCATCCGCCGATCTGGATGGGTGCCGGCAGCGAGCGCTCGATCCGCCGCGTCGCGGCCCAGGGCTACAATCTGCTGCTCGGGCAATATGCGTCGCCCGGCGATGTCGCGACCAGCATCGCGACCTACAAATCCGAGGTCGAGGCGCAGGGCCGCCGGTTCGACCCGATGCAGGTCGCGGTGACCCGCGCCTTTTTCGTGTGCGACACCGCGGCCGAACGCGAGGCGGCGATGGAGCGGCGGCTCGCCAACCGGTTGCGCCAGCTGAAGCTCGCGACCACGCCCGACGGCACCGTCCATGGCGGCCCCGACCGCGCCACCGGCGACCCGCAGGCGGTCAACGAGGCGAGTGCGATGTACGGCAATCCCGACCACGTCGCCGAGCGCCTCGAGCAATTGCGCGCGGCCGGCGCCGGCTATGTGCTGGTCAATGGCGGCGGCTCGGGCGGGGGTGCCCGCGGCCGCGCCAGCCTGCGCCGCTTCGCCCGCGAGGTGATGCCGCATTTCGCCGACTCCACGCCACGGCGCGCCGCCGCGCCACACCGCGCCGCCGAGTAGTGCGCCACCGCGCCGCCGAGTAGCGAATTTCTTTCGTCCCCTCCGGCGATTGCGATGGCAAGGCTTAGGACATTCCCGTTTCCTCCTTAGACCGCTCGAATCCGCCTTGCGCGGGCTTGTCGCGCGTATCCACGCCCTCCTTGGGCTCGGCCATCTCGGTTTCGAAGACGTGGATGCCCGGATCAAGTCCGGGCAAAGCGTATTTAGGTCGCGAAGAGGATTACGATATTCCGTCTCGCTTTATCGTGATGGCCGAACCGGAAAGCCGTGGCCAAGCTCGGCCAATAGAAGCCAAAAAAGCTAAGGCTGGCCCTCTTCAGGGCGCAAGGTTTCGCCCGAATCGCTCGGTTCCTTAAGCCGATACTGCCGGCTTGCCCCTTGCCTGCAGCGCGGCGAGCGCTTCGGGGGTGTCGATGTCGACAAAGATCGCGTCGTCGTCCATCTCGACTTCGGCGACGAGCTCGGCATGCTCGCCGATCAGGTGGCGGGCGCCGACATCGCCGGCGATTTGCGCCATCTCGGGGAAAAAGCGCCTGGCCCACAGCACCGGGTTGCCGCGCTTGCCATGCCGCGTCGGCACCACGATCGCGCGGCCTTCGAGCGGGTTGAAGGCGGCGACCAGCCGGTCGACGTGGCGTCCGGAGATCAGCGGCATGTCGCCGAGGCAGACGGCAACACCGTCGAGATCGTCCGGCAACGCGGCAAGCCCGCGCTTCAGCGAGGTCGACAAACCGTCGGCGAAATCGGGGTTGCGCACCCGTTCGACCGGCAGGCGGCCGAGGGCGGCGTCGATCTCGTCGGCGCGATTGCCGAGCACGGCGACGATCGGGCGCGCCCGCGACGCCAACAGGCGCTGCGCCACCCGCGCCACCATCGGCACGCCGTCAATCGCCGCCAGCATCTTGTTGGGCCCGCCCATGCGCCGCGACTGACCGGCGGCCAGCAGCAACGCGCCGATCCGCGGTCCCGGCGGTTTCTCCTGTTCCTTTGCCGAGGGCGCCCTCGCCTCGGCGCGCGGCAGCGGACGCGACGGGATTTCGGCGAGCAGGCCGCCGCTGCCCATGCGCATGATCTCGGCCGGACCGACCGCAAGTCCCGCGGCCAGCCGCTCCAATACCCAGTCGAAGCCGTTGACCTTGGGCGAGCGCGCGCAGCCGGGAAGACCCAGCACCACCCGCTCGCCGAGATGGCCGAGCAGCAGCAGGTTGCCGGGATCGACCGGCATGCCGAAATGGTCGACCCGCCCGCCGGCAGCCTCGATCGCCGCCGGGATCACGTCGCGCCGGTCGAGGATCGCCGAGGCGCCGTGGATCAACAGCATGTCGACCTCGCGGCCGAACGCGTCGCGGATCGCCGCCGCCAATGCCGCGGTCTCGTGGGGGCAGCGCTCCTCGCCGGCGAGGGTGCTGCCGAGCGCCGCCAGCCGCGCCTCGGTGACCCCGCGGGTCTTGTCGAGGATGCTTTCCTTGAGGCCGGGAAGCCGGGTCTGGATCAGCCCGACCCGGCGCGGCTGAAACGCCGCGACGCGCAACAGCGGGCCGTTCTTCGAGGCGGCCTCGGCGCAGCGCATGACCGCGTCGTTCGACGCGGCAAACGGGATGATCTTGACCGTCGCCACCATCTGGCGCGGCTCGACGACCGTAAAGGGCGGCAACGTCCCGAGAGTAATCGCCTCGTCGACGAGGTTGAGCCGGTCGACCCGCTCGGGCTCGAAAACCAAGAGGCCCCGCGTCTTGGCAAAGAGGTTGGCGCGGCCGGTGAAGGGTGCCGCCGTCTCGATCCCGGCCCCCGCCGCCGCCGCCGCAACGCGCTCGGCCGCCTGGTCCTCGCCGACATCGCCCGCTTCGAGCCGCGCGACCACGATCCGCGACAACCCCGCGGCGGCGATCAGCTCGAGGTCGGCCGGCGACAGCACCCGCGCCTTTTTGAGCGCCGTCGTTCCGAGCTTCAGGCTGTGCGCGAGGATCGCCCCTTCCGCCTCGGCGACCGGGACCTCGCCGAACTTCATGCCGCCTCCGCGTCCTCGCCCCGGCGCAGGATCTGGGTCATCTCGGCGATGATCGAAATCGCCACCTCGGCCGGCGATATCGCGCCGATCGCCAGACCCACGGGCCCGTGGATGCGCGCCACGTCGCGGTCGGTGAACCCGAGCTCCTTGAGCCTGGCGCAGCGCGAGGCGTGGTTGCGGCGCGAGCCGAGCGCGCCGATGTAGAGACAATCGGTGCGCAATGCCGCGGCCAATGCCGGATCGTCGAGCTTGGGGTCGTGGGTCAGGGTGACGACCGCCGAGCCGCGGTCCGGCTTCAGCCGTTCGAGGGCTTCGTCGGGCCATTCCGAGGTCATCTCGAGCCCGGGAAAGCGCGCTTCGGTGGCAAAGGATTCGCGCGGGTCGATCACCGTCACCGCGTAATCCGCCAGCGCCAGCATCTTCACCAGCGGCTGGGCGATGTGCACCGCGCCGACGATAAAACACCGCCGCGGCGGGGTGAGCACCTCGACAAAGACGCGGCCGGCCTGGGTCTCGATGGTGCGGTTGCGGGTGGTGCGCCAGGCCTCGCGCATCGCGCCGAGTGCCGTGTCGTCGAGCGCCAGCTCGCCCTCGGCCTGGTCGCCGTCGAGCAGCAATTGCCGGCCGGTCGTCAGATCGGTCGCCAGCGCGACGCAGCGATGCTCGCGCCCGGCTTCGACCACGCGGTCGAGGATGCCGCCCTTCATTCGACGCGCTCGACAAAGATCTGGATCTTGCCGCCGCAGGCGAGGCCGACTTCCCAGGCCTGGTCGTTGCTGACGCCGAAATCGAGCAGCCGCGGCTTGCCGTCGCGGATGACTTCCCTGCGCTTGTTCGACGACCGCACCTTCGACGCAGCCGCCCGACACCGAGCCGACCATCGCACCGGTGTCGTCGACCGCGAGCTTGGCGCCGACCGGGCGCGGCGAGGACCCCCAGGTCGTGACCACCGTCGCCAATGCGACGCCCGACCCGGCCTCGCGCCAGCGCGCCGCCTGTTCGAGGATTTCCGCCGTATCGCTCATGCCGCTCTCTCCTCTTTGCGCTGCCATGCCGCGGCCGCGGCACCCCGCCGGGCGACCGGGTCGCTCAGCACCTCGATCAGGGTTTCGAGGCTTTCGAGATTGTGCACCGGCCGGAACTCGTCGACATAGGGCATCATCGCCCTCATTCCGAGAGATCTTGGCTCGAAGCCCTCGTAGCGCAACAGCGGGTTGAGCCAAATCAGCCTGCGGCACGACCGGTGCAGACGGTCCATCTCATGGGCGAGGCCGGTGCCGGCGTCGCGGTCGAGCCCGTCGGTGATCAACAGGACGATCGCCCCCTGGCCCAGCAGGCGGCGCGACCACAGCCGGTTGAACTCGGCGACCGAATGGCCGATACGGGTTCCGCCCGACCAGTCGGCAACCGCCTCGCCGACCCGCTCCAAGGCCATATCGACGTCGCGGTGGCGCAGATAGCGGGTGATGTTGGTCAGCCTGGTGCCGAAGACAAAGCTGAAGACGCGGTCGCGGTCGTTGGTGACCGTGTGCATGAAATGCAGGAAGACGCGGCTGTAGCGGCTCATCGAGCCGGAGATGTCGCACAGCACGACGAGCGGCGGCGGGCGCCGGCGCGGGCTCTTGCGCTTCAGCTCGATCAGCCCGCCGGACCGCAACGCCGCGCGCATCGTCGCGCGCATGTCGGCGCGGGCGCCACGCCGGTCGGGGGCGAAGCGGCGGGTCGGGACGTCCCGCACCGGCAGCCGCAGCCGGGCGATCGCCGCCTTGGCCCGCGCCAGCTCGTCCAGCGACATCTTCTCGAAATCCATGCCGCGCAGCTGCTCGCGGTCGGAAAAGGTCATGACCGCGTCGAATTCGGTCTCGACCTCCTCGGGCTCGGCGGCGGGGTCCTGCTGCCGGTTGGGATGCAGCGCCTCGGCGAGACGCCGCGCCATCTCCGGGCCGCGGTCCTCGTCGCCCTGGACGCGCAATTCCGGCAACACCAGCGCCATCATCTTTTTTAAGAGATCGGGATTGCGCCAGAAGACGTGAAACGCCTGGTCGAAGATCAGCCGCTGGTCCGGCCGGTTGACGAAGACCGCGTGCAATGTCCAGTAAAAGTCGCGGCGGTCGGTGATGCCGACGGTCTCTACCGCCTGCACCGCGTCGATGACCTTGCCGGGCCCGACGGGCAGTCCGGCGGCGCGCAACGCGCGCGCGAAATGCATCAGATTGGCGAGCAGCCGGCCGCCGGCTTCGGGCATTGGAGGTACGTCTCGACGGTTGCCTGCCCCTCACCCTCCCGCTGCGCGGGTCCCTCCCTCTCCCCGCGCGCGGGGAGAGGGGAGGGGGTGAGGGGCCTTCCCGCTGGACATCGGCGGCCTCGGCCTTGATCTGGTCGAGCAGGCGGGCGGCCTCGCTCCCTTGGATGCGGGCGATGTCGTCCTGGTATTTGAGCAATATCGCCCAAGGTGTCGTTGATCGCCTGCGGCGTCAGCTCCAGCACGTCCAACTGCATCAGCGCCTCGGTCCAGTCGATGGTCTCGGCGATGCCCGGGAGCTTGAACAAATCCATCGTCCGCAGCTTCTGCACGAAGCCGACGACCTCCTGCGACAGGTGCTCGCCCGCGCCCGGCGCCTTGCGCTTCAATATTTCGAGCTCGCGCGCCGCGGTTGGGTAATCGACCCAATAATAAAAGCAGCGCCGCTTCAGCGCGTCGTGGATCTCGCGGGTGCGGTTCGAGGTGATGATGACGACCGGCGGATGCTCGGCCCGGATCGTGCCGATCTCGGGGATCGTCACCTGGAAATCGGACAAAAGCTCGAGCAGATAGGCCTCGAACGGCTCGTCGGTGCGGTCGAGCTCGTCGATCAGCAGGACCGGGGCGCCGCCGATGTCGGGCTCCAGCGCCTGCAGCAGCGGCCGCTTGATCAGGAACCGGTCGGAAAAGATCGTGGTCTCGATCTCGCCGCGGTCTTCCTCGGCTGCCTCGGCGAGGCGGATTTCGATCATCTGCCGGGCGTAGTCCCACTCGTAGACCGCAGACGCGACGTCGAGCCCCTCATAGCATTGCAGCCGGATCAGCCGGCGCTTCAGGGCCGCCGCCAGCACCTTGGCGATTTCGGTCTTGCCGACCCCGGCCTCGCCTTCGAGAAACAGCGGCCGGTGCAAATGCAACGCCAGATGGACCGCCGTCGCCAGGCTGCGGTCGGCGATGTAGTCCGCACTGCCGAGCATCGCCAGCGTGGCGTCGACCGAAGCGGGGAGTTTCGCGGAGTTGACAACATCCATCGCGGTAAGAAATCCCGATCGCAACAAAATTCCCTCCCCCGACGGAGAGGGCGGGGGCAGACCATAGGAGCCCGGCAAACCACGCGGGCATTTCTTCACGTGATGTGAATTTAGTGCCTCCCGTGCGCCGACGCCACCGGCGCCCGGCAGAATCCGGGAGGGTGCCGGTCAACCGAAGCGCGCTGGCCGGGAGTGCTGTGTCCGCGGGAAATGGACAGGCCGGGCGGCCGGGGAGTAGCCTTGTCTGCGACCGATTTCGGCAATGGGAGGGACGCGATGGCGGGGCTCGACACGGTGCTCGAAACGACAACCGCGGAACGGCCGGCGACCGGGTTCGTGTTTACCGAGGGGCCGCTGTGGCACCCCGACGACTTCTATTATTTCGCCGACGTGCGTTCGAGCATGTTCTACCGGCTGCGGCTCGGCCAGCAGCCGGAAACGGTGCGCAGCAACACCGGCGAGGGCAACGGCACGACCTTCGACCTCCAGGGCCGGCTGGTGATTTGCGAGGGCGGCAACCGCCGCGTCGCCCGCTGGTCCGACGACACCCACAGCGAAGTCTTGATCGACCGCTTCGAAGGCAAGCGCATCAACCGCCCCAATGACGTATGCTGCAAGTCGGACGGCAGCATCTGGTTCACCGACCCGGGCCTGCGCATCGCGCTTCCCGACAAGGAATTGGCGCATTCCGGCGTCTACGCGGTGGCTCCGAACGGCGCGGGCCGCCTCGTCGCCGAATTCGAATACCCGAACGGGCTCGCCTTTTCGCCCGACGAACGCACGCTCTACGTCGCCAATACGCGGCATGCCCAATACATCCATGCGATCGACCTCGACAGCGCCGGCAACATGGTCAAGCGGCGGATCTTCGCCGACATGTCGTCGGAGGAGACCGACGGCGTGCCCGACGGCATGAAGGTCGACCAGCAGGGGCACGTCTATTGCACCGGCCCCGGCGGCACCTGGGTGTTCGCGCCCGACGGTTCGCGGCTCGGCATCATCCGCACCCCCGAGATCCCGGCCAACCTCGCCTTTGGCGGCCCCGACCTGAAGACGATCTTTTTCACCGCGCGCAATTCGGTCTACACCCTGCGCGCCAAGATCCCGGGCCAGCCGCATCCATGGTACCGTGTGCGCGCCAAATAAACCCGAGGAGAGCCATCGCTCCGTCGTTCCCGCGAAAGCGACGCGAAAGCGGGAACCTCAGCGCGGCGGCCGAAGCATCCTGGGCTCCCGCTTTCGCGGGAGTGACGAACAAGATGAAGTTGGGCAGATAACCGCACCGAGGAGAGCCATCATGAAAGTCGGCATCGCGCTCAACATGCTGTCCGAGCCCGGCCGCACCGACGTCGCGGTCGTGTCCGACCATCTGGCGATGGGCGACCTCGCCGAGCCGCTCGGCTTCGACTCGCTGTTCGCGCTGGAGCACCATTTCACCGGCTACGCGATGTCGCCGGCGCCGCTGCAGCTGCTGGCCTATTTCGCCGGCCGCACCAAGCGGATCACATTCGGCACTTCGGTCATCGTCTTGCCGTGGCACGACCCGATCCGCGTCGCCGAAGAGATCGCGCTCCTCGACATATTGTGCGGCGGGCGCTGCCTGTTCGGCTTTGGCCGGGGTGCGGCGAGCGTCGAATATGCCGGCTTTCGCATCCCGATGGGCGAGGCGCGGCCGCGCTTTGCCGAAGCCGCGCAATTGATCCGCAAGGCGTTGCGCGAGCCCGAGTTCGAATGGCAGGGCGAATTCTACCAGATCCCGCGCACCTCGATCCGGCCGCGCCCGATCTCGCACCCGGAGGAGCGCTTCTTTGCCTCCTCGGTCAGCCCCGAATTCGGCCGAGATCATGGCCAAGCTCGGCTTTGGCATCCTGGTCGTCATGCAAAACGAATGGCCGAAGGCGGCGGAGAACATCGTCGCCTATCGCGAGATCGCGCAGAGTGTCGGCCACAACCCGCCGCCGCCGATCATCCTGACCAATGTCTCCTGCGCCGAGAGCCGCGGCGAGGCGCAGGACCGGGCGATGCAATGGCTCGGCAAAAAGTGGGAGTTGATCGACAACCACTACCATTTCTCCGACGGCCATCTCGCCACGGTCAAAGGCTACGAGACCTACGGCAAGATGGCCAAGACCTATGCCCGGCTGCAGGACGACGAGGAACGGGTCCGGGCCACCGAGTTCTACGTCAAAATCCAGATCGTCGGCACGCCCGAGGACTGCATCCAGCAGATCGCCGAGTTGCAGCGGGTGACCGGCACCGACCATGTGGTCACCGAATTCTCGTTCGGCGGCATCCCGCATCACGACGCCGAAAAGAACATGCGCCTCTTTGCCGACCGGGCATTGCCGGTATTGCAGCAGGACGCCGCCTTCGCCACGCCGGCCGCGCCGATTTTGCCGCGCCCGGCCGCCGCGCCGGACCTGTTCGCCCCCGCTTGAGAGAGTGCCGCCGCTTGTCCGGCAGTGCCGCACATGCCCGAGTTTGACGCGATCGTGATCGGCACCGGCCAGGCCGGGCCGTCCTTGGCGTTGCGGCTCGCCGGCGCCGGGATGAAGGTCGCGATCGCCGAGCGCAAGATGTTCGGCGGCACCTGCGTCAACACCGGCTGCACTCCCACCAAGGCGCTGGTGGCGAGCGCCTATGCGGCCCACATCGGCGCGGCGCGCGGCCGAATACGGCGTGACGGTCGCGGGTGCGGTCGGCGTCGACATGAAGCGGGTCAAGGCGCGCAAGGACGCGATCGTCGCGCAATCGCGAGACGGGCTGACCGCCGCTCTCGAAACTGCCGCGAACCTGACGCTCTACCGCGGCCACGCCCGCTTTGAATCGCCGCGCGAGGTCGAGATCGGCGCCGAGCGGCTCGTGGCCGAGCGTATCTTTATCAATGTCGGCGGGCGGGCGCTGGCGCCGCCGATGCCCGGCGTGGACCAGGTCCCCCACCTGAACAACTCGACGATGATGGCGGTCGATTTCCTGCCGCGCCATCTGGTCGTCGTCGGCGGCAGCTATATCGGTCTGGAATTCGGCCAGATGTACCGGCGTTTCGGCAGCGAGGTGACGATCGTCGAAATGGCGCCGCGCCTCGTCGCGCGCGAAGACGAGGACGTGTCGGCGGCGATCAAGGAAATCGTCGAGCGCGAGGGGATCGAAGTCCGGCTGAACGCG
Source organism: uncultured Alphaproteobacteria bacterium (assembly GCA_963775525.1). Taxonomy (GTDB): domain Bacteria; phylum Pseudomonadota; class Alphaproteobacteria; order ATCC43930; family CGMCC-115725; genus AP-15. Next base: position 128,407 of record CAVZJF010000009.1, on the reverse strand, counting down.
GAATGCATCAGCTTGTCACGGCGCGGCGGCGACGTCGTCGCGACCGCCGACTGCACCGAGGGCGCGCCCGAGATCGTCGGGTCGCATGTGCTGCTGGCGGTCGGCCGCCGGCCGAACACCGACGACCTCGGTCTCGACCAGGCCGGCGTGCGTTGCGACGAACGCGGCTACATCACCGTCGACGACGAGCTGCGCACCAACGTGCCGGGCATCTGGGCGCTGGGCGATTGCAACGGCAGGGGCGCCTTCACCCACACTTCCTACAATGATTTCGAGATCGTCGCGGCGAATCTGCTCGACCACGACCCGCGCCGGGTCAGCGACCGCATCACCGCCTACGCGCTCTACACCGACCCGCCGCTCGGCCGCGCCGGCATGACCGAGGCCGAGGCGCGCGCCAGCGGCCGGCGGGTGCTGGTCGGCGAGCGGCCGATGACCCAGGTCGCGCGCGCGATCGAAAAGGGCGAGACCCAGGGCTTCATGAGGATCCTGGTCGACGGCGACAGCAAGGAGATCCTCGGCGCCTCGCTGCTCGGCGTCGGCGGCGACGAGGCGATCCACTCGATCCTCGACCTGATGTACGCCAAGGCGCCCTACACGGTCATGCAGCGCGCGGTTCACATCCACCCGACCGTGTCGGAGCTGTTGCCGACGATCCTCGGCGACCTGAAGCCGCTCGTCTGAGAGCGCGGCAACGCCACTGTCGGGCGAGCGCCGCACGTGCTTTGCATGCCAGCCCCGCTTACCCGACCGGCGCTGGACTTCGCGGCGGCCCTCGGCCAAGCTCGCGCCGGTTTTGGCGGCCGGAGAGGGAGCGTCGGGATGAGACGGGGATCCGCGGGCATTGGCGGCGGCTCGGCGCTGCTGCTCGACCTTGCGGTTGCCGGCGCCGGCCTGGGCGCAAAAGCAGGGCGGGATTCTCCGATCTATCACCGCGACAGCCCGGCCAGCATGTCGATCCACGAGGAGGGCACGATCGGCGTCATCATGCCGATGATGGGGGTCTTCAACAACCTCGTCCTCTACGATCAGCATGTTCCGCAGAACAGCATGCAATCGATCGTTCCCGAGCTGGCCACGAGCTGGTCGTGGAGCGAGGACGGCAAGGATCTGACCTTCAAATTGCGCGACGGCGTCAAATGGCACGACGGCGCAAAATTTACCGCGCAGGACGTCAAATGCACCTTTGACCTGCTGACCGGGCAGGGCCAAGGAGAAGCTGCGCCTCAACTACCGCGGATCGTGGTGGGTCAACCTCGCCGGGGTGACCACCAACGGCGATTGCGAGGCGACCCTGCACCTGAAGCGGCCGCAGCCGGCGATCCTGGCGATGCTCGCTGCCGGCTATACGCCGATCTATCCGTGCCATGTCCCGCCGCGCGACATGCGCCAGCATCCGATCGGCACCGGCCCGTTCAAATTCGTCGAATACAAGCCGAACGAGGACATCAAGGTCGCCCGCAACCCGGATTACTGGAAGCCGGGCCGGCCCTATCTCGACGGCATCGAGTACACGATCATCCCCAACCGCTCGACCGCGATCCTCGCCTTTATCGCCGGCAAGTTCGACATGACCTTTCCCTAGGAGGTCACGATCCCGCTGTTGAAGGACATCAAGACCCAGGCGCCGCAAGGCGATCTGCCAGGTCGGGCCGGCCGGCGAGTCGATCGGCATGCTGATCAACCGCACCGTGCCGCCCTTCGACAACGCCGAGCTGCGGCGCGCGATGGCGCTGACCATCGACCGCAAATCCTTTATCGACATCCTCGGCCAGGGGCAGGGCGATCTCGGCGGGGCGATGCTGCCGCCGCCCGAAGGCGTGTGGGGCATGCCGGCCGACATGCTGAAGACCCTGCCCGGCTACAGCGGCGACGTGCAGAAGAACCGCGAGGAAGCCAAGGCGATCATGAAAAAGCTGGGCTACGGCCCGGACAACCGCCTCGCGGTCAAGATATCGGTGCGCAACCTCGCGGTCTATCGCGATCCGGCCGCATTGCTGATCGACCAGCTGAAGGAGATCGGCATCGACGGCGAGATCGAAACCGTCGAGACCGCGAATTGGGTGCCCAAGCTGATCCGCAAGGATTTCAAGGTCGGGGTCAACGTGCTCGGCACCGGGGTCGACGACCCGGACGTGGTGTTTTACCAGAATTATGTGTGCAAGACGGTGCGCAACTACACCGGGTTCTGCAATCCGCGAGTGGGACAAGATGGTCGACCGGCAGTCGATGGAGGCCGATCCGGCAAAGCGCAAGCAGCTGGTGTGGAAGATCGACTATCAGCTGCAGCAGGAGGAGGCGCGCCCGATCATCTACCACCTGCGCGCCGCGACCTGCTGGCAGCCGGCAGTCAAGGGCTGACCCTGATGACCAACAGCCAGTACAATGGCTGGCGGTTCGAGGATGTGTGGCTCGACCGGTAGGGCGGGAGGAACGCGAATGAACGAGAGGCCGGCAGAAGACCTCGTCCACTATGCCTGCGAGGACCAGATCGCGACCCTGACCCTGAACCGGCCGGATAGGCTCAACGCGTTCAGCGACGATCTCGTGCGCCATCTGGCAGACGCGCTGCGCCGCTTCGACCTCGACCCGCAGGCGGACGTCGCGATCATCTGCGGCGCCGGCCGCGCCTTTTCGAGCGGCGCCGACGTGCATCAGCGCCAGCTGCGCCGGCGCGAGGAATTTCGTGCAGCATGGCGGGCCGCAGGGCTGGGGCGCCAACTCGGCCGATCTCTTTACCCGCTCGGTCAATTGGAAGCCGGTCATCGCCGCCCCGCACGGCTATGCGATGGGGCTGGCGCTCGGCATCGTGCTCGAATGCGACCTGATCGTCGCCGAAGCCGGCACCAAATTCCAGGTGACCGAAACCTCGCGCGGGCTCGGCGGCTCGAAATACTGGGCCTTGCTGAATTTTCGCGGCGGCGCTGCCTTTGCCACCGAGGTGGCGCTGACCGGGCGCTTCTTCACCGCCGAGGAGGCGCACGCCGCCGGCATCGTCAACCGTGTGGCCCCGCCCGGCCGCCATCTCGAAGCCGCCCGCGAGCTCGCCGCGGAGGTCGCGAAAAACCCGCCGCTGTCGGTGCGGGCGACGGTGCGCACCCGGCGCTGGTACATGGACCAGATTGAGCGCGAGGTCGCGATGCAGACCGCGCCGTTGAAGCTCTACCTGAGCGAAGACTTTCACGAAGCGGCGCGCGCCTTTGCCGAAAAGCGCCGGCCCGGCCCGTTCAAGGGCCGCTGACCGGATTTGCGCACGAGCCGAGGAGTTGCTGATGATCACGCCCGCTTATGTTCGCACGATGGCCGCCTACAACGCCGAGATGAACCGGCGGCTCTACGGCGCCGCGGCGCGGCTTTCGGATGACGAGAGGCGGCGCCGCGGGGAGCGTTCTGGGGCACGATCCACGGCACCCTGACCCACATCCTGTGGGGCGACCGGCAGTGGATGTCGCGCTTCGACGATTGGCCGAAACCCGACGACCCCGATCAAACAGAGCGCGCAGATGATCGACGATTTCGCCGAGCTCGCGGCCGAGCGCGAAACGGCCGATGCCGGCATCGTCCGCTGGGCGCACAAGCTCGACGAAGCGCTGGCTCGACGAGGACATGGTCTGGTTCAGCGGCGCCGCCAACCGCGAAATCCGCGCGCCGAAGCGGCTTGCTGGTCGCGCATTTCTTCAACCACCAGACCCATCACCGCGGCCAGGCGCACGCGATGCTGACCGCGGCCGGCCAACAGACCGGCGACACCGATCTGTTTTTGCTCGTTCCCGCAGATCGTCGACTAGGCTCCGATCCGCCGGTAATAGCCCGTTCCGCCTGCGCCCGGCGCGGGCCGCTCGCCGCCGACCTGCTCCCCGGCCGCGCGGCGGGGTTGGCGCTCGCGCTCCGCGCCCGGCTCGCCGATCCACGGCCCGCGACCCGAGAGCCGCAACAGAGCCGGGATTTGTGGCGGTCTCGTGTGACGGCTGGACGCCGCGAGCCTGATGAACACGGCCGAGGACGGGCCTGCGCTTCCGCAGCGCTACTGGGCGATCCTCACCCTGGTCACCGGGCTCGTCGCTTCGGTGCTCGACAGCTCGATCGTCAACATCGCGCTTGCCGACGATCGCCCGGCAGATCGGGACGAGCCCGGCGCAGTCGATCTGGGTGATCAACGCCTACCAGCTCGCGGTTGTGGTCTCGCTGCTGCCGCTGGCCTCGCTCGGCGACATCTTCGGCTATCGCCGGATCTATGCGATCGGGCTGGCCGTGTTCACCGTTGCGGCGCTGGTCAGCGCGCTGTCGCATTCGCTGGCGATGCTGGCGCTCGGACGCGCGCTGCAAGGCTTCGGCGCCGCCGGGATGACGAGCGTCAACACGGCGCTGGTGCGCTTCACCTATCCGCGCCGGCAATTGGGACGCGGCATCGCGATGACCGCGGTCGCGGTGTCGGTCTCCTCGGCCGCGGGCCCGAGCGTCGCGGCGGCGATCCTCGCGGTCGCCTCCTGGCACTGGCTGTTTGCGGTCAACGTGCCGATCGGGCTCGTCACCTTTCTTCTGTCGTTGCGGCTGCTGCCGCGCACGCCGCCCTCGGAGCATCGCTTCGATCTGGCGAGCGCGGCATTGAGCGCCTTTGCCTTTGCGTTTCTGATCGGCGGCATCAACGGCATCGGCCACGGTCAGGCGGCTCTGTTCGTCGCCGCCGAACTGGCTGGCCGCGCTTCGGCGTCGGCTACGTCCTGGTGCGCCGCCAGGCGGCGCTGCCCCTGCCGTTGCTGCCGGTCGATCTGTTTCGCCGCCCGATATTCGCGCTGTCGGTAGCGACCTCGGTGACGACCTTTGTCGCGCAAGGCATCACCTTTGTCACCTTGCCGTTTTATTTCCAGGACGTGCTCGGCCGCTCGCAAGTCGCGACCGGGCTGTTGATGACGCCGTGGCCGGCGACGGTGGCGGTGATCGCGCCGATCGCCGGCAGGCTCGCCGACCGCTATCCGGCCGGGATCCTCGGCGGCATCGGCCTTGGCGTGCTGAGCCTCGGCTATGTGCTGCTGGCGTTGTTGCCGGCGCACCCGGCGACCGCCGACATCCTGTGGCGCATAACCGTGTGCGGGCTCGGCTTCGGGTTTTTCCAGTCGCCGAACAACCGCGCCATCGTCGCCAGCGCGCCGCGCGAGCGCAGCGGCGGCGCCGGCGCGATCCAGTCGACGGCGCGGCTGCTGGGGCAGACGATCGGTGCGGCTCTGGTCGCGCTGATCTTCGGCTTTGCCCACCCGTCCGCCGGCACCGGCCCGACCGTCGCGATCTTGCTGGCGTCGGGGTTTTCGGCCGTGGCCGCGGTTGCCAGCCTTGCCCGCCTGTCCCGATTTGCCCGCGCGCCGCGACCGCCGCCGAGCGTCCAGCCCGACGCCGCCGAGCCGACCGGAGACCACGGCGATCTCGGATTGAGGCAACCGTCACCGCCGCCAAGGCCGGCAAACGCCCCCGACGCCGGTCTCGGCAGCACAATTCAAAGCGCGCCACCAAATTATACAACGCGCAAACAATCGGGCAGGCGACAGACGGCTGGTCGCGGCTATGATGAATGCGGGGCTGGTATTGTCGCGGTCCCGGTGTTGCTGCCTGCGGTACTATGCCAAGGCGATCTGCGGAATCTTGCGGCGGCGTGTCTGCTGCTGCTGTTGCCGCCGTGCCGGGCAGGCGCGGTCGATTCGGATCGGCAGGTTCTCCATGTTCTGAACCGGCTGGCCTTTGGCCCCACCCTCGACGATTTCAATTACGTGAAGACGGTCGGGGTCGAGCACTACATCGCCGAGCAGCTCGACCCGGCGCGATATCCCCGAGCCGATCGAGCTGCGTTTTCGCCTGGCCCAGCTCGACACCCTCGGTCTCGGCGCGGTGGAGCTGCGCCAGCTTTACGGGCCGCTGCGCCCGGCAGGCGGCGTCAAGCCGACGCTCGACGATTTGCAGGCGCAGGAGCAGCGGGCGAGCCTCGTCTTTCGCCAGGCGGAGGAGGCGCGGGTGTTGCGCGCGGTCCTGAGCCGGCGCCAGCTCAACAGGTCATGGTCAATTTCTGGTTCAACCATTTCAACGTCTTCGCGGGCGAGGGGCTCGATCGCGTCTGGGTCGGCGATTACGAGGAACGCGCGATCCGCCCCTACGCGCTCGGCCGTTTTCGCGACCTGCTTGTTCGCCGTCGCCAAGCATCCGGCGATGCTGGTCTATCTCGACAACACCCGGAACACCGCCTCGGCGCCGCACGCGGCGCGCGGCCGGCTGAACGAGAATTTCGCGCGCGAAGTCATGGAGCTGCACACCTTGGGGGTCGATGGCGGCTATACCCAGGACGACGTCAACACCTTGGCGCGGGTCTTTACCGGCTGGCGGGTCAATCCGCCGAGTTCGAGCGCCTACCCCGGCATCGCCGCGGTGTTCGAGGGCGCCCGCCACGATTACGGCCCCAAGGTGTTTCTCGGCCGCAAGCTCCAGGCGCGGGGCAAGGCCGAGGGCGAGGAGGCGCTCGCCATCCTGGCGGCGAGCCCGGCCACCGCCCGCCATATCGCCTATGAGCTGGCGCAGTATTTTGTCGCCGACGCGCCGCCGCCGGCGCTCGTCGACCGGCTCGCCGCGCGCTTTCTGGCCACCGGCGGCGATATCCGCGCATCCTGAAGACGCTGTTCGACAGCCCCGAATTCTGGGACAGCATCGGGCAGAAATACAAGACGCCCTACGAATTTGTGGTCTCTGCGGTGCGCGCGGCGGGTCTTCCGGTCAACAATGTCCGCCCGCTGCTCGGCTGGATGAGCCGGCTCGGCATGCCGCTTTACGGATGCCAGACACCGGACGGCTACAAGAATACGACAGAGGCCTGGCTGAGCCCGGATGCGACGATGCAGCGGATCGCCTTTGCCGTGGCGCTTGCGCGCGGCGCCGTGCCGATCGGCGGTCGACCCGGATGGCGGGCTCGCGCGCCTGACGCCCGCGTCGGCCGTCGCCGGTCGACCCCGCGCGGCTCGAGGACGATCCTCGGCGTCGACGCTGACGCCGGCGGCCCGTGCCGTCGTCGACGGCGGCGCCGCCGGGGCAGCGCGCCGCGCTGATCCTCGGCAGCCCCGACTTCATGCACCGATAGGGAGCCGCAATGGCCCTGGTCTCGCGATCTCGAGGCGGCTCGTCGTCGGAGCGGCCGGCGCCGCGCTTCTGCCGCTCGGCAGCGAGGCCTGGGCGGCGCGCGCCGAGGGCGGCCCGCAGCGGCTGATCGTGATCCTGCTGCGCGGCGCCGTCGACGGGCTCAACGTCGTCGTTCCCTACGCCGAGCCGGCCTATTACGACGCGCGGCCGACGATCGCGGTCGCCCGGCCGGGGGACGCCGGACGGCGCGCTGGCGCTCGACGAGCATTTCGGCCTGCATCCGGCGCTGGCGCGCCTGATGCCGCTGTGGCGCGACAGCGAGCCTCGCCTTTATCCACGCCGCCGGCTCGCCCGACCCGAGCCGCTCGCATTTCGAGGCGCAGCGCTACATCGAAAACGGCACGCCCGGGCGCAGCACGACCGCGGACGGGTGGATGAACCGGCTGCTGCAGGCGCTGCCCGGTCCGCGCGGCCCAACCGAGGCGATCAGCGTCGGCCCGACCTTGCCGCGCATTCTGACCGGCAAGGCGCCGGTCGCCAATCTGCCGCTCGGCCCCGGCGCCGCGCAGCCGATGCCGATCGACCGCCCGGAGCTCGCCGCCGCGTTCGACCGCCTCTATGCCGGCGCCGAGCAGCCTCGGCCGAGCCTATCGCGAGGGCCGCGGCGCGCGCGGCGAGCTGATCGGCGCCCTCGCCCGCGAGCAGCAGATCGCCGACGCCGGCGCGCCCCCGCCGTCGAGCTTTGCCCGGTCGGGCGGCCCAGCTCGCCGGACTGATCGCCGCCGACCCGCGGATCCGGCTCGCCTTTGTCGCCCTCGGCGGCTGGGACACCCATGTCGACCAGGGCGGCGCCAAAGGCCGGCTCGCCAACCGGCTGCGCCCGCTCGGCGACGGGCTGGCCGCGCTGGCCACGGGCTGGGCGGCGCCTGGCGCGATACGGTGATCGTCGTCTTGTCGGAGTTCGGCCGCACCGTGCACGAGAACGGCGACCACGGCACCGATCACGGCCACGGCAATGTCATCTGGCTCGCCGGCGGCGCGGTCCGGGGCGGCCGGATTTACGGCGACTGGCCAGGGCTGGCGACGGCGCAGCTGTATCAGCGCCGCGACCTCGCCGTCACCACCGATTTCCGCGCCGCGCTGGCGGTGATCCTCGGGCGTCACCTGGGTCTTGCCGATCGCCAGCTCGATGCGGTCTTTCCGGGCGCCCCGGCGTCGGCGGCGGGACTGACGCGGCTGCTCGCCGCGTGACCGTCGGCCGCGACGCGGCAGACAGTCGGCGTTCATCGTTTTTTCACCAGGTTGGGCGACAATCTGCAACACGCCGCCGGTTGCGTCAGACAACAGCGCGCGACGGGCGGTAATCAGGATCCGGAAGTGCGCGTCACGTGACACACGCGGCGGCCGGCAGATGGCGAAACCGACCGGGTCTTTGCTGCGGCGAGCGCGCCGCGACGCGCGGACGGCCATATTTGGAGCCGTTTTGCTGTCTCATTTGTCAGTGAACAAAGCCAAAGGTAAACGACAACTTTATTGCGCCTCGGACGGCTTGGTGCTATAGACCGTGGCTGAGCAGAAGTATCTTGCCGCTCTACGCGGGAAGCGGGGGCCGCGGTATTTGGCGACGGGCAGTCATGGGATGTCCCTCTCATCGCCAGCCGGGAACTCTGGACAGGAGCGCAGGGGTGCACCGCAGATTGTTTCGCGCCGCCGGCTTGGTCGGCGTGCTCGTAGTTGTCGGATGTCACAATGCACCGCCCTTGCCGCCGGCGCCGCCGGCGTCGGCGTTGCCGTCGAGCGAGTACATCATCGGCCCGGGCGACAAGTTGAACATTTTTGTGTGGCGCAACCCGGAGCTGAGCATCAGCGTCGATGTTCGCCCCGACGGGCGATTGTCGATCCCGCTGGTCGAGGATGTGGTCGCCATCGGCAAGACGCCGACCCAGCTCGCCCGGATTCTGGAGCAGCGACTGGGCAAATACATCAAGGAGCCGGTGGTCACCGTCATTGCCCAAGGCTTTGTCGGCCCGTTCAGCGAACAGGTGCGCGTGATCGGCGAAGCCGCCCAGCCGCGGGCGATTGCCGTATCGCACCGACATGACGGTGCTCGACGCGATGATCGAGGTCGGCGGTCTGACGCGCTATGCGGCCGGAAACGACACCGTGATCGTGCGCACTACCGACAACAAACAGTACACTTATGGGGTGCATCTCGACAGTTTGATCAGGGATGGCGACGTGTCGAGCAATGTCGCATTGCAGCCGGGCGACATTCTGATCATTCCGCAGCGCCTGTTCTAAGCATGCGTGTAGACCACTGCGTAGACCACTGCGCCGCCCAACGGGCGACGGTCGGCGGGGCCGGGTTGGAGCCGGTCGGTTTCGGGGAATCGTCAGGTCCGTCTTGTCTTTGTGGAGCCGGCGATGAATTCGCTTAGTTCGCTTAAATCGCATGCCTTGCCGATCATACAAAAAGTGTGGCGGCAAAAATGGCTCGCCATCGGCATGGCTTGGCTGGTCTGCACCGCCGGCTGGATCGGCGTCGCCTTTATTCCGACAAAGTACGAATCGTCGGCGCGGGTCTACTTGAACGCCGACCCGTTGCTGACGCCGCTGTTGCACGGACTGGCGGCGGACACCGATCCGACGCGCCATCTCGATTTCTTGCAGCGCACGCTGTTGAGCCGCCCCAATCTGGAACAGCTCGTCCGCTTGACCGATCTCGACCTCGGCGTGACGACGCCCGCGCAAAAGGAAGAACTCTACAAACACTTGGCGGCCGACGTCGACATCCGGCCGATTACGCCGAACTTGATGACCATTGGGTATCGCAATCGAAACCCGCAGACGGCCAAGAACGTGGTCCAGTCGCTGCTGACGATTTTTGCCGAAAAGACCGCCGGCAGCAGCCGCACCGAGATGGACAGCGCCCAGCGTTTTCTCGACGACGAGATCGCCGCCCATCGCGATCAGCTGCGCGCCGCCGAGAAGCGGCGGGCGGAGCTGGCGCGGCAATACCCCGAATCGTCTCCGGCCACGCCCCCGACGCCCCGGATGCCAGCGGCGACAGCCGCAGCCGGCTGGACCAGGCCCGCGCCGCGGTCGCCAGGGCCAAGAACGACCTCGAGGACGCCACCACCAAGCGGGACTCCCTGCGCCAGGAGATCGCCACGGTGCCGCAAATGCTGACCGTCGACCGCACCCCGCAAGTGGTCGTCACCGGCGGGCGCTCGCTGAGCCCGGATGAGACCCGCCTCGAGGAGATGCGCGGCAATCTCGACACGCTGCGGCTGAAATACACCGACCAGCATCCCGATGTGGTCGCCGCGCGTGAGGCGATCGGCCAGCTCGAAGGGGAGATCAGGCATTCGGGCGGGTCGGGCGCGGCGATCGGCTCCGGCAAAGCGCAGGTTCCCAACACCATCTACGACCAGCTCAAGGTCAAGCTGGTCGATGCCGAAGGCCAGGTCGCCGCAACGCAGCGTCGTCTCGCCGACGCGCAGCTCGATCAGGATCGGATCGAGCAAATCGCCAAGTCGGCGCCCTGCGGTAATCACCGAGGCGGAAGATCTCGACCGCGACTACGGCATCCTGAAAACGCAATTACCAGGAGCTGGTGTCGCGCCGCGAGGCGACGCTGATCGCCGACGCCGCCGATACCAAAACCGAGAAGATCCAGTTTCGCATCGTCGACCCGCCGCAGGTGCCGGTCATCCCGGCCGAGCCCAATCGGCCGTTGCTGGTCTCGATCGTGCTGCTCGCCGGACTTGTCGCCGGGATCGCCACACCGATCGTCATGGCCCAGCTCGACCGCTCGTTCGCGACGCTCACCCAGCTGCGCGACCTCGGGATCCCGATGCTGGGGAGCGTGACGCGGCTCTCGCTTGGGCGCCGCGCGGCGGCAGGCGACCATTCAACTGGCCGGGGTGTGCGCCAGCGCGGGGGTGTTGATCGCGGTCTATGGAACATTGTTGGCATTGAGCCTGGGGCTTCATTCGGTAGGCGTCTCGTAATGGCGGAATCGATAGGACTGATCGAACGCGCGGCGGCGCTGCTGCGTCAGCGCGAAGCGGCTGAGGTCGGGTCCGCGGCGCAATTCGTCACCCGTGCGCCATCCTCCGGGGCGGCGGCGTTTGCGGCACCCGAGCCGACTGAGCTCAACGGCGCCGAGCTGACCCTCGACCGCGGTCAGCTCGCCAGCCACGGGATTACCCTGCCCTCGGCCGAGCGCTCGCGGACCGCGGAGGAATTCCGCCTGATAAAGCGCAACCTGATGGCCGCGTGGCCGGCCGGCGGCCGGTCCGACAACGAGCATCCGAACCGGGTCATCATGATCACCAGCTCGCGGCCCGGCGAAGGCAAGACCTTTGTGTCGCTGAACCTGGCGCTGGCGTTCTCTTCGGAACGGGACGTCAAGGCGCTGCTCGTCGACGTCGACACGCACCACTCGTCCCTGAAAACCATTTTCGGGCTCCGCGACGCAAAAGGCCTGGTCGAGGTGCTTGCCGGAACCATCGATCTGAGCAGCGCTCTGATCCGCACCAACATCGAAAACCTCTTGGTCTTGCCGGCCGGGCAGGGCGGGCCGCATGTGCCCGAGTTGCTGTCGAGCAAGCGGATGAGCGCATTGTTGGACGAGCTGACGCGACGCTTCCCCGACCGCTTTATAATCCTCGACACCCCGCCTTGCATGGCGAGCAGCGACCCGGCGACGATGGCCCCGCTGGTCAGCCAGACCGTCTTTGTCGTCGAAGCGCATCGTACGCAACAGGACGAGATCGAGGCTGGGCTCAGCATGCTCAGCTCGTGCCCGCGCATCAGCCTGCTGTTGAACAAGAGCGAGCAGGGAGGCGCGCATTTCGGCTCTTACGGATACGGCTACCATTATCCCACCGGCGCGGGCGATGAGCTGCGGGCGGACAAGCCGGCGCCCGCCTAGAAGCGCCGCCGGTGGGAGCGAGCGCAGACCGCACCTCAGGTTGACGCTGCTGCTGTTCGCCGTTGCCGCGGCCGAGCGGGCGACGCCGGCGGCGGCGCAGCTTGCAACCGGCTTGAGCCCGTCGGGAACGGTGCCGGCGAGCGGAGCGCCCAGCATCCTGCCGCCGCCGCCGTCGGGTCCGTTCGGATTGCCCAATCCGCTCGCACCCCCCGGTTCGCTGCCATCCGGGGCGGTGGCGGCGCCAGCACCTCTGACCACCGGGCTGGCCTTGCCGCAGCCCGGCGCCGGGATCACCACGCTGCAGTTTTACGATCCCAACGCCCCGGCGGTGTTGATTCAACCTTATGCGACGGTCGGCGAGCGGTTCACCAACAACGTCAACTACACCAGCACCAATACGACCGCGGCCGCCGAAACGCTGCTCATTCCGGGGGTCTCGATCTCGGCCGACACGCCGCGTTTCAAGGGTGTCCTTAGCGGACAGGCCGCGGGCAACATCTACGTTCCGACCAGCAACCTCAACCAGATTACCGCCAACCTCTACGGCAGCGGCACCGGCACCGTTATCAGCGACCGATTGTTCGTCGATCTGAGCAGCTATATCACCCAGGCGTCCTCTTTGCCCGGACTTGGTTTCGTCAGCCCGTCGCTGCTGCCGAATACCCAGCAGACGCAAGTGTACGCAAATACAATATCGCCTTATCTGCGACAGTCTTTTGGCGGGCTGGTCGATACCGAATTGCGCTATCGGCTCGGCTCGACGAATTTCGGCGGCAACACCGCGATCACCTCGACGACGAGCCCGGTGACGTCAAACATCGCCAGCGGCATTCTCAACGAGGGCACCTTTACGGCGGCGAGCGGTCAGGACTTTGCTCGCGGCCTGTCCCGGTTGACGGTCGACTATTCGGACTTCAATTCGAGCTCGACCTCGCGCAACCAGCAATTCAGCGCCTACAACGACGTGGAATATCGGTTCCTGCCGAACATCTCGGCGCTCGGCCGGGCCGGCTATCAGAACCTGCGCTTTCCGTTCGCGCCGACGGCGACGTTCGCCGGCGCTACCTGGCTGGCCGGCGGGCGTCTCGGGTCGGCCGCCGATTACGGCTTTATCAGCCTCGAATACGGCCGGGTGCAAGGGGTTTACGGCCTTACCGGAGCGGCCAATTATCAGGTGACCCCGACAATTACGGTGCAGGCCAACCTCGCGCAGGGCATAAGCACGCCGGCGCAAACCATTCTGGCGTCGCTCTCCAGCTCGTCGTTGAGCTCGAACGGCTCGATCGTCGACCAGTATTCCGGGCTGCCCACGGCGTTCTATAATCCGGGACTGGGTCTCACCAACAGCGTTTATCGGCAGCATCTGTACAACGTGGGAGCAAACGACCAGATCGGGCGCAATACTTATTCGATTTATGCGTATTACATAAATCAGCAAACACTTACCCCACCGATCACGGCGCCGACCGACAGCGCCGGGGCGGTTTTCACATGGACGCGCGACATACGGCCCGATTTGAACGGCAACGCCGGAGTTCGGCTATTCGCGAACGACCAATGTCGTAACGATAAATTCACCGACACCAGTTAATAATACCAGCACCATCACCGCCAATGTCGGCGTCAACTACCTGTTCGCCCGGGCGCTGACCGGATCGGTCGTGTACAGTTTTTCGTACCAGCCGAATGGCGGAACGATCGTCAACGGGCGGTCAGGCGATGTCGCGGTGAACTCGTTGCTGTTTCTTTTGACCAAAGCGTTCTGAGCCGATGTATTCGGAATTCTACGGGCTGGCGACGCGGCCGTTTCAGCTGACCCCCGATGCGCGTTTCTTTTTCGAGAGCAGCGTGCACCGCCAGGCGATGGCCTATATGGTCTATGGTCTGCATCACGCCGAGGGGTTCATCATCATCACCGGCGAGGTTGGCGCGGGCAAGACGATCCTGGTCGACAACCTGCTGGCGACGATCAGCCCGGAAAGCTTTGTCGCGGCAAAGATCGTGACCAGCCAGCTCGGCGGCGACGATTTGCTGCATCTGGTCGCCGCCGGCTTTGGCGTCGCCAAGGAAGGGCTGACCAAGGGGGCGCTGCTGCAGCGCATCAGCGATTTTGTGCTGGCCCAGCATCATGCCGGCAAGCGCGCTCTGTTGATCGTCGACGAAGCGCAGAATTTGTCGTTCGAGGCGCTCGAAGAATTGCGCATGCTGTCCAACATCGTCGTCGACAAGACGATGGCGTTGCAGAGCTTTCTGCTGGGCCAGCCGCAGTTTCGCACGGTCCTCGGCAGCGCCGGGCTCGAGCAGCTGCGCCAGCGCGTCACCGCGGCGTACCACCTCGGGCCGCTCAACGAAGCCGAAACGCGGGCCTATATCGAGCATCGCCTGCGCCGCGCCGAATGGAAGGGCGACCCGCATTTCACCGAGGCCTCGTTTCCGCTGATTTTCCAGTACACGGACGGTGTCCCGCGGCGCATCAACACACTGTGCTCGAGGCTGCTGCTGTACGGGTTTCTCGAGCAGCTTCATACGTTGACCGGGAGCGCCGTCGACAAAGTCGCGAGCGATCTGCGCGACGAAATCGCGGTGGTGACCGAAACCAAGCCGTCGGCCAGCGATGGCGGTAAAGTTATTGCGGGCGACGGACTTTCGATGGTCGTCGAACGGATCGGGCATCTCGAAAAAAGCGTCGACAAGCACGAGCGCTTGATCCGCCGCGCCATTGAGATCGCTGCCCATTACTTTCAGGGTGAACGGATGTGAGCGCGGCAATCGAACCGCTGCAGCGCGCCGCCGATGCCGGCGGCCCAAAACCGGGTCGGCCCGCGGCAACCGGGGACCACGGCCGGCGCGGCGACCTGCGCCCGGGCATTCCCGGCGCGATGACCGTCGACGTCGAGGATTATTTTCAGGTCGAAGCCTTTGCCTCGACCATCGACCGCAAGGACTGGGAGCGGTTGCCGCCGCGGGTCGAGCGCAACACGCATCGTCTGCTCGACCTCCTGGCCGAGGCCGAGGTCCAGGCGACCTTTTTTACGCTCGGCTGCATTGCTCGACGCCATCCCGTCGCTGGCGCGGCGCATTGTCGCCGACGGGCACGAACTGGCGAGCCACGGCAACGACCATCTCCGCGTCGACCGCGATTTCGGCCTCGGCGTTTCGCGCCGATGTGCGCGACAGCAAGAGGGTTCTCGAAGACGTCGGCGGGGTCTGCGTCAACGGCTATCGCGCGCCGACCTTCTCGATCGGCCGGGAAACCTGCTGGGCGCACGAAATCCTGGCCGAGGAAGGGTATCGCTACAGCTCGAGCGTCTATCCCGTCAAACACGACCTTTACGGCAGCCCCAATGCGCCGCGCTCCGCGTTTTCCCCTTGTCCGGGGCTCGTCGAGATCCCGCTGACCGCGGTTCGCCTGTTGGGAAGAGACGTCCCGGCCTCGGGCGGCGGGTATTTTCGCCTGTTTCCCTATCCGCTGAGCCGCTGGCTCTTGGCCAAGGCGGGGCGAAGCGACGACCCGGCGATCTTCTACGTCCACCCGTGGGAGATCGACCCGCACCAGCCGCGGCAGAAACAGGCGCCGCTGCGCTCGCGATTTCGCCACTATCTCAATCTCGCTCGCACCGAGCCGCGCCTGCGGCGTCTGCTGCGCGACTTCAACTGGACGCGGCTGGACCGCTTGTTTTTGACCGAAGGGTCGGGCCCGTATCCGCTGATCACGGCATGGACGGATCGTCGCTCGCCGTCACCGTAAGAGCGTTCCGGGCCGATGACGGCGCGCGCTGGGACAATTTCGTTCGCGCCTGCGCGGCGGGAACGTTCTTTCACCTGTCGCCGTGGAAGCGGGTCATTGAACGCGCCTTTGGCCACCGGACCCATTATCTGCTCGCGGAGCGCGCCGGGGTTGTAACCGGCGTATTGCCGTTGACCCATGTCCGCTCGGCGCTGTTCGGCTCCTCGCTGATCTCGAACGCATTCGGCGTTTATGGCGGACCTGTGGCCGCCGACCAAGAGAGCCTGCGGGCGCTCGACGCCGAGGCGGTGCGGCTGATGCAGGCGCTCGGCGCGCCGGTGCTCGAAATGCGCAGCTTCGCGGAAGAGCGAGCCGGTTGGCAGACGAAGTCCGAACTCTACGCAACCTTCCGCAAACCGATCCTGCCGTCGGTCGAGGCCAATATGAAAGCGGTGCCGCGAAAGCAGCGCGCCATGATCCGCAAAGGCCTGCAAAACGGGTTGCGGTCGCAGGTCGACGGCGGCGTCGACCGGCTCCATCGCATCTATGCCGAAAGTGTCCGCAATCTGGGGACGCCGGTCTTCGCCAAATCCTATTTTCAGATCCTGACCGAAGAGTTCGGCGGATGCTGCGACGTCGTCACCGTGACGGATGACGGCCAGGCGGTGGCGGCGGTGCTGAATTTTTATTTCCGCGACGAGGTGCTGCCGTACTACGGCGGCGGGGTGCTCGCGGCGCGGGGGTTGGCGGCTAACGACTTCATGTACTGGGAAGTGCTGCGCCGAGCGTGCGAGCGAGGTTGCCGGATCTTCGATTTCGGCCGCAGCAAGACCGGAACCGGCGCGCACGCGTTCAAGCGCAATTGGGGGTTTGAGCCGACCCCGCTGGTTTATCAGTATCGCCTCGCCGCCGGCCGCAAAGCTCCCGAGCTCAACCCGCTCAACCCGAAATTTCGGCTGCTGGTGGCCGCCTGGAAAAGATTGCCGCTGCCGCTCGCCACCCGGCTCGGACCATTGATCGTCAAGGGGATCGGCTAAATGGATTTCCCGCACAGGCCGGCTTCGTTCGGCCGGCGCGCGCCTGCCGGCCGCGGCATGATCGACGACGGCGGCGCCAGCCGCTCGGCAGCGGCTCCCGGCTGGTGGGCGGCGGCGGCGCTGATCGCCCTGTCAGGCGTCGTTTTCGGTGTCGTCTTCTACCATGACATGGCAGCGGCGGTCACCGTGTGGATCGGCTCGACCGCTTACAACCACTGTTTCCTGATCCTGCCTCTCATCGGCTATTTGCTGTGGGAGAGGCGGTCGGTGTTTCCGGCAATTTCACCGACACCGGTGTTCTGGCCGCTGGCGGTGATGCCGCTGTTGTCGGCGGCGTGGCTGGTCGCGGCCGTCCTTGACCTCAACGAGGGGCGCCAGCTCGCCGTCGTCGCGATGTTCGAAGTCGTATTGCTGGCGACGCTCGGCACGCGGGCGTTCAGATCGCTGCTGGCGCCGCTGCTGTTCCTGTTCTTTCTGGTGCCGAGCGGGGCCTTTCTCGTCCCGACATTGCAGAAGATCACCGCCGACATCGCCGTCCATGGGCTGCAGATGCTCAACATCCCGGTTTATTCCGACGGCTTGATGATCGAGATCCCGGAGGGCCGGTTCGAGATCGCCGAAGCCTGCGCCGGGCTGCGGTTCTTGATCGCGTCCGTCGTCTTCGGATGTTTTTTCTCGGTGATCATGTACCGCAGCTTTCGCCGGCGGGCACTGTTCATTGCCCTTTCCCTTGTCGTGCCGATCGGCGCCAACGGGTTGCGGGCGTTGGGGATCGTCGTTCTGGCGCATCTCGAAGGCAGCGCCGCCGCGGTGGAAGCCGACCATGTTCTCTACGGCTGGATTTTCTTTTCGCTGGTGATCCTGCTGTTGATCGCGATCGGCATGACATTTGTGGACAAAGGCCGTCCGCCGTCGCTCCAACCCGTAGGCGGCGCCACCGCCGGTACCGTGGCGGTTCGCCGCGGCTTCCGCCGCCGCCGTGGCTCTCGCGCTCGCCGGCCCGGCATACGCCGCGCGGCTCGACCGCCAGTTTCCGGCCACGGTGCTGCCGGTTACCCAGGCTCCGGAAATCGGCCCGCCGTGGCGTGCGGTCGGCGGTGACGGCGTGGGGTGGGCCCCAATGGTTCACGGCGCCGACCGCGAACTGCTGCAAAGCTTCCAGGAGCCGGGTTCCGGGGTTGTCGTCCGCTTTGTGGCACTCTATCGGCTGCGCGCGGTGGGCAACGCCCTGACCAACAGCGACAATCGGGTGGTCGACGACAAGGTCTGGCAGCTGGCGGACCGCGGTCGCGCCGAAATCTCCTATGGCGGCCGTCAAGTCGCCGTGGCGAGCAGCCAGATCGTCAGCGGGCCGCGCCGGCGGCTGGTATGGTCGTTTTATCTGGTCGACGGGGAAATCACCGCCGGGTTGCTCGAGACCAAGCTGTTGCAGGCGCGCGCGGTGTTGCTGGGCCGCGCGCCGCTCGCCGCCTTTGTCGCGATGTCGGCGAGCGAAGACGACCCCGACCATCGCGCCGCGGCGCAGCTCACGCGGTTTTTGCAGGCGAACCAGCCGCTGCTGAGCTATCTCGACGCGCTGAGCCGGGGGAAGGTGGCGAGCGCCGGGATGCCGGCCCCGGATCATGCCTCTGCGGTGAACCTGTCCGCCGCTGCTGCTGCCGCAAAATGCGCGGGCGGGCCTGCCGGCCTTGGGGTGGGCCGGCGCCGGCCGGCCTTAGGGGAGACCGACGGCCTATGCGCTGGGGGGCGAGCAATTACGAGGTGAAACCGGTGTCCTGCCGCGGGTCGGCGCGGCGGATTGCTCGGCGAGGGCCTTGATCTCGAAGGGGGTCGCCGGCCGGCCGCCGAGCTCGCCCATGAAGAAATCGAGATATTGCTCGATCCGCAGCAGGAAAGCGCGCAAATCAGCCTCGCTTCGCACGTAGGGCGTGTTGCCGGGAGCGAGCGACGGGCTGTGGTAAGTAAAGCTGAACACCCGGTGGCCGTTACGCAACAATGCGCGGGTCAGTCGGCGCTGCTCCGCGAACGAGATGCCTTCGGGGGTGAGGGCGATGCGCTCCACAAGGCCGAGGCGGGCGAGCACGCCCGGCACATGGAATGCCTTCAAGCGCTCGTTCATGGTCAGCAGGTGGGCCACCGGACCGGTCGGCGCCAACAGCCCCGCGTAGCCGATCGACAACGGGATTTCGAGCAGTGCCGGCTCGGCGCCAAACCAGTAGGGCCGGGCGCCGCAACGGGAAAAGTCGGGTCCGAGCTTTTCGGTGAGGTCGGTGCCGGGCACCACGCTGACATCGATTTCGTAGCCAAGCTCGGCCAGGATCCCCGCCGTCGCATGGCCGACACCGTAACGCCCGGCTTTGTAGATGCGCGGCTGAACCCCGATGTTTTCGGCGATGACCCCGGTAAGGTGCGCCAGCTTCTCGCGCTCGAGCGCGGCCGGCAGGTTCCCCGGGTAGGAGTTTCGGTCGGTGGTCGGCTCGACGAAGGGAGGGTTGTCCCAGGGCTGCAAATGAGCGCCGATCTCGCAAATGCCCGAGCGATGCAAATCGCGGATGAACTCGTAGCCGTCGGGTGTGCTGCTGACCGGATAATCGAGGACGAACGTCGGGCGCACGCCATAGCGCTCAAAGATCGGCTGGGTCTGCGCCTGGCATTTCACCGAGCTCACCCCTCGGGCGCGTCTCGGCGGCTGCTGCGCCCAGTCGAATTCGGCCTCGGTGTCGACGACGACGACCACCATCGGCGGGTTGTCAGCCGGCCAGTCGATCACCCTCCATGTTTTCGGATCGAGCATGCCTCAGCAACGGCAACCGGCAATGTACATCGTGCTCACCGCAAGCCGTTCGCCATTTGTCGGCCGCCGCGAGCCATGAGGAGATGCCAAGACGGATCCGGTTCCCTGGGTCGCCATTCGATCAAACCTGTTCCTGTATGCTACTTTAGCACGAGGCGCCGCCCGAAGCGAGCGATCAGGCTGACCCCGTAATCGGCAAGACCTGCTGGCTTGTAGCGCAAGGAGGAAAATATTTTACAAAAGTCCGGTTACCCCACCGCAGACCCCACCGCAGAGCGGGGGTTGGCCTCGTCGGCTCGGCCGTTGCCGTCATCCGCTCCCGACGAGGCGGCCCGCGCCGCGCGCCCCCTACGCCCGGGCACGGTCGCGGCGGCGAAACACGTTCTCCATGTCTTCCCGAGTTTTGGGATCGGCGGCGTGCCGTTGCGCATGGTGCGGGTGGTCAATCATTTCGGCGCTCGGCTGCGCCATACGATCGTAGCCCTCGATCAGGATTTCGCGGCGGCCGAAGGTTTTGCCGCCGGCCTCGACCTCTCTTTGCTTACGGTCGCCGCGACGCGCTACGGCCTCGCCGGAGCGCTTGTCGACAGGGCCGCGCAGTTGCGCCGGCTGCGGCCTGATTTGCTGGTCACCTACAATTGGGGCTCCATCGAATGGGCGATGGCCAATCGCCTGATGCCGGTCTCGCGACAGCTTCACCTCGAGGCCGGCTTTGGCAAGGAGGAGGCCGACCGCCAAATTCGCCGCCGGGTGGTGTTTCGCCGTTGGGCGTTGGCGCGCTGCGCCAAGGTGGTGGTGCCGTCGCGCAAGCTCGAAGATCTGGCGTGCCGGGTCTGGAAACTGCCGCCGGAGCGGGTCGTCTATGTCCCGAACGGGGTCGATGTGGACCGGTTTGCCGATCCGCCGCGGGACGCCGTTGCGGGCTTTGTTCGCGGGAAAGGAGAAGTGGTGGTCGGCACGGTGGCCCCGCTTCGGCCGGAGAAAAACGTCGGCAGGCTGTTGCGCGCCTTCGCCGATCTCGACCGTTCGCGCGCTCTGCGCCTGGTCGTCGCCGGAGACGGGATCGAGCGCGCGAAGCTGGCCCATCTTGCGGCCGAGCTCGGGATCGCCGAGCGCGTCGTCTTTACCGGGCGGGTCGCGCCGGAGGCCGTGCTCGGGACATTCGACATCTTTGCGCTGTCCTCCGACACCGAGCAGATGCCCAACGCGTTGCTCGAGGCGATGGCCGCCGGCCGCGCGGTGGCGGCGGTCGATGTCGGCGACGTCAAGAGCATCCTCAGCCCCGAAAACCGCGAATTTGTCGTGCCGCGCGACGATGGCGCCGCCTTTGCCGCGGCGATCGGGCGGCTGGCGCAAGACCCGGACAAACGCGCGGAGCTCGGCCGGCGCAACCAAGAGCGCGTCGGCGCCGAATTTTCGCAACGCCAAATGTTTGACGCGTACGCCCAAATTTTTGGACTTGCCGAATTTGCGTGACCCGGCCTGAGCGTCCCGGCAGGCAGCCCCGGGCGAACGCGATCTTGGGATCCCCGGGTCGATTACGTCGGGTTCTGGGCGCCGGTCGCGAAATTGCCGGCGCCGCGATGACGCGCGTTCACCGGAATCGCCAAACGCAAGGCGATTGCCTGAGACCCGGGGAATGCCTAAAAGACCGCATTGCAACGGTGCGCGCGAGCAAATTGTTGGACTTCCGCTATCGCGTCCCGTCCCGGACCCCGCCATGTGCCTGGGGCAAGGACATGCGCCGCCGGCGGCAAGCGAGCGCGAGCGTCGTCGCGGCGCGGCGGCTCGCCAGGCTGTCGGGCCACCCGATCCGGATGCGGAGTCCTCCGCCGATCCTGCGCGCTCGGATGGCTGCGGCGCCGGTAGCGGATTACCGGTGATGGGCGGTTTCTTTCTGGCGTTGACAAGTTCGGCAACGGACCGGTCGGCGGAATTGAGCACGCTGCGCAAGGCCTTTGCCGCGCTCGGTTTTCCGCCGCCGCAAACGGTTGAGACGGCGGAATATGTGTTTGCCGCCTATCCCAGCATCGAAAACAAGTCGGTCGAGCTGACGCGTTATCCTAACGGCGATTTCGATTTCGTTTGCGGCACGTGTCTCGGCGAACGCGACATCGGTGCCGCGGCGGCCGCTCGATTGTCCTCCGACTGCACCACCGGGCCAAAGGCGCCGGGCGAAGCCGTCATGGGCCATTACGCCGCGGTGCTGCGCCGCAACGGGCATACCGAGATCAGGCTCGACCGGTTTGGCGGCTACCATCTGTTTTACAACCTCGGCGCCGGCATCGTCTCGTCGTCGTTCTACGCGCTCTGCGCGGTCCTCCGGCGGCTGACCCTGACGCAGCAGAGCGCTTGCGAATACGTCTTCAACGGGGTCGTTTCCGGCAACGAGACCCTGTTCGGCGAGGTGGCGCTGGCCCCGATCGGGGCGACGATCCGCGTCGGCCCGGCCGGGCTCGAGGTCATCCGGCCGAGCCTGCCGGTCACCCGCAGCTTTACCGCGGCAACCCGCGGCGAGTTGCTCGACCGCAGCATGGCACCTGCTCGATCGCTATTTCGCTGCGGTCGCACAAGTGTTCGGCGATCGTGTCGGATGCGCCCTGTCGGGCGGCTACGATTTACGGCTGATACTGGCGTGTCTGCGCCGCCATGGCGTCCGGCCGCGAGTTTACGTCTACGGCAGCGCCGCCGAGAGCGACGTCGTCCTCGCCAGCGAGATCGCGCGCAAGGAAGGGTTTCCGCTCGCGGTTATCGACAAGAGCGACCAGCCGATGATCCCTCCCGAGGAGTTTCGCCGCCACCGCGCACCGCAATTTTCTTGCCCATGACGGCTATGGCTGGGGCGGCATCTTTCAGAACGACGCGGAAATCGCCGAGTTGGCGCGCCGCGTGCACGGCAATGCGATCGCGTTCAACGGCGGCGGCGGCGAGATTTTTCGGAACTTCTTTTATCTTCCCGATCGGGAATACACGATTCGTGAACTGTTGTGGAGTTTCTATAGCCAATTCGATCCCGCGATCTGCACCGACATCTTCGACAGCACGAGTTATTACGGCGGCTTGGAACGCAAGGTTGTGGATCTCTTGGGGACAGACGAGCAGCGATTGCCGCGGCCGGCGGTCGAATGGCTCTACCACAGCTTTCGCTGCCGCTCGTGGGATGGCAAGGTCGACAGCATCTGCTGGTAGATACGGCTTTACCGCAATGCCTTATCTTGAGCGAGCGACGACCGAGCATGCGAGCGCGCTGCGCCTGCCGTGGAAAAATCACGGCGCCTACGAGGCCGAGCTGATCCGGCGCGCCGACCTGCGCCTGGCGCAATGTCCTTCGACCTATGGTCATGATTTCGCGCGACCGCCGCCATTGTCACGGCGCGTCGCCGACTACGCCACCTATCTGCGACCGCCTCGGCTGCGCCGCTACACTTATCGGCTCAGATATTGGCGCCGGCAGGCGGGCGACTGGCCGGGCTACCTCGCGCGGGCTTACCGGGACGCCGTGCTGCCCGGCGACACCATGCAGACGCGGCGATTGTTTCACCTCGAGCGCGTCGCCGACGCCGACCAGCTTGCCCGGATTCTGTCCTTGGAATACGCGCTGCGCCATTTCGGCAGCCGGGTCAAGGTCGAGTTCTGACGGTCGCGGTGTTAAAACAAATATGCGGGACAGCCGGTAAAAAATGTGCGGGATAGCCGGCATCTTTGACTATCGCGGGCGCGGCGAGGTCGACCGCGGCCTGCTGCGGCAGATGACCGCCGCAATCGCGCATCGCGGCCCCGACGGCGACGGCTTTTATCACGCCCCGGGTATCGGGCTCGGGCACCGGCGGCTTGCGATTGTCGACCTCGCCGGCGGCGATCAGCCGCTGTTCAACGAGGATCGCACCGTCTGCGTCGTCTTCAACGGCGAGATCTACAATTTTCAGCCGTTGATCAGCGAGCTGAGCGCGCTCGGTCACGTCTTTCGCACGCGCTGCGACACCGAGGTCATCGTCCATGCCTGGGAAGAGTGGGGCGAGCGGTGCCTCGACCGCTTCAACGGACAATTCGCCTTCGCGCTGTGGGACGAACGCCGCGAGACGCTGTTTCTGGCGCGCGACCGCCTCGGCGAAAAGCCGCTTTACTACAGCTTTCTGAACGGCGGCCGCCTGCTCTTCGCGTCCGAGCTGAAATCCATTCTGCGCAGCCCGGCCGTCGATCGCGGGCTCGATCCGCAGGCGATCGAAGAATATCTTCGCCTTTGGCTATGTCCCCGATCCACGGTCGATCTATTCAGCGGTGCGCAAGCTGCCGCCGGGGCATTGCCTTGCTTGTCCGGCGCGGCGCGGCGCCGCCGGAACCCGAGGCCTATTGGGATTTGCGCTTTGTCGACGGCGCGGCCGTCGAGCAAGGGGAGGCGGCGGAAGAACTGGTCGCCCGGCTGCGCGAGTTGGTTCGGATGCGGATGATCGCCGACGTTCCGCTCGGCGCGTTTCTGTCGGGCGGCGTCGATTTCGAGCGGCGTCGTCGCGATGATGGCCGGGCTGAAATCGGCTCCGGTCAGCACTTTTTCGATCTCTTTCGGAGCCAGCGGATTTGACGAATTCGCGTTATGCCGCTGAAATCGCCGGACGATATCGCACCGACCACCATGTCCGCGCGGTCGACCCGAACTCCTTCGACCTGGTCGACCGCCTGGCGACGATCTACGACGAGCCGTTCGGCGACAGCTCGGCGATGCCGACCTTTCGGGTCAGCGCCATGGCGCGCGAGAACGTCACCGTGGCGCTGTCGGGCGACGGCGGGGACGAGGTGTTCGCCGGTTATCGCCGCTATCGGTGGCACGCCTTTGAAGAGCGCATTCGCCGGGTGATGCCGGGCGCTTTGCGCGCGCCGGTATTCGGGCTGCTCGGCGCGCTCTACCCAAAGCTCGATTGGGCGCCGCGGCCGTTGCGCGCCAAGGCGACCTTGCAGCGAGCTCGCGCGCGACGTCGGCGGCCGCCTATTTTTCGTCGGTTTCGATCTGCGGCGACGAGCTTCGCCGTCGGCTGTACAGCTCCCCAGCTTGCGCGCGACCTGCAAGGCTACAGCGCACTCGAAGTGCTGCGCGGCCACATGACCCGGTCGGGCAGCGAGGATCCGCTGTCGCAAGTCCAATACGCGGATTTCAAGACCTATCTGCCGGGCGACATCCTGACCAAGGTGGATCGGGCCAGCATGGCGAACTCGCTCGAAGTGCGCGTACCGCTGCTCGATCATACGCTCGTTGAATGGGCGGCCCGGCTGCCGTCGTCGCTAAAGCTTTGCGGCCGGGAAGGAAAGCACGTCTTCAAAGCCGCGCTCGAACCGTATGTCCCGCGCGAACATCCTCTATCGTCAGAAACAGGGCTTTGCCGTCCCGCTCGCCCAGTGGTTTCGCGGCCCGCTGCGCACGCGCGTCCGGGAGACGTTGTGCGGGCCGGTGTTACGCGAGTTGGGTCTGTTCGACATGGCCACGGTCGAAAACCTGCTCGACCAGCACCAATCCGGCGCGCGCGATCACAGCGCGGCATTGTGGTCGCTGTCGATGTTCGAGGGGTTTCTGCGTCAGGTGCACACGGCATCTCCGTCTCCAGCGGCCGAAATCGAACGCGGCGCGGCGCTGGGGGTCGGCGCCTGACAAAGCGGAGCATGCCGAACGTCCGATCGAACCGGGCCCCGTGCGTCGATCGCAAGGCTCCATGGCACGCAGGGCTGTGTCTAGCGAAAATTCATATTAACCATGCGTGCAGGTGACACCTTAAGCGGAGATGATTGGTCGAGCCGCGCCGTAGAATTGGGAAACTGTGCGGAAATGTTGCGTGATGCGTGAGGACCTTGCGGTGGAGCGCTTGCGGGGCCTGTCTTGCGAGGATCAAACCGCGTTGGAGCGCCAGGGGGAGCGCGCGCAGGGACCGTGACGACGACCGGGCATCCGCCTGGATGTCCAAGCTGCCGCCGATGAATGTCCTTCTCGTGTCTCACGCGTTTCCGCCGGTGAACGTCATCGGCGCCGTCCGTGTCGGCAAGCTCGCAAAATATCTGCACGAGGCAGGCCACGACGTCCGGGTCATCTCGTCGACCCCGTCAAGCGACTCGCTGGCTGTGGAAATCCCGTCCGGCCATGTCGTCTACACGACCGAATGGGCGATGGACAAAATCTTCGACGGCGCCGTCCGGCGGATGCGCCGGATGTGGAAAAACGGCGCCGGCAACGGCCCCCGCCTGCCGGCTTCAATGACGCCGACCGCCCAGCCGGTGACGGGTTGGTCGGCGCGAGCTTGCCCGCCATTATTACGCGTTGATGCGCATACCCGACGCCCGCGCCGGGTGGATCGCCGCCGCGACGGCGGCGGGATACGATCTGGTGCGCAATTGGCGGCCCGACATCGTGATCGGCAGCGCGCCCCCCAATTCCGGCCTCGTCGCCGCGGCGCGGATCGCCCGCGTCTGCGGGTCGCCCTGGGTCGCGGAACTGCGCGATCTGTGGGTCGACAATCCCTATTACGAAGACCCCGCTTGGCGGCTTTCGGTCGACCGCTTGATCGAAAAGCGGGTTTTGAGCGCAGCGTCCGGGCTCGTCAGCGTAACCGCGCAATGGTCGCAAACCCTGCGCCGGCGCTATCGCCAGCCGGTCGCCTGCATCTACAACGGCTATGTCGAAGACGATTTTCCAGCCGATCCGCCCGGCCCGCCGGCGGGCGACGTCGTAACCATTCTCTATACCGGGAACATCTATCTGGGATATCGCGACCCGAGCCCGTTGTTTCGCGCGGTCGCCATGCTCGAGGCCGAGCGCGAGCGCGTGGCGATCCATTTTTACGGGCCGAGGCACGGCGAGGTCATGCCGCTCGCCGCGGCGCACGGCGTTCAGCATCGGGTCTTTGTCCACGAGCCGGTGACACACAAGGCGTCGCTGGCGCTGCAGACTTCAGCGGATGCATTGCTGCTGCTGCAATGGGACAACGAAAAGGATGCCGGAAACATCCCGGCCAAGTTCTACGAATATCTCGGCGCGCGACGGCCGATCCTGCTTCTGGGCTACGAGAAGGGCGAGCTCGCGGCGACGATTCGCGAACGGGCGGCAGGCCTCGTCGCCAATGACCCGGGCGTTATCGCGCAGCAGCTTAGGCGCTGGGTCGCCCAAAAGCCTGCCGGCATCCCGCCGCCCGATCCGCGCGCCCGGCTCGGCATGACGCGCGACGAGCAGAACCGCAAATACGAGCGGTTTTTGAAGGAAATTCTGCTCGCTCAATCCGGCGTGCGTCCGGCGTTCAGCGCGCCATCAGCACCGGCAGGTTCGCTTCCATGATGATGTGACGGGTGGCGCCGCCAAAAATCATCTGGCGAATGCGGCTTTGCGTATAGGCGCCCTTGAACAGCATGTCGGCGCCGGCGGCGAGCGCTTCCTTCAGAAACGATTTGCCCTGCGGCTTTTGCCGGCCATAGGCGGTGCGCAGGCTGACATCGATCCCGTGCCGTTCGAGGGTGCGCGCCAGCTCTTCGCCCTCCGGTCCCGGTTCCGGCATGTGCTGCGCGCCGACCGCGACGATCGCGACGTGCCTTGCCTGCTTTAGAAACGGCATGCCGAGGGCCACGGTCAACGCGGTCTCGGTGCTGCCGTTCCAGGCGATGGCGATGACTTCGCCCATCTTCGGCGGTGCGTTCGCCGGAACCATCAGCACCGGCCGCCCGCTCTCGAACAACGCGTCTTCTAAGGTCGCCTCGGCGATCGAGGCGAGCTTTTCCGGCTGCTCGACGAGGATCAGGTCAAAAACCCGCCCGATCAGCCCGACGACGGCGTTTTGCCTGCCGTCTTCCTCGCGCCACGAGGCGGTCGGGCCGTTATAGCCCGGCGCCGCGGCGCCGACCGGGACGCCGTGCGCGCTCATAAAGTCGCGAAACAGCCGCCGGGCCTGGTCCCGCCGGTCGTGACCCTCGCGCTCCAAGGTGCGGTCGACCTCCGAGGAGATGGAAAACCCCATCTCGCCGCCAAACACCACGGCATATTCGGTCGTCAGGCTGTGCAGCCCGACGATGTGGCTGTCGAAACGGGGCGCCACCTTCATCGAGGCCTCGAGAACCGGCGTCGCGTTCCCGTCGCCGACCACGGCCAGTAGGTTCTTCATGGTCCGATCCCTGTTACGCGCTCGCTTCCCAGCGAAAGGGAGGCTCGTCAACTCATTTCTACACGATTTTCCGCCCGTTCACGAGAAGCAGCCATGAAGGTTGAGCCAACGCGCGAAAAGCTCCATCATAACGGGTCGGAAGCGGCCCGAGCATTCGGTCCTGCAACCGCCCGAAACGTGGACTGAACGCTCGGCAGGTGGGGATGTCGGGGGGATCGCAAGGCACAGGTCTCGCGCTGGCGCATGTCGGCGTTGGTCGCGGTGCTGCTGGCCGGGGCGCCGTTAGCCGTCCGCGGGCAGGCGCCGCCGCCGGCGGACAAGCTGCCGCGATTCGCCAGCCTGCGCTCCGACGAGGTCAATCTGCGGGTCGGCCCGGGCGAGAACTACCCGATCGAATGGGTTTTGAAGCGCAAGGAAATGCCGGTCGAAATTCTCGAGGAATTTCAGAACTGGCGAAAGGTGCAGGATTGGGGGGGCGACAAGGGCTGGGTGCTCGATCGCATGATCGTCGGCAAGCGCGAGGTCATTGTCAGCGGTGCTGTCCGCGCGCTCTACCGGCAGCCGACCCCGGCTCGCAGGTCGTCGCCCGCGCCGAGCCCGGGGTCGTCGCCCGGCTGATCGAGTTTCAGGGGCCGTGGTGTCAGATCGAAGCCGGCGGCTTTAAAGGCTGGGTCCAGCGCAGCGAGGTCTGGGGCGTCTATCCCGACGAGACTTTGCAATAGCCGACAACAGCCCAATCGTCGGCATCCGAAATCGGGTCGGGGATGAACTCGCTGAGCGCCGCCGGCGAAGCGACGAGCTGGCGCGCCGACTGGGCGTGGAGCCTGCCGCTGATCATCGTGACCGTGGTCATTCACGTCTTCGGGCTCGGGCTGCTTCACGAGCGGGTGGTGCGCGGGGTGGGCCGTATCGTCGACCGGCGGCATTTCACCTTGCTGTTCGCCGCCGTCATGGGCATCGCGGTGCTGCTGATGACGGTCCTGCACGGGATCGAGGGAGCGGTGTGGGCCGCCGCCTATTGGCTGCTCGGCGCGCTCCCGGACATCCGCTCGTCGATGCTCTTTTCATTCGGCGCGATGACGACCTATGGCGGCAGCGAGCTCGACCTGCAGCAGCATTGGCGGCTGATGGGCGCGCTCGAGGCGCTGAACGGGATTATCCTGTTCGGGCTGACCACCGCCTTTTTGTTTTTGATGATCCAGGAGGTTTGGCTGGCCGGCGCCGCGAGCGGCGGCACCGGCATTGATCAGCGATTGATCTGGGGCCGCCGGCGACGCCTAATGCGGGCCGCAACCGAAGAGGAAGCCCAGAATGCTGTTCAAATGCCTGCCGCCCGGCGCGCCTATTCCCGGGCGGTTTCCCGGCCCCGCGCATGCCCGCGGCAAATGGTTCACGGTCGACATCCACTGCCACGTGCTGACCCCGAAGGCCGCCGAAATGGTCGCCGGCAACGACAGCGCGACGCGTCACCCGCGTGAGGTCTACGCCAACGAACGCACCCGCGAGGTCAACCGCCAGCAGGCCGAGCGCAACCGCATCCAGTTCACCTCGGTCGAAAACCGGCTCGCCGACATGGACCGGATGGGGATCGACATCCAGGCGATCTCGCCCTCGCCGAACCAGACCTATTACGGCGCCGACCCCGATCTCGGCATCGCCACGGCGCGGGTCGTCAACGACAACCTCGCCGACATCGCCGGCCGCCATCCCGACCGTTTCGTGCCGCTCGGCACCGTGCCGTTCCAGGCGCCCGAGCTCGCCGTCGCAGAGCTCGACCGGCTGCACAAATCGCTCGGGCTTCCGCGGCATCGAGATCGCCACCAATGTCGGCGGCGAGGATCTGTCCGCGCCGCGCTTCCGCAAGATTTTCGCCCGGATCGAGGAATTGGGCCTGCTCGTCTTCATGCACCCGACCGGGCTTTCCCGAGGCGCGGCGCTTTGGCGACCATTACCTCGTCAACGTCATCGGCAACCCGCTCGATACGACGGTCGCGGTGCATCACCTGATCTTTGGCGGCGTGCTCGACGACCACCCCAATCTGAAGCTCGTGTTGTCGCATGGCGGCGGCTATCTGCCGGCCTATTCGGGCCGCATCGACCACGCCGCCTCGGCCCGGCCCGACGCCTGCGAGCAGATCCACCGGATGCCGACCGACCTATCTGAAGCGGCTCTATTTCGACACGATCGTCTACACCCATCACCAGCTCGAATACCTGGTCGGGCAATACGGCGCCGACCATGTGCTGATGGGCACCGACTATCCGGCCGATATGGGCGAGGTCGACCCGATCGGGTTTGTCGAGGGCGCCAAGGGGCTCGACGATCCCGAGCGCCGCGCGATCCTCGGCCGCAACGCCGCGCGGCTTCTGAACATCGAAATCCCGCGCCTCGGCTGATGCACTCCGCGCGATGCCCGTCGAACCAGCTGCGACCTCCATGCGGCGAGGTCGGAACCACTTCTGCTGGGTACCGGCTTCGCCGGTATGACGGACCGTGACATTGGCGGCGGCCAAGCGTGAAAAGGAAGGATAGAAATGCTGTTCAAATGCCTGCCGGAGGGCGCGCCGATCCCGGGCCGCTTTCCGGGCCCGGTGCACGCCCGCGGCAAATGGTTCACGATCGACATCCACTGCCATGTGCGCAGCGCCGC
Source organism: uncultured Alphaproteobacteria bacterium (assembly GCA_963775525.1). GTDB lineage: Bacteria > Pseudomonadota > Alphaproteobacteria > ATCC43930 > CGMCC-115725 > AP-15. The sequence goes on along the minus strand of CAVZJF010000009.1, from coordinate 98,023 downwards.
AGGCGACGCAGATGGTCGAGGGCAACGAGGAGGTCGTCGCGCTGGTTTCTCGAAACCCAGGCCGAGCCCGCAGAGCCGGGCCATCAACCGCGCCAACGGCGAGCGCACCGACGAGCAGAGCGTGTCGCCCGAGAAGCGCATCGACGACATGGACCGGATGGGGATCGACATCCAGGCGATCTCGCCCGCACCCGCGCCAGACCTATTACGGCGCCGACCCCGATCTCGGCCTCGCCAGCGTCGCGCGCGATCAACGATTTCATCGCCGAGATCTGCGGCAAATATCCCGACCGCTTTGTCGGGCTCGGCACGGTGCCGTTCCAGGCGCCGGAGCTCGCCGTCGCCGAGCTCGACCGGCTGCACAAATCATTGGGCTTTCGCGGCATCGAGATCATGACCCATGTCGCCGGCGAGGATCTGTCGGCCGAGCGCTTCCGCACGATCTTCGCCCGCTGCGAGGAGTTGGGCCTCCTCGTGTTCATGCATTCCGACGGCTTTACCGAGGCCGGGCGCTTCGCCGATCATTATTTCGCCAACGTGATCGGCAACCCGCTCGATACGACGGTGGCGCTGCATCACCTGATCTTTGGCGGCGTGCTGCGCGATTATCCCGAATTTGAAGCTCGTCGCCTCGCATGGCGGCGGCTATCTGCCGGCCTATTCGGGCCGCATCGACCATGCCGCCTCGGCCCGGCCCGACGCCTGCGAACAGATCGCGCGGATGCCGACGACCTATCTGAAGCGGCTGCTATTTCGACGCGCTGGTCTACACCCACCACCAGCTCGAATACCTGGTCGAGGAATACGGCGCCGACCACATCCTGATGGGCACCGACTACCCGGCCGATATGGGCGAGATCGACCCGGTCGGCATGATCGAAGGCTGCCCCGGTCTCGACGACAACGAGCGCAGGGCGATCTTCGGCGGCAACGCCGCGCGCCTCCTTAACCTTGAAGTGCCGGCGCGACCGCGCTAGAGGCATGCCCCATGGCGATCATGCTGGCAAAGACCTACCAGGCCCTCAAGGCCGCCGGCGCGCCCGAAGACGACGCCATTGCCGCCGCCGAGGAATTGGCCGCCTATGAGAACCGCCTTACCTAGATCGAAAATCGGCTGTCGATTATCGAGACCCGACTGGTCAGCGTGGAAAATCGGATCTCGCAATTCCGCACGGAGGTCAATGCCCGCTTTTCGAGACCAATGTCGCCGCTTTTCGATGCCGGCACCCAATTCACGATGTCTCACCTGGGCGGTCGGGATCAACGCCGCGGCGACGATCGCGATCCTGGGCGTCTTGTTGAGGGCTCACTGACCGCTGCCATGAAGCCGTGAGCCTTTAGGGAGGAAGAGATCATGAAATTCCTGACCGACGAACAGCTGGCCGAATTGCTGCCGGCCGAGACCGCGTCGTTCGCCTCGCCGGTGCCGACCCAGATCGTGTCGAGCGACGAATACATGCCGGTGCCGCAGACCGAAAAGCAGCGCGAGGTCGAGGCCCGGCTCAAGGAAATCAGCGACCGGCTCGCCCGCCGTCAGGGTCTGTCGCGCCGGCGCTTCTTTCAGACCGCGGCCGGCATGGCGGCCTCGTTCGTCGCGATGAACGAGGTCTTCGGCCACCTCTTCGACGCCAGCATCGCCGAGGCGGCGACCCCCGACATGGCCAACGAGCGCGCGGCACAGGCTGTCGGGCCAGTTCATCATCGACGGCCACACCCATTTCCTGCGCGACGACACCCGGCTCACCGGCTTCGTCAAAATGCGCAACGCCTTTGGCAAGCTCGGCTGGAACAAGGAGCTGACCGGCGACGCAGACCCTCGACGATCTCAAATACGCCAACTACATCAAAGAGATCTACATGGACAGCGACACCAAGGTGGCGCTGCTGTCGAACTCGCCCTCGGATGTGCCGCAGGACTGGTTCATCCCGCAGGCGCAGGTGTTCGCGACCCGCGAAAAGGTCAACAAGCAGGCCGGCTCGCGGCGGATGATGGCGCATTTCACGATCACCCCCGGCCAGCCCGGCTGGCTCGACCAGGTCGACCAGGCGATCGAGGTCTACAAGCCCGATTCGTGGAAGGGCTACACCGTCGGCGACAACACCCACAAGGAGCTGGCCCACTGGCCGTGGCACGCCGACGACGAAAAGCTGATGTACCCGTTCTACGAGAAGATTTCGAAAACCGGCATCAAGAACGTCTGCATCCACAAAGGGCCTGTTCGCGCCCGGCGTCGAAAAGCAGTTCCCGCGGCTGCGCCCCTACGCCGATGTCAGCGATATCGGCAAGGCCGCCAAGGACTGGCCGCAGCTGAATTTCCTGGTCTACCACTCGGCCTATCGCTGGGTCGGCGGCAGCCCGGCCGACGGCATGGCCGAGTTCGACCAGACCGGGCGCAGCTCGTGGACCAGCGACCTCGCCGAGATCCCGGAGAAATACGGCGTCACCAACGTCTATGGCGATCTCGGCCAGATCTTTGCCTGGACCGCGGTCGCCGAGCCGCGCCTCGCCGCGGCGCTGATGGGGATGCTGGTCAAGGGGCTCGGCCCCGACCACGTCGTGTGGGGCACCGACGCGGTGTGGACCGGCGCCCCGCAATGGCAGATCGAAGGGCTGCGCCGCCTCGAAATCCCCGAGGACATGCAAAAGAAATACGGCTACCAGCCGCTCGGCCCCGCCAACGGCCCGGTCAAGAACGGCATTTTCGCCGGCAACACCGCCCGGCTCTACAATTTCGACCAGCACGCCGAGCTCGCCGCGACCCGACCGTTTCGCCGAGCTCAAGGCCGACTACGTCAAAAACGGCCCCGGCCGCAGCAATTTGCGCTACGGCTGGGTCGCCAACCCCGGCTGAGCCCGTCACCCGAAGGGGGCCCGGTGAAGCTCGATGCGACGACCCTCGCCAACGCGGTGCGGCGGCTGCGCGAGGGCCTCGCGCGGTGCGAGCAGGACCCGGCGGACGAGCAGTTGCGCGATGGGCTGATCCAGCGCTTCGAGTTCACCTATGAGCTGAGCCATAAAATGCTCCGGCGCTATCTCCGGGAGACGGCGGCAGCGGCCGACGAATTCGAGCGGATGCCGTTTGCCGACCTGATCCGCGCGGGGAGCGCACAGGGCCTGCTGGGCATGGACTGGCCGGGCTGGCGGCGGTTCCGCGAGATGCGGGCCCGCACCAGTCATGTCTACGACGCCGCGGCGGCGTTGGCGGTGGTCGCGGCCATTCCCGGAGTTTCTGCGGGAGGCCGAGCATCTGTGCGCCGAGCTCGAGCGGCGGCTCGCATGACCGGCTCCGCCGGGCCGGACCTGTCGGCCGACCAGCGGCGGCTGGTGCTGGGCATCCTCGCCGCGAATTTGCCGGCGGGCGTTAGCGTGTGGGTGTTCGGCTCGCGGGCCACCGGCCGGGCGCGCCGCTATTCCGACCTCGATCTGGCGGTCGACGCCGGGCGGCCGCTGACCCTCGACGAAACCGCCGAGCTCAACGAGGCCTTCCAGGAGAGCGACCTGCCTTATCGGGTCGACCTCGTCGATTGGCACGGCATCGGCGCGGCTTTCCGGCAAGCCATCGCCGCCGACCGCCTGCGCTTGTAGAGCGCGGCGCCCGGCGACGGCATCGATCCTGTCTGATCGTCTGATCGCCGCGCTGCCGCCCCCTCCCATTCTTCCCTCCCCCGCGAGCGGGGGAGGGGCAGGGTGGGGGCCAAAAGGGGCGGGGTGGGGCCAACTTACTGGCACGAATGCAACGCTTGGTACCGAAGCGCCGGCCACCGAGATTGCTTCGCGGAGCCTGTCCTCGGGCCGGCCCAAGGCCGGACCCGTGGGCTCGCATGACGCCGTGAGGGGCTGTCATTGCGAGGATGCTGCTGCGCGATCGCATTGGTGAAATTGGTGTGGACCCGGATCTCCTGCATGTCGGAGACGATCAGCAGCGGCGGGTTGTCGAGCGCGTCGGCGTATTGCTTCAACTGGGCGTAGGCTTCGACCAGGTTGCGGCGGTTACCCTTGTATTCCCAGGCAAAGCAGCGCCGTTTCCACACATCGGCAAAGCCGGTGGTGTCGCCGATTTTCCGGGTCGCCTTCTCAAAGGTGTATTCCGTGCCGTGCCGGTCGACATCGCCCGGCTTCGGCACGCCGAGGAGGGCGCACAGGTCGAGAAAATGCTCCTGAGCGGCGGACCGTTCGGTGCGCGTCGTCCCGCGCCATTTCTCGATGAACTGTTCCGGCGACATGTTCGCGTTGTTTTCGCGGACAGCGAGATATTTTACAACAGCGACGATCACCGCTCGCCGGGTCAGCCCGGGCCTCAGCCGGGCGGGATTGGTTGAGGTACATTCGAGCCGGCGCAGCTTTTACAACCGCAGACAATCTCTGCCAGTGGGTCAGTTCTAACGCTTGGCGCCCACCCGGTTACCTCTTCGTCGTTCCCGCGAAAGCGAGCGCGAACCCAGGGCGCCGAGCGCTTGCCCTGGACCCCGCCTGCTTTGTCTCGGAAGATTGGGCGACGGTCAGCAGGAATGGGAGTTGTTTGTCAGGTTAGCTCACTTGCGCGAATTTAGGCAAAGTCGCCTCCTCGGTTTCGTCTTGACCGGGCTTGGCCCGGTCATCCACGGCTTGGAGCCTCGAAGGAGGATGGATGCGCGGGTCATGCCTGGCTATGCCCGCGCCTCCTCGTTCGTCTTGACCGGGCTTGGCCCGGTCATCCACGGCTTGGAGCCTCGGAAGGAGGACGTGGATGCGCGGGTCATGCCCGCGCAAGACGATTTGAAGTAGCTATTCGCGATCGACAAGCCATCTTTGTGGGACGGATTTGCCCGGACAGCCCCGCGCAAAAGCGCGAATGCCGCGATCGCGCGCCGCTCAATAAGCCGGCGGCGGCGGGGCATAGGCCGGGGGAGCGACGTAGGCCTGAGGCGGCGGCGGGGGCGGCGCATAGGGCGGCGGCGCGTAGGCCTGAGGTGCGGCGTAGGCCTGAGGGGGAGGCGGCGGCGGGGTGGTCGATGCGAGGCCGCCGGCGGCGCCTACGCCTCCGCCGACCGCGGCCCCGACAGCCGCGCCGGGGGCGCACCCGATCGGTATTGTCGCCAGACATCCAATGGCGGCGCCGGTCGCAGCTCCGCTGACACCGCCTTCGGTTGTATTCGCGGCAGGATTTGGAGTGCAGGCGGCAAGCCCGGTGACAAGCGCGACGGCGCCGAGCATGGTCATCTTCATAAGCATTCCCTCTTTATTGCGCACGATTTGCGCGCACATGACGGGTGAACACGTCCATCGGCGATTTTGATCCCGCAACCATAATCCGCGCCGTTCTGTGCTTGCCTCGGCTGTCGTTGACCGCGCGCGCGGCCGGGCCCTCAGCCGGTGCAAGGCGATTGCTTGTCGGCGATTTCGCGCCGAGGCCAAACCGTTCACGCGGATCTGCGGCTTTCTCGCCACAATCCTCGGTTATGGTGACGCCGGATGCGAAAGCGTGCCGCTGTTTGGCCCGGCTCGACGACAGGGCGGAGGCAATTCAAGCAGACCCCGAATGCGGCGAGATCTCTCGGCAGCGCTCGGGGAGGGTCACGCCATTGCCCAGGATCAATTCCCGTCCCGTTCCCGGTTCGGCCGAAACAATTCCCGCTTGCGCCGGCAAAATTCCCGGTTCGCCGGGCAACGGGAATTGGCCTGTACTACTTTGATTTAATGGGTATTATTTTGGAGATCGGAAGCGTAGGGCGCAGATGATTCCCGGTATTTTCCCGGCGATCCGGGAATTTGGGCATGAGGTCGGTTGCGATAGCGGGCAGGGCCGGCCTGCTGCGCCGCCGCCTGTTGCTGGCATTCGTCTCGGGTCCGCTCGCCGGCTTGGGCGCCCCGCCGGCATCGGCCCAGCAATCGGCCCGGCAACAGGCGTCGCAGGCCGAGGCGCTCTATCAGGACCAGCCGAAAAACGGCCTCAGCTGCGCCGCCTGCGCCTTGTTTCGGCCGCCCGCGGCCTGCGCCGTCGTCATGGGCGCGATCAGCCCCACCGGCTGGTGCCGGTTTTTCGACCTGCCGGATTGACGCCCGCATCGACCCGCCGGGCATCGATCCGCCTGGGCATCGACCTGATCGATCGAAACCATATGAATTATCGATTTGATCGATGCTCGCGGAACGCCCGATATTCGCTGTGACATTCTGCCAAAGAACGACTGAGAAAGAGGAGGTCGAGATGGCGTCAGATTTTCACCCGCAGCTTTCGCATTGCGGCGTCTATGCCCGCGACGTGTCGAAGATGGTCGATTTCTACACCGGGGTTGTGGGGCTGGTGTGCTCCGACCGCGGCATCAGCAGCCGCGGCGGCGAGCTCGCCTTTATGACCGGGTCGCCCGGCCATCACCATCAATTCGTCATCGTCTCCGGGCGCGCGCCCGAGGGGGTCAGCACGGTCAACCAGTTGTCGTTCAAGGTGCCCGATCTCGACGCGCTGAAGACGCTCTACGGCCGCGCCCGCGAGGCCGGCGTCGACACCATCCGGCAGACCAGCCACGGCAACGCGCTCAGCTGCTATTTCCCCGATCCCGAGGGCAACCAGATCGAGATCTACATGGATACGCCGTGGTACGTGCCGCAGCCGCACGGCGTCCCGATCGACCTGTCGCGGTCGAACGACGAGATCATGGCCGAGACCGAACAGCACTGCCGCGAGACCCCGGGCTTTATGCCGCTCGACCAATGGCAGGCCGAGGTCGCCAGCCGCCTCAGCCGCGCCTGACCGATTTCGTCCCCGCACCCCCGGATCAGCTCCGGGGTGAGCGGCCGGCCCTCGGCGGCGCTGACGCAAACGGGGGCGCGTTGACGCCGTCCGTATTCCCGGCAATATAGCCGGGAGAGGATTACGGAGAGGCAGTGTGTGAAACCGTCACAACGGCGAGCGGTTGACGCCCATCGAAATCGACTAACCGAGCGAGGCATGAGCCGGTATGAGGTGCGCGGGCTGGAGCAGGATAAGAAACTCGTGCGCAGCTTCGCGAACCGGCTGGCGGCAAAGGATGCCGATGCCGAGCGATTGCGCGCGCAGGTGCTTCGAGAGCTCTGCGGCGAGCCGCCCCGCCGCGGCGGCATTTGGGCGGCGCTGCGCAGCTCGCCGGCAGCCGGGGCAGATCGGGGGCTGGATCTGACGCGCGAGGTGGTCTGCGAGCGCGATACCGATTTGTGACCCGCTACCTCCTCGACACCAACATCATCAGCGAAGCGCTGAAGCCGCGACCCGCGGCCTCGATCGCGGAGTGGCTCCAGCAACAAGACGACACCGATCTGTTCATCGCGACACTGACGCTCGCCGAAATCTGGCGCGGGGTTTTGGGGACGCCCGCAGGGCGACGACGACACGAACTGGAGACCTGGTTCTCGGGTCCTCAGGGACCGCAAGCCCTATTTCGCGGTCGGGTTCTGCCGTTCGATGAGGGTGCGGCACTCGAATGGGGGCGGCTGATCGCCGAGGGACGCGCCGCCGGGCAGCCGCGCAGCCCGCTCGATATGCTGATCGCCGCAACCGCCGCCGCAAACCGCTGCACCGTCGTCACCGTCAACGAGCGCCACTTCCGCGACGTGGTCGCGTTCATCAACCCGCTTCGTACAGGAGATCCAGCGCCGGCCGAGTAACCGTTCAGGCGCCCCGGCCGTTATCGTCGGGGCCCCGCTCACCCTCTCCGGGCGCCCATGGGCCTGGCGTACCCGACCCTCTCCCGCAGCTTGGAAGAAGGCGCGCGCGGGCCGCGAAGTGGCGGGCCAGGCTTCGCCTCTATAGAAACTTGGTCGGGCGGATCAGGGTGCGCCACATATGGGCGACCGGGCTGTTGTCAAAGCCGAGCCCTTCCGCCGGCTGCTTGAAGTTGCGCCCGATCACGTCGGTAAAGTCTTCGAGGTCGACGACCACGTCCGGGTCGAACGAATAGATGTCGTGGACCGTGATCATGCGCGCCGTCATATACCATTTGTGGTTGCGGGCGCGGTTGTACTCGTCCTCGATATAGGCGTCGGGCTGGTAGTCGGCGCCGAAATTCTTGACGTAGGATTTGGGGTAGGCATAGCCGACCGACTCGTCGGGGTAGAAGCGCAAAGCCTGATGGGCGCGGATCGCCCACGCCGTTTCCTCGTCGACATAGGGCTCGACCAGCTGCGCGCCCCAATAGCCGTGGTCGGCGCGGATAAAGCCGATGACGCCGATGTCGTGCAGCAGGCAGGCGAGCACGATCTTTTCGTCCATGCCGGCCTTGACCGCGTGGCGCGCGCTCTGCAGCAGATGGTTCGCCGGGCCAAAGCGGTATTTGAAGAAATCGACCAAGGTCGGCCGGTCGGGCATCTTCGGCAGCCGCGGGTCGTCGCCCATTACGAACTTCTTGCCGGGGTTCTGGGCGAGCAGCGCCGCGCCGTTCTGGACGCTGGTGTCGCCGTCGGCGAGGTTGAACAGGCGCGACTTGACATAGATCATCTGGTCGAGGTCGCGGATCATCTTGTGCTCGAGCGCGTCGGCGCGCTCGGCCAGTGTCATTGCGTCGTTCATGTCCGGATCCTTTCCGATCGGCGGGATGGCTAAATCTAGCAGAGCGGCGCTCGGGGGTCGACAACATCACGCTGCCGCCGTTAGGATCAACGACCGAATCCGCCGGAAAGGCCAACCACATGACCCGCCATTTCGGCGTCCTCATTCCGTCGACCAACACGACCGTGGAGATGGAGTGCCGGCTGCTGCCGCCGACCTGCCAGGCGCATGTCGGGCGGCTGATGACGAGCCGCCCGGGCGAGACCTTTTCGTCGCCGCGGGACGACGACCTCGACTACCAGTCGCGGCTGCTCGGCACCGCCAAGGTCGAGCTGGTGATCCTGGCGCAGACCTCGGCCAGCGTCTTTGTCGACGATTACGACGAAATCGCGACCTGGCGGATGAGCGCCGGCGCCGGCGCGCCGGCGATCACCTCGGCTCAGGCGATCGGCCGCGCGGTGCGCGCGTTGGGGGCGCGGCGGATCGGGCTGGTGTCGCCCTATTCCGAGGCGGTCAACCGGCGCGCGGCCGATCTGTTCGCGCGCCAGCACGGGCTCGAAACCGTGGCGCTCGAAGGTTTCGGTGCGACCGATTCCTATGCGATCGGCGCGCTCGGCCCGGACAACGCGCGCGACGCCTTTCGCCGCATCGACCGCCCCGAAATCGAGGTGCTGGTCGTCCCCGGCGGCAATTTTCCGACGATGGCGGCGATCGCCGAGTGGGAGCGCGAATTCAAAAAGCCCGTGGTGACCACCAACCAGGCGTCGTTCTGGGCGATGCTGACGATGCTGAAGACCGGCGAGACGGTGCCGGGCTACGGCCGCCTCTTGGCGGAGACGCCGGCGGGCTGACTAGGAAAGAACAAGAATTGGTCAGCTCGGTGGTAGTTACATTGCCACACCGGCGAAGGCCGGTGCCTATAGCTCACATGGGTCCCGGCCTTCGCGGGGATGGCGAGAATGAGGAGGCTACGGTCACAAAGCTTCGGACTATTATCGGTCCGTATGCCGCTCATCCCAGTACCGTGGGAGATCCTAAGCTGACGTGCAGTTACCTCCTAAATCTTGCCAAACCGTTATCACGTCCCATTACGGCAAGTAGTAGGCGAAGACCACCGGCGAGACAAAGGCCCAGGTTTCGATAAAGGTCGAATGGTCGGGCTTGCGGCCGAGCTCTTCCATCGCCCCCAACAGGCAGAACCAGTTCAGCACCTCGTGCTGGCCGCTGTCCTCGATCTGGTCGGTAGTGTAGCCATGCCAAGCCGCGTAGTCGCCCTTTTCGAGTGCCTCGTAGAGCCGGCGGTCGGCGGCCACATCGGGCCACAGCTGGTTGTGCTTTTCGGTCAGGAACGAGTGCGACCAGCTCGACGACGCGACGATCGCGGTGCGCCACGGGCTTTGCGCCATGACCCGCGCCGCGGCCGCCCCGACCTGCATGCAGCGCGCCGGGTTGGGCGAGGGCGGGTCGAGGTTGCGGATGTCGTCGCGCATCGCCAACGGCAGGCGCAGCCCGCGCGCGGCGTTGACCCGGCGGCCATAGCAGTTCACCGAAACCGGCAACAGCGGGTAGTCAAAGCCGCGCCGGTCGTCGTCGAGCAGCAGGATCGTGTTCTCGAAGGCGTGGCCCAGCGAATGATGCAATGGCTGGTAGGCATAGGCCATGTCGATCCCGCTCTCGATCAGCCCGGTCGCGAGATATTTGCCGGCGTCGCGGTGGCCGCGCAGGCGGAAGGTCTTGTCGGCGGGCTCGCCCCACGGATTGTCGGAGGAGCGGCGGTGTTGCCACGGCTGGATGTCGCGGTCTTCATAGGCGAGCACGGCGAAGGGCGGGACGATGTCTTCCTTGAAATTTTCGTACTGGTCGTCGCCGAACATGACGACGACGTCCGGCTGGAACTCGTCGAGCGCCCGCCGGGCCTCGGCGAAATGGCGGCGATAGACCTCGCGCGCCCGCCCCGCCGCCGCCGTGCCCCAGTCGTTGCCGAGCTCCTCGCGCAGCGGCGCCGGCCAGTTCGCCGGCTCCTTGCAGGCCTCGGGCATGTCCGGGTCGGCGAGTGCGGTGCGCATCATAAAGGTCCAGTCCTCGTCCCGGCGCAGCATCAGCGGCCGGTGCGTGCACCCCAGTCCCAGGATTTCGGCCATTTCCTCCCTCCGGTGTTTGCTTCGTTATTGCATGGCCACCATTGCTATCCGTCGCTTTCGCGGGGCCGACGGACCAGCCGTTTGGCGCCGTCTCCCTAACCTCACCCGCGCTGGTTGACCGGCACGTAGTGGCGCTCGTCGGCGCCCATGAACAATTGCCGCGGGCGCATCAGCTTGGCGTCGGTGTCCTCGATCATCTCGGTCCATTGCGCGACCCAGCCGGTGGTGCGCGCGATCGCGAACAGCACGGTGAACATCGACACCGGAAAGCCCATCGCCTTCAGGATGATCCCGGAGTAGAAATCGACGTTCGGATACAGCCGCCGCTTGATAAAGTAGTCGTCGCTCAACGCGATCTTTTCCAGTTCCTTGGCCAGTTCGAGCAGCGGGTCGTCTTTGATACCGAGCTCGGCGAGCACCTCGTGAAAGCTGTCGCGCAGGACGTGGGCGCGGGGATCGTAATTCTTGTAGACGCGGTGACCAAAGCCGAACAGCAGCTCGTTGTCTTCCTTGGATTTGACGTGGTCGAGGAATTCCTTGATGTGGGATTTGTCGCCGATGCGGTCCAGCATCTTCAGCACCGCCTCGTTGGCCCCGCCATGCGCCGGCCCCCACAGCGACGCGATGCCGGCGGCGATACAGGCAAACGGGTTGGCGCCGCTCGACCCGGCGTTGCGCACCGTCGCCGTCGAGGCGTTTTGCTCGTGATCCGCGTGCAGGATGAAGATCCGGTCCATCGCCCGCGCCAGGATCGGGTTGACCTTGTACTCCTCGCACGGCACGGCAAAAGTCATATGCAGGAAATTCTCGGCGTAACCGAGCGCGTTCTGCGGGAATATAAAGGGCTGGCCCATCGAATACTTGTAGGCCATCGCCGCGATCGTCGGCATCTTGGCGATCAGGCGATAGGACGCGACCATCCTTTGGTAGGGGTCGTGGATGTCGGTCGAGTCGTGGTAAAAGGCGGACAACGCGCCGACCACCCCGCACATGACCGCCATCGGGTGCGCGTCGCGGCGGAACCCGCGGAAAAACGTCGTCAGCTGCTCGTGCACCATCGTGTGATGGGTGATGTCGTGGACGAACTGGGCTTTTTCCTTTGGGTTCGGCAACTCGCCGTTGAGCAGCAGATAGGCGACTTCGAGAAAATCGCTGTGCTCCGCCAGCTCCTGGATCGGATAGCCGCGATACATCAATATGCCTTCGTCGCCGTCGATATAGGTGATGCTCGACCGGCAGGCGGCGGTCGCCATAAACCCCGGGTCGTAGGTGAAGCACCCGGTCTCGGCGTAGAGCTTGCGGACGTCGATGACCCGCGGTCCGATCGTCCCGTGCAGGACGGGAAGCTCGACCGACTTGCCGGTTTCATTGTCCGTAAGGGTCATGGTTCCGGTCGTCACATTGTTCCCGTCCATCGCTGCACCCCTTCTTCGTCGCGCTTGCGGGCCATTCCCGAATTTCGGCTTGAAAATAGACCCGGCCGGATGGCTTGGCAAACCGTTCGCAGTTGCGAAACGAGCGCGGATGTCAGCCTGACTTTGGTGCGGCGTCGGCGATCCGGCCCAGGGTCTCGTCTCGGCCCAGCACCTCCATGACCGCGAAAATGCCGGGCGAGGCGGCCGAGCCGGTCAGTGCCGCCCGCAATGGCTGGGCGACGGCGCCGAGCTGAACCCCGTTTTCGGCGGCGAAAGCGCGCACCTCTTCTTCGAGCGCTTGCGTCAGCCACTCGCCGCGTCCGAGGACCGGACCGAGCGCCGCCAGCAGCCGGCGCGCATCCACGCTCAGCAGCTTCGCGGCTTTTGCGTCCGGAGCGATCGGGCGCCCGGCGACCAGAAACCGCGCGTTGGCGGCAAGCTCGACCAGCGTCTTCGGGCGCAGCTTCAGTTCGGGCATGGCGCGGCGCAGGCGGTCGCGGCGGGTGTCGTCGAGCGCGCCGCCGAGGCTCTTTTCCAACCGCTCGGCGACCAATGCCGCGAGGCGGTCGTCATCGGTGGCGCGGATATAGTGCCCGTTCAGATTGTCGAGCTTGGCGAAATCGAAGCGGGCGGGGGCGCGGCCGACGGCGTCGAGGTCGAACCACTCGATCGCTTGCTCGGTCGAGATGATCTCGTCGTCGCCGTGGCTCCAGCCGAGCCGCAGCAGGTAGTTGCGCAACGCCTCGGGCAGATAGCCCATGTCGCGATAGGCGTCGACCGCGAGCGCGCCATGGCGCTTCGACAGTTTGGCGCCGTCCGCACCGTGGATCAGCGGCACATGGGCGAATTCCGGGACCGGCCAGTCGAGCGCCCGGTAAATCTGCGTCTGGCGAAAGGCGTTGTTCAGATGGTCGTCGCCGCGGATCACATGGGTGATTTCCATGTCGTGGTCGTCGACGACGACCGACAGATTGTAGGTCGGCGTGCCGTCGCCGCGCAGGATGATCAGGTCGTCGAGCTCGGCATTGGCGACCGTGACCTCGCCCTGCACACGGTCATGGATCGTCGTCGAGCCGGTCTGCGGCGCCTTGAGGCGGATCGCCGGCGCTATGCCGGGGGGTGCTTCGGCGGGATCGCGGTCGCGCCAAGTGCCGTCATAGCGCACCGAGCGCTTTTCGGCGCGCGCCCGCTCGCGCATCGCCTCGAGTTCGGCGGGCGTGCACCAGCAATAATAGGCGTGGCCGGCGGCGAGCAATTGCCGGGCGATTTCGGCGTGACGCTCGGCCCGCGCGAACTGGTGGACGATCTCGCCGTCCCATTCGAGGCCGAGCCATTCGAGGCCGTCGACGATCGCCGCCGTCGCCTCGGGCGTCGAGCGCACCCGGTCGGTGTCCTCGATGCGCAGCCGGAACGTACCGCCGTCCCGCATCTTTGATGGTGACGGGCGAAGAGCCAGTTGAAGAGTGCGGTGCGCGCCCCGCCGATATGCAGAAACCCGGTCGGCGACGGCGCAAAACGAACGGTGACGGTCATGGCCCAAGGATGGGGAAGGGCGCGCCGATATCAACGCACCTCCGCAAGACATGCCGCCGCAAATCGGCGTCTTATGTAGCTCGAAGCGATCCGATCGGGTCGGTGGGGAATCCGACCAGGCGGCCACTTGTGCTTGCTCACGGTTCCTATTCTGACCGATATCTTGAGGTTCCGTTGAATTGACTTCGTAGCGAGCACGCTTTGCTGGACCGATGCCGTACTGTGAGCGGAAAGTCGGTGCCCCTCGGCACTGTTGCCTACCCTCCGCTGGACTCGCCGACCACCGTTGCACATGGAATCACCGGCTCTCATTACAATCTTTATGAGCAGCGAACCAAAATCCCAACAACGGGCGGTGCTTCCGGCAAAGTATCGGAGCGGTGCCGGCTTCGCAGCTGCCTCGAAACGCTATCCCTATCGAGCCGTTCGCGGCCCAGAGAGGTGCGCTCGAATGAAATACCCTGACGGGCAGGAAGTGAAATTAGGTGATGTCGTGGCTCTGGGAACAGATCAGCGAGGCGTCGTCGTTTGTTCAATCGATACCGGCGAATATAGCGATGCCTATCCGCGAGCGCAGTGGTGTTATCTGAACGGCGGCGTTTTGATCGAGTTTCGTTCTTATGGACTGGTACACTACAACGAGCCGGACCCTGACCTTCGTCTGATTGCGCACGCATCCGCTTCGTAATAGCCGTAGGATGGGCTGAGCCTTGCGAAGCCCATCGGCCGCCGCCGCACCAGATGGGTTTCGCTGCGCGCTAACCCATCCTACAGGGCGATGGGGCTGAACCCTCTGTATGCATCTAAGGACTAGCAGGGGACAATGAAGAACCCCCGCCCCAACCTGGCCTGTCGGTGCGCCACGACTGCATCGCGCCGCTCGGCTTGACGATCACCGAAGCTGTCGAGGCGTTGGGCGACCGTCAACAATCTGGTCAACGGCAAGAGCGGCATCTCCGCGCAAATGGCGATCCGCCTCGACAAGGCGTTCGGCGGCGATGCGGAGGCCTGGCTGCGACTGCAAATGGCCTACGATCTCGCGCAGGCCCGCCAGCACGAAGAGGAAATCAACGTCAAGCCCGTGACCCGGCGCAAACTACACGAACCGCACCCATGACAGTGGGCGCTTTTCCGCCGCAATCCGTGCCGGAAAATCGATCGGCTCCTGAGCGGAGCCGATCGACTTTTCCAGAATGGCGCTTATGCGGCTTTGACAGCAGCCCGGAGACAAGGCAGAAACACAAGATATAGAAAACGAGGGGCCGTGACCGCCGCGACGGCGTGCTAATGGTTTGAGATCACGTGACGGTAGGGTAGCCTCGCCGCATGTCCGTTCCCGATTATCAAAGCCTTATGCTTCCGGTTCTCCAAACTGCGTCACGGGGAGAGGTTCGCATTGGAGAAGCCGTCGAACAACTGGCCGATCAACTTAGCCTAACAGCGGAGGAACGGACGGCACTCCTTCCGTCAGGCAAGCAGACGGTGTTCAGCAACCGGGTGCATTGGGCAAGGACCTATCTCGGCAAGGCTGGGTTAATCGAAGCCACGCGACGCGGACATTTCAAGATCACCGCACGTGGCGAGCAGGTCATCGCATCACGACCGGAGCGGATCGATAATGCCTTTCTCGGGCAGTTCGACGAGTTCAAGCAGTTCAGGGAGAAATCGGCGGGCGGCGGCGGAGAGGATACAGACCAACTACAAGCAACGCCCGCGCTTGTCAACCGGACAGAAACACCCGACGAGATCATGCGCGTTGCCCACCGGCAAATTGAAATCTCGCTTGCTCAGGAACTTCTCGACCGCATTCAAGCTGCCCTTCCGGATTTTTTTGAGCGTCTCATTATCAGCCTACTTCTTAGCATGGGCTTTGGCGGGTCTGCCGCCGATGCCGGTCGCGCGCTCGGGCGCAGCGGCGACGACGGAGTTGATGGGGTGATCGACCAAGACGCGCTTGGGCTGGATCGAGTTTACATCCAAGCAAAGCGTTATTCGGCGGGCAACAACATTGACCCCGGTGCAATCCGGGATTTTTTCGGAAGCCTTGATCGTCACAAAGCGACTAAGGGCCTTTTTGTGACAACCTCGACCTTCTCTCCTTCGGCACGTGAGACCGCAGATTTTCTAAGCAAGCGCATTGTCTTGATTGACGGCGAGCAGCTAACGAAGCTGATGATACGCCATAACGTCGGATGTCGGATCGAGGACACCTTGCACATCAAGAAGGTTGACGAGGAGTTTTTCGTTTAACCCTCTCTTGTGCAGAAATCAAGACTTTCGGAACGTCTTGCTGTGCCAGAAATGTCAATCGGTTAGAGGTTGCAAAAGATATGGCCGGAAGTGACGCCGCGGGTGGAGCGGCGCGAAACCGGCGGGGACTTCCGCGGTTGGCCCGGTCAACGCTGCGGAAACTTGCGCTCGCAGAACATTTCGCGCAGGCGGGTTTTCATGATCTTGCCGGTGGCGGTGTGCGGCATCTCGTCGATGGTGACGACTTCGTCGGGCAGCATCCATTTCGGGAATTGGCGGGCGAGGAGCGTCGATCAGCGCGTCGCGCTCGGGGCGGCAGCCGGGCCGCGGCATGACGACCAAGAGCGGCCGTTCGCCCCAGCGCGGGTCGGGGATGGCGATCACCGCGGCCTCGGCCACGTCGTCATGGGCGATCGCGGCGTTTTCGAGATCGATCGAGCTGATCCACTCGCCGCCCGACTTGACCACGTCCTTCTTGCGGTCGGTGATCTGCATGTAGCCGTCCGGGTCGATCGTCGCCATGTCGCCGGTGTGGAACCAGCCGTCGGGCTCGACCGCGGCGGCACTCGCCGCCTCGTCCGCGAAGTAGCCGGCGACGATCCACGGCCCGCGCACCAGCAATTCGCCCATCGACTTGCCGTCATGCGGCTGGGCATGGCCTTTGTCGTCGACGATCTTCATTTCGACGCCGTAGACCGGCCGGCCCTGCTTCAACTTGACCGCGAACTGCGCTTGCGGATCGAGCGAGCGGTGCTTGGCCTTGGACGCGGCGGTGGTGCCGAGCGGGCTCATCTCGGTCATCCCCCAGCCCTGGCGCAAATCGATGCCGTGGCGGGCGAAAGCCTCGACCAGCGACGGCGGCACCGCCGAGCCGCCGGACAGAACGCGGTTCAGGGTCGAGCAGTGCCGGCCGGACGACGACAGATAGGCTTCGAACCCGAGCCAGACGGTCGGCACCCCGAGGCTGTAGGTGACCCCCTCGGCCTCGAACAATTCGTAAAGGCTCGCGCCGTCGAGGCGTGGTCCGGGCAATACCAGCTTCGCGCCGTTCATCGGCGCCGCATAAGGGACGCCCCAGCCGCAGGCATGAAACAGCGGCACGACGGGGCAGACAACGTCGGCAGCCGAGATCGAGATCGCGTCGGGCAGCGAGATGCCGAAAGCGTGCAGCACGGTCGAGCGGTGGCTGTAGAGCGCGCCCTTCGGGTGGCCCGTGGTGCCCGAGGTGTAGCAGAGCGCGGCGGCGGTGCGCTCGTCGAAGTCGGGCCAGTCGAAAGCGTCGTCCTCGGCGGCGACCATCGCTTCGTAGCAGGGCAGGACCGGCAATTTGGTTGCGGGCATATTCTCCGGCGCCGGTCATCGGCACGATCCGGCAATCGGCCGGGAGGCGCGGCGCGAGGCGCTCGACCAACGGCAGAAAGGTGGCGTCGACAAAGAGCAGCCGGTCGGCGGCGTGGTTGACGATGTAGACGATCTGGTCGTCGAAGAGCCGCGGGTTGATCGTGTGGCAGACGGCGCCGATGCCGGAGATCGCGTAATACAGCTCAACGTGGCGAAAGGTGTTCCACGCCAGGGTGCCGACCCGGTCGCCGGGCATGACGCCGAGCCGCAGCAGCGCGTTGGCAAGCTGTTTCGAGCGGCGCTCGGCGTCGCGGTAGGTGTAGCGGTGGATCGGCCCCTCGACGGTGCGCGACACGATCTCGACATCGCCGTGAAAGGTCGCGGCATGGGTGATGATCGACGAAATCAGCAACGGCCGCTCCGACATCAATCCCAGCATCGCTTCCTCCCGCGCACTGCAAGGCGATTCGGCGTTCCGACAATGTGGTATGGCAAATTCCGGGCGGCGTAAACGGCCGCATGCAGCGGCAACCGCCGACCCGCCCGAAAGCATCCTTCGTGTCGCGGCGCCGCTTCGCGAGCCTGATGGACGCGCCGGGCGGGGGTCGCTATATCGGCTCTGTTCCGTTTGTGTTTTAGTTCGGCCATGCACGACATCAGATGGATCCGCGACCATCAGGCGGAATTCGACCGCGGGCTCGCCCGGCGCGGCCTGCCGCCGCGCGGCGAGGAGGTGCTGGCGCTGGACGGCGCCTGGCGCGCCGCGGAGACCCGTGCGCAGGAGGTGCTGGCCCGGCGCAACCGCATGTCGCGCGACATCGGCGCCGCCAAGCGCCGCGGCGAGGACATCGAGCCGCTGCTGCGTCAGGTCGAGACGGACAAGGGCGCCGAGGCGGAAGCCGCGGCCGAGGCGGCGCGATTGCGCGCGGAAATCGACGAGATCCTGGCCGGACTGCCGAACCTGCCGGCCGCGGACGTGCCGGACGGCGCCGACGAGACCGCGAACCTGCTGCTGCGCCGCGTGGGCGAGCCGCCGCGGTTCAATTTCGCGGCCGCGGCGCACGAGGCGATCGGCGAACGGCTCGGGCTGATGGATTTCAGGCGGGCCGGCAAGCTCTCGGGCTCGCGGTTTGTCGTGTTGCGGGGGGATCTGGCGCGGCTGGAGCGCGCGCTCGGTCAATTCATGCTCGACCTGCATACGCGCGAATTCGGCTATCAGGAGATATCGCCGCCGCTCCTAGTGCGCGACGAGGTCGTCTTCGGCACCGGGCCAACTGCCCAAATTCGCCGAGGATTTGTTCCGCACGACCGACGGGTTGTGGCTGATCCCGACCGCCGAGGCGCCGCTGACCAACCTTGTCGCCGACGAGATCCTCGACGAGCGCGAGCTGCCATTGCGCTTTACCGCGTGGACGCCGTCGCTTTCGCTCGGAGGCCGGTGCGGCCGGCAAGGACACCCGCGGGATGATCCGCCAGCACCAGTTCATGAAGGTCGAGCTGGTCTCGGTGACGACGCCCGAACAGTCGGCGGCGGAGCACGAGCGCATGACCGCCTGCGCCGAGGAGGTGCTGAAACGGCTCGGCCTCGCCTACCGGGTCATGCTGCTGTCGGCCGGCGACATGGGGTTCGCGGCGCAAAAGACCTACGACATCGAGGTCTGGCTGCCGGGGCAGGGCGCCTATCGCGAAATCTCGAGCTGCTCGAATTGCGGGGCGTTTCAGGCGCAGCGGATGCGAGCGCGCTATCGCCCCGCGGAAGGCAGGGGCACGGAGGCAGGGGCACGCGCCGGTGCACACCCTGAACGGCTCGGGGCTGGCGGTCGGCCGCACCTTGATCGCGATCCTTGAAAACTACCAGCACGCGGACGGGAGCGTGTCGGTCCCGCCGGCGTTGCAGCCCTATCTCGGAGGTCAAAAGCTGATCGAGCGCCATGGCTGAGCCTGCCGCCGACCCGGGGCTGATCCAACGCAAGCTGCGGCTGTTGATGGAGTTGCGCCGCGCCGGCATCGCCGATGCGCGGGTGCTGGGGGCGATCGAAAAGACCCCGCGCGAGCGGTTCGTGCCGCCGGCTTTTGCCGACCAGGCGTACGAAAACGTGGCGTTGCCGATCAACCAGGGGCAGACGGTCAGCCAGCCCTATGTCGTGGCATTGATGACCGAGAGGCTGGAAATCGGGCGCGCGCCACAACGTGCTCGAAATCGGCACCGGGTCGGGCTACCAGACCGCGATCCTGGCGCGCCTGGGCCGCCGCGTGTTTACGATCGAACGCCACCGCGAGCTGCTGCAAGAAGCCCAGGCGGTGCTCGACGGCCTGCGGCTGACCAACATCGTCTTCCGATTCGGCGACGGCACCAAGGGCTGGCCCGAACAGCTGCCTTACGACCGGGTCATCGTCACCGCCGCCGCGGCCGAGGTGCCGGCGGCGCTGGTCGACGGACTGGCGCCCGGCGGCGTGCTGGTGGCGCCGGTCGGGGCCGATCGCCGCGACCAGCAATTGGTTCGCATCCGCCGCATCGACGACAAATTCACCACCGAAGACCTGGGCCTGGTGCGCTTTGTCCCGCTCGTCGCCGGCCTGCCCCGCCAAACCGGTACAAGCGGTTGACATGGTTTCGGGATAGGATGCCAAATTCGTTGCGGCTTGCGTGTCGGGGGGCGCGCAAAGGGGGAAGATGGAAAAGAACGATTGGCGGCGGCGCGGATCGAGGGCGGCGGGCCTGCTCGCGGCCACTGCGTTGCTGCTCGCGGCTTGCGGACCGCGCAGCGACGGGCCGGCGCCGCTGGTCACCGGCGGCCAACCACCGCCGCCGGCGCAAATAGCGGTGCAGCCCGGCCAGACCTTGTCGGGGATCGCGCACGCCTATCATGTTCCGATGCATGTGCTGGCGGATGCGAATCACCTTGTCGCCGCCGTATCGCATCCGCATCGGGCAGGCGCTGGTCATCCCGGACGGCGGCGAAGCGGGACCCCCCGGGCCGTCGGTGGCGATGACCGAGCCGATGCCGATGGGCGACCAACGTCGGCGCCTTATCAGCCGTCTCCGCCGCCGTTCCAACCGGCCCCGCCGACCGCGGCGCCGCCCACAGCGCCGGTATCGGTGCAGCCGATCCCGCTCGACCGTCCGCCGCCGCCTGCCTCGGCCAATTCGACGGGCGCCGCCGCGCCGCCAATGGCGCTGTCGCCGCCCGCCTCAGCCGCGCCGCACGCGAGCCGCCCGCCGCCGCCGCGGCGCTGCCTTGGCGCCCCCAACCGCCGAAACTGCCGTGCTCCCGCCGCCGCCGCCTCGGCCGAGCGCGCCCCGCCGCCCGCCGCGTCGGCTGCGCCCCCCTCCGCCGCGCCCGGTCCGACGGCGGCCGTCGAGCCGCCGGCCCCGCCGCGCACCGGCGGCACCTTCCAATGGCCGGTGCGCGGCCATGTCCTGGAGGGCTATGGTGTCGGACCGGACGGCACCCACAACGACGGCATCAACATCGCCGCACCCCGCGGCGCCGCGGTGCAGGCGACCGATGGCGGCGTCGTCGCCTATTCCGGCAACGAGCTGCGCGGCTACGGCAATCTGATCCTGATCAAGCATTCGAACGGCTGGATCTCGGCCTATGCGCATTGCGACCTGATCCTGGTCAAGACCGGGCAGAAGGTCGCGCGCGGCCAGGTCATCGCCCGCGTCGGGGCGACCGGCAACGTCAGCGAACCGCAGCTCCATTTCGAATTGCGCCGCGGCAAAAAGCCGGTCGACCCACGCGAATATCTGGCGCCGCTGCCGACCGCCGCGACCAAGGAACCGCACGCGAGCTGAGCGCCGCCGGGCGCTACGACAGGCGCTTACGACAACGGTCTGCCGAGGCGGCCGGCGAGGTCCTGGACGAATTGCCAGGCGACGCGGCCCGAGCGCGCGCCGCGGGTGATCGACCATTCGCTGGCCTCGGCCTTGAGCTGGTCGACCGGGAGGTCGAGACCGTAGCGGTCGGCATAGCCGCGCACGATGGCGTGGTAGGTGTCCTGGTCGACATTGTGAAAGCCGAGCCACAAGCCGAACCGGTCCGACAGCGACACCTGCTCCTCGACCGCCTCGGCCGGGTTGATCGCGGTCGAGCGTTCGTTGTCGATCATCTCGCGCGGCATCAGGTGCCGGCGGTTCGAGGTGGCGTAGAGGACGACGTTGCCCGGCCGGCCCTCGATGCCGCCTTCGAGCACCGCCTTCAGCGATTTGAAGCTGGTGTCGTGCTGGTCGAAGGACAGGTCGTCGCAGAACAGCAGGCAGCGGCGCGGCGATTGCCGGACCAGGGACAGCAGATGCGGCAGGCTCGGGATGTCTTCGCGGTGGATTTCGACGAGGGCGAGGATATGCGGCCGCTCGGCGTTGACCGCGGCATGGGCGGCCTTTACCAGCGAGCTCTTGCCGGTGCCGCGAGCGCCCCACAGCAGCACGTTGTTGGCCGGCAGGCCGGCGGCAAAGCGCCTCGTGTTGTCGAGCAAAATGTCGCGGACCCGGTCGATCCCGCGCAGCAGCCCGATCTCGATGCGGCTGACCGCGCCGATGGGTTCGAGCCAGCCGCGGTCGGCGTGCCACACAAAGGCGTCGGCGGCGTCGAGATCGACGGGCGGCGCCGGGGTCGGGGCGAGGCGTTCGAGAGCATCGGCGATCCGCTTCAGCAGCGGCAGCAAATCGGTGTCGGTCATCGCGAATTCGGCAGGATCCGGCAGACTCGTCGAAAGGGCGCGGACGCTAGCACACGCGGAAAATCCGCGAAATGCGCGGGACAACCGCCCATTGCTCTTTAACCAGGCATCGCGTACCTATCCCGGTGCCGCGCGGCGGGGCGTCTTGCCGCTGGCGGCGAGCGCGCCTGCTTTTGTCGACCCGGCGCATGGTCTCGAGGCTCGATGCCGATGCTGATCTCCACCGCCTATGCCCAGGGAACCGGCTTGTCGGGCATATTCGACAACCAGGGCGCGATGCTGCAGTTCCTGCCGTTGGTCCTGATCTTCGTGGTCTTCTATTTCCTGCTGATCCGCCCGCAGCAGAAAAAGGCGAAGGAGCACCGTACGACGCTCGATTCGCTGCGCCGCGGCGACCGGGTGGTGACCGGGGGCGGCATCATCGGGACGGTCGTGCGGGTCGACGGCTCGGACGAGGTCGGCGTCGACATCGCCGACGGGGTGCGCGTGCGGGTCGTGCGCAGCACGATCACGAGCGTGCTCGCCAAGCCCGATCCGGCCGCCGCGCGCGAGGCCGCGAAGCAAAAAGGAGCAAGTCCGAGCCAAGGCGGAAACCAAGGAGTGACGCGAGCGGCCGCGAAAAGCGGCGGCCGTCAGAATCCGCAAAATCGAATGGATGCGCCCGGCGCGGATCGGCGTTATGCGCCGGCAGGCGAGCAATCCCTCGCCGGAAACGGAGTATCTCAGTGCACAATCGACGAGCATCCTGGGTGTTGCGCTAGCGGCGCTCGCCTACCCGTTGCGCGCCGCCGTCGCCCAGCCGGGGCCGCCCCCGGGCCCGCCGCCAGGGGGCTACCCGCCTCCCGGAGCCCCGCCCCCCGGAGCCCAGCCCGGCGGGCCGCCGGCGTATCATCATCGCCCGCCGCCGCCCCCGCCGCCGCGCGAGGCGCGGGCGCCTTATCCGGGCGGGCCGTATCACTGGCATTGGGCCGACGGCCACTGGCGCTGGAACGGCTATCGCTGGGTCTGGGCGCCCGGCCATTGGCGGCGCTGAACCGTAATCGGGAGTATCGGGCCGGCGGCTGAACCCGCTGCCGGCCCACGGAATTCTGCGAATGCTCTACTTTGCCAATTGGAAGATTCTGCTGATCTGCGCGATCTGCGCGCTCGGCGTGCTTCTGTCGATCCCCAATTTGGCGAGCCCGGCGCTGCTCGACCAGCTGCCGGATTTTGTGCCGCACCGGCAGGTGGCGCTCGGGCTCGATTTGCGCGGCGGATCTTACCTGCTGCTCGAGGTCGATGTGGCAGCGGCCGAACGCGAGCGGCTCAATTCTCTCGTCGACAATGTCCGCAACGCGCTGCTCGACTGCCAATATCGGCTACACCGGGCCTGAGCGTCAAAGACGACGCGATCGTCTTCGCGATCCGCCAGCCCGAGCGGATCGACGATGCGCGTCGGGCCGTGGCGAAGATCGACCCCGATCTCGACCGTCACCATTGCGGCGGACGGAGCCGGCACGTTGCGCTTCAGCGCGGTGGCGACCGAAACGCGGCGGCGCAGGCGGTCGACCAGTCGATCGAGATCATCCGCCGACGCATCGACGAAACCGGCACCAAAGAGCCGACGATCGAGCGCGAGGGGCAAGACCGCATCCTGGTGCAGCTGCCGGGCGTCGACAATCCCGAGCACGTGAAGGCGCTGCTGGGCCGCACCGCCAAGTTGACCTTTCAGCTGGTCGACACCGGCGCCTCGGTCGAGGAAGTCGCGCAGCGGCCATCTGCCGCTTGGCGACGAGGTTCTGCCGGGCTCGGAGACCAACGCGGTGCGGGTCGGCCCGATGCCTATGTCGTGCGCAAACGGGTGATGGTCGGCGGCGACATGCTGGTCGACGCGCAGCCGACGTTTCAGAACAACGAGCCGGTCGTCAGCTTTCGATTCGACGCCGAAGGGGCGAGGCGATTTGGCGACGCGACCCGCGAGAATGTCGGCAAGCCGTTCGCGATCGTGCTCGACAACAAGGTGATCAGCGCGCCCGTTATCCGCGAGGCGATCCTCGGCGGCTCGGGCATCATCTCGGGCAGCTTTACGGTGCAGTCCGCGAGCGACCTCGCGCTGCTGCTGCGCGCCGGGGCGTTGCCGGCGCCGATCACGATCCTCGAGGAGCGCACCGTCGGCCCCGGCCTCGGCGCCGATTCGATCCGCGCCGGCACCACCGCCTGCTTCGTCGGGGTAGTGCTCGTCGTCGTCTTCATGATCCTGTTCTACGGCCTGTTCGGCGTGTTCGCGGACATCGCGCTGTTCTTCAATCTGTGCCTGATGCTCGGCAGCCTGTCGTTGCTCGGCGCCACCCTGACGTTGCCGGGCATCGCCGGCATCGCCTTGACGATGGGCATGGCGGTCGACGCCAACGTGTTGATCTACGAGCGCATCCGCGAAGAGGTGCGCGGCGGCCGCACGATCCTCTCGGCGCTCGACGCCGGGTTCAAGCGCGCCTTCGGCACCATCCTCGACAGCCACATAACGACGCTTGGTCGCCGGCGCGCTGATGTTTTGGCTGGGCTCCGGGCCGATCAAGGGTTTTGCCGTGACCCTGAGCATCGGCGTGCTGACCTCGCTGTTTTCGGCGATCCTGGTCACCCGGCTGCAGATCGTCACCTGGGTGCGCCGCTGGAAGCCGCGGGCGATCCCGATTTGACCAGACATTATCTTGCCGTGACCGCACAATGTTGAGACCGCTGATCGTCATTCGGCGCACGCCGAAGATCGATTTTATGAGATGGCACAAGCTCGGCTTTGCCTTTTCGGCGTTGCTGACCCTGGCCTCGATCGGGCTGTTTCTGACCGTCGGGCTCAATTACGGGATCGATTTCGTCGGCGGCACCTTGATGGAGGTGCGGGTCACGCCTGGGCCCGGCCAACCTTGCCGAGATGCGGCAAAAGCTCGATGCGCTCCATCTGGGCGACGTCTCGCTGCAGGGTTTCGGCGCGCCGACCGACGTGCTGATCCGGCTGCCGCGCCAGCCCGGCGGCGACGCGGCGCAGGAAAAGGCGGTCGAGGCGGCGCGCACGGCACTGGGCCCGGGCGTCGACTATCGCCGGATCGAGGTCGTCGGCCCCAGCGTCGGCGCCGAACTGATCCGCGCCGGCGTCACCGCGACGGCATTGGCGCTCGTCGCGATCGCGCTCTATATCGGCTTCCGCTTCGAGTGGCAGTTTGGCGTCGGCGGGATGATCTCGACTTTGCACGACGTGGTCACGACGGTCGGGATCTTTGCGCTGTTTCATCTCGAATTCGACCTGACGACCCTGGCGGCGATCCTCACCGTCGCCGGGTATTCGGTCAACGACACGGTCGTGATCTACGACCGGGTGCGCGAGTCGATGCGCAAATATCCACGCATGCCGCTCGGCGACCTGATCAACCTGGCGCTGAACGAGACCTTGTCGCGGACGATCCTGACCGTCAGCACCGTGGCGCTGGCCGTGCTGTCGCTGCTGTTCCTCGGCGGCGAGGTGTTGCGCGGGTTCAGCATCGCGATGCTGTGGGGCATCGTGATCGGCACCTATTCGTCGCTGTTCATCGCCGCGCCCGATTCTCTACTACGTCCGGCCGAACCGCGCCGCGATCGCGCGCTCGGGCGAGACCGCCACGGCACCGGCGTCGCGGGCGCGCTAGCCGGCGGCGAGGCGGCGATGGATTTGACCCCGGTCGATCCCGGCCGGCCGCCAGATCATCGAGCGTTACGGGCCGAGCGGGTTTCGCGTTACTGGCGTGATCTGGCGCGGCTCGGTTCTGGTCTTTCCCGACCTGACCCTGCCGTGGACGGCCGGCGAGGCGGCCGCGGTCACCGCCGAGAGCTTGCTGCCGGTCGTCGAGCATGGCGGCGTTCAGATTTTGCTGCTCGGGCTCGGCAGCCGGATGCCGACGATAGCCCGCGAGCTGCGCGGGGCATTGCGGCAAGCCGGCATCTCCCTCGAGCCGATGGACACCGGCGCCGCCTGCCGCACCTACAATTTGCTGGTCGCGGAGGACCGCCGCGTCGCGGCGGCACTGATCCCATCGAGGTTTAGCGGATGGCGCCCGGCTCACGGCAAGATAGCGGCGGAACTGTTCGGTTGCCGCGACGGTTCGTTGTCAGGGACATCACAACGGGTCGAAAGTTGTCATGAATGCACGTGTTCTGACTGCCGCCGCCTTTAGCGCGGCTCTGGCACTCGCCCCTGCCATTCATGCGGCCGATTGGCACCATGGGCGGCGGGCACGGCCACTATTACCGCGGAGGCGGAGGCGGCGGCGGCCGCGGTCGGCGCCGCGATCGCCGGCGGGATCATCGGTCTCGGCCTCGGCGCCGCGGCGGCGTCCAACTACGGCTGGCTATGGCTATGGCTATTACCCGCCGCCGCCGGTCTATTACGGCGCGCCCGCAGCTACTACTACGCGCCGCCGCCGCCGGTTTATTACGGCTATTAGGCTCGGCGCGGCCTTTCGTTTTCGGCCGCCGGCTCAGCCGCGCAAGTCGCGCGGCGCATGCCACCGCTGGGCAATTTCGTCAACAGCCCCTCGGGGAGGATTGACACCGATGATTCGCTCAACCCATCTTGCTTCGGCCGCGGTCGCGGCATTGCTGGCGTTGCCCGCAGCAGCACTGGCGCAGTCCACCCAGGCTCCGGCACCCAGGCGCCCGCGACGGCCGCCCGCCGGCGGCCGCCGCCGCCTCGCCGATGGCCTCGCACGCGGCGTCCGGGAACAGCGCCGCAACAGCGCGTCGAGGAACATATCAAGCAGCTGCACTCGCAATTGCGGATCACCGCCGCCGAAGAGCCGCAATGGGACCAATTCGCCAACGTCATGCGCGAGAACGCCCGCGACATGGACCAGGAGTTCAGCCAGCGGGCGCAGCAATATCAGACGATGAACGCGCTGCAGAACATGCAATCATACGAGCAGATCGCCGAGGCGCATGCCCAGCATCTGCAGCAGCTCGTCCCGGCTTTTGAGAACCTCTACAACGCGATGCCGGCGCAGCAGAAGCAGCTGACCGACCGGGTCTTCCGCGCAAACGCGGAGAGCCAACGCGCAGAAGCGGATGCAGACGGGCCGCAACGAAGCGCGCTGAGCCGAGCGCTTCGTCGCTGCTGAAGCCCCGCCTCGGCGGGGCTTCGCGTTTCGTGGGCGATCGCACCGCACACATCTTTCGCCGGCATGACGACGGCGACGGGAATCTGGGTGAGCTTGCCAATCGGAACATCCGGCCTCCGGCCTGCCCGGGCGGTTCGGCCGCTCTGCCGACGGATAGAGGCATTTTTACGATTTCGTGAGTAATGCTGGCGCTAGTGTCGGCGAAGGCGCAAAGGGCGGCCTCTCTGCGATCTCGCGCTCGGGTCGCGGCCGCCGCGGGGTTAATTGCAGAGATCGCCGCCAACGCCAGCAATGACGGGATCGAGCGGGTTCGGGCGTGGTTGAGCAGGCTTGGGACCGCGGCAGGGTCCCGTTCAAATTTCAGTTGAGCGACTTTGTCCTCGCCAGCGCCACCCTGTCGCTGTGCCGGCGCAGCGCCAGGCTCGACGAGACCCCGCTCGAGATCGGCGATCTGCCGCAACCGCCGCCTTGCCTCGACGGCGCTGACGGCTATGTCGTCTGGTCGCAGCCGATAGCGCAAACCCGCCCGGTGCTGAGCCTGCGGCGGGACGCGGTCGTCTACACGCCGCGTCAATACCGCCGGTTTTCGGCGGATTTGATCGGCGACTTCGACCAGTATATGTCGCGTTTTTCGAGCAAGACGCGCTCGACCCTGAAGCGAAAGCTGCGCAAATTTTCCGAAGCTTCCGGCGGATCCGTCGACTGGAAGCTGTACCGGACACAAGAGCAGATCGCCGAATTCTTTCCACTCGCCCACCAGGTCTCTGCCAAAACCTACCAGGAGCGGCTGCTGGGGACTGGTTTGCCCGGCGCATCCGGGTTCTTTGACAACGCGCTCGAGCTGGCGAAACAGGATCGGGTGCGGGCGTATTTGCTTTTTTTGAACAATGAACCGATCAGTTATCTTTACTGCCCCGTTCATGACGCCGTCGTCGTCTATGATCATCTCGGTTACGATCCGGCTTATGCGGCGCTGTCGCCCGGCACCGTGCTGCAAATCCTGGCCCTGCAATCCCTGTTCGCCGAACAGCGCTTCACGGTATTCGATTTCACCGAAGGAGAGGGGCAGCACAAGGAGATGTTTTCGACGCAAAGCCTGCTGTGCGGCGACGTCTTTGTCATCAATCGCCGGCTGATGCCGCTCTCGCTCGTGATCCTGCATCGCGCCGTCGACAAGACGTCGTCGGCCGCGGGTGTGCTGTTTGACCGCTGGGGCGTCAAATCGAGGGCGCGGCGGCTGCTCCGTCGCGCCTGACCCGAATAACGGCAGCCGGTTCCACTATGATGCCCAGTCCCGGTCGCGAAAATGGTCTTGTGGCATGGTCAGTTCGTTAGGACGGCTGCACTACGCGTGGCGCCGGCACGGGCCCGCGGGATTTATCAGGCTTGCGGCGTATAACATCGCTGTTTTTGTTCGCAACCGCGGCCGGGAGACGCCGTCCTCCGCCGACCTGTTCGACGAGAAATACGGCACCGACACCGGCGGAATCCGCGAAGTCGGCAGCCTCGATATCCTCGACCTCGCCGTCGCCCGGTCCGCCAAGCGCTATGAGCCGAGCGGCGGGCAAATGGTGCAGGCGGCGTTGGTGCGGCTGGCGATCGACTATCGCGAATACAGTTTTATCGATTTCGGGTCGGGCAAGGGCCGGGTCCTGATGGTGGCCGCGGGGTTTCCGTTCAAATCGGTGATCGGCGTCGAATTTTCCCGTGAACTGCACGAGGTCGCCGCACGAAATATTGCGGCATTGCCGGCGCAGGCGGTGCGCGCCGGGGCAATCGAAACGGTTCACGGCGACGCCGGGGCGTTCCATCCGCCGCACCACAATCTCGTGTGCTATCTGTACAATCCCTTCGGCCCGCCGGTTATTGCGGAGGTCGCGAGGCGCCTGGCTTCGCATCCCGATGACCATGGTGGCCGGGTCATTGTGATTTATGCCGATCCCCGGCATCGCGCCGTCTTCGAGGAAACCGGCAAATTCACCATCCTCGACGAACGCCCGCAGGTGCTGACGATGGCGACGCTTCTACCCGATGGCGCTGGCGCGAGCGATCGGCATTGACCATTCCCGGAACCCGCGCGGCCGGATCGCGTCCGCGCGCCTACACTTCGGTTTTGGCGCCGGTGCGCGCGGCGATCAGGCCGTAATGCTCGGTGCGGCGGTGCTTTTCGAAATTGAAGACGGTGCGCCGCAGGTATTCACCCAGTTCGAGGTCGAGACTGACGGCGACAACCTCGTCGTCCTCGCTCAAGGCCTGGGCGGCGATCTCGCCGGTCGGCGCCACAATCGCCGAGCCCCCGATCATCGCAAACCCGTCTTCGGCGCCGCATTTTGCCGCCGCCAGCACCCAGGCGGCGTTCTGGTAGGCGCCGGCCTGCAATGACAGCAGGTGGTGGAACATCCGCAGATGCTCGGGCTCGCGATGGTGGATGTTCTCGATTGGCGTGTTGTAGCCGAGCGCTATGATCTCGGCTCCCTGCAGCCCCATGACGCGGTAGGTCTCCGGCCAGCGCCGGTCGTTGCAGATGCACATGCCGACAACCGCGTCCTGGGTGCGCCATACGTTGAAGCCTTCGTTGCCGACGTCGAAATAGCGCTTTTCGAGGTGCTGGAACGGGGCGTTCGGCAAATGCTCGGAGTGGCCGGGCAGGTGGACCTTGCGGTAGCGGCCGACGACGCGCCCGTCGCGCTCGACCAGGATCGAGGTGTTGTAGTGCCGCGCCTCGCCCTGTTCCCGGGTCAATTCGGCATAGCCGAGGTAGAAACCGACGCCCAGCTCGCGTCCGAGATCGAACAGCGGCCGGGTTTCGGCATTCGGCATCTCGCTCTCGAAAAAGCGGTCGATCTCGGCCTGGTCGGTCATCCACCAGCGCGGAAAAAAGGTCGTCAGGGCGAGCTCGGGAAACACCACGAACCCCGCGCCGCGAGCGTGCGCCTCGTGCATCATCGCCATCAGCCGGCGGACCACCGAAGCCCGGCTGTCGGCCAGGTAAATCGGCCCGAGTTGCGCTACGGCGGCGTTCAATCTGCGAGACAAGACGGTTCTCCTCAGAGGACGGGCATTCGTCCCATCCTATCGCAAGCCATCCCGTTCCAGGACCGTCGTCCCGCGTGTTGCGCCTGTTCGCCCGCAGGCCCTTTCAAGCCCGGTCGCGGCTGCGCCTGAGGCGCTAAAGCTCGACCTGGCCGCCGAGCTCGACGATGCGGTTGACCGGGATGCGAAAAAACTCGGTGGCGTCGAGCGCCACGTTGGTCAACAGGACGAACAGTTTTTTGAACGGCAGCAACACTCCCGAGCGGCCTTTGGCGACGATCTTTTCGCGGCCGACAAAGAACGACGTTTCCATCAGGTTGAAGCGAAAGCCGCCGACCCGGCACAGCGCCAGCGCCCGCGGGATGTCCGGCTCTTCGAGAAAGCCGTAATGGATCGTCACGGTATGAAAATTCTGGCTCAGATGGTCGATCTGCAGCCGTTCGGCCTCCGGCAGGCGCGGCACGTCTTCGGTGCGCACCGTCATCAATACGTTGCGTTCGTGCAATA
This sequence comes from uncultured Alphaproteobacteria bacterium, assembly GCA_963775525.1. GTDB lineage: Bacteria > Pseudomonadota > Alphaproteobacteria > ATCC43930 > CGMCC-115725 > AP-15. The sequence continues at coordinate 67,499 of CAVZJF010000009.1, read as the reverse complement.
TCTTGTTGTGCTTCATGTTGTGCAGCAACGCCGCGGGCACGTTGTCGACCCGCGCCGTCATATAGATCGCGGTGCCCGGCACGCGCGCCGGATGATCGGGCCTCAGGTTGTCGACCAAGGTGACGAGCGGCAGGGCGCCGCTGGCGCGCTGGACCGCGACCCGTTGCCGGCCCCACAGCCAGGTGATCATGACGACGTAGATCGACGCGGCGATCGCCAGCGGGAACCAGCCGCCGTCGATGATCTTTAAGAGATTGGCGCCGAAAAACGACAGGTCGACGACGAGAAACAACACAAACAGCGGAACCAGGCGCCACAGCGGCCACCCGACCCCCCAGCGAAAATAGACGAAGGCGAGCACCGTCGTGACCGTCATCGTCCCGGTGACGGCGATGCCGTAGGCGCCGCCGAGCGCGTCCGACGAGCGGAAACCGATGCACGGTCGCCACCACCGCGACCAGCAGCATCCCGTTCATCGCCGGCACGTAGACTTGGCCGATTTCCTGCTCGGAGGTGTGGCGAACCAGCATGCGCGGCAGATAGCCCAGCTGCACCGCCTGGCGGGTGATCGAGAACGCGCCCGATATCACCGCCTGCGAGGCGATGACGGTGGCGGTCGAGGCGAGCACCACGAGCGGGTAAAGCGCCCAGCCGGGGGCCAGCAGAAAGAACGGGTTCTGGATCGCGCCCGGGTGTGCGAGCAGCAGCGCGCCCTGCCCGAAATAATTCAACAGCAGCGCCGGGAACACAAAGCGCATCCAGGCGCGACGGATCGGCGAGCGCCCGAAATGCCCCATATCGGCATAGAGCGCCTCGGCCCCGGTCACCGCCAGAACGACCGAGCCCAGCAGGACAAACCCGTGCCAGGGATGGTGCAGCATCAAATTGACCGCGTAGCGCGGGTCGACGGCCAACAGGATCGACGGGCGGCGCGCGATCTCGACCCCGCCGAGGATCCCGATCACGGTGAACCACAGGACCATGACCGGGCCGAAATAACCGCCGACCAGACCTGTCCCGCGCCGCTGAACGATGAACAGGACGCTACGAGCAGCAGCAAGGTCAGCGGCACCACATAGGTCTCGAGCGCCGGGGTCGCGACCTTGAACCCCTCGACCGCGCTCAGCACCGAGATCGACGGGGTGATGACCCCGTCGCCGTAAAACAGCGCGGCGCCGAACAGCCCGGCCCACATGATCCAGCGGCTGCGCCCGGCGGTGGCGGCGCGCAACGCCAGGACCATCAGCGCCAGAATGCCGCCCTCGCCGCGATTGTCGGCGCGCATCAGGACGAGCACGTATTTGACGGTGACGACCAAGGTCAGCGCCCAGGCGATCAGCGACAGCACGCCGAAAACGCGCGACTCGCTGACGCTGGTGCTCCCGAAGCACTGCTTGACGGTGTAGAGCGGCGAGGTGCCGATATCGCCATAGACGACGCCGAGCGCCGCGACCGCCAGGCTCTGTCCGATCCGTGGGGGAGTTTCGCTGTGAATGACTGCCGTATCCGGCATCTATGCGCTCGGTCCGTGTACCAAGCCAACGCCACATTGGTGAAATCAGGTCAGCGCTTGACGCAATGCCCGCGGCGGGCCGGCGGGTTCGAGGCAACGCGCCGGGAGCGAGCGCTGGGGGCGGGTTATAGGCAGAAATTTCGCCGGCGAGCCAGCAATTCCACCAGAGCCCAGGAAAACGCCCTCGCTGCACTCGGGCGCTGCCGGCGGCGAACAGCGCTGGCGCATCTCGATCAGCTCGCAGCGCCGGTCAAAAAGATCAGCGCTGGTAGGCGCCGGTCAGTTCCGTTTGCTGAATGACATAGGGCTGTGCCGCCGGCAGCACACTCGACGCCGTCGCTGACGGCGTCAGCTCAAGCGTCGGCCGGCTGAGCGCGAACAGGCGAAAGCGGTAATGGTGGGTCCCATGCCCAGGGGGCGGGCACGGGCCGCCGTAATCCTGGTCGCCGAAATCGTTGCGCGCCTCGCGAAATCCGGCGGCCGGCCGATTGCGCCCATAGCCGGCGGCGAGACCAGCCGCGGCACGGCCGGAATGTCGAAAACCGCCCAATGGCGGAACACGCCCGAGGGCGCGTCCGGGTCCTCGACGACGAGAACGAGGCTCTTGGTTCCCGGAGGCACACCCGACCAGCTCAAGGGTGGCGAGATGTCGGCGCCGTCGCAGGTATATTCGCTCGGGATCTGTCCACCGGGCGCGAATGCCGGGCTGGCGAGCATCAAAGGCATGGCCGTCTCCTTGTTTGCCCTCGGTCAACTCTACCGGTAAATAGGCGCGGCTTCATTGCGGGCGGTTTCTTGCGGCAACGGGCGGAGGCGATGAGCGGGACCCCTTTTGCGCAGCGGCATGCTGGTGTTTCCGAACCTGACCCAGCTCGACCTGACCGGCCCCTATGAGGTGCTGGCGCGGCTGCCCGGCGCCGAGACCTCGGCTGTTGTGGAAAAATCTCGACCCGGTGCGCTCCGAGCACGGGCTGACGATCCTGCCCGACACCAGCTTTGCCGATTGCCCGCCGCTCGATCTCGTCTTCGTGCCGGGCGGCCCCGGCGTCAACCCGTTGCTCGAAGACGACGAGGTGCTGGCGTTTCTGCGCCGTGCCGCGGCCGGGGCGCGCTATGTCGTCGGCATCTGCACCGGCTCGCTGGTGCTGGGTGCGGCGGGGCTGCTGCGCGGCAGGCGGGCGGCGACCCACTGGATGTCGCGCGACCTGCTGCACGCATTTCGGCGCCGAGCCGGTTGCCGAGCGCGTCGTCGTCGACGGCAATCTCTTCACCGGCGGCGGCGTCACCGCCGGGATCGACGTGGCGCTCACCGTCGCCGCCGAGATCGCCGGGCGTGCGGTGGCGGAGGCGATCCAGCTCGCAATCGAATACGACCCGGCGCCGCCCTTCGCCTCGGGCTCGCCCGAGCGCGCCGACCCGGCGCTCGTCGCCCGAGTGCTCGACCGGGCCGCGGCGCGCCAGCGCGACCGCGCCGAACGCGTTGCGCGCGCGGCCGCGGCGCTCGGCTGATGGCGCGGGACGCCGCCCGTTATCACGGCTTTGTCGACGAGCTGTTCCGGCTCGGCCTGGTCGACGCCGACCAGCGCGACTTTCTGCATCGCGGCCTCGCCGGCGCCGCCGCCCCGTCCACCCCGGTGCAAAGCCGACGCTCGCGCGGTCTCCCGGTTCGCGGCAGGCCGCCGAGCGCGCCGCCGCGGCGGGGCTGGTCAGCGCGCGGCCGGATGGCATGCTGCGCATCGGCAGCGGCCCCGAAACCGTGCATTGGGGCTATTTTTCAGGCGCCTCGGACCCGGTCGCCTTTGTCCGGCCCGGCGATACGGTGACCGATCGACACGGTCTCGCATGAGGGTCTTGTCGCCGACCAAGGCGCGCCCGAGGCGTTTTTCGCCCGCTACGGCATCCCGTCGCGACCAGGTATTGGCCGACGCCGCTCGCGATCTACGCCAAAGTGCAACACAGCGGGCTTGGCCCGCACATCGTCTCGGCGCCGATCCATGTCGAGGGCGCCCAGCCCGGCGACGTGCTGGCGGTACACATCATCGACGCGACCCCGCGCACGCCCTACGGCGTCAACACGATGCGGACGCACAAGGGCGGGCTGCCCGGACGAGTTCACTCTCAACCGCAGCATCGTGATCCCGTTCGACCTCGAACGCGGCCGCGCCCTCTTTGCGCCGGGCATCGAGGTGCCGCTGAAGCCGTTCTTCGGCATCATGGCGACCGGCCCGGCCCGCAGCCTCGGACGCGTGTCCTCGGTGCCTCCGGGTGCCCATGGCGGCAACATCGATTTGAAGGAGCTGACCGCCGGCTCGACCCTGTATCTCCCGGTCCACGTTCCGGGCGCCTTGTTCATGGTCGGCGACGGCCACGCCGCGCAAGGCAACGGGGAGGTCGATCTGACCGCGATCGAGACCTCGATGACCGGCACCTTCCGTCTGGAGCTGATCAAGGGACGCACGCTCGCCTGGCCGCGCGCCGAGACGCCGACCCATTGGGTCGCGATGGGTTGCATGAAAGCCTCGACGAGGCGATGAAGATCGCGATCCGCGAGACGATCAGCTTTCTTTCCGACGAGAAGGGCCTGGCCCGCGAGGATGCCTACGCGCTGGCCAGCATCGCGGTGGATTTCGAGGTGACTCAGGTCGTTGACACCGTCAAAGGCATCCACGCGATGATCCCGAAAGCGATCTTTACCGGCTGATGCGCCGTCCCCGGTCGTCTGCCCTTGCCACGTACTGGACCTTCTGCATAGCCTCGATCCCGCGACGGCGGGCCAGGGGGCGGCATGAAGAGCATCACGGTCGATTACGGCAAGCGCCTCGCCGAGGAGCCCGAGAAAGGCCACAACCGCTGGCACGAAGCGATCACGCCGGTGGTCGAAGCCGCGCTTGGCGAAGAAGTCGAAATCCAAACCCGCGACGCCTTTGACGGCCAGATTACCGCGGCGACGACGGCCGAAGACCTGCGGCATTGCGACCTCAACCTCGTCCATCCGCTGACCGGCCCGGTCTTTGTCGCCGGTGCGGCGCCGGGCGACCTGTTGGAGGTCGAGATCCGCGACATGAAGCCGGCCCAATTCGCCTACACCGTCCAGGTGCCCGGCTTTGGCTTTCTGCGCGACGCCTTCCCTGATCCCTATATCGCCAAATGGTCGATCAAGGACGGCTTTGCCGAATCGGCCGATTTGCCGGATGTACGCATCCCCGACGGCTCGTTTGTCGGCGTCATCGGCGTCGCCCCGTCAAAGGAATTGCGCGAGACCGTCCAGCGCCGCGAAGCCGACCTTGCTGCGCGCGGCGGCATGGCCCTTGCCGCCCGAGGCGCAAGGGTGCGGTCCCCGGGCTCGAGCCGATCGCGGCGGAGGCGTTGCGCACGATCCCGCCGCGCGAAAACGGCGGCAATCTCGATATCAAGCAGTTGAGCAAAGGTGCACGGCTGTTGTTGCCGGTATTTGTCGACGGCGCGCTTATTCTCGGTCGGCGACGCGCATTTCGCGCAGGGCGACGGCGAGGCCTGCGGCACCGCGATCGAGATGTGCGGCTCGATCCTGGTCCGCTTTTCGCTGCATAAGGGCGAGGCGCAGCGCCGCGGCATCCGCTTTCCGCGGTTTCCGCGCGACGACTACTATTTCCCGCCCGGAGCTCGCCGCCCCCAAGCGCTTTATGGCGACGACCGGGATGTCGGTCCACGACGACGGCACCAACGAGAGCGAGGACGCGACTCTGAGCGCGAAGAACGCGCTGTTGTCGATGATCGACCTTTTGGTCGAGCGCGGCTGGAGCCGCCAGCAGGCCTATGCGATCTGCACGTCGCGGTCGACCTCAAGATCAGCGAACTGGTCGACGTGCCGAACATGTCGTCAGCGCCTTTCTGCCGCTCGACATCTTCGGCAAGTAAAACGCCGTTAGGTGACGCCTCGGATAGCTCGTCATCGCACGCAAGCCGCAATCCAGCAGACAGTATCCGAGGCATCGCGCCCGCTTGATCGCTTTACCGGCGAAGGCCGGTATCCACCGCAGGCGTGGGTCCCGGCCTCCGCCGGGAAGGCAGGAGCGGAGTTGAGCGTCCGGTTCCTATCATCACGAACCCGGCGCCGGGGCCGCTTTCGTGACGATGCCGGAAATGTCGATTGTGCGCTCCGTACTCGGGAGCGCTATTTGAGACGCGAGAGGAAAATCGATGAACGCACAGTAGTGAAGGAACAGCGCCGGCTCGGCAAAGGCGGGCCGGAGGTTTCGGCGATCGGTCTCGGCTGCATGTCGTTGTCCGGGGTCTACGGCAACTGCGACGACGCGGCCGGGATTGCCTGATCCACCGCGCGGTCGAGCTCGGCGTCGATCATTTCGACAGCTCGGACATGTATGGCTGGGGCCAGAACGAGGAGCTTGCTCGGCCGGGCGTTGAAGGGCCGGCGCGACAGCGCGTGATCGCCAGCAAGTTCGGCCAAACGCAGCGGCCGGGCGGCGCCAACGGCGTCGACGGCAGCCCCGCTCATATCGCGCGGGCCTGCGAGGCGAGCCTGAAGCGGCTCGGCGTCGACGTCATCGATCTCTATTACCAGCATCGCGTCGACCCGGCGGTGCCGGTCGAGGACACGGTGGGGGCGATGGCGCGGCTCGTCGACGAGGGCAAGGTGCGGTTTCTCGGTCTGTGCGAGGCCCGGCCGGAGCGTATCCGCCGCGCCCACGCGACCCATCCGATCGCCGCGGTGCAGAGCGAATTTTCGCTGCTCTACCGCGAGGAGGCGACCGAGACCCGCGAGCTCACCCGCGACCTCGGCATCGCCTTTTTTGCCTACGCCCCGCTCGGCCGCGGGCTGTTGACCGGCGACATCCCCGATTTCGACAATCTCGCCGATGGCGACACCCGCGGCCGCCATCCGCGCTTCATGGGCGACAATTTCGCCAGGAACCGCGCCCTGGTCGAACACATCGAGACGATCGCGAAAGAAAAGGACTGCACCCCGGCGCAACTGGTGCTGGCCTGGCTGTTGGCGCAAGGGCCGGACGTGATCCCGATCCCCGGCACCAAGCGCGCCTCCCGGCTCGAGGAAAACCTCGGCGCCCTCGAAATCCGGCTGACCGCGGCCGAAATCGGCCATATCTCGGCGGCGATCCCGATCGGCGCCGCCGCCGGCACCCGCTACCCCGAGGGCGGCATGCGCGGAGTGTACATCTGAGATCCGACGCGGCGCTGGCGCGGTGCTTGCCGCGACAGCGCCGCCCAATGCCGCCCATCCGGCGTCCCAGAGCCCGGTGCGAAATCCCACCGCACAGCGGGCCGCACGCACAATCAGCGACGGCCGGGCTTGTCGGCCGCGCGCCGATGCTGCGTAATCGGCCACGGGAGCGGCACTGGGAGGAGCACGACCGTGGACATCGCAGCCGGGAAACCAACCGAGGCGGGCGGCGACGAGATCGACCGGCCAACGCCGAGCGCTTCGTCAAACCGCGTCTGGGGCAGCGACGCGATCGCCGCCGCGATCCGCGAGCTCGACATACCCTATGTGGCGCTCAACCCCGGATCGAGCTATCGCGGCCTGCACGACAGCCTCGTCAACCATCTCGGCAATACGCGCCCGCGCATGCTGTTGTGCCTGCACGAGGAGAGCGCGGTGGCGCTCGCGCATGGCTGGGCCAAGGTCACGGGACGGCCGCTGTTGGTCATCGTGCACGCCAATGTCGGGCTGATGCATGCGACGATGGCGATCTTCAACGCCTGGTGCGACCGGGTGCCGGTCATCGTGCTCGGCGCCACCGGCGCGCTCGACGCGACGCGCAGGCGGCCATGGATCGAGTGGATCCACACCGCGCGCGACCAGGGCGCGCTGATCCGCAATTTTATCAAATGGGACGACCAGCCCTCCTCGATCGGTGCGGCGCAGGAGGCGGTGCTGCGCGCCAACATGATCGCGCAGACGGCGCCGCACGGGCCGGTCTACCTCAATTTCGACCTCGCCCTGCAGGAGGACGAGATCGACACCGTGCCGCCGATGCCTGACCTCGCCCGCTTCCTCCCGCCCGCTGCGCCCGAGCCCGGCGGGGCATTGCTGCGCCAGGCGGCGGAATTACTGGCGCGGGCCGAGCGGCCGGTGATCCTGATGGGCCGCGCCTCGCGCGACCCCCATGCTTGGGCCGCGGCGGGTGGCGTTGGCCGAGGCGGTGGGCGCGAGGGTCATGACCGACCGCAAGGCCGGCGCCGCGTTCCCGACCGACCATCCGCTGCATGCCGCCGGCCCGGCCACGGCGCTGACGCCCGCCGGCGCCGAGCTGGTCGCCGCCGCCGACGTGATCTTGAGCCTCGACTGGATCGACCTCGCCGGCACCTTGAAGGCCGCCGGGCGCGGCCAGCCGCCCACCGGCAAGGTCATCCAGATTTCGGTCGACCAGTATGTCCACAATGGCTGGAGCATGGATTACCAGGGCCTGCCGCCGGCCGACGTCTACCTGTTGGCCGAGCCCGACGCCGCGGTGCCGCCGCTGCTGGCCGCGGTCAAGGAATTGCGCCCGAACCGCACCGCCGCTCCCGGCGCCGCGCCCGCGGCGCTCGCCGCCGCCGGTCTCGGCGCTCGACACCGCCGCGATCATCGAGGTGCCGCTGTTGGCGACGGCGCTGAAGGCGGCGCTGGGCGACGCCCCGGTCTCGATGATCCGATTGCCGTTGAGCTGGGGCGAGCAATTGTGGGACTTCCGCCACCCGCTCGATTTTCTCGGCGCCGACGGCGGCGGCGGGATCGGGTCGGGGCCGGGGATGGCGGTCGGCGCCGCACTGGCGTTGCGCGACAGCGGCCGGCTGCCGGTCGCGGTGCTCGGCGACGGCGACTTCCTGATGGGGGTCACCGCGTTGTGGACGGCGGTGCGCAACTCGATCCCGCTATTGGTCGTGATCGCCAACAACCGCTCGTTTTTCAACGACGAGCTGCATCAGGAGCGGGTCGCGCGCGACCGCGGCCGGCCGGTCGAGAACCGCTGGATCGGCCAGTCGATCCGCGACCCCGACATCGACCTCGCGACCCTCGCACGCGGCCAGGGCTGCGTCGGCATCGGCCCGGTCGAGGACCCGAAAACGCTGGTCGCGGCAATGACCGAGGCGGTTGCCGCGGTCCGCGCCGGCAAGGTGTGCGTCGTCGATGTCCGCGTCGCCGTCGGTTACGATCCCGGCGGCGCCGCCGGGATCATGCAGCGCGCGCCGTAGCATGGGCACAGGCCCGACGGCGGCGGGCCGCGGGCTTGCGGCTTGACCGGCGGCGGGCCGCGGGTCAGGCTGAGTTAAGCATGTGACCCGGGAGCGTGGCATGAGCGAGCCGCAGGTGTTGTCGGTCGAGGTCAACGGCTTTGCCACGCGGGTGTGGCAGGCCGGCACGGGACCGAAGCTCGGCTTTCTTGCCGGATATGGCGGTCTGCCGCGGTGGATCCCGTTTCTCGACGCGCTGGCGCGCGAGCGCACCGTCGTCGTGCCGTCCTTGCCGGGATTTCCCGGCGGGGACCGCGGGCATACGGTGCTCGACAGCCATCTCGACTGGGTCTTGGCGGTGCGCGAGCTGCTGCGCAAGGCCGGGCTCGACGGCGCCGATCTCGCCGGGGGCTCGGTCGGCGGCTCGTTTGCCGCCGAGATCGCGGCGATCTGGCCGCAGACGGTGCGCCGGCTGGCGCTGATTGCACCCTGGGGGCTGTTCGACGAGAACGAGCCGACGACCGACCCGTGGGCGCAGCGCGCGCCCGACGTGCCGGGCCTTTTGTGCGCCGACCCCGAACGCTGGAACCAGCTCAAGGCCGAGCCCGAGGGCGCCAACTCGCCCGAATGGCCGATCGAGCAGACCCGCGCCGCCGAGGCCGCGGCCCGCGCGTTCTGGCCGCTCGGCAACACCAAGCTCGAACGGCGCCTGCCGTTGATCAGCGCGCCGACCTTGCTGATCTGGGGCGCCGAAGACCGGATCATGCCGCGCGCCTATGCCGACCGCTTCGCCCGCGCGATTGCCGGCCGCGACCGAGACCGTGACGATCCCCGGCGCCGGCCATCTGGCCGAGCTCGACAAGCCCGACGAGGTCGCCGCCGCGATCCTGCGCTGGACCGCGTAAACAGGGCAGGGGGCGGACCCGCTCGCCGCCGGCTGAGGCGGGCGGCTCCAGGCGCCTTGAAGCCGCGCCTTGCCGTCGGCAATTGGGCCGGACAACCGGGCCGGGCAACTAAGCCAGACCCTCCACGCCTCTTGACTGCCGGCCGGCATCTATCTGGTGTATCCTGCGGATTGACGATGACCGACCGACTCTCCCTGGCCAACGCGCTGGCCGACGCCAATATCGACCGTCAGAAGGCCGAGCGCATCGCGACGGAGATTTTCGACGCGATCCACGACAACGTCGCCACCAAAGCCGACATCGATCGCCTCGCAACGCGCATCGACCAGCTGGAAACCGGTCTTGGAGGCCGCATAACCACTGTAGAGACCGCTCTGGGCAGTCGCATAACCATGGTGGAGACGGCTCTTGGAGGCCGCATAACCACGGTGGAAACCGCTCTGGGCGGTCGCATAGGCAGTGTCGTGAGCGCTCTGGGCAGTCGCATCGAGCAGGCCGAGGGCGGATTGAGAGCGGAGATGCGCGAGCTCGAACTGCGCCTGGAGGGGCGCATCGACCGAGTCGTGGTGCGGCTTGGTTCGGTGATGGTGATCCTTGCCGGGATCATCCTGGCGGCGATCCGCTATCTGCCGCATAGCTGACCGGGAACAGATGAGGCCAGCCCGATGATCATTGATTGCCACGGCCACTACACCACCGCCCCGCGTCAGCACGAGGGCTGGCGCACCCAGCAGATCGAGGCGCACGCCGCCGGCAGGCCGCCGCCGCCGCGCCCGGCGAATGACGGACGACGAGATCCGCGAGACGATCGTCGGCGGCCAGCTCAAGGTGCAGCGCGAGCGCGGCACCGATTTGACGATCTTCTCGCCGCGCGCCGCCGGCATGGGCCACCATCTCGGCGACGCCACGACCAGCGAAGCCTGGGCCGGCGCCTGCAACGAGCTGATCCACCGCGTCTGCTCGCTGTTCCCGCAGAACTTCATCGGCGTCGCGATGCTGCCGCAGAGCGCGCGGCGTCTCGCCGAAGAACTGCATCGCCGAGATCGACCGCTGCGTCAATGAATACGGGTTTGTCGGCGTCAACCTGAACCCCGATCCGTCCGGCGGGCATTGGCAGGACCCGCCGCTCGGCGACCGCTACTGGTATCCGGTCTACGAGAAGATGGTCGAGCACGACATTCCGGCGATGATCCATGTCAGCGCGTCGTGCAACCCGACCCATCACACGACCGGCTCGCACTACCTCAACGGCGACACCGCGGGCTTCAACCAGCTGATGACCTCGTCGGTGTTCAAGGATTTCCCGGCGATCAAATTCATCATTCCGCATGGCGGCGGCGGCGTGCCGTATCACTGGGGCCGCTTCCGCGGCCTGGCGCAGGACGCCAAGCTCGGGCTCCTGTCGGACCTCGTGCTCAACAACGTCTTCTTCGACACCTGCGTCTACCACCTGCCCGGCCAGGAGTTGCTGGCGAAGGTGATCCCGGTCGACAACATCCTGTTCGCCTCGGAAATGATTGGCGCGGTTCGCGGCATCGACCCGGAAACCGGCCACCACTACGACGACACCAAGCGCTACGTCGACCAGCTGCCGCTGTCGGCGGAAGACAAGGCGAAGATTTTCGAAGGCAACGCGCGCCGCGTCTACGGCCGCTTGTCCGCGACGATCGAAAAGCAGTCCGCGAGCGCTGCCTGAGCGAACCCCGGTGCGACGGCCGGCGGCGGGCTCAGCTCGCCGCGCCGGCGAAAAAGTCGCGCAACGCCTGGTAGGCGTCGTCGGGCGCTTCTTCGGGGATGAAATGGCCGCTGTCGATCGCGTGGCCGCGGACGGTTTCGGCATGGTCGCGCCACACCGCCAGCACGTCGTAGCCGCTGCCCTGGGAGCTGCGGCTGCCCCACAGCATCAACAGCGGCATCGTCAGCCGCCGGCCGCGGTCGGCGCGGTCGTGCTCGAGGTCGATCGAGGCGCCGGCGCGGTATTCGTCGCAGGTGGCGCGGATCGTCTCCGGGTTCTTGAAGCAGCGCAGATAGTCGGCGAACGCCTCGGGTTCGAGCTTTGCCGGCTCGCGCAATAATGCGCTGAGCTGGTGGCGCAGAAAAAACTCGGCCTCGGCGCCGATCAGCCGCTCCGGGAAACCGCGCGGCTGGATCAGAAAGAACCAGTGCCAGCTCGAGGTCGCGGCTTTCTGGTCGATCGTCTCGAAGCGGTAGAGTGTCGGCACGATGTCGAGCAACGCCAGCCGCTCGATCTGCTCGGCGTGGTCGCGCGCCAGGCGATGGGCGACCCGCGCGCCGCGGTCGTGGCCGGCGACCGCAAACCGCTCAAAGCCGAGTGCCGCCATCGTCTCGACCTGGTCGAGCGCCAGCGCGCGCTTGCTGTAATTCTCGTTGTCCGGGCCGGCGGCCGGCTTCGCGCTGTCGCCGTAGCCGCGCAGGTCGGGGATGACGAGGGTGAATTCGCTGGCGAGGCGCGGCGCCACCTTGCGCCACATCACATGCGTCTGCGGGTACCCGTGCAGCAACAGCAGCGGCGGACCGCTGCCGCCGGTGACGAGGTTGATCTCGGCCCCCGACGTCTTGATCCGGCGCTGCTCGAAGCCGGGGAAGAAATCGGCCATCGGCATTCTCCGACACAGCCTATGCGATAGCGCCGCCGCACTCCCGCCCGCTCTGCGCGGGCGAGGCGAGGGAGCAGGGCGGCCGAACTACAGCCCGCGGGTTGCTTCGCCCTTCAACTCGACGGTGTTGCCGTCGGGGTCGGTGATGTAGAGCGACGGCCCGTAACCCTCGGCGCCATAGCGCTCGCGCACCTCGCCGGGGTCGACGCCGTTCTGCTGCAGGTGATCCTTCAGCGCCGCGGCGTCGAAGCCCACGACCCGCACCGCGAAGTGGTCCATGTTGCGCCCGGTCTTGTCCGGCGCCTCGTGCGGCGACACCGACGCCGGGACCAGGTCGATCAGCGACGCCCCGGCGCGCAGCTGGACGAGCCGCGGCTGTTGCAATTCCCGCTCGATATGGCAGCCCAGCACCTTTTGATAGAAATGCGACCGCGCGGGCGAGGTCGCCGACCCGCAACACCACGTGGTCGAGCCCGCCGATACGGACGGCAACCGGGGCCCGCGCCGCCGCCGTCGGGTCAATCGTCGTTAAGTCGGGCATCGTCGGCTCCTTTGGTTCAGCCTCCACCCGCAATGATGCCGCAAGCGCCCGCGGCAAGGCAAGCCGCCCGCGCCGCTCGGCGGGCGATGCGCGGCGTTCATGCCCCGTTTGCAAAAATGACGGGTGCTACATGCCGCAATGCTTGGGAAATCGGCGGCGCAAGGGAGTACAGTCGCGGCGGATACGCACGCTTCGTCAACCAGCGCGGGGAAAACGACATGCAATACCGCAGAATTTCGGCCGACTGCCATCTCGACATGCCGTGGATGCCGCCCGACCTGTTCGTCTCCGAGGCGCCGCGCGAACTCAAAGACCGCATGCCCTATGTCGAGGACGGGCCGCAGGGGCCGCAATGGGTCGGCCAAGAACGGCGCCAATTTCGGGCTCAAAAACGGCGTCGGGCCGGGTGGCGCGCTGTTTGTCCCCGGACAGAACCACCGGGTCGACAAGATGGCCGAGACCGGCATGTACGAGGACGGCAAACGCGACATCCGCCGCTGCAGCGACCCGCATCTGCGGATCAAGGACATGGACCGCGACGGCGTCGACGCCGAAGTCATCTACGGCATTCTCGGCGCCGCCTCGCGGCTCAACGACCTCGAAGCCTCGAACGAGATGCTGCGCATCTACAACGACTGGCTGAAGGATTTCTGCAGCCATTATCCCGAGCGCGAGATCGGCCTCGCCTGCCTGCCCTATGGCGACATCGACGAGGCGGTCAACGGAGATCCACCGGGTCGCCAAGATGGGCATCAAGGGGCTCGAGCTGTCGTGCTCGTGGGACATGGAGCCGATGTGGCACCCGGTCTGGGAGCCGTTGTGGAACGCGGTCGAGGACGTGCAATTGCCGTTGCACTTCCACACCTTCCCGACGACCTCGCCGCGGGCGCGCGAGGGCGTTTCCGGCCAGGTCCGGCGGGCGGCGATGTTCACCGGCGTGTCCTCGTTCCAGATGGGCCTGATCCACATCATCGCCGCGCTGATCGGCGCCGGCGTGCTCGAGCGCCACCCGCGGCTGCGCGTGTCGTTCGGCGAGAGCGGCATCGGCTGGCTGCCCTATGCGCTCGACCGCATGGATTTCGAGTATGAGGACCGCTTCCGCGACCTGATGAAGATGAAGCCGAGCGAATATTGGCGCCGCCAGTGCAAGGCGACGTTCCAGTTCGACCCGATCGGCACCAAGCTCTACGAGGACATCGGCGTCGAGACCCTGATGTGGGGCTCCGACTACCCGCACACCGACGGGGTGTGGCCGGAATCCTCGAAATACATCAAGGAGCAGTTCGCCGGCCTGCCGGCCGACGTCGTGCACAAGATCACCTGCGAGAACGCCGCCAAGTTCTACGGGCTGATCAACTAGCCTGCCGAACACTCGGGACGCGATGACGGGCGCCGGTGACGGCGCCCGTTGCATTTCGGGAGCCCCGCAACTCGCAACTTGCAAGCCTGTGGCGCCGCCAAGGCTCGCGGGCAATAAATAATTGGATAACACCTACTGTATATTGAAAAGGATGTTGCAAGCCGCGTGTTAAGAGGCGGTTATAGCGTGGCGGGTGGAAATCAACAGGTTGTCATCGGCGCCCAAGAGCCACGGGACGATGCCGTCGAGGAGGGACGCCGCCGCGATGAACCCGCTATGCCAGAGCGCGACCCGGTGCGGCGAGGCGAGTTCGAAACAGCCCTTCGATGCGAGTTTGGCTGGAACGGGGGGCGAGGCATGTCCCGGCTCGAAGAAGGAGCGCCCGTCCGTGCCCAGGGTCCGACAGGCCTCGTGCGCCCACAGATCGTGCCGAAATGCCATCGGATCAATTCGATCATGGGCGTAGTCCGAAAATCATAACCGGCGGCCTGTCCTCCACGGTGCGACCGGCCACGCGGTTGCGCAAGGCGCGGTTCACATGTGCATCGGCGAAGCCGTAGCCGCCGATAAGGATTGCGTCGGCCTCATAGACGTGGCGAACCAGCGCCGCATGAAGAGAGTGGAACGGTTCGACGAGGAGTTGATCGAGCTTGAAGCCACCAGCGATCAAAGTCGTCTTCGGAAAGAACTTCCCCTCCGATCGGTCGTCGGTCGAGACCCTGATGCCCATCGAAAAACTCGCCGGCGAGGTCCGGCCGCCACTCAATTCGATCACCGAACTGCCCGACCAGCGAATGATGGACGCTGCCGTGAATATGATAGATGAAGCCCCATTCGCTCCGGCTGTGGACTTCACCGGGATCGAATGCGCCTTGGCGTCGAAGCCGACATAGGCGTCGGGCCAGGCCGTCAGCGCGACAGTGTCGTAGTTAGATTATAGATGCCGACATCAAAGCCGTCGCGCAGACCGTCCAAGAGCGCCATGTATTTTCGGATAGAGGCGTCCGACCGGTCGATGGTGCGGCTGAGCTCCCGGATGTGTTTGGCGAGTTTAATCAGAAGATAGCTGACCTCATCCCTGACGGTGACAGCGGGCCCGTAATCTGTCGGGAACGGAAAGACAAGATGTGGTGGCGGCGCGCCGTCGCATGCGGTTTGCCGGAGCGTGTCGCCCCAAGGAGGCGGCGTCATCCAATGCGAGAGGGCGATCATTTCGCCCAAGATTTTCTCGAAATTGAGGGGTGGACGCGGCGCCGACGTTCCGCCCCGATAATGGGTTTCGACGGCTTGCCATAGCGCTGAGAAATATTCCGAAAATCCATAGGCTGTAGCCCAAACTTCACCCCAGCTGCGCATCATCCCGTCGAGGGCGGCGACTGAAGGCATGTTGCACGACTGCGAACTTCCAGCACCGAGGATGATGAGCAGCTTCTTCTTAATGTTCTTCATCTCGAATACTATGGGCGTCTAAAGGAGCAAGTCATGCGCCACGCCCTCACAGCTCTTGGGTTGTATGTCGGTCTCTGCATGCTCGGTCACGTTGCTGCACTAGCATATGGGTTGACGGGCCGGCGGATGGCAGCCGGCCGGGACATTCGCAAAACGTCTGTGGCACCTTAGAACAATTCGAGCGTTTTGCGAGGATTGCATGTCTTCAAAGCAAAGCCGTGAAATCCATCAACTGCTATTGCTATCCGGCTAGCAGGCCGGTGCGTCGCCGCTAAGATCACGGCGGATAAGATAAAAACGTTCAAATTATTAACGAACGCAACCACGAAGAAGCTCTGAAAGCTCAGCAACAGTTGCGCGAGATGGGAATCCCACAGTGAGGGGAATTGCCCTGCTAGCGGTCGATCCTTAACGTGCAAACTTATTGGCCCACTCGCCCTTCATGCTCGTCGGTCGCGTAGCGGTGATTGTGTAGTGGGATTTCCCCTCCACAAACCAGTCAGGAAGATAAAGGCTATCAATCAGCGTCCTGCCATCACCCATGTCTCTGCACGGGACTTTCACCGTGGACCGAGGCAATTGCGCTGCCGCGGTAATCCCAGTTGAACAGGCGAGAACCAAAGCTGCGGTGTGGACCAATTTGGGCATGTCAATCATCCTTCCAGGGTCGGGGGTTATTCCTGACACCAGTCTTTCAGGCATCAGAACTGGACCCGCTGGGTCAAGGCCCCGTCGATGATCAAGTTGGCGCCGGTGATAAAGCTGGCGCGCGGGCTGGCGAGAAAGACGACGGCGTTCGCCACCTCTTGCGGCGTGCCCATGCGGCCCATCGGGTTGCGCCCGACCATCGTCCGGAACAGCTCCGGATTGTTCTCCTCCAGCACGTTCCACACCCCGCCTTTGAAATAGACGTTGCCGGGCGAGACCATGTTGGCGCGCACCCCCTTGGGCGCGAGGTTGCGGGCGAGCGCCTTGACATAGGGGACGAGTGCGGCCTTGACCGAGGCGTAGGGGCGCGGCAGGCCGGCGATCTCGACCGCTCCGGTGGTGCCGAGCACGACGATCGAGCCGGCGGGGGATTTTTCGAGCAGCGGGAGCGCGGCCTCGACCCCGGCGACGGTGCCCATCACGTCGATCTCGAGGCTGCGGCGCCACGACTCCTCGTCCATCGCCTGCGCCAAGGCGCTGACGTTGGCGACCAGGACGTCGAGCCCGCCGAGCTTTCCTGCCGCGTCGGCGACCCAGCCGCGCAATGCCTTGGTGTCGGCCACATCGACGACCCCGCCATAGGCCCTCACACCTTTGCCGGAGAGTGCGGTCACCGCTTCGTCGACGCCGGCCTCGCCGCGCGCGCACAGCGCCACATCGCAGCCCTCCTCGGCGAGAAGCTCGCAGATCGCGCGGCCGATGCCGCGCGACCCGCCGGTGACGACCGCTTTTTTTCCGTTCAGACCGAGGTCCAATTTTCCCTCCCCTTCGCCGCTGCGGGCCTCGGCCTCAGTGCGGCCGTCGGGCGCGCGGATGGGCGTCCTCATAGATCGCCAGCAGACGCTCGGTCTCGACCGAGGTGTAGCGCTGCGTCGTCGACAGGCTCGCATGGCCGAGCAATTCCTGAATTGCCCGCAAATCGCCGCCGGCGCCGAGCAGGTGCGTGGCAAAGCTGTGGCGCAGCGCATGCGGCGTCGCCGTCGCGGGCAGGCCGAGATAGCCGCGCAACGCCTCCATCTGGCGCTGCACCAGGCGCGGATGCAGCGGTCCGCCGCGGGCGCCGACAAACAGCGGGCCGTCGGCGGCGAGCCGGTAGGGACAGACGGCGAGGTAATCCGCGACCGCCTCCCGCACCGCCGGCAATACCGGCAGCTGGCGGGTTTTTTGGCCCTTGCCGGTGACTGTCAACGTCTCGCCGGTCGGCGCCTCGCCCCGGCTGAGACCGAGCGCCTCCGACAGCCGCAACCCGCAGCCGTAGATCAGCGCCGCGAGCGCCGTGTCGCGCTTGCTCTGCCAGCCCGGCCGGGCCAACTCGCCGACGGTTGCGACCGCGGCGAGCGCGTCGTCGACGCTCAGCGGCTTCGGCACGGCGGCCGGCAGTTTTGGCGAACGCAGCACCGACAGCGCGGTCGTCGAGGCGAGGCCGCGGCGTTGCAGAAACCGCAGGAAGTTGCGCAGCACCGACAGGTTCCGCGCCGTCGAGCTGCGCTCGATGCGGTCTGCCGCCCGGCGCGCGAGATAGGCCCGGAAATCGGCCGGACGCAGCGCGTCGAACGACGCCAGGCTGGGCAGGGCGCCGAGGTGCCCGGTCAGGAAATCGAGAAAAAAGGCGAGGTCGCGGCCGTAAGCGGCGACGGTGTGCGCCGAGGCGCGGCGCTCGCCCCAAAGCCACGCCACCCACAAGCTTATCGCCGCACGCAAATCGTCGCCGGCCGAATACCGCGCCAGCGGCACCGGCTCGGGCACTGTCGGGAAGCCGGGTTTTTTCCTGGTTCGCCCGCTGTGCGCGCCCTGGTCGCCCTGGTCCGCCGCGGCGGCCGACGCAGGCGCTGCCGTCACCGGCCGCGTTCGAGCCACTGCGCAATCGTGATCTCGACGGCGCGGGCCAGAAAGCTCAGCAATTCCGTGCCGAGACCGGGGTGGAACGTGTCCGCCTTGCGCGTGCCGATGCACATCAGCCCGACCGGTCCGGAGCGGCCAAACGACAAGCGCAGCAACACTTGCGAGCGGACCAGCCCGGCAGCGCCTCCGAACAACGCCGGATCGCCTTTGACGTCGGTGCACAGCAGCACGTCGCGGTCGGCGCCCAGCAGCTGGTCGACCATCCCGGCGCGCAGCAGATGGATGCCGGGCAGAGGCAGCCGCGTCGTCCGCGCCGCGGTGCTCTCGATGCCGAGGGTGACGACGTCGACGTCGATCAGGACGGCGAGGTCGGTCGTGACGGTCTGCAGCAGATGCTCAAAGCTCGTGGCCTTCAGCATCGCCAGCGCCGCCTTGTGCACGCGGCCCTGGCTGGCAAGGTTGCCGCGGCTCAACGCGATCAGGCGTTTGCGCTCGTCCTGGACCTGCTGCAGGTCGGTGCGCAGGCGCTCCAGCATAAAATGCTGGAAGTCGAGCACGCCGTCGCCATTGCTGCGGGTCGGCGCGCGCAGCAAATACAGCGCGTCGGGATGTTCTTCGAGGAAGTCCGGGTGCTCGCGCAGATAGGAGATAATGTCGGCGGCGCTGGTGTCGCTTGGCCGGCCTGGCGGCGGCTCGCCCCGGCCGAGCGGCTTTGGTCGGTCTTGCGGGCGGTCGGCCAACGCTAGCTCCACCATGCCGCACACCAGCGCGGGCGGCCTGAAACGACGCGAGCAGCGGGAAACCGAATCATACCCAAGCCACCTGAAGCCAAACCTCGATATGGCGCCCCGGGATTGCCGGAGCGGCGTTTGAAGAGCGCTTGCCGTGCGCCGGATGCAGGCCGAGTTTAGCCGATGCCCGAGCGCCATGCCAGTTCCGCGGCTGCCGTCTCGACCTGCGGCGCCGTCGGAGACGGCCGGCACGGCGCCGGCACGCCTGTTGTGCAGCGCGTCCGCGTGCTGCTGCCGCTGCCCTTGCCCGATGCCCTCGACTACCGAATCCCCGATGGCGAGCCGGCGCCAGAACCCGGGAGCTTGGTCCGTGTCCCGCTCGGCGGACGCAGTCTCGTCGGCGTCGTGTGGGACGGCGACGAAAACGGGAGCGACGTTGCGCCCGGCCGGCTGAAGCCGGTCGCCGAGATCCTGCCGTTGCCGCCGCTGGCGCCGGCTCTTCGGCGATTTGTCGAGCGCGTCGCCGCCTACACGATGGCGGCGCCGGGTGCCGTATTGCGCATGGCGATAAGCGTCGCCGAAGCCTTGCAGCCACCCCGGCCGCGCCGGCTGTGCGCGATCTCGCCGGCCGGGCTTGCCGCACTCGCCGACAAAGCGCCGGGAAACCCATTGACCGCACCCGCCGCCGGGTGCTCGAAGCCTTGCGCGGTGGGCCGCCGCTCCCGGCCGCCGAAGCCGCCCGCCTTGCCGGCTGCAGCGCCGGCGTCGTCCGCGGGCTGGTCGACCGCGGGCTCGTCGAGGAACGCCTCGCCGCCCCCGCGCCGCCCCCGCCGCCCGATTGGCGGGCAGCGGGCGTCGCACTCTCGGACGACCAGGCCGCCGCCGCGCGCCGGCTTGTCGCCAGTGTCGAGGCGGCCGGGTTCGCCGTGACCCTGCTCGACGGCGTCACCGGCTCGGGCAAGACCGAAACCTATTTCGCCGCAATCGCCGCGGCGCTCGCCGCCGGCCGCCAGGTGCTGGTGCTGCTGCCGGAAATCGCCCTCGGCGCGCAATGGCTGCAGCGGTTTCGCGAGCGCTTTGGCGCCGCCCCGGCGCAATGGCATTCGGAGGTCGGCCAGGCCGAGCGCCGCGACACCTGGCGCGCCGTCGCTTCCGGCGAGGCACGGGTCGTGGTCGGCGCGCGCTCGGCATTGTTTTTGCCGTTTCCCGAGCTCGGCCTCGTCGTCGTCGACGAGGAGCACGACCCGTCCTACAAGCAGGAGGACGGCGTCTGCTACCAGGCCCGTGACATGGCCGTGCTGCGGGCGTCATTGGCCCGCATCCCGGTCGTGCTGGTGTCGGCGACGCCATCACTCGAAACCGTGGTCAACGTCGCGCGCGGACGCTACCGGCGCGTCAGCCTGCCGCGGCGCCACGCCGAAGCCGCGCTGCCGCGGGTGAAGCTCGTCGACATGCGCCGCGAGCGGATGGAGCCCGGCCGTTTTCTGTCGCCGCCGCTGGTCGCCGCGGTGGCGCAGACCGTTGCCGCGGGCGAGCAGGCGCTGCTGTTTCTGAACCGGCGCGGCTATGCGCCGCTGACCTTGTGCCGGGCCTGCGGCCATCGTTTTCAATGCCCGAATTGCAGCGCCTGGCTGGTCGAACATCGCTTTACCCGCCGCCTCTTGTGCCATCATTGCGGCCACGCCGAGCCGGTGCCGCCGCTGTGCCCGGAATGCATGACCGCCGGGGCCCTGGTGCCGTGCGGGCCGGGGGTCGAGCGGCTGCTCGAAGAGGCGACGGCGCGGTTTCCGACGGCGCGCACGGCGCTGATGGTCAGCGACATGCTGACCGGACCGCGCGCCGCGGCCGAACTGGCTCAGGCAATGGTCGAGCGGCGCTATGACCTGCTGATCGGGACCCAGATCGTAGCCAAGGGCCATCACTTTCCGATGCTGACCCTGGTCGGCGTCGTCGACGCCGATCTTGGGCTCGTCGGCGGCGATTTGCGTGCGGCGGAGCGGACCTACCAGCTGCTGCATCAGGTCGGCGGCCGCGCCGGCCGGGCCGAGCGCAAGGGGCGGGTGCTGGTCCAGACCTTCATGCCGGACGAGCCGGTCATGAGGGCATTGGCCTCGGGCGACCGCGACCGGTTTTTCGAGGCCGAGGCGGCGGCGCGCCGGGAGGCCGGACTGCCGCCCTTTGGCCGGCTCGCGGCTGTGATCGTCAGCGCCGCCGACGCCGAAGCTGCCGATTTCGCCGCCCGCGCATTGGCCCGCGCCGCACCGCAATGGCCCGGCGTTACCGTGCTCGGCCCCGCACCGGCGCCGCTCGCCGTCCTGCGCGGGCGTCACCGCCGCCGGTTCCTGGTCAAGGCGGAGCGCGAGGTGCGCTTGCAGGCGGTGATGCGCGACTGGCTGTCGCGGGTGCGCCTCGGCGGCTCGGCGCGGCTGCAGATCGACATCGACCCGTACAGCTTTTTGTAAAAAATCGACGGTCGCGCAGGCCCGCTTGTTTGCAAGCAGCGCTGGCAGGCAGCTGCTCGTCACGAAACAAGTCTGCGCCGATCAGATGGCGGCAACTCCAAAAGTGGCAATTTCCTTAAGCGGTGAGCAGCCGACGCGCCGTCGCCGAATTGTAATCGTAAGTCGGCCATGTCGGTTGATAATCTTCGCCGGCCTCGTTTCCCCACGAATGCCAGCCATTTCGTTTACCCCTTGCGAAGAGCTCCAGCCAGGGCCCTGGGCTGCAGGCCTCAATAATTTCGTATTGTTCATCAGGTTTACGAGAATGCTCGCGCTTGCGCGTGCCCAGGTAATTGACCTGCCGACGGCCGGGTGGGAGTGTCCGCGCATTCTTGCCGCGAACGCCAAACAAGATCAGCTCCGTCACATTGCGGAAATAGAACCCAACGCCACGCCCGTCCGAACCGCCATCTCGGCGAATCTTGTGCCAAACGACGTTCGTTTTGTACTCAAACCCCCACGCCGACATGACCCGCAGCCCCTCGGGCAGGAGCGCGTTCGGTACCCATAAGTAAAGGTGCGCGGTCGACGCCGCGATCGCCGAAACCGGAAGGGCGGCAATCTCATCCGCCGTCAGAGTGCCGTAACGCGACAGCCGGCGATGCTCCGGAGCCATCTTTCCGGTGCGGTTCGTGAACCGCCAGGGCGGGTCGGCGAGAACGGTGCCGAATCGCTGCCCTGCAGCGACTTTACCTAGAGCGACGGCGGCGAGAGCGACGGCGGCCAGAGCCGGAACCGGCGGGATCACCGATGTCGGCTCCACCGCAGGGTCAGACGATCCGAGGAGGGGCAGTGCGGGCCCGGGCTGCCCCCGTTTACCGAGGCGTTGCTGTTTCACAGGGGCATCTCCACGACCAGGTTCTGATTTTGTTCCCTTATACCGGCGCGCGACCGATACAGTCAAACATGTATCAATACGGGATCCGCGCGCGCAGTCCGACCGTTCGCGCCGATTAACCAGCGAGAGCTGATGGTTGCGCAGGATTCTGCGCTGTGTTAGGGAACCGGCCGGCGGCTATGCCCGGCGGCTGGCGGCTGGGCGCTATCCGAAAACAACAAGGAACGCTGCTACGGCTTCTCGCCGGTGCGGCCCTCGAGGATTGCTGTATCTTGGCTGCTGAATCGACCGGTGTTTCGGCCCTGGCCGGACGTTATGCGACAGCGCTGTTCGACATTGCCGACGAGCGCCGCGCGCTCGACGAGGTGGCGGCGGATCTGCGCCAGCTGCGCGCGATGATGGCCGGGAGCCCCGACCTCATGCGCCTGGTGCGCAGCCCGGTTCTGTCGCGTCTCGACCAGGCGCAGGCGGTGGCGGCATTGGCGCAGCGGGCCGAATTGTCGGCGTTGGTGCGCGATTTTCTTGCTGTCGTCGCCCGCAACCGGCGGCTGTTCGCGGTGCCGGCGATGATCGACGGGTTTCTCGCCATGCTCGCCGAGCGGCGGGGCGAGGTCACCGCCGAGGTGGTCGCGGCGCAGCCCCTGACCGAATCCCAGCTCGCCGCGCTCGGCGAGCATTTGCGCCGCACGGCCGGCCGCCGGGTGTCGATCGACGCGCGCGTCGATCAGCGGCTGATCGGCGGGATGATCGTCAAGGTCGGCTCGCGCATGGTCGACGCCTCGATTGAAAGCAAGCTGCGCCGCCTGCAACTGGCGATGAAGACATAGGTCGCGTGTCCGGCGCGAAATGGCCTGCGGATTTTTTATGTGGTATCGGTCCCCCAACGCCTGCGGATCCGGTTGTCGGCCGGTCCGCGGCAAGGCTGAGGGGGGCGGGGGTGACGGCCAGGGCGTCGGGCCCCCGGCTTCCCGCGTCTCGCGGGAATGGCGAACACCCCGGGATATTCCGAGCATTGCGGGCAAGGTTCTGAGAGGGCTTTGATGGAAATTCGTGCGGCAGAAATTTCGGCGATCCTCAAGCAGCAGATCGCCAATTTCGGCAGCGAAGCCGATGTCGCCGAGGTCGGCCAGGTGCTGTCGGTCGGCGACGGCATCGCCCGCATCTACGGCCTCGACCAGGTCCAGGCCGGCGAGATGGTCGAATTCCCCAACGGCGTGCGCGGCATGGCGCTCAACCTCGAAAGCGACAATGTCGGCGTCGTCATCTTCGGCGAGGACAGCGGCATCGGCGAGGGCGACACCGTCAAGCGCACCGGCGCCATCGTCGACGTGCCGGTCGGGCGAGGGCCTGCTGGGCCGCGTCGTCGACGCGCTCGGCAAGCCGATCGACGGCAAGGGCCCGCTTGTCGACGTGCACCGCACGCGGGTCGAGGTCAAGGCGCCGGGCATCGTCCCGCGCAGCTCGGTGCACGAGCCGGTGCAGACCGGGCTGAAGGCGATCGACGCGCTGGTCCCGATCGGCCGCGGCCAGCGCGAGCTGATCATCGGCGACCGCCAGACCGGCAAGACCGCGGTCGCGATCGACACGATCCTCAACCAGCGGCCGGTCAACGCCGGGACCGACGAGCGACGCAAGCTCTACTGCATCTATGTCGCGATCGGCCAGAAGCGCTCGACCGTCGCGCAGATCGTCAAGACCCTGCAGGATTACGGCGCGCTCGAATATTCGATCGTCGTCGCCGCCACCGCGTCGGAGCCGGCGCCGCTGCAGTTCCTCGCGCCCTATGCCGGCTGCGCGATGGGCGAGTTCTTCCGCGACAACGGCATGCACGCGCTGATCGTCTACGACGATCTGTCGAAGCAGGCCGTCGCCTACCGCCAGATGTCGCTGCTGCTGCGCCGCCCGCCGGGCCGCGAAGCCTATCCGGGCGACGTGTTCTACCTGCATTCGCGGCTGCTCGAGCGCGCCGCCAAGATGAACGACGAGCACGGCGCCGGCTCGCTGACCGCGCTGCCGATCATCGAGACCCAGGCCGGCGACGTGTCGGCCTACATCCCGACCAACGTGATCTCGATCACCGACGGCCAGATCTTCCTCGAGACCGAACTGTTCTATCGCGGCATCCGGCCGGCCATCAATGTCGGCCTGTCGGTCAGCCGCGTCGGCTCGGCGGCCCAGATCAAGGCGATGAAGCAGGTCGCCGGCCGCATCAAGCTCGAGCTCGCGCAATATCGCGAGATGGCGGCCTTCGCGCAGTTCGCCTCCGACCTCGACGCCTCGACCCAGCGGCTCCTGGCGCGCGGCGCGCGCCTGACCGAACTGCTGAAGCAGCCGCAATTCTCGCCGATGGCGGTCGAGGAGCAGGTGGTCGTCGATCTTTGCCGGCACCCGCGGCTATCTCGACCAGGTCGAGGTCGGTGCGGTGACCCGGTTCGAAGCCGCGATGCTCGGCGAGCTTCGGGCTGGTCATCCCGATCTGCTGGCGGCGATCCGCGACAAGCAGCGAGGTCACGCCCGAGATCGAGAAAACGCTCGTCGAATTCCTCGACGGCTTCGTCAAGACCTTCGTATGACCGCCGAGCAGCCCCGATGCCGAGCCTGAAGGATCTGCGGGTCCGCATCCGCAGCGTCCAGTCGACCCAGAAGATCACCGCGGCGATGAAGATGGTCGCCGCCTCGCGCCTGCGCCGCGCGCAGGAGCAGGCCGAGGCCGCGCGGCCCTATGCGCAGCGCATGGAGCGCGTGCTCGCCTCGCTCGCCGCGCGCATGACCGGGCTGCCGACCGCGCCGCCGCTGCTCGCCGGCACCGGCAAGGACGACACCCATCTGGTCGTCGTCGCGACCTCCGACCGCGGCCTCGCCGGCGGCTTCAACGCCACGATCCTGCGCGAGGCGCGCCGCCGCATCCGCGAGCTCGAAGCGGCCGGCAAGAGGGTCAAGATCCTGACCGTCGGGCGCAAGGGCCGCGACGGGCTGCGCCGCGACTACGGCCGCATGATCCTCGACAGCCTGACCGACATCGGGCGCCGCCGTCTGTCGTTCGACGAGGCGCGCGACATCGCCGAGCGCATCCTGGTGCTGTTCGCGGCCGGCGAGTTCGACGCCTGCACGATCGTCTTCAACCGCTTCCGCTCGGCGATCACCCAGATCGTCACGGCGCAGCAGCTGATCCCGTTCCCGGTCGCGGCCGAGGGCGCCGCCGCCACGGTCTCGCCGGCCACCGCCGGAGTCTACGAGTTCGAGCCGCGGAAGAGGAAATCCTCGGCGACCTGCTGCCGCGCAATCTCGCGGTGCAGATCTACACGGCGCTCCTCGAAAACGCCGCGAGCGAGCAGGGCGCGCGGATGACGGCGATGGACAACGCCACCCGCAACGCCGGCGACATGATCAACCGGCTTACCCTTAACTACAACCGCACCCGCCAGGCGGCCATCACCAAGGAGCTGATCGAGATCATCTCCGGCGCCGAAGCGCTCTAGACCGCATGTGAAGCATCGACCGAAGTCGATGGCCACGCAACAACAGTCGGCACGCATCACCCAGGTCATCGGCGCGGTCGTCGACGTGCATTTCGACGGCGAGCTGCCGGCGATCCTGAACGCGCTGCATGTCGACCGCTCGGGCAACAGGCTGGTGCTCGAAGTGGCGCAGCATCTCGGCGAGAACACCGTGCGCACGATCGCGATGGACACCACCGACGGGCTGGTGCGCGGCGACGCAGGTGATCGATACCGGCGCGCCGATCACGATGCCGGTCGGCCCCGAGACGCTGGGCCGCATCCTCAACGTCATCGGCGAGCCGGTCGACGAGCGCGGCCCGGTCGACGACCAAGCTGCGCGCGCCGATCCACCGCGCGGCGCCGGAGTTCGTCGACCAGTCGACCGAGGCCGAGATCCTGGTCACCGGCATCAAGGTCGTCGACCTGCTCGCGCCCTACGCGAAGGGCGGCAAGATCGGCCTGTTCGGCGGCGCCGGCGTCGGCAAGACCGTGATCATCATGGAGCTGATCAACAACATCGCCAAGGCGCATGGCGGCTACTCGGTGTTCGCCGGCGTCGGCGAGCGCACCCGCGAAGGCAACGACCTCTATCACGAGATGATCGAATCGGGCGTCATCAACCCCGACGGGCCGGGCTCGAAGGCGGCGCTGGTCTACGGCCAGATGAACGAGCCGCCGGGCGCGCGCGCGCGCGTCGGCCTGTCGGGCCTGACCGCTCGCCGAGTATTTCCGCGACGAGGAAGGCCAGGACGTGCTGTTCTTCGTCGACAACATCTTCCGCTTCACCCAGGCGGGCTCGGAAGTGTCGGCGCTGCTCGGGCCGCATCCCGTCGGCGGTCGGCTATCAGCCGACGCTGGCGACCGACATGGGCGCGCTGCAGGAGCGCATCACCACGACCAAGAAGGGCTCGATCACCTCGGTGCAGGCGATCTACGTGCCCGCCGACGATCTGACCGACCCGGCGCCGGCGACCTCCTTCGCCCATCTCGACGCGACCACGGTGCTGTCGCGCCAGATCGCCGAGCTCGGCATCTATCCCGGCGGTCGACCCGCTCGATTCGACCTCGCGCATGCTCGACCCGCGCGTCGTCGGCGACGAGCATTACCAGGTCGCGCGCGACGTGCAGCGCGTGCTGCAGACCTACAAGTCGCTGCAGGACATCATCGCCATCCTCGGCATGGACGAGCTGTCGGAAGAGGACAAGCTGACCGTCGCCCGCGCGCGCAAGATCCAGCGCTTCCTGTCGCAGCCCTTCCACGTCGCCGAAGTGTTCACCGGCACGCCCGGCGTGTTCGTCAAGCTCGAAGACACGATCAAGGGCTTCAAGGGCATCGTCGCCGGCGAATACGACGACCTGCCGGAGAGCGCGTTCTACATGGTCGGCACGATCGACGAAGCGGTCGAGAAGGCCCGCAAGATGGCCGCGGAAGCCGCCTGACGGCGGAGCTGCGCGATGGCCGACCAGCGTGCAATTCGAGCTGGTGTCGCCGGAGCGGCTGCTGCTCTCGGAGGCGGTCGACATGGTCGTGGTGCCGGGCACCGAGGGCAATTTCGGCGTGCTGCCGGGCCACGCGCCGCTGATCTCGACGATCCGGCCGGGCATGATCGACGTCTACGAGGGCGCAGACCGTCAGCGAGCGCATCTTCGTCGTCGGCGGCTTCGCCGAGGTGACGCCGGAGCGCTGCACCGTGCTGGCCGACGAGGCGATGCCGACCGTCGGCGCTCGACCGCGCCGCGATCGAGGCGGAATTGCAGGTGGTCGAGGGCAATCTGCCGAGCCTGCGCGACCAGGTCGCGCGCGCCTCGGGCACCGACCGCGAGCGGCTGCCGCTCGAACTGCGCGGCCTCGAACGCGAGCAGGCCGTCGCCCGCGCCAAACTGCAGGCCCTGGCCGAAGCCGCCGCGCATTAAAGCGGGTCGCTCCGTACGCCGCGAAGGCGACCCGCAAATCGGGAATTTTCGCCGCCGACAGGTGTATGACAGTAAACGTCGCGACCGCGGAGGAGGCGGCATGGGGCGGTGGACGCTCGACGACATCGCGTGGGAGCGTTTCGACCGCCAGCCGGGTCGATCCCGAGATCGTCGCGATCGTCAAGGCGGCGAGCCTCGTCGAGTACAATGGCGGCGCCTATGCACATCATCTGTGCCGGGTCTTTCACGACGACCCCGCCTTTCAGGCGAGCGCGCGCCGCTGGGGCGAGGAGGAAATCCAGCACGGCGAGGCGCTGGGGCGCTGGGCGGCGCTGGCCGACCCCGATTTCGATTTCGCCGCCGCCTTCGCCCGGTTTCAGACCGGCTATCAGGTCGATTTCGACTGCGAGGCGTCGCGCCGCGGCTCGCGCGCCGGCGAGATGGTCGCGCGCTGCATCGTCGAGACCGGCGACCAGCTCCTACTACGCGGCGCTGCGCGACGCGGGTGCAGGAGCCGGTGCTGAAGGAAATCTGCCGCAACATCGCCGCCGACGAAGTGCGCCACTACAAGCTCTTTTACCGGACCCTCGGTCGCTACCTCGAGCGCGAGCCCCTCGGGCTTCTGGCGCCGGCTGCGCCTGGCCGTCGGGCGGCTCGCCGAAACCGAAGACGACGAGCTGGCCTACGCCTATTACGCCGCCAACGAGGCCGCCCGACCTTATGACCGCCGGCGTCATGGCCGCGCCTATGCCCGCGGCGCCTACGCGGTCTACCGCGAGCCGCATGTCGCCGCGCGGCGTCAAGATGATCTTCAAGGCGGTCGGGCTCGCCGCGCACGGCCGTCTCTCCCGGTCAGCCGCCCGCCTCGCCTGGCAGGCGGTGCGCCGCCGCGCCGCCCGCCTTTCCAAAGCCGCGGTCTGACCGGGTCCCGAGAAAGCAGCTCAGCGGCTTAAGCGAGCTCAGCGGTTGGCGAGGAGATGGTCGACCATGGCCGGAGCCGCGCCCAGATAGTTGGCGGGGTCGGTCAGGGCGCGCAGCTTTGCCGCGCCGAGCGGGCCGGCGACGGCAGGCGTCTCGAGCAGCACGTCGAGAAGCGGGCGGTCGGCTTCGATCGCCGCGCGGCAGGCGTCGTAGACGAGGTCGTGCGCCTCGTTGCGCCCGGTGTGCGGGGCGAGGCCCATCATGACCGCCTCGGCGACGATCAGCCCATGGGTCATGCCGAGGTTCTTGGCCATCCGCGCCGGGTCGACGATCAGCCCGCCCAGCAGAAACCGGGACTGGTGCAGCGCGCCCGCGGCATAGCCGAACGCATCCGGCACCGCCCCCCATTCGACATGCCACGGCCCGGTCGCGCGCTCGAAGTCGGTGATCATCGCGTCGAGGACGAGCCCCGCCCGCTCGCGCAACACCTTGGCGGCGGCGAGGATCAGCTCGCACGAGATCGGGTTGCGCTTTTGCGGCATCGTCGAGCTGGAGCCGCGGCCGGCGACAAACGGTTCGGCCGCCTCGCCGAATTCGGTCGCCGACATCAACATCACGTCAAAGGCGATCTTGCCGAGGCTGCCCGCCAGCAGCGCCAATGCCTGGATTGTCTCGGCGATGCCGTCGCGGGTGACGTGCCAGGTGATCGGGGGTCGCCGAGGCCGAGCTCGCGTGCGAGCTCGGTGCGGCTCCTGACGACGTCCTTGCCCTCTCCGAGCGAGGCGAGGGTGCCGGCGGCGCCGCCGAACTGCGCCAGCAGCACGCGCGGTCGCAATTGCGCCAGCCGCTCGGCATGGCGGTCGAGCCCCGACAGCCAGACCGCCGCCTTGTAGCCAAAGGTCACCGGCAGCGCGTGCTGCAGATGCGTTCGCCCGGCCATCGGCGTGTCGCGATGGCGCCGGGCGAGGTCGGCCAAATGGCCGCGCACCGCGTCCAGATCCGCTTCGAGCAACCCCAGCCCGGCGCGGATTTGCAGCACGACCGCGGTGTCCATGATGTCCTGGGTCGTCGCACCCCAATGCAGCCAGCGCCCGGCCTCGCCGGCTTGCTCGGCGATCTGGCGGACGAGCGGCAGGATCGGGTAGCCGACATTCTCGGTCTCGCGCTTCAGCCGCGCGAGGTCGAGAGCTTCGGGACGCTCGACGATTGCCGCGGCGGCGCCCGAGATCGCCGCCGCCGCCTCGGCGGGGATGACGCCGAGCCGGCTTTGCGCGCGCGCCAGGGCGGCCTCGACTTCGACGCAGCGGGCGATGAAGGCGTGGTCGCCAAACACCGCGCGCATCGCGGCGGTGCCGAACATGTCGGCGAAAATCGCCGAATTGAGAATGCCGATCGCCATCGGGGCCTACCGCTGTGCTTGAGAAAACCTGGTCTGTCCGGCAGCTCGTCGTCCCAGCCCAGGCTGCGCTGGTCCCTGAGCCGAGGGTCACGTACCGGGCGGTCTATCCGGTGTCGCGGGGCCCGCTTTCCGCCTGAGCGCGAGCGCGAGGGAAGGGATGGGGGGGCTGCGAAATCGGCCCATCCCGCCGCGGTCAACCGTTCGAGCCCGGGAAAGCGCGCCTTGTAAGCCATCTTCGGGCTCTCGGCGATCCAGTAGCCGAGATAGACGCAAGGCTCGCCCTGCCGCCGGCATTCCTCGACGAGCCACAAGATGCTCCACGAGCCCAGGCTGCGCCGGCGCTGGCGGGGATCGAAAAAGCTGTACACGGCCGAGATCCCGTCATCGAGCCGGTCGATCAGCGACACCGCGAGAAGGCTGCCGGCGGTATCGCGAAACTCGGCGACCTCGGTGCGCGCCGGTGAATCCTCGACCATGCCGCGATAGTCGCGATAGCGTCATCGAGGCCATTTCGCTGTCGCCGTGGCGCGCCTGCTGGTAGTTCAAAAACAGTTGGAATTGCTCCGGCGTGGCACGGGGGCGCGTCAGCGCGCTCGACAAGTCGCGATTGGCGTTGCGCACACGCCGGGTCCAGCGGGAATCCTGGAAACGGTCGACGGCGATGCGCACCGGCACGCAGGCGGCGCAGTTGCGGCACGCCGGCCGGTAGGCGAAATGGTGGCTGCGGCGAAACCCGGCCCGCGACAAATCGTCATAGGCGAGCGACGCCCCGGCGCCGTCGAGCTCGACGATCAACTTGCGTTCGGCTCGGCCGGGGACATAAGGGCAGGCGACCGGCGAGGTTGCAAAAAATTGCAGCACCGGCGCGGCCAGGCTGTCAGGCGCCGCGGCTCGGCGCCGATCGCGCCGCAACCGGTCGCTTGCCGGCCTGTCGCCGCCGTCAGCCGGGCCGAGATCCATCCTGCTTCCCTTCTTGCCGCGCCTGCGCCCAATTATGGACGAGAGCGGGGCCGGCGTGCCAGCCCCAAGCGCAGCCGGTCAGTTCGGCCCGGCGGTCCACCGGAAGCCGGTCAGCACCTCGTTGGCGAACGTGCACTCGACGGCCAGATGGCGGGTGAAATTCGTATTTGGCGGGAGATTGGTCCGGTCCCCTTCGACATGCGCGACAATCTTCGTCAGGCTGGTGGCCGCGGCCTCGCGCTTGGTGACGTCGATGTCGGCGCCGGGATAGGCCGCTGTCATCAATGCCGCGCAGCGATCGGCCATGCCGCCTTGCGGGATCAGATGGCATGCGGCAACGGCAAGGCCCGCAATGCAAGCCGCGAGGGCGGCGAAGACTCGTCGAATGGGGCGCATGGCGCGATACTGCGCGGCGCGGCGTTGAAGATCAAACCTCGATCAAACCTGGATCAAACCCCCGCTTCAGGAGGCTTAGCGATGCGCGCGCAACTACTGACCAAGGCAAAGCAGCCGCTGGTGGCGGCGCAGATGCCCGCACCGCGGCCGGGGCCGCGGCAGGTGCTGATCGCGGTGCGCGCCTGCGCGGTGTGCCGCACCGACCTGCACGTCGTCGACGGCGAATTGGCCAGGCCGAAACTGCCGCTTGTCCTCGGCCACGAGATCGTCGGCACGATCGTCGAAAAGGGCGCCGAGGTCGACCGCTTCGCGCTCGGCGACCGCGTCGGCGTGCCGTGGCTCGGCTGGACCTGTGGGGTTTGCGACTACTGCCGCGGCGGCCGCGAGAATTTGTGCGACCG
This sequence comes from uncultured Alphaproteobacteria bacterium, assembly GCA_963775525.1. GTDB lineage: Bacteria > Pseudomonadota > Alphaproteobacteria > ATCC43930 > CGMCC-115725 > AP-15. Next base: position 35,829 of record CAVZJF010000009.1, on the reverse strand, counting down.
GGCGCGGTTCACCGGCTACGACATCGACGGCGGCTATGCCGAGCTGACCGTCGCCGACCAGCGTTATTGCTTTGCGCTCGACGCTCATTACGGCGATGTCGAAGCGGCGCCGCTGATGTGCGCCGGGCTGATCGGCTACCGCACCTTGCGCATGGCCGGCGATGCGCGGCTGATCGGCGTCTACGGCTTTGGCGCCGCGGCCCACATCATCGCCCAGGTGATCCGCCACCAGGGCCGGCGGCTGTTCGCGTTCACCCGGCCGGGCGACAACGAGGCCCAGGATTTCGCGCGGGCCGTCGGCGCCGAATGGGCCGGGGATTCGACGGCGGCGCCGCCCGAGCCGCTTGACGCCGCACTGATCTTCGCACCGGTGGGCGCGCTGATCCCGGCGGCCTTGGCGGCGACCAAAAAGGGCGGCGTCGTCGTCAGCGGCGGCATCCACATGAGCGACATCCCGTCCTTCCCATACCGTATCCTGTGGGAGGAACGCGTCTTGCGCTCGGTCGCGAACCTGACGCGGCGCGACGCCGAGGAGTTTCTGGCATTGGCGCCACAGGCCGGGGTGAAAGTCGAAACCACCGTCTATCCGCTGGAACGGGCGAACGACGCCCTCGCCGACCTCCGCGATGGCAGACTGCGCGGCGCCGCCGTGCTGGTTCCCGGTCTCGCGCCGTGAGGCCATTGCCGCCAGCCGCCTCAGCCCCCCAATACCGGTCTTTTGGCTGCAGCCAGTCTAATTACTTGCCGCGTCGTCATTGCGAGCGCAGCGAAGCAGTCTCGGGCCGCTGGCTATCGTCCAGTGGCCGTAGGATGGACTGAGCTTTGAGGCTGGGCAAGAACCTCTACCACCGCACGTTTTCTCGCCTCCCCGGCGAAAGCCGGGGTCCATTTCTCCGCGGCGCGAGCCGACGATAGCTGGTAAGGCATTGCCTCTGCTTGAAAGTTCCGAGCAGCGGAAAAATAGATCCCGGCTTTCGCCGGGACGGCGGTGAGGGAGTTTGCCAATTTTCCTTCCCGGTCTGGATTCTTGCCCAGTCTCTTTGCGGAGCCCATCGCCGCCGCCGCACCAGATGGGTTTCGCTGCACGCTCAACCCATCCTAACGGGGCGCTCGCGGTTGTGCGCGGCGTCTCAGGCGGCGATGCCGATCGCTTCCGCCTGCCGCACGAGATCCTCGCGGCCCGCCAGCATGTCGTCGAGCGAGCCGAACGCGTTCATGTAATGGCCGGTAAAACCCTTGCCCTCGATCCCTGCGAACATGTCGGCGAAATCGAGATCGCCGGCGCCGGGCTTCAGGTGAACCTCGTAACCGTTGCGCCAGCAATCGGCGAGCCGCACCTCTTCGACCCGGCTCATGTCGAGCGCCTCGACAAAGCCCTTAACACCCTCGGGAACCAGATGCGCGTGGTTGACGGTGAACGACAATTTGAACGCCGGCGATGTGATCCGGTCGACGTAATAGCCCCATTCCTCGACAGTGTGCGCCAGGTAATGCACCTCGGCCGGCTCGGGCTCCTTGTTCAAATTTTCGAGCAGCACCAGGGCGCCGTGATCCTCGGCATGGGCGACGATGCGCTGCAGCCGATCGAGCCCGGCCTGCATCCGCATCTCTTTGTCGGAGGTGAAATGAAAACCGGCATGCATGACGATCCATTCGGCGCCGAGCCTGGGTGCTATCTCGACATAGGCTTTGAGATAGCGGTCGACCGCCTCGCCGACATAGGGCGCATATTCGGCGACGTTGACCGCCGAGGCCGTGTGCAGGCCGAGATGGACGCCGTGCCGCCGGCAGGCGCGGCGGATCGCGGCGGCGCGGGCATCGTCAAAGCTGCCCAATGCGTTGGGACCGGTGTCGAGCTGGATGTCGATCCAGCGCACCTGATGCGCCGCGGCCCATTCGACCGCGTCTTCGAGCGCGAGCTTGCGCCCGACATCGACCCCGATCCGCTCCCGCAATCCCATCCCTCGCTCCTCGATGCCGGTATTGGCGGAAGAGGCAGGAGTTCGAACCTACCGGAGACGCCTTCGCGCCTCCCAACGGTTTTGAAGACCGCGCGGGACACCGGCCCCGATGCTCTTCCATATGGATTTATAAGGTAGTGTTCTTTGAAACGTCTGGAAGACTTTGGGCCGGGCCATGATCAGCTGATCAGCTTGGCGATAAACGAGGCGACGCCGAGCAGGCCGCCAACCACCGCGGCGATTGCCAGCGCCGGCGCCAACCAGCGGTCGCGCTCAAGTTTCCGGGCCTCGGCCTGCAGTTTGCTCTGTTCGGCCGCGAGTTTCAGGCTCTCCGCCATCAGCCGCTGCTGCTCGGCGACGAATTTGTTGGTTTCGGCCTGCAGCTTTTGGGTCTCGGCGCGGTCGCGGTCGATGCGTGCGATCTCGGCGCGCAAGTCGAGCGGGTCGCCGTCGGGTGCCGCATTCATGGCGTCTCAATTCGGTTTTAACCGTCACACCGGCCCCGATGCTCTTCCCACAGCCGTCAGCCGGACGCCTCGCCGTCGAAGAGGGCGATGCGGGCGTCGCCGATGCGGCGGGTGACGCCCATCCTATCAAGATATTCGAGGATCTGGATCGTCAGATTGCGGCCGACGCCGGAGCGGTCCTTGAAGGCGGCTGCGGTAAACGATCCTTCCGGCGGATTCGCCGGCGAGATCGCGCGCGATCCCGGCGAGGCGGGCGAGGGTTTCGGGCAGAAAGAAGCGGTTGTCGGCGATCCTGGCGACGCGGCCGAGGCGCTCGGCGCGGCGCAGGAAGCGCTCGACCGCCTCGGGTTCGAGGGCGAGGGCAGGGGCGATCTCGCGCACCCGTGGCGGGCGCAATTCGGCGGCGGCGAGCAGCGGGCGGACCCGCTCCCACAGCTTCTCGTCGGCGTTGGTCAGCCGCGGACGATGCCGGGCGAGCCGCCACATGCCGCCTTCGCGCACCGCGGTTCCGGCGCCGGCAAGCCGCGCCAGCGCCGCATCGAGCGCCGCCTCCGGCGCCGCCGCGCGCATCTGCGCGACCAGCGCCTGACGGGCCGGGCCGAGCATGTCGGGCTGGGACCGGTGCCAGTCGGCGAGTGTGGCGGCGATTGCCTCGGACAAGGCGGCGAGGTGCAGCGGGGTGATCGCCACCGGCGCGCGCTGCGGCCCCACTCGCAAAAACGCGTCGTCTTCGCTTTCGGTAAGCTCGTTCAGCTCAGGCGCCGTCAGATTGCGCACCAACGCGAATTGGGCGAGGTCGACGACGCCCTCGGCCGCGAGCATCTGCGCAATCGCCGTCGCCGGGTCGGCCGGCGCCATCGCCTCGAGCGTTGCGAGCCGCGCCGGCAGCCGCCGTCCGCGGCGCGGCGCCAGCGGGTCGACGACCCGGCCGCCGGCGAGCGTAGAGCGGGCGGCATGGTCGCGCAGCACCGCGCGGTCGCCGTGCAGCGCGCCGATCGGCTGTTCGAGGTCGATCTGCACAAAGCCGGTCTCGCCGGGATCGATCGCCCGCCCGCTCAGCACCGCGGCGCGGCCGACGACGTCCTCGGCGCCGAGGTGGAGATGCACCGGCAACCCGTCGCGCAACGGCGCCTCGGCATGGCGCGAGGCGCGCAAGAACAGATCGAGCCGGCGCACCGGCAGATGCCGCTCGGGCGCCAGCAGCCAGTCGCCGCGCCGCGGCTCGCCGCCCTCGGGAAACGAGCCGACAATGTTGACCGCGCAGCGCTCGCCGGCGCGCGCGCTTTCGATGGCGCGGTTCTGCGCGTGCAGCCCGCGCACCCGCACCGGGACGCCGCGCGGGCTGACCATCAGCCGGTCGCCGACCGCGACGGTGCCGGCGCCGACCGTGCCGGTGACGACGAGCCCGATCCCGGGAATGTGAACGCCGCGGTCGATCGCCATGCGAAACAGCCCGGAGGGCGGCGTCGCGGCGCGGGCATGGTCGGCCGCACCGCGCGCTTTGCTGCAGATGCCGGGTCAGCGCGGCGATGCCGTCGCCGGTGTGGCTCGACACCGGAAAGACCGGGGCGTCGGGATAACCGGCCGCGGCGAGCAGTTCCGCGACCTCGGCGGCGACCGCTGCGGCGCGCTCCGGCGGCGACCCGGTCGATCTTGGTGACGATCCCGGTGATCTCGGCGATCTCGATCAATTCGAGGATGTCGAGATGCTCGATCGTCTGCGGGCGCGGCCCGTCATCGGCGGCGACGACCAGCAATACCCGGTCGATCGACAGCACCCCGGCCAGCATGTTGGGCAAAAACCGCTCGTGCCCGGGAACGTCGACAAAGCCGAGCTCGGTGCCGTCGGGCAGGCTCGCATAGGCAAAGCCGAGGTCGATCGTCAGCCCGCGCTGTTTTTCTTCGGGCAGGCGGTCGGCGTCGACCCCGGTCAATGCCCGCACCAGCGCCGTCTTGCCGTGGTCGATATGGCCGGCGGTGGCGAGAATCATGGCGGCATGCGGCGCGAGCTCGCCGAGCTGGGCGAGGAAGGCGGGTTCGTCTTCGAGGCAGCGCAGGTCGAGCACGACGTTGCCGGCTTCGATATGGCCGATGACCGGGATCGGCAAGTCGCGGAGCGCGCGCGCCAGAGCCTTCGACGGCGCCGCCGGATTTCGCTCGCGCCGACGGGACGCAACGCCAAAGCCGCGCTCGGCAACAACGACACCGGCAATGCGCCGCTGCCGATCTGGCTGCGGGTCTCGACCATGCTCGACTTCGGCGATGCCGGCGAGTGCTTCTCGGACCACCGGCAAGCAGGCGGTGCGCGACGGCTTCGATCTCGGCCTTCGGGCGGGCGAGCAGGCGCAATGCCGGCAGCCGCTGCGGCCAGGCGATCGGGGTCGGCGTAGAGGCGCAACACCGCTTCGAGTGCCGCCAGCCGGATCTTGTCGAGCCGCAACGCGCGCTTCAGCGGGTTTTTGGCGAGCCGGGCGACGAGGCCGGCGCTGCCGACGACGAGCCCGGCCTGCGGCCCGCCCAGCAATTTGTCGCCGCTGAAGGTGACGAGGTCCGCACCCTGCGCCAACGCCTCGGCGACCGTCGGCTCGTGCGGCAGGCCCCACGGTTCGAGGTCGACGAGCGAGCCGCTGCCGAGGTCCTCGACAAACGGGATGCCGTGCTCGCGCGCCAGTGCGGCGAGCTTTGCCGTCGGCGCCGCGGCGGTAAACCCCGTGATCGCGTAGTTGCTGGTGTGCGCCTTCAGGATCAGCCCGGTGTCGGGCCCGATCGCCGCGGCGAAATCGGCGAGATGGGTGCGGTTGGTGGTGCCGACCTCGCGCAGCCTGCGTGCCGGCGCGGGCCATGATGTCGGGCAGGCGGAACGAGCCGCCGATCTCGATCAGCTCGCCGCGCGACACGATCGTCTCGCGCCCGTCGGCGAGCGTGTTCAGCGCCAGCACCAGCGCGGCGGCGTTGTTGTTGACGGCGAGCGCCGCCTCGGCCCCGGTCAGACGGGTGAGCCAGCCCGAAATATGGTCGTCGCGCTCGCCGCGCCGTCCCGAGTGCGAGATCGTATTCGAGGGTCGAGGGGTCGCGCATCGCCGCGGCGGCGGCCTCGACCGCTTCCTCGGGCAAGGGTGCCCGGCCGAGGTTGGTGTGCAGGACGGTGCCGGTCAGGTTGAAGACGCGGCGCTGCGACGGGCGGGCCAGCCGGGCGAGGGCGGCGGCGCTGTCGGCGACGATCGCCTCGACCGAACCCGCTGCGCCGGCCCCGCGCCGCGCTCGGCCAGCGCCGTCCGCACCGCGCCGAGCACGAGCGGCCCGGCCGTATCGGGCGATCAGCGCGGCGCCGGCCGTCGCGAGCGCAAGACCTCGTCGACCGAAGGCAACGCGGCGCGGCCCTGGCGCGGCGACGGCGGTCATCAGGCCACAACCGGTTCGGGCAAGGGAGCCACGCCGGCGCCGGCTGCGAGGCGCACCCGCGGCGTGCCGCCGGTGGAACGCTCGACCTGGCCGATCAGCGCGGCGCGCAAGCCGATCCGGCGCAATTCTTCGAGGCACCGCCCGGCGCGGCCGGCGGGGAGGCCGGCGAGCAATCCGCCGGCGGTCTGCGGGTCGACCAGCAGCGGCGCCAGCGGATGGGTTTGCGCGGCGTCGTCGAGCACCGCGAGAGCGGCGAGATTGTCGGCGTGCAGAGAGCTAGTGATGCCCCGCGCCAACAACGCCAGCGCGCCGTCGAGCGCCGGGATCGCGTCCGGGTCGAGCGCCGCGTCCATGTCCGAGGCGCGCAGCATTTCGAGCGAGATGGCCGAGCAACCCGAACCCGGTCACGTCGGTGCAGGCGGTGGCGCCATGGGCGGCAAGACACGCGGCGGCCGGGGCCGATGATTGCAGCATCGTCGCGATCGCGTCCGCGACGGCTTTTGCCGGCGCCAGCCCGCGCCCGTCGGCGGCGAGGATCACGCCGGTGCCGAGCGGCTTGGTCAGGATCAGCCGGTCGCCGGGGCGCAGGCCGCCTTTGCGCAGCAACCGGCCGGGCGGCGGCGCGCGCCCGGTCACGGCAAAGCCGAGCGCCAGCTCGGCACCCTCGGCGCTGTGCCCGCCGACCAGCGCTGCGCCGGCCGGTTCGAGCACGTCGAGCGCGCCGCGCAGCATGTGGAACAGGTCATGCTCGACGATCGCCGGTCGGGCGGGCGGCAGGGTGGCGACGGCGAGCGCGGTGTCGGGCGCGGGCACCCATCGCGTAGATGTCGTTCAGCGCATGGTTCGCGGCGATCTGCCCGAACAGATAAGGGTCGGTGACCATCGCGCGAAAGAAATCGACGGTCTGCAACAAGGGCGGGGCGCCGGGAAAGGCGATCAGCGCCGCGTCGTCGGGGCTGTCGAGGCCGATCGCCACCATGTCGTTCGTCGCCGGCCGCAGCCGCTCGATGACCCGGCCGAGCACCGCCGCCGGCACCTTGGCGGCGCAGCCGCCGCAGCGCATCGGCTCCTCGCCGGGCTCGGGCTGCATTTCCGGCAATTCGCGATAGCGCCGCATCCAGCGGCGGTCGATCCGGTCCTTGAGCCGCCACAGACGATGCGCCGTGCGCCGCGAACCGCCCGCGTGAGGCGACGGCGTATTTGTCGCCGGCGCCGATCAGCGCCAGCCCGCGCTTTTGCGGTATGGCGCGGCGCGGCGGCTTGCCGGCGAGCGCGCGGCGCAGATTGGCGGCGAGCGGCGGCCCCTGGCGGACGGCGTAGACGCCGGCCTTCTCGCGCGGGTGGGCCGGCATCGTCGCCACGTCCCCGGCGGCGAAAATGCGCGGATCGGCGGGCGAGCGCAGGGTTTCGTCGATCGCGACAAAACCGGCCTCGGTCAACGGCAATCCGGTGTCGCCGAGCCATGGTGCGGCCCCCGCCTCGGTTACCCACAGCGCCTCGTCGAATTCGATCCGGCGGCCGTCGGCGCAAACCAGAACCCCCGGCTCGACACGAACCACGGCGTTGCCGGCGACGAGGGCGATCCCGCGTTCGGCGAAAATCTGCTCGAACCGCCGGCGGACGCGGCGGTTGTGCGACGGCAGCAGCGCTTCGCGGGTGACGAGAGCTGACCTCGACCGGGCCGTCGCACAGCCGCGACAAGCCGGTATTGCGCCGACAATGCCAGCTCGACGCCGCCGGCGCCGCCGCCGACGACAGCGAGCCGCAGCCGCGGCATATGCCGGGCGCGGGCCAGCAAGCGCCTCCCAGCGCGCCGCGAACTGGGCGATCGGCTTGACCGCGACGCGTATGCTCGGCGGCACCCGGAACATCGTCGGCGCGGGGTGCGGAGCCGATGTCGAGCGACAGAAAATCCCAGCGGATCGGCGGATGGGCGCGGCACAGCACCTGGCGCCCGGCGCGGTCGATGCCGATCGCCTCGTCGCGGATCAGCCGCGCGCCGGCAAACCGCGCCAGCCGGCCGAGGTCGATGTGGCATTCGTCGAAATCGTAATGGCCGGCGACCCAGCCCGGCAGCATGCCCGAATAGGGGGTCTCGACATCGCGGGCGATCAGGGTCACGCGCACCCCGGGCATCGGCCGCATGCCAAAGCTTTTCAGCACATGGACATGGGCATGCCCGCCGCCGACGAGCACGAGATCCTGGGCGATCGCGACCGGTTGCCGCATCGCCTCTTTATGCCGCAGCGTCGCTCCGGAAAACGAGCCGGACCGCGATCCGTCAGCCGGTCGAGCTTCGCACCGTGGGGTGAACCGAACGGAAGCTGATCGCGAGCCGGTTCCAGCGCTGTGCGCGCGCGCCGGTTCCGGCGCTCGGCGCGTTGTCTGCGGGCGCGGGCTCGCATGCGGATTTACAGGCGCGCGCCCGGCGTGGCAATTTCCCCCGGTCGGGCAGGATCGAGGCGGCGGCGATGGCGGGACGGCTCGCGGGGAAACGGGCATTGGTGACGGCGGCGGCGCAGGGCATCGGCCGGGCGACGGCACTGGCCTTTGCCGCCGAGGGGGCGAGCGTGCTCGCGACCGACATCGCCGAGGAAAAGCTGGCGCCATTGGCCGACGCGCTGATCGCGACGCGGCTGCTCGACGTGACCGACGACGCGGCGATCGGCGCGCTCGCCGACGAATTGGGGCCGCTCGACGTGTTGTTCAACTGCGCCGGCTTTGTCCATCACGGCACGATCCTCGACGCCGACCCGATCGAATGGGACGCGTCCTTTGTCCTCAATGTGCGGTCGATGTTCATGATGATCCGCGCCTTTCTGCCAAAGATGCTGGAGCGTGGATCGGGCGCCTCGATCATCAACATGGCGTCCACCGTCTCCTCGCTCAAAGGGGCGCCCAACCGCTGCGTCTACGGCGCGACCAAGGCCGCGGTGATCGGGCTGACCAAATCGGTGGCGGCCGATTTCATCACCCAGGGGATCCGCTGCAACGCGATCTGTCCCGGCACGATCGAGACGCCGTCGCTCGAGGACCGCATCGCGGCGCAGGGCGTGCGCGTCGTCGGCGGCAGCGAGGCGGCGCGGCGCGCCTTTGTCGAGCGCCAGCCGTTGGGCCGGCTCGGCACGGCGCAGGAGGTGGCGGCGCTGGCCGTCTATCTGGCCTCGGATGAAGCGTTGTTTACGACCGGCGCGATCCACGTGATCGACGGCGGCTTCACACTTTGAGCTGCAACAGGAGGCGATTGCCATGAAGCTCGTTCGCTATGGGCCGCCGGGCCAGGAAAAACCCGGCCTCGTCGACCGCGACGGCAAGATCCGCGACCTTTCCGGCATGGTCGGCGACATCGACGGCGCCGCCCTGGCGCCGGCATCGCTCGCCCGGCTGCGCGGGCTCGACCCGGCGAGCCTGCCGCTGGTTTCCGGCACGCCGCGGCTCGGGCCGTGCGTCGGCTCGGTGTCCAAGATCGTCGCGATCGGCCTCAATTACCGGCTGCATGCGCAGGAAGCGGGAATGCCGATCCCCCAGGAGCCGATCTTTTTTATGAAGGCGATCTCCTCGATCTGCGGCCCGAACGACGACGTGGTCATCCCGAAAGGCTCGCAAAAGACCGATTACGAGGTCGAGCTCGGGATCGTCATCGGCAGCCTTGCCCGCTACATCTCGAAGGCCGATGTGCGCAGGCACGTCGCCGGCTACTGCGTCGTCAACGACGTGTCCGAACGCGAATTCCAGATCGAGCGCGGCGGCCAGTGGACCAAGGGCAAGAGCGCCGACACGTTCTGCCCGATCGGTCCGTGGCTGGTCACCGCCGACGAGGTGCCCGACCCCGGCAAGCTCGCGCTGTGGACCGAGGTCAACGGCGAGCGGCGCCAGAACAGCAACACCGGCGACCTGATCTTCGGGGTCGACGAAATCGTCAGCTATGTCAGCCAGTTCATGACCTTGCTGCCGGGCGACGTGATCCCGACCGGGACGCCGTCGGGGGTCGCAATGGGTTTCAAGCCGCCGAAATTCCTCAAGCCCGGCGACCGGATGCGGCTGTCGGTCGAGGGCCTCGGCGAGCAGAACCAGCGCCTGGTCGCCTACGCCGGGTAGCCCAGCCGAGGAGCGCGCCCCGGGTTCACAAATGGGGCGGCAACGGGGCGGGCCGACGGCTGGCGCGGGGCAGCGGGTTAGGTTAAGCTTTGTCGCTTGACGGGCTGGCCGGAATTCGCCCAACGCTCGGAGGGACCATGTACGAGCGCCGCCCCAGCTTCTTTCGCGAGGACGCTCCGTCGGGCCGTCGCGTCGAAGCAAAAGTCAGATGGTTCGACGCCGGCAAGGGCTTTGGCTTCGTCACCCCGTCCGACGGCTCGCAAGACGCGTTTCTGCCGATGGCGGTGCTGCGCCGCGCCGGCTATGAAGACGCGCCCGAAGGCGCCCCGATCTCCTGCGAGGTCGGCGCCGGGGCCAAGGGCCCGTTGGTCACCAGCGTCCTGAACCTCGACACCAGAACCGCCACGTCGCCCTCTGCCGCAGGCGGCGGCTTCGCCCGCCGCGGGCCGCGGCCGTCGATGACGGTCGAGGGGGCGGTGAAATGGTTCGAGCCGGAAAAAGGCTACGGGTTCGTCACCCCGGATGGCGGCGGCAAGGATGTGTTTATCCACATCACGGCCTTGCGCCGCAGCGGCGTCGCCGCTCTCGATCCCGGTCAACGGGTCCGGGTCGAGGTGGTCGACGGCAAGAAAGGTCAGGAAGCCGAACGCGTCACCCTGATCTGAACGCAGAGCGAGGACAGTCAAAACGGACCCGCGAGGCTCGCCTTCGCCGGCTGCCGGCGACAAGCCGATCCCGTCCGAATGGCCACTATGGGGAAGACAACGATGACGCGGCATTTGTGGCGTGCTAGGCGTATTCGAGCAAACGCGTCCACTAACGACGGCTCGCGAGAGTTGCCGCGGCGTACAGCGCTTGTCCTGTCGGTTTGACGAGAGCGAGACGATGGACTTGCACGACACGATTCGGACCTACCGCCTGTTTTCTGGATCTTACGACATTGTTTTTGGCCCGGTGTTTCACCCGGGGCGCAAGGAGGCGGTGCGCATCGCCAACGACCGGCCGGGCCAGCACATCCTCGAAGTCGGCGTCGGGACCGGCCTGTCGCTGCCCCATTTCCGGCCCGATTTGCGGGTGACCGGCATCGACGTCTCGGCCGAGATGCTGGAGAAGGCCAAGCGCCGTACCGAGCGGATGGGCTTGGCGCATGTCGAAGGCCTGCATTTGATGGATGCCGAGAACCTCGAATTCGCCGACAATTCATTCGACGCAGTACTGGCGCTCTATGTCGCGTCGGTGGTGCCCGACCCGGCGCGGTTCGCCGCGGAAATGCGCCGCGTGTGCATCCCCGGCGGGGCGATCGTCGTCGTCAACCACTTCACCAGCGAAAACGGGGCGGCGCGGTTTATGGAAAAGCGCCTGGCCCATCTCGCCCGCCATATCGGCTTTCACGCCGATTTCCCGTTCGAGACCTTCCAGCAGGCAAGCCGGCTGTCGATCCGCGAGGTGCGGCCGAGCAACCTGTTCGGCTACTGGAAGCTGTTGCGCTGCGTCAACGAAAAGCCGGCGTCGAGCCCCGCCTGACCGTCGAGCCCCGTCTGACCGTCGAGCCCCGTCTGACCGCTCGATCGCGTTTGCTTGACCGGCCAGTGAGGCGCCTCGAACCGGCTCATACGGGCCGATACCACGCCGGCCGGCGCTTTTCGGCGAAGCTCGCGAGCCCCTCGACGGCTTCGGGCAGGCGGCGGCGCGTCGCCGCTTCGGTGACGATGCGCTCGCGAAAGCCCGGCGTATCGGGTGTTTCGATTGCTTCGGCAATAAGCGCCTTGGTCATTGCCACGGCTTCCGGCGCCGCCATCAGGAGATTTTCGACGATGCGGTCCGCGGCGGTGTCGAGATCGCTTGCCGGACAGATTTGATGGACGAGGCCGATGCGCAAGGCTTCGGCGGCGGCGAAACGCTCGCCGGTCAGCGCCAGCCGCCCCAATACCCGCGAGCCGATGCGGTCGACCAATAGCGGGATGATCGGCGCCGCGGTGATGCCCCAGCGCACTTCGCTGATCGCGAACACCGCGTCCTCGGCGGCGATCGCGATGTCGCAGGCGGCGGCGATCCCGACCCCGCCGCCAAAGCAGCCGCCATGGATCACCGCCACCGTGGGGCCTGGGAAATGCCGCAACCCGTCGATGGCGGCGAGGGTGCGGCGCGAGAAATCGAGATTTTCTTCGGCCGGCGCGGTGCCGAGCCGGCGCAGGAAGGCGAGGTCGGCCCCGGCCTGGAAATGCCGCCCGGCGCCGCGCAACACCGCGCAGCGCAGCCGGGGCTCGCGCGCCAGCCGCGCGAAGGTCGCGATCAGCCCGTCGATCAGCGCGCCGTCATAGGCGTTGCCGGCGGCGGGACGGTTCAAGGTCACCGAGGCGACTCCGCGGGCGTCGACCTCGCACAGGACCGTGTCGTTGGCGGGCATGGCTCGCCCTCAATCGCCGGCCGCGGAGGTCGGCGCCCGCAAGCCGGATCTCGCTGCAGCAGCGCCTCGACCGCCGCCGCAGGCAAAGCCGAGACGAGGCCGTGTCGACCAGCCGGCCGTCGCGGATCTTGTCGGCGGTCGAGGTGATGATGACCTCGCGCGCCAAGCACCACCCGCGCCATCATCGAATTGAGCGCCACCCGCATGTGCTCGAGGCAGCGGGCGCCGCCGAGCGCGCCGCGCGAGGTCGCCATGATCGCCACCGGCTTGTACGCCATGACCGAGGCGAAAGCCGGCCGCGACGCCCAGTCGAGCGCGTTCTTCAACACGCCGGGAATGCTGTGGTTGAATTCGGGCGCGCACAGCACGAGCCCGTCGGCCGCGGCGATCGCGGCGAGCATGCGCCTTGACCGGCGCCGGGCGCTTTTCGCCCTCGAAATCCTGGTTGTAGGGCGGGATCGGCGCCAGATCCCAGATCGCCAGCTCGGCGGTGCCGGCGAATTTCTCGCGCAAGGTTTCGAGCACCGCATTCGAATAGGAGCCGGCGCGCAGGCTGCCCGACATTCCGATCAGGCGGGCCGGTGGCGTCTTTGTCATTGTGGCTGTTCCTCGGGCAGCGGGCAGGCGCCCGTGATAGCCAAAGGCGCTCGCCGATGGCAACCTCTTCGGCACCGGCGTCGGACCGCACCGGGTAGAGCAGGACATCTCGTGAAATGGCGCTGATTTCGAAATGACGTTGCGCGCTTCCCGCCGCGGCCTGGTGCCGCCGTTTATCGCGATGGACGTGCTGCGCGCCGCGACCGAGCGCGAGGCGGCCGGCATCGAGCGTCATTCATCTCGAAGTCGGCCAGCCCGGGACACCGGCGCCGCAGGCGGTGCGCGAGGCGGCGCGCCGGGCGCTCGACGGCCGGATCGGCTATACCGACGCGCTCGGCATCGCCCCGTTGCGCGAAGCGATCGCCGCGCATTACCGGGCGCAATACGGTGTCGCGGTCGACCCTGCCGAGATCGTCGTCACGACCGGCTCTTCGGCCGCCTTTCAGCTCGCGTTTCTCGCCGCGTTCGAGGCCGGCGACCGGGTGGCGCTGGCGGTTCCGGGCTATCCCGCCTATCGCAACATCCTCACCGCGCTCGGCATCGAGCCGGTGCTGGTCGAGGTCGGCGAGAACACCCATTACCAGCCGACCCCGGAACTGCTGGCCGAGGCCGGGCCGCTCGACGGGCTGATCATCGCCAGCCCGGCCAATCCGACCGGGACGATGATCGCCGCCGCCGATCTCGCAGCTGCTCGCCGACTATTGCCGCGACCGCGGCATTCGCCTGGTCTCCGACGAGATCTACCACGGCATCACCTACGAGGCGCCGGCGGCGACGGCGCGCGCGTTTGGGCGCGAGGCGATCGTCGTCAACTCGTTCTCGAAATATTACAGCATGACCGGATGGCGGCTCGGCTGGATGCTGGCGCCGCCCGACCTCGCGCGCTCGGTCGAATGCCTGGCGCAGAATTTCTACATCTCGCCGCCGGCCCTGTCGCAGCTCGCGGCGATCCCGGCCTTCGATTGCCGCGCCGAGCTCGACGGCCATGTCGCGCGCTACCGCGCCAACCGCGACCTGTTGACCGGGCGTTCTTTCGGCCGCGGGCCTGTCGCGTTTCGCGCCGGCCGACGGGGCGTTCTATCTTTATGTCGACATTTCCGAATTGACCCGCGACAGCGAGGAATTCTGCCGGCGTCTGCTGGCCGAGACCGGCGTCGCGATCACCCCCGGCCTCGATTTCGACCCGATCCGCGGCGGCGGCTGGGTCCGCCTCTCCTTCGCCGGCGCCGACCGAGGACATCGCCGAAGCCGCCCGCCGCCTCGCGGAGTGGCTGAAAAACGGCCGGTAACGTTTCTCAGGGCCGAGGACGCCGGCATCCCGCGAATAGGCCTTCGGGGTTCCCATCCGACCAGAGCGGACGGGGCGGGGTGGCCGGGGGATTGACAAGCCGACATTAAAAGAACAAAAGAGAAACATGATCGGGTCTTCACCGAGCATGTCGCATGCTCCCCTGTCGACGCTGCGCGAACGGGTTCGGCGGATCGAGCGGCCGACGGCGACGGCGCATGGCGTGCTGCCGTTCGGCCTCGCCGCGATCGACCGGGCGTTGCCGGGCGGCGGGCTGGCGCGCGGCGCCGTGCACGAAATCCTCGGGACAGGCGGCGACGAAGAGGATGGCGCGCTCGCCGCCGCCTTTATCGCCGGCATTATCGGGCGGCTCGCTTCGAGGCGCGACGGCATCGTGCTGTGGTGCCTCCCCCGGCCGGATCTTTACGGGCCCGGCCTTGCCGCGCACGGGCTCGACCCGGCGCGGCTGGTGCTAGTCCGGGCGCACGCGACGCCGACATCCTGTGGGCGATGGAGGAGGGGCTGCGCGCCGCCGGCGTCGCCGCGGTGGTCGGCGAAGTCGGCGCCCTGCCGGCGGTGGCGAGCCGCCGTTTGCAGCTCGCCGCGGAGCGTTCCGGTGTCACCGCTTTTATGTTGCGGCGCTGGCGTGACGGCGGGCAGGCGGCGCGCGAACGCAATCTGCCCAACGCCGCGGCGACGCGCTGGCGCATCGCGGCACTGCCGTCGCGGCCCATCCCCATCCCGTCCTATCCGACCAGCCCTCGCTCGTTCCCCAGCTCGCCGCACGCGGGAGAAAATGGGTGGGGGCTGCGAGAGAAGAGGCGAGAGAACGAGGGAGAAGAGCCCGGGATCGGGCATCCGCGCTGGCGGGTCGAGCTGTTGCGCTGCCGCGGCGGCGCGCCGGCAGGTTGGGAGGTGGAGATCAGGGAAGGGAAGATGGCGGATGCGACGGATATTGTATCTTTGGCTGCCGCGCTGGCCGATCGACCGGCGGCGCCGCTCGGCGGCGATGCTTCCCCGCCGGAAAGGTCCGCCGCACCGGCTGAGGAAGGCGCCTTCGCCACCGTCGTCGACGCCGCCGGGCGGCGCCTGCTCGCCGCGGTCAACCCGGCAGCGGCGGGGCCGGGCTGGCGCCGGGAATGCCGTTGGCGGACGCGCTGTCCTTTGTGCCCGGTCTCGCCACCGCCGCGGCCGAGCCCGCAAAGGATGCCGCGGCATTGCGCCGGCTGGCGGAATGGTGCGGCCGCTACAGCCCGTGGACCGCACCCGACGGGCAGCGACGGCATAAAGATCGAGATTACCGGCTGCGCCCATCTGTGGGGCGGGGAAGGGGCGCTGATGGCCGATCTGGCCGCCCGGCTCGCTCGCCAGAGCGTCGCCGGCCGTATCGCCATTGCCGACACGCTCGGCGCCGCCTGGGCATTCGCCCGCTTTGCCGAAGCCGGCCGCGCGCCGTGATCCTGCCGTCGGGAAAAACCCGCGCCGGTCTCGCCCCGCTGCCGGTCGAGGCATTGCGTCTCGATCCGGCCACGGCGCAAGGGCTTGCGGCGGGTCGGGTTGAAATGGGTCGGCGACCTCTATGCGATGCCGCGCGACGCGCTGGCGCGCCGTTTTGGCGACAGCGGTGGCGCAGCGGCTCGACCAGGCATTGGGCGATCTGCCGGAGCCGTTGTCGCCATTGGGCAAGACGCCGGCCCGGCGGGTGCGGCTGAGCTTTGCCGAGCCGATCGCCGATCCCGCCGATCTCGCGCTCGCCGCCGAACGGCTGGCCGAGGATCTCGTCGCGCCGCCTGGCGCGGGAGGGCAATGGAGCGCGGCGGCTGGTTCTCGCCTTTCACCGGGTCGACGGCCGGGTCGAGCGCATCGTGCTCGGCACCGCGCGGCCGAGCCGCGACCCGCATCATCTCGCCACTCTGCTTCAAGGAGCGGCTCGACACCGTCGATCCCGGCCTCGGCGTCGAAGACATGATCCTCGCCGCCTTTGCGGTCGAGCCTTTGCCGCCCGAGCAGATCGGCTTCCCCCATCGCCGACCCTCTCCCGCGGGCGGGGAGGGAAGGGCGGGTGCTGACGAGGCGGCGAGCGATGTCGCTCCGCTCCTCGACCGCCTCGGCAACCGGCTCGGGCTCGCCGCGCTCTCTCGGCTCGAAGCCGCGCGAGAGCCACATCCCGGAGCGCGCCTCGGTCAAGGTGCCGGCATGCCGGCCTGCCCCCTCCCCAACCCTGCCCGCTTGCGGGGGAGGGAAGGGTGGAGGCCAAGCTCCCTGGCCCTCCTCCGCTTGCAGGGGAGGGAGGGTCGGGGCCAAGCGGGTCGAGCGAGGGACCCGGGCAGCGGGAATGTGGACCCGGTCATTGGATAAACCGCCGCGCCCGATCCGGCTGTTCGAGCCGCCGGAACCGGTCGAGGCGGCGTGGCTGTTGCCCGACGACCCGCCCTTTCGGTTTACCTGGCGGCGGCGCGCATATCGGGTGAAAAGCGCCGACGGACCGGAGCGGATCGCCGAGGAATGGTGGCGGCCGGACAGTATCCGGTGCGGGGTCGATGCGGTCCGCGACTATTACCGGGTCGAGGACGAAGAGGGCCGACGTTTTTGGCTGTTCCGGGCGGGGCTGCCCGGCGGCGGCCAGCCGCTGCGTTGGTATGTCCATGGCCTCTTCGCCTGACCCCAATCCCGTCACGCTTGAAACGCAGCGTCATTGCGAGCGCAGCGAAGCAATCTCGCGCCGATGGGCGCCCTGTTCCGTCGAGACTGCCGCGGCGCGGCGCGCCTCGCAGTGACGAGGCGGCGTGCATGGCAATGACGGACCCTTCGATCGGCTACGCCGAGCTGCAGGTTACGACCAACTTCTCGTTCCTGCGCGGGGCGGCGCATCCGGCCGAACTGGTCGCGACCGCGGCGGCACTCGGCCATAAGGCGATCGCGGTTACCGACCGCAACAGCTTCGCGGGCATCGTCCGCGCTCATCAGGCGGCGAAGGAGGTCGGCATTCGTCTCGTCGTCGGCTGCCGCCTCGATCTTGGCGACGGTGCTAGCCTGCTCGCTTTTCCCGAGGACCGCGCCGCCTATGGCCGGCTGACGCGGCTCCTGACATTAGGCAAGCGCCGCGCGCCGAAAGGCGAATGCCGTCTCGACTACGCCGATGTCGCAGCATATGGCGAGGGCCAGATCGTCGTCGTGTTGCCGCCGGAGGGTCCCCACCCTCCCCTCCCCCGCGAGCGGAGGATGGGAGGAATTCGCCGCCTTCGCCGATCGCGCCGCGGCAGATTTTCGCGGCCGCGCCTATCTAACCGTCCACCACCTCTATCGCGGCGACGATGCACGCCGTCTCGCTTGCCTCGCGGTGCTGGCCGAGATGGCGGGGCTGCCGCTCGTTGCGACCAACGACGTGCTCTATCACCTTCCCGAGCGGCGGCCGTTGCAGGATGTGCTGACCTGCATCCGTGAAGGCTGCACGATCGCCGAAGCCGGCTTTCGCCTCGCCGCCAATGCCGAGCGCCATCTGAAATCGGCGCAGGAGATGGCGCGGCTGTTCCGCGGCCATGAGGACGCTGTCGCCCGCAGCCTCGAAATCGTCGAACGCTGCCGCTTCAACCTCGACGAATTGCGCTACGAATACCCCGACGAAACCGCCGAGGACGGCCGCACCCCGCAGCAACGCCTCGCCGACCTCGCCTGGGCGGGTGCGGCCGAACACTTCTCCATTAATTCCTCGCAACCCGACAACAATAGAACCCTCTCCCCCATTGGCGCGAGAGGGCAGGGCGAGGGCGCGCTTACGGGCCGAAGCTTCCTCCCTCACCCCAACCCTCGCTACCCCGGAACGGGGTGAAGAGCAAAGCGCTGATCGCCAACAGAGCGGCATTCCCGAAAAGATGCGCGATCTGATCGCGCATGAATCGCAGTTGATCGAGCGGCTCGATTACGCCCGCTATTTCCTGACCGTGCACGACATCGTCGCGTTCGCGCGGCGGCGCGGCATCCTGTGCCAGGGGCGCGGCTCGGCGGCCAATTCGGTCGTCTGCTATTGCCTCGGCATCACCGCGGTCGACCCGGCGCGCATCGACGTGTTGTTCGAGCGCTTTATCAGTGCGGCGCGCAACGAGCCGCCCGACATCGATGTCGATTTCGAGCACGAGCGGCGCGAGGAGGTCATCCAGTATCTCTACGAGAAATACGGCCGCGACCGGGCCGGGCTCGCCGCCACGGTGATCTGCTATCGCTCGCGCTCGGCAATCCGCGAGGTCGGCAAGGCGCTGGGCCTGTCGGTCGATGTCGTCGCAGCACTCGCCGGCATCATCTGGGGCTGGAGCAACGACCCGATCGCCGAAGAGAGGGTGCGCGAGGCCGGGCTCGACCCTGGCGACCGCACCCTGCGTCTTGCGCTCGACCTCGCCGCCGAGCTCACCGGCTTTCCGCGGCATTTGTCGCAACATGTCGGCGGGTTTGTGATCACCCGCGGGCCATTGTCCGAGCTGGTGCCGATCGAGAATGCGGCGATGGCGGACCGCACCGTTATCGAATGGGACAAGGACGATCTCGACGCGCTCGGCATCCTGAAGGTCGACGTCCTGGCGCTCGGTATGCTGACCTGCATCAAAAAGGCCTTCGCGCTGATCGACCGGCATTACGGCCGCCGGCTCGATCTCGCCACCGTGCCGGCCGAGGACCCCGCCGTCTACGAGATGCTGTCGCGCGCCGACTCGCTCGGCGTCTTCCAGGTCGAAAGCCGAGCCCAGATGACGATGCTGCCGCGCCTGCGCCCGCGCGAATTCTACGACCTCGTCATCGAGGTCGCGATCGTCCGGCCCGGCCCGATCCAGGGCGACATGGTGCACCCTTATCTGCGCCGCCGTTCCGGGATCGAGCCGGTCGACTACCCCTCCGACGCGTTGCGCCGGGTGCTGGGCAAAACCATGGGCGTGCCGTTGTTTCAGGAGCAGGCGATGAAGATCGCGATCGTCGGCGCCGGCTTTGCCCCGGAGGAGGCCGACCGGCTGCGCCGCGCGATGGCGACCTTCAAGCGCAATGGCGACATCCATCTGTTCCGCGACAAATTCGTCGCCGGCATGGTCAAGAACGGCTACGAGCGCGATTTCGCTATGCGCTGCTTCAGCCAGATCGAAGGGTTCGGGACCTACGGCTTCCCGGAAAGCCATGCGGCGAGCTTTGCGCTGCTCGTTTACGTCTCGGCCTGGATCAAATGCTTCTATCCCGAGGTCTTTGCCTGCGCCTTGCTCAACAGCCAGCCGATGGGGTTTTACGCGCCCTCACAGATCGTCCGCGACGCGCGCGAGCACGGCGTCGAGGTGCGCCCTGTCGATGTCAACCACAGCCTCTGGGACTGCACCCTCGAGGAAACGGAAAGTGACCCTTCTCTCCCTTGCCCGGACTTGATCCGGGCATCCACTTATCGGCTCATGCAGAAGGAAGAAAAAAACGTGGATGCCCACGGAACCAGTCCGTGGGCTGAAGGCCCACGGGTCAAGCCCGGCCAAGGAGAATTTTGAGCTATTTCCTAACTCACATGTTCAACCTGGGCTAGTTGAAGTGAAGGTGAGTAGGCGGTGGGCATTGCGCCTCGGCTTGCGCCAGATCAAGGGGTTCGCCGAGGCCGATGCCGGACGGCTCGTCGCGGCACGCGGCGCGGGCTACCCGGATCCGCGAGCGTTATGGCAACGCAGCGGACTCGGCCGCGCCGCACTCGAACGCCTTGCCGAAGCCGATGCCTTTCGCTCAGTCGGGCTCGACCGCCGCCGTGCCCTGTGGGCGATCAAGGCGCTCGGCGAGCCGCCGCTGCCCTTGTTCGCCGCGGTGCAAAAAGTCCCTCACCCCAACCCTCTCCCCGCAACGCGGGGTGAGGGAGAAGGTAATGGCGTCGAAATGATGATGCCGACGGCTGTCTTAGAAAATCCCTCGCCCCCCATCGGGGAGAGGGCAGGGTGAGGGGGAAAGTCGAGACAATGAAACCCGTGCTGCCGCCCTCCTGCCGGAAATGCCGCTCGGCGAGCATGTCGTCGAGGATTACGCCACTCTGGGCCTGAGTCTGAAGCGCCATCCGATGTCGTTTCTGCGCGCCGAACTCGCTCGCGAGGGGCTGGTGACCGCCGCCGACCTCGCCCGGCTGCCGGTCGACCGCCGGCTCTCGATCGCCGGGGTGGTGCTGATCCGCCAGCGCCCGGGCAGCGCCAACGGCGTCGTCTTCGTTACGATCGAGGACGAGACCGGGATCGCCAACCTGATCGTCTGGCCGGCCATCCTCGAGCGCTTCCGGCGCGCCGCGTTGGGCGCCACCTTGTTGCGCTGCACCGGCAAGTTGCAGCGCGAGCAAAGCGTGATCCACGTCGTCGCCGAGCGCCTCGACGATCTGACCCCGCGCCTTAATACCTTGCGCGACCGCACCGGCGAGGACGCGACGTGGCCGGCGGCAAAACCGCCCTTTGCCGTTCCGGTCAAGGCGCCCGGCTACGACATCCGCGACATCGTCATTCCGAGCCGCAACTTCCGCTAGCCGCCGGCATTTTGCCCGCGTCACCACCCGCGCGCACGATGCCGGCGCGGGCGAGCGCGTCGGCGCGCTCGTTTTCGGGATGACCGGCATGGCCGCGCACCCAGATCCAGTCGACCTGGTGGCGCTCCGCGGCGGCTTCGAGCCGCTGCCACAGATCGACATTCTTGACCGGCTTTTTGTCTGCCGTGCGCCAGCCGCGCTGCTTCCAGCCGTGAATCCACTTGGTGATGCCGTCGCGCAGATATTGGCTGTCGCTGTAGAGCCGCACCCGGCAGGGCCGCTTCAACGCTTCAAGGCCGGCGATCGCCGCCATCAATTCCATGCGGTTGTTGGTGGTGGCCGGCGCCGCCCCGCTCAGCTCCTTTTCGACGCCGCGAAAGCGCAGGATCGCACCCCAGCCGCCCGGGCCCGGATTGCCGCTGCACGCACCATCGGTGAAGATTTCGACCTCGCCCGGATCGGGCCTGCTGTTTTCAGACATCGAGGCCGTAGTCGCGCACGCTCGGCGACAGTGCGGTGAAAGCGCAATCGGCGCAGGAATTCGATCGGGTCCTTGGGCCGCACCAACGCGCCCGCCGGCTGGTTGAGCCAATCGAACAGCCGCGTCAGCAAAAACCGCAACGCGCTGCCGCGGGCGAGCAACGGCAGGGCCGCGAGCTCGGCTGCGGACAGCGGCCGTGCCTGGCGATAACCATCGAGCAGCAGCCGCGCCTTGGTCACGTTGAGGCTGCCGTCGGCCTCGAAGCACCAGGCGTTGAGGCACACCGCCACGTCATAGGCGAGAAAATCGGTGCAGGCGAAATAAAAGTCGATCAGCCCGGAAACCTCGCGGTCGCGAAAGAACACGTTGTCGGGAAACAAATCGGCATGGATGACGCCCGGTCGGCAGGTCGCGCGGCCAGTCGCGTTCGAGCGAGCGCAGCTCGTCGGCCGAGCTCGTCGGCGAGCCCGGGCTGAACCTCGCCCGCCCGCGCTGCACATGCTTCGAACAGCCGCCGCCAGCCTGCGACCGACAGATCGTTCGCCCGCCTCATGCCGAACGACGCGCCGGCGCAGTGCAATGCCGCGAGCGCCCGGCCGACGCCGGCGCAATGAAACGGCTGGATGCGGCGCGGCCACATGCCGGCGAGAAACGTCACCATTGCCGCCGGGCGGCCGCACAACTCGCGCAGCGCGACACCGTCGCGGCCGTGCAGCGGGGTCGGGCAGGCGACGCCGCTTTGCGCCAGATGCTCCATCAGCGCGATGAAGAACGGCAGGTCCTCGCGCGCCACCCGCCTTTCATAGAGGGTCAGGATGAAATTGCCGCGTTCGGTGGTGACCAGAAAGTTCGAGTTCTCGACCCCCTCGGCGATCCCCTTGCACGACAACACCTCGCCGATGTCGTAGAGCGCGACAAAAGCCCTGAGTTCGTCGTCGGCGACATCGGTGTAGACGGCCATCGGCGGTGCGGCGCTCCCGGCAGCGGCCCGGGCTTGTCTGCCGGGCGCGGCTCGCATACAGTCGCGGCGCCGCTGAACCGCCGCCGCAGCGCGCGGAAACCGGCACGGCGAAGGTTGGGGGAAGAACAATGGGGACGAACCGATCCCAGCGCAAAAAGAGCCCTACGGCATCAATGTCGAAGCCGGCAAGAGGTATTTCTGGTGCGCCTGCGGGCGCAGCGCCAACCAGCCGTTCTGCGACGGCTCGCATCAGGGCACCGGGCTGACCCCGGTCCCGTTCACCGCCGCAGGCGAGCGAAGAGGTTTGGCTGTGCGGCTGCAAGCAGACCGCCGGCAAACCGTTCTGCGACGGCACGCATAACGGCCTGTGAGCGGGGCGCAGGCTGCGCGGGGCGCGGCGCTCCTCGGCCTCCTGGCGCTCGCGGGTTGCGGCTGGTTTTCGTCCGTCGTCGTCGACACCGCCGCAGGCGTGCCCGAGTGCAGTGATCCTGCGGCCGCTCGCCAACACCGCCATCCTCGGCCCCGGCGCCGAGGCGCGCCCCGACAATGTCGCGTTTTACGGGCTGCTGAGCGAGGTCGACCGCAAATGCGACTACACCGGCGACGCGGTGCGGATGTCGCTCGACGTGATCCTCGTCGGCCAGCGCGGCCCGGCGGCCAAGGGCGACGTGGTCGACTTCACCTATTTCGTCGCGGTCACCGGCCCCAATCAGGCGATCATCAGCAAGCGGCCGTTCACGGTTCGCATCGCTTTCCAGCCCGACCAGATCCGCGCCGGCGTCACCGACCACATCGTCGAGACGATCCCGCTCGCCGGCCACAAAGGCACCGACATCAACGTGCTCGCTCGGCTTCCAGCAAAGCCCCGCAAGTCGTCGACTTCTACAAGCATTTCCGCGGCCGCTGACCGGCACCCCGGATCGGTATCCTGGTGACGGCGAAGTCGCCCCGTCCCATATTCGCGTACGCATAACGGCATGGAGTTTGAGTGGTCGGAAACCAAGCGCCTTGCAGTTCTCGATGCGCGCCGGTTGGATTTTCTCGACGTTTGCCGGCTGTTTGACGGTCGCCCGCTTCTTTCCGCGCCGTCCCCGCGCGGCGCCGAGGAACGGTGGGTTAGCATCGGCGAACTCAATGGCGAAATGGTAGTCGTCGTCTGGACGCGGCGAGGTGCGGCCATTCGCATCATCACAGCGAGGAAGGCTCGCGATGAAGAAAAGAGGCGATACGGTGCGCTACACGGCTGAAGAAGTCGACGCGATGCTGGCTCGCGGTGACAGCCGCACCGATTGGGGTGCGGTCCAAGTCATGACCGAGGAGGAGCTTGAGGCGAGCATCGCCGCCGACCCGGATGACGTGCACGATGCCGTCGATTGGACTGAGGCGGTAACCGGGCTGCCG
Organism: uncultured Alphaproteobacteria bacterium; assembly: GCA_963775525.1. Lineage (GTDB taxonomy): Bacteria > Pseudomonadota > Alphaproteobacteria > ATCC43930 > CGMCC-115725 > AP-15. The sequence goes on along the minus strand of CAVZJF010000009.1, from coordinate 12,258 downwards.
AGCCGAAAGCGCGACATTCACATTCGCATCGACGAGGACGTACTCGACTGGTTCCGCCAAACCGGCCGAGGGTATCAAGCTCGGATTAACAGTGTACTGCGCGCCTTCGTGGAGAGTCGGCGGCGCGCGCGGCGGTAGCCCATTGATATCGGAGTCGCGTCTCAGCAAGCGTAGGGCAAAAAAAGCGAAAAGCTCATTCCTCCTCCAGTCGTTGCCGGCTAAACCGGCCCGCCGGTTGACGCTGCGACCGAAGAGTGTAGGGCGCCAACCGCAAGGCGCCCAGAGTTGTCGAGACCTAATGAAGGCGCCGCTGCGGGACGGTGCGCTTCCCGCCCCACGGTTGCCGCGCCGCTGTCCAGCCGGGCGTGAAAGAGGCAGGCCATGGCGAACAGAACATTCCTCGACCGATGCGCGATCTGTTAGGCTTGCGAGAGACCACGGACTGAGGAGACACGCGGTGAATGACACGATGACCCTGTCGCAGCGCGCCGACGCGCTCGAAGCCAAGATGGCGCAAGACCTCGACTACATCGTCATCAAGTCGCGGCTCTACAGCATGGCCGAGGGCGACATGAGCCCGGCGCCGAATGCCGGCGCGATGATGAAGGACAATCCGAACGCGCGCGTCTTGATGGGCGACGACCCGCGCCTGCCGGAAATGCCGGAAAAGCCGGCGCTGATGGATTTCTTCAAGTACCGCTTTGGGCCGTGCATGCACCTGCTGCAAAGCGCCCGGCACGCGGTCAAGGCCGACCTGCCGGAAAAGATGGTGCTCGCCTGCCTGTTGCACGACATCTCGACGATCGGCTTCATCCGCGGCGACCACGGCTATTGGGGCGCGCAGCTGGTCGAGCCTTATGTCGACGAGGAGGTGACCTGGGCGATCCGCGCCCACCAGGTATTGCGCTTTTACCCGGACGATTCGGTCGGCTACGAATATCCGCAATCCTACATTACCTCGTTCGGCCAGGAATACCGCCCCGACCCCTATATCGAGGAAGACTACAAGCGGATGCGGAACCACAAATGGTACATGTCGGGCCGGCAGATCACGGTGCACGACATCTACTCGTTCGACCCCAACGTGCATGTCGAGCTCGAGGAGTTCACCGACATCGTCGGCCGCAACTTCCGCCAGCCGGCTGAGGGTCTCGGCTTTGACAACAGCCCGGTCGCGCATATGTGGCGCGCGATGATCCGCCCGGCGAAGTACCTCTAAATTTAATCCCGCCCTCAACGCGCAAGGCGAGGGCGGCTCCACTCGGGCCGCCTCGCCCCGCGACACTGCCCGGGTGCGCGGTTTCCGACCACGTTGAACCGTCATTCCCGCGAAAGCGGGGTGACGGGGCCTAATCGGGGCGCGCGTTCCTAGCGCTCAGACGCATTCAGATGGTGCATCCTTATCAGCACTCGTCATGCGCGGCCTTGTGCCACTGCTGTCCGGTTTCGAAACCGCTGCGACATTGAAGCGGCTTCCACGAATGTCGGTACAATCTGGAGTACCCCTTGCCCGGACTTGTTCCGGGCATCCACGGCTCGAAAACGGGAACGGCTACACCAAAGGGCGGCGTGGGTGGCCGGGACAAGCCCGGCCATGACAGTTGAGCGAATCTTTAGTCTGCGTCTGAGCACTAGCGCATCGTCGGCATGACGTATTCGGCGCCGGCGCGGATGCCGGTCGGCCAGCGCGCGGTCGTCGTCTTGAGATGCGTGTAAAAGCGCACGCCCTCGGGGCCGTAAACCGCCGTGTCGCCGAACAGCGAACGCTTCCAGCCGCCAAAGCTGTGAAACGCCATCGGCACCGGGATCGGCACGTTGACGCCGACCATGCCGATCTGGACGCGGTTTGAAAACTCGCGCGCCGCGTCGCCGTCGCGGGTAAAGATCGCGACCCCGTTGCCGTATTCGTGGTCGTTGACGAGCTTGGTGGCGCTGTCGAAATCGGGTGCGCGCACGACCGCCAGCACCGGCCCGAAGATCTCCTCTTTGTAGATGCGCATCTCGGGCTTGACGTCGTCGAACAGGCAGCCGCCGAGGAAGAAGCCGTTTTCGTAGCCCTGGAGCTTCAACCCGCGGCCGTCGACGACCAGCTTCGCCCCCTCCTGGAGGCCGAGATCGACGTAGGATCGCACCTTGTCCAGATGCTGGCGGGTGACCAGCGGCCCCATTTCGGCCTCGGGGTCGGTGCCGGGACCGACCTTGAGCGCCCGGACCCGCGGCACCAGCTTGTCCATCAGCCGGTCGCCGACCCCGCCGACCGCGACCGCCACCGACACCGCCATGCAGCGCTCGCCGGCCGCACCATAGGCCGAGCCCATCAGCGCGTCGGTCGCCTGGTCGAGATCGGCGTCGGGCATCACCACCATGTGGTTCTTGGCGCCGCCCAGCGCCTGCACCCGCTTTCCGGCCGCCGCCGCGGTCGCGTAGATGTATTCGGCGATCGCGGTCGAGCCGACAAAGCTGACCGCCGCGACCTGCGGATGATGCAGGATCGCGTCGACCGCGACCTTGTCGCCGTGGACGACGTTGAAGACGCCGGACGGCAAGCCCGGCCTCGGTCAGCAATTCGGCGATGCGCAGCCCGGCCGACGGGTCGCGCTCCGACGGCTTTAGGATGAAGGTGTTGCCGGTCGCGAGCGCCATCGGGAACATCCACATCGGCACCATCGCCGGAAAGTTGAACGGCGTGATGCCGGCGCACACGCCGAGCGGCTGGCGCACCGACCAGCTGTCGATGCCGCGCCCGACCTGCTCGGTAAACTCGCCCTTCAGCAGATGCGGGATGCCGCAGGCGAATTCGACGACTTCGAGGCCGCGGGTGATCTCGCCGTGGGCGTCGGAAAAAACCTTGCCGTGCTCCTCGGAGATGACGCGCGCCAGCGCGTCGTGGTCGCGGTTCAGCAATTCGAGGAATTTGAACATGACGCGCGCGCGGGTGAGCGGCGGGGTCGCGGCCCAGCCGGGAAACGCCGCCGCCGCCGCGCGTACCGCCTGGTCGACCTCGCCCGGCTCGGCAAAGGCGACGCGCCGCACCTTCTCGCCGGTCGCCGGGTTGTACACGTCGCCCCACCGCCCGCTGGTTCCGTCGACCCGCTTGCCGCCGATGTAATGCTGGATGTCGCTCATCAGCCCGACCCGTTCGCTGCTCTATCCCAATGCCGGCATCATAAGCCCGCCGCCCGCACCGCGCAGCCGATTTTGCGCGAGCGCGCCGCACAGCAGCGACAGGTGAGTTGGCGGCGATAAAAGCTCGTCTGTCCGGGGCCTCGCCCGACCGCCCTTCCGGCGCCGCCGCAGACCCGATATCCTAGGCATTTGAACGCCGCGAATTGGAGGGAACGGCAAGATGACGGCGATCGGCTTTATCGGGCTCGGCAACATGGGCGGGCCGATGGCGGCCAACCTGGTCAAGGCCGGTCATCAGGTGACGGGCTTCGACATCGTCCCGGGCCGCTCGCAGCATTCGCGGCGGTGGGCGGGCGCGCGGCGGCGAGTGCGGCCGAAGCGGCGGCGGCGGGCGAAATCGTGATCACGATGCTGCCGGCCGGGCCGCAGGTGCGCGAGGTCTATCTCGGCAATGGCGGGGTTTTGGGGCGCGCCCGCAAAGGCGCCCTGCTGGTCGACTGCTCGACGATCGATGTCGACACCGCCCGCGCGGTGGCAGAGGCGGCGCGCGAGGCCGGCTTTGACATGCTCGACGCCCCGGTCTCGGGCGGCACCGCCGGGGCCGCGGCGGCGACCTTGACGATCATGGCCGGCGGCGGGGAGGCGGCCTTTGCCCGCGGGCGGCCGATCCTCGAAGCGATGGGCCGCACCATTGTCCATGCCGGGCCCTCCGGCAACGGCCAGGCGGTCAAGATCTGCAACAACATGATGATGGCGATTTCGATGATCGGGGTGTGCGAGGCCTTCACTCTCGCGCACAAGCTCGGGCTCGCCACCCAGACCCTGTTCGACGTCAGCAGCAAATCCTCGGGCCAGTGCTGGGCGTTGACCAATTACTGCCCGGCACCGGGGCCGGTGCCGGCTTCGCCCGCCAACCGCGACTATGCGGCGGGGTTTACCGCGGCGATGATGTTGAAGGATTTGCGGCTGGCCCAGCAGGCGGCGGGGGCGACGGCGGCGCCGACCCCGCTCGGCGGTGCGGCGGCGGCGCTCTACCAGCTGTTTGTCGACGACGGCACGGGCGGGCTCGATTTCTCGGCGATCTATCGTTTTATCGCCAAATCTGACGCTAAAATTTGAAACGAAGGCTTAACTAAGCCGAGGCTAACCTGTGGGGACCGCCCTATAGCGAGGCCCCCGGATGAACAACAATTATCTCGACGTGATTTCGCTGATCGAGCGACTTCACCGCCATTTTCTGGAGGTGGTGAAGCTCGAGCTCGAAGGGCTCGGCATCCATGACATCAACAATGTTCAGGGGATGATGCTGTTCAACATCGGCGAAGCCGAGATGACGGTCGGCGAGCTGACGTTGCGCGGCTGCTATCTCGGCTCCAACGTCTCCTACAACGTCAAAAAGATGGTCGAGAACGGCTATCTGGTGCAGCAGCGCTCGCTGCACGACCGCCGCTCGATCCATGTCCGGCTGACCGAAAAGGGCATCAAGCTGCGCGAAGCCCTGACCGCGATGCACCACCGGCATTCCGAGATGCTGGGCCAGGCGCTGGTCGGCGCCGAAGACCTGCAGGCGACGACCGTCACCTTGCGCCGGCTCGAGCGGTTCTGGATCCGCGCCGGCGACGTGATCCAGCGGCCGCAATTCGCCGCCTGATTTTTCGCGTGACCGCGGCGGCCGCGGCTGCAAATCTGCGCGATCGCAGTTGCGGAGAAGCAGCATGACAGCCGAGCTTATTCCCTTGGCGCCGGGGCTCAGCGCCGCCGGACGCCTCGACCGGGCGGATATCGAGGCGCTGGCGCGGGCCGGGGTGCGCACGATCGTCAACAACCGGCCCGACGATGAAGACCCCGGGCAATTGCCGGCAGCCGACGCAAGAAAGCTCGCCGAGGCGCACGGCATCGCCTACCACCATATCCCGGTCACGGCGGCGAGCCTGACGCGCGCCGATGTCGACGCCTTTGCCGCGACCTTGCGCGAGGCGGCGACGCCGGTCGTCGCCCATTGCCGCAGCGGCACCCGCTCGACCCTCTTATGGGCGTTGACGCGGCTGCGCGAGGGCGCCGACCCGCTGGCATTGATCGCCGAGGCGGCAAGCCACGGCATCGACATCGCCGGCCTGCCGGCGGTCGCGTCGCGACTGCGCTGACCGCTGCTGCGCCGACAGCTTTGGAAAGACTGGTCAGCCGGAGGGTTGTCGCGCCGCGGCGGCCTGAGCCTCGACAAGGCCGCGCCGGCATCGACGACGAGCGGCAATTGCCGCAGATGGCACAGCACGATCGCGGCGAGACCCGCGATCAGCCACCACCACACCAGCTCGCGGCCGAGCCAGTACAGCAATTCGAGGCGCGGCCGCAGGCCTTCGGCTGGGAGGACAGTAGTCGCGGCGTGAACCGCCTCGCGCCACAGCGGCTCCCAGACGACGAACAGAACGGCCGCGATCATCAGCCCCAGAAATCGCTGGATCTCGACCTGTCGAGCCGAGCGGCGGAGCAGCACCAGCCCTGGCGTTACCAGCACGAAATAGATGCCGCGGTACTCGATGTTCTGGCCGGCAAAAAAGCAGCCGACCAACACCACCGCGCCGACGATCAGGCACTGCGCTTCGAACGGGCGCCAATCGGGCGGGGCCCGGTCAAGCAACAACACTGTGCGCCGGGTTCTGGCGGCGGCGAGCGCGACCAAAGCGGCCAGCAGAACGACGCCGACAAACCGGCGGAAAGGAATGCCGCTCAGCATCTCGACCAGCCCGAAGGGCAGGTTCACGGCGGCAAAGGAGTCGGTGAAATAACAAAGGAACGGCAGGTTTGCGAGCGCCTCGACGAGCTCGGCGCGATTGCCGACGACCAGGACCAGCAGGGTGACGCTCGCTATTGCCGCGCCGGCGATTGCGTCGCGCCGCCGCTCGCGAACGAGCAGCGCCAGCAGCACCAGCGGGTAGTATTTGAGCAGGCCGGCGAAAAAATAGAACGCGTAAGCGCCGAGACGCCACCGACGGGGAGCCCGGCCGAGCGCGCATCCGGCCAGTATCAACAAGAAAACAGCGATGTCGGCATTAGCCCGCTCGAGCGCGAAGACCGTCATCGGCGACAGCGCCGTCAAACCCAAAACAAGCGCTTCGCGCCAGCCGGCCGGCCGGCACATTGCTGCCAGTGACAGGATGAACGTCAGGCCGAGGCCGAGCCCGACCGCGGTTGTGGCGCTCGCATCCAGAAAACTCGGTGTGATCCTCAGCCACAATGGCGAATAGGCGAGCGGGCGATCGAGCGCGTCGCATGGGTTCGACAGATAGACGTCGAAGCCGAAATGCCGGCACTCGGTCGCCGCGAGGACGACCTGGATGTCGAGAAACGGAAATCGAAACGGTGAAAACCCGAACAGGTCCAGGATGCCGAAATAGATCGAGTGCGGCCCCCAATGCCACAGCGCCGCCATCGCGCCAAAAAGCGCCAGCGCCGCGCCCGGAACAACCAAGCGCCATGCTGCTCGCCGCTCGGCCAGAGAAGACGCGGTCGCAGGGGCGGTCGGGGGGTATGTCGCAGGGGCGGTCAATCCGTCGCCAAGCTACAGGCGACACGCTAAAAGGCGGTTAACACCCGCCGATCGGCAACGCGGTCGAGCGTCTTCAACGGCGAATTGCGGCAGGTCGGCGAATTGGCCTCTTGCACTGCAGCGGCGCAGGGCCACAATCTGTGTCATGCAGACGACAAACGACATCCGCGCCGCGTTTCTCGACTATTTCGCGAAAAACGGCCATGAAATCGTGGCGTCGAGCCCGCTCGTGCCGCGCAACGACCCCACCCTGTTGTTCACCAACGCCGGGATGGTGCAGTTCAAGAACGTCTTTACCGGCTTGGAAAAGCGGCCCTATCGGCGCGCCGCCACGTCGCAGAAATGCGTGCGCGCCGGCGGCAAGCACAACGACCTCGAAAATGTCGGCTATACCGCCCGGCACCACACCTTTTTCGAGATGCTCGGCAATTTCTCGTTCGGCGATTACTTCAAGGAACGGGCGATCGAGCTGGCGTGGAACCTGATCACCCGCGATTTCGGCCTGCCGCGGGACCGGCTGCTGGTCACGGTCTATTCCGAGGACGACGACGCGGCCGCGCTGTGGGCCAAGATCGCCGGGCTGCCCGAAGACCGCATCATCCGCATCGCGACCTCCGACAATTTCTGGGCGATGGGCGATGTCGGCCCGTGCGGCCCGTGCTCGGAGATTTTCTGGGACCACGGTCCGGCGATCCCGGGCGGCCCGCCCGGCAGCCCCGACGCCGACGGCGACCGCTTTGTCGAGATCTGGAACCTCGTTTTCATGCAGTACGAGCAGCTGGGTCCGGGCGAGCGGGTGCCGCTGCCGCGCGCCTCGATCGACACCGGCATGGGGCTCGAACGCATCGCCGCGGTGCTGCAAGGCAAGCACGACAATTACGACATCGACCTGTTCCGCAGCCTGATCCAGGCCTCGGCCGACGCCTCGCGGGGTGGCGGCCGACGGCGCGCATGCGGTGTCGCACCGGGTCATCGCCGACCATCTGCGCGCCGCCGCGTTTCTGATCGCCGACGGCGTGTTGCCGAGCAAGGAAGGGCGCGGCTATGTGCTGCGCCGGATCATGCGGCGGGCGATGCGCCACGCCCACATGCTCGGCTGCAAGGAGCCGCTGATGTGGCGGCTGGTGCCGGCCCTGGTGCAGCAGATGGGTGCGGCCTTTGGCGAATTGGTGCGCGCCCAGCCGCTGATCACCGAGACCCTGCGGCTCGAGGAAACCAATTTCAAGCAGACGCTCGACCGCGGCCTGCGGCTGCTGGAAGAGGAGACCGCGCAACTCGGCCATGGACGAGCCGTTCCCCGGCGAAATCGCGTTCCGGCTCTACGACACCTATGGCTTTCCGCTCGATCTGACCGAGGACGTGTTGCGCGCGCCAGGGCCGCCGGGTCGCGGTCGAAGGGTTCGACGCGGCGATGGCGCGGCAGCGCGCGGAGGCGCGCAAAAGCTGGGTCGGCTCGGGCGAAGCGGCGACCGAAGCGGTGTGGTTCGCGCTGCGCGAGGAGGTCGGCGCCACCGAATTCCTCGGCTACGAGACCGAGACCGCCGAAGGGCGTGGTGCTGGCGATCCTGCGCGACGGCGCGCGGGTCGCCGAGGCGGCGGCCGGCGACGAGGTCGCGGTCGTCGTCAACCAGACGCCGTTTTACGGCGAGTCGGGCGGCCAGGTCGGCGACACCGGCGTCGATCTTCTACATCCGACCGGCGGCGAGTTCGCGGTCGCCGACACGGTCAAGAAGGCGGGCGACCTGCATGTCCATCTCGGCCGGCTGACGCACGGCGCGCTGAAGCTCGGCGACGCGGTCGAATTGCGCGTCGACGGCGACCGCCGCCGCCGGCTGCGCGCCAACCATTCGGTGACGCATCTCTTGCATCGAGGCGTTGCGCCGGCGGCTCGGCGCAGCATGTGACGCAAAAAGGCTCGCTCGTCGCGCCCGACCGGATGCGCTTCGATTTCAGCCATCCGAAGCCGCTCGGCGCCGCGGACATCCAGGCGATCGAGGCCGAGGTCAACGACCGCATCCGCGCCAATGCCGAGGTCGCGCACCCGGCTTCTGACCCCGGACCGCGCCGTCGCCGAGGGCGCGCTCGGCGCTGTTCGGCGAAAAATACGGCGACGAGGTCCGCGTCGTCGCGATGGGCGGCGTCGTCGACGGCGAGAACCGGCCGTTCTCGGTCGAGCTGTGCGGCGGCACCCATGTCGCGGCGCACCGGCGACATCGGCCTGTTCAAGATCGTCGCCGAAAGCGCGATCGCCTCGGGGGTGCGCCGCATCGAGGCGCTGACCGGCGCCGCCGCCGAGGCCTATCTGGCCGAGGAGGAGGGGCTGCTGCGCCAGGCGGCCGCGGCGCTTACGCACGAGCCCCGCCGAATTGCCGGCGCGCATCGCGGCCTGGTCGACGAGCGCCGGCGGCTCGAACGCGAATTGGCCGAGGCGCGGCGCGCGCTGGCGAGCGCGGGCCCGCGCGACCAAAGCCGGCGGCCAAGCAGATCGGCGAGATCGCTTTCGACGGCCGCGTCGTCGACGACGTGCCCGGGCGGGAATTGAAATCGCTCGCCGACGAGCTGAAGCGGCGGATCGGCTCGGGCATCGTCGCCGTGGTGTCGCGCGCCGACGGCAAGGCCGCGATCGTCGTCGGCGTCACCGACGATCTGACCGGCCGCTTCGATGCGGTCGAGCTCGTGCGCTCCGGCGCGGCGGCGCTGGGCGGCAAGGGCGGCGGCGGCCGGCCCGACATGGCGCAGGCCGGCGGTCCCGAGGCGGCGCGCGCCGAGGCGGCACTGGCCGCGGTCGAAGACGCGGTCGCCGTCAGGGCGCGCTTGCCCGCGACGATTGCAGCCCCGGCCGCCGATAACCCCGATTCGGCGTCTTCCGCTCGCCCGCCGTAGCCGGTGCGTCCCTACAACGATTGAATTGTATGACTTATTTGAGGTTTGGGACGAATTTCTGACGCTTGCCAAACGATTGTGCCGAGGGCAGTTATCTTGCTGGCGAGACAGACATGGGAAAGACGGCAGGCGGAAGCTGGCGTCATCTTGGCAAATGCTCGTCTGAGCGTTTTCTCTGACGATTACTGTGGCGGTGCTGACGCTTGGCGGACTGCGAGCCGTTTCCATTGCATCTCGACCCGCTCAGCGTCAATGGGCGCGACGGCGGCGGTGCCGCGCCCTCATATGCCGCGCTGATGCGGATCGGCAAGGCGGCGCGCAACGGCGGCGATTACAGCAATGCCGTCGCGGTCTTCCGGCGCGCGGCGGAGATCGAGCCGCGCCTGCCTGACCCCTTCGTGGCGCTCGGCGACACGCTGCTGATGATCGGCGCGGTCAACGAGGCGATCGTCGCCTACAATTCGGCCTGGCCCGTGACGGCCGTTGTCTGCCGGCCTTGCGGGGTCTGGCCAGGGCCTATCTCGAGACGGGCCGCCCCGAATTGGCGTTGGCGCCGCTGAACCAAGGCGCTTGACGTGAGCCCGGACGACCCTAAGCTGCTGATGCTGCTGGGTGTGGTCAAGGATGTCGAAGGCCGAGCATCAGCAGGCCGCAGGCCGATTACCGGCAGGGTCTGCGACGGGCGCCGGGCGACCCGGCGCTGACCGTCGATCTCGCCTTGTCGCTGGCGTTGAGCGACAACTACCCCGACGCGATCGCCGTGCTGCAGCCGGTCGCGATGGCGCCTTCAGGCACGGCGCAGGAACGGCAGACCTTGGCGCTGATCTATGGTTTGCAGGGCAGCGTCGGCGAGGCCGCGCGGCTCGGCCGCATCGATCTCGACCAAGCCGCGGTGGAGCACAATCTGGCCTACTACCAGATCCTGCGCGAATTGCTCGCCGCAAGCCCGCAGCCGGCGCGATCCTGTCGGCAGCGCCGCGAGCGCGGCGTCGTCCAGCGCCGGTTCCGCCGAGCGGGCTCGACTCCGCTGATCACTTTCCAGCGAGCCGACGCGTCAGTGCTTGCCGAAGGTATCGATGATGTTGATCGCGGCCGGGCCGAGCAGCACGATAAACAGCGTCGGCAGGATGAATATGATCATCGGCACGGTCAGCATTGCCGGCAGCCGCGCCGCTTTTTCCTCGGCGCGGATCATTCGCGCGGTGCGCGATTCCGCGGAGAGGACGCGCAGCGACTGGGCCAGCGGCGTGCCGAATTTGGCGGTCTGCTGCAACGTGTTGACGACGCCCGGATCGCGTCCGAGTCGGTGCGGTCGTTGAGGTTGTCGAACGCCTGCCGGCGATCGGGCAGAAACGTCAGCTCGGCGGCGGTGATCGCCAGTTCCTCGGCGAGTTCGGGCCAGCTGTTCCCAGCTCCCGCGACACGCGCATCAGAGTCGCGTCGAGGCTGAGCCCGGCCTCCGCGCAAATCACCATCAGGTCGAGCCCGTCGGGCAACGCCAGCTGAAGCTCTTCGACCGTTTCCGTCGGCAGTTCTTGAGATAGATGCTCGGCGCGTAATAGCCGAACAACACCGCTGCCAGTGCCGGCAGCAAACCGCAAATTGGGCGGCATCGGTATGCACTTGAATGTACATAATTGTTTATCAGCATCGCCGCCGCCGAACAGCGACGGGCAGGCCGAGCCGCGCGAACAGATAGCCGATCATCGCATCGCGCGACCGCAACCCGGCGCGGGCCAGCATCATCGCGAGCTTCGGCGGCATGTCGCGAGCGCAGCAGATCGAGCCGCGTCACCAGGTCGCGCATCCATGCTCGCCGGGCGTCAGCGCTCCCGCCGCGTCGTGAGGCCGATCGCGGCCTGCCGCATCGTCTCCTTCCGGTCGACGATATGCTGCCAGCCGGCGTTCGAGACGCGTCTGCCGCCCGCAACGCCTGCCACACCGCGAGCACCGATCGTCAGCACCGCCAGTCGCCGCGAGCCCGGCGATCACATCCTCCAGCCCGATGCCGGCGGGCAGCCACTCGGGCAAGCCCGAAATCCTGCGGCGGCATGCCGTTCATATTCGAACTGCGCCATCCTGATTCATGATGACGACGCCGGTGACCGAGCATGTCAGCGCGATCCCGTCGAGGATATAGACCGCGGACGTCGTGAAAGAGCGGCGCCAGATATGCCGGCGACGTCATCATCATGATCACCGATGACGACGATCGGCAGACCGCCGAGGATCGCCGTGGTCGCGCGCGTCTCGCTCGCCATGGCGCGCACCTTGGCCCGCATCTGCCGGCGCCGGCGCAAGAGCCTCGGCGAGGTTGGCCAGGGTTTCGGCGAGGTTGCCGCCGGTCTCGCGCTGCACGCTCAGGGCGATGATGAAGAACCGGAATTCGGGCGTGTCGATGCGCTTGGCGATGTCCCAGAGCAGGCTGTCGAGGTCGCGCCCGAGCCGCATCCCGCTCTCGACGAGCGCAATTCGCTGCCGACCGGCTCGGCGATTTCATGGCCGGCGCCGACGATCGCCTCGCTGATCGGCAGGCCCGAGTGCAATGCGCGGACCATTAGGTCGATCGCTTCGGGAAACAGCCTCGATGAAGCGGCGACGCGGCGCTTTCCCATGCGGCCGATGACCAGGTGCGGCAGCGCGATGCCGAGGAACATGCCCAGCAACGCCGCGGGCACGATCCTGATCGAGGTCAAGGCGAT
>CAVZJF010000008.1:0-19708 GCA_963775525.1 uncultured Alphaproteobacteria bacterium | reverse complement strand
TGCGGAAAGAAATTTTATGTCGTCAGTGCGGCGGGCCGGGCTGGCGTCATGTTGACCAGCTGGCTGACGGCCTCTTTGATGCGGCGCCAGATCGCCTGGCCGCGGCGATCGGCCTGCGCGTCAAGTCGTTGGGTGTGCGGCGCTTTCCTCGAAGGCCTTGTCGCTGTAGCGCTTGTGCATCAGAGCGTCGTCTCGCCCACCACCTTTGTGCAAGGCATCGCGCGGTAAATTGTAGTCCTGCCACTTGGCCGGACCATTGTACGCCCACACGATCAACATAGGAGAAGTGTCATGCCGGGCAAATTGTCCATATCGCGCTGAAGGTGAAAGACCTTGAGTCCTCGACGAGGTTCTACGAGGACGTGTTCGGCTTCCGCCAGGTCACCACGCATCGCGGCAAGGACAGCGGGCATGTCTCGCGCCATCTGACCGACGGCGCCATCGACCTGGCGCTGATGGTCTACGACAGCGAGGATGCGCCCGAGGCACAGCTTTCCGGCGTTGGCCCGTGCATCCACCATTGGGGGGCCCAGGTCGACGACATCACGGTCGCCGCCGAGAAAATCAAGGAATTGGGCGGTGAGGTGATGTCGCCGTTGGATGCCGGCGTCATCAAGTTCCGCGCGCCAGACGGCACGATTGCCGAGCTGGTGCAGAAGGACCGGTACGAGAACCTCAAGAAGTATCACGGCGTGACTGAACGACGCCGCGTCAGGCCCGGCACCGGTTGTCAGGCTTACGGAAAAGCCGATTTCGAGACCAGGGTCGGGGCGTCAGGATCGGACCGATCCCGCGAGTGGAGGCCGAGAATTGACCAGCCAGACCATCCTACTCGTCGGCGGCATGTCGCTGTAGCGACCACGCCACATCGAAATCCGCCTGCATGCATGGGCCGAAGCCGCGAACGTGCAAGGCAATGCGCCCGCTGCATCGGGCGGGGCTGCGCTAGGATCGGCCGATATCGGGCCGAAAGGGAGGATCTTGCGAAATGGCCGAGGAAGCTTTCGATGCAAATGCGGAGCAGCGCCGCTATTGGAACACGGTCGCCGGACCGCGTTGGGTCGCCGCCCCGGGGTTCAGGGAACGGCGCAACCAGGAAAGCCTCGCGTTACTGCTGGCGCGCCTGGGCCTTGCCGGCGGCGAGAGCGTGCTCGAAATCGGCTGCGGCACCGGTGCCTTGACCCTGCCGCTCGCCGCCGCGGTCGGCGAGCAAGGCCGGGTCGTTGCGGTCGACATTTCCGAGCCGATGCTTGGGGCTGCGCGGCAGCGGGTCGGCGAGCGTGGGCTGCACAATGTCACCTTGTTTCTCGGGGACGCGCAGGTGTTCGCGCTCGAGCCGGGCGCCTTCGATCTCGCGACCTCGCGCATGGGCGTCATGTTCTTCGCTGACCCGGCGGCGGCTTTTCGCAATATAGGCGGCGCGTTGAAATCGGCCGGCCGCCTCGTCTTCGCCTGCTGGGGGCCGCTCGCGGAGAACCGGCACTGGCTGATCTCCTACGACTCGCGCGGCACCATCTGGGGCCGCCGGCGCCGCAACCCGCTCACGAGCCGAGCCCGCTCGCGTTTGCCGACCCCGACTATATCCGCGGGGTTCTCGCGGCGGCCGGCTTCGTCGAGATCACGGTCGAGCGCGCTCACCCGACCATCATCGGCGGCAGCCCCGAGGAGGAAGCCCGCCAGGCGCTGGCCATGGGGCCGACGGCGAGGCTGATCGAAGAGAAGAAGCCGACCGAAGCAACCCGCCAGATAGTCGCCCGCGAAATCGAGGCAGCCTTCGCCGCCGAATCCAGTTCCAGCCCGCTCCACCTGCCCGCAACCATCTTTCTCGTCGCCGCCCGCCGCCTGGCTTGAACGCCGCGGTGAGCAGTACGATTACCGAACACGCGCACCCGCAACTCGCCCGCTCTGCCTTCCAAAACCTCCTCGTCGCCGAAGGCACAGCTACGCCACCGAAAGGAAGGGCTGACACTCAAACCGCTCTGCGGTATGTAAACACCTGGGAAGCATTCGCTCAACGAGCCCGAACCGCGCCTTCCTGCCATAACGTTTGCTGATTACTTGTAACCGGCACAGTCAGACGTGGTAGGGACCGAGGAACAGATCACCGAGGGCGCGCCGCAGCAGGTAGGTGATCCGCCGTTGTGCCAGGTGGTGCGGCCGGTCGTGGATCAGGTGGCAGCGCTGGCAAAGGCTCTTCAGGTTACGCGGCCGATTGTTTGCCGGGTTGTGATCGAGGTGCGCCGCGGCGAGGACGACGCGCGTGTGGCGAATGCGGGTCGCCTCCTCGATGTCCGGCCAGCGGGCTGTCCGGCCGCGGCCAGTGCGCCAGGTGCTCGCGGCGGTGTCGAACCAACGGCCGTCGGGCAGGCAGCGGATGGTCTCGCCATGTGGCCGTCCGCAAGTTTGGCAGCGACCACCGCCACGCTCGAACCGCACCTGCCGGCTGATCTGTGGCCAGTCGATCGGATAGAACCAGCGCAGCTCAGGCTTGATCGGCATCGGGGTTTGTTCTCGTTCTGTTTGCCGAGGAGGCGATAGACGCTCGCCCGGCCGATGCCGAGCCGGCGGGCGATCGCCGCCGGGCCGAGCTTCTCGTCATCGAGCAGCCGCCGGACTTCGCCGGCATCGTGAACGCGCCAGGCGGTCGATGCGGGTGACCACCAGCGTGTCGCCGGCGCGCAGGAAATCGAGCAGCACCTGCAATTCGGTGCGACAGTCGCGACGGGTGCCGCTCGCCTTCTCCGCGCGGATCACGTCGCAGCCCGCCGCCTTCAGCGCAGCTCGCTGGATATAAGGCCACCCGGCTCGGGGCGCAGTGGTGTCCAGGTCGAGAGCGACAGCGGCTCACCCACGGGAGTTCGATCAATGCTCACCAATCTTGGCCCTCTCCATGCGATTGGGGCGTGCCGACGCGATGGACTGCGTCCCGAACTTGCCCGCCTTTTGGAGGGTGGCGCGAGCGCTCTCCCCACACCACGAGAGACCAAGATGTCACGCGAACAGGAGAACAAGGCCCTCGTCGGGCGCTGATTCGAGGGGTTCTGGGGTAATCCGTGGAACCCGCAGATTATCGATGTACTCGCAGCACCCGATTGCTGCTCCAGTATTCACTGCATGCACCGCGGCGGGGTGCGAGGACGTGCGGAATTTCATGCTCGATCTCCGCGCCGCATTCCCCGACCTTAAATTCTGGGGTGCGGCCGATCTCATCGCCGAGGGCGACTATGTCGTTGGCCGATGGGAAGGCGGCGGCACCCACACCGGGCCAGCGTTCAACGATTTCTCGTCGGCACACCTGCCGGCGGCATCCGGCCGGAAGATGCATTTTACGGGAACGACCGTGCTGCGCGTCGAGAATCGCATGATCGCCGAGGAAGTCGGCCTCGACGACGGCGTCACCGCGCTCACGCAGCTTTGCATCTTAAAAGCCGCCTGACGGGGGACGAGGGCTGGATCGGAGATCGATCCTTCCGATCCAGTTTCCTCGTTTCTTCTGCTCGTTATGCGTTTCTCCCGCTTCAACCTTACCGGGTAGAGTTGAGGAAGGGCGCGGTTGCTCGGAGGGCTCTGTTGCAAACTTCCGGCTTAGCGCGTGATGCTCTTGGGGCGAGATCGTGCTCGCGCTCACATGGCCTCGATCCGCTCACCGACCAGCTGGACAGCTTCGGTCAGCGCGCATGGGCCGAGGCCGAAAGCGCGCTCGACCAAGCGCGCCTCGCCACAGATGTCGCGGGTGAGGTTGAGGATCGCCGCGTGGCCCTTGCGGAGCGCACGCATCACCTCGAAGCCCTTGATCGTCGCGTAGGCTGTCTGAATAGATTTTATTTGCCACCCGGCCACGGCATGATCGCCGCCTCGAGAAGCGTGAGTTTGATGCCAAGGAGGAGAAGACGAAATGTTTAGCCACATCATGATCGGGAGCAACGACATTGCCCGGTCGAAGAAATTCTACGATGCGCTGTTCACGGCGATGGGCGCACAGCCCGCCACCCCGGACGCCCGAGGCCGGCTCGCCTACTCGCATAATGGCGGTCGCTTCATGGTAACCCAGCCCAATGACGGGAAGCCGGCCACGGTCCTCAACGGCGGCACGATCGGCTTTGTGATGAGCAGCGCGGAACAGGCGAAAGCCTGGCACGATGCCGGCGTCGCCAATGGCGGCACGTCGATCGAAGACCCACCCGGCGTCCGGCCGAATGGTGCTTATCTCGCTTACATACGTGATCCCGATGGTCACAAGCTCGTCGGTGTTGCTCGGCCAGCAAGCTGACCGTCATCGCTAATAATTGACGAAGGCCGTCCTTTCCAGGGCGGCCGTCCCTCCTCGCGAATTTCGAATGGCTTCGATTTCCTTCACCGTCAACGCACGTCCGGTCGAGGTCGCGGCGGATGGCGATACGCCGCTGCTCGACGTGCTGCGCAACCATCTCGGTCTCACCGGTACGCGTTTCGGTTGCGGCCTCGAACAGTGCGGGGCCTGCATGGTGCTGATCGATGGCGTGGGCACCGTCAAGTTGTCGGATGTCGGATGACGAAAGGCGCAGAGGTGGGGTACCGGCCGTCGAAAGACGTGATTACGCAGCCATCGCCACGCCGGTGACCTCCGCCTGAATGCTTGGTTGCGGGCGGAATGAAACGTCGCGGCGGTGTACGGTATATTTTGCTGTAAGATTTGATTTTGCACCAATCGGAGGGACGACACGATCAACACAACGCATACGTTTACAAAAAAAAGCCCCAGTAATCCAATACGGAGAGTAGCGCATGTCTAACAATTGGGAATTTCACTTTCGTAATGCAAATGGCGGATTTCAAACAACAGCAATTATTTCGCTGTAAATCATATTCCGTGTGAAACCCAAAGTATCGTGTATAAAGGAATTGATAGAGGAAACTGCTGGAATTATTTGGTCCCGCCCAATGTTACGGGAGGTAATGACTCAGTCTATTGCCCGAGTGCTGCTGTCGTTGATTTCAGCAACTGGGTTGATGTTATTTGTGAAGCTCTTAAAGAAGCTGCGGATATCGCACTATTCATTGCGACAGAGGGAACCGATGCGGAAGCGTTCTTGGGCATCTGCGATGGTGTCTATGGTCTAGTACAGGGTACCGCCGCTGCCAAGATTAAAGACCATGGGGTAACTGCGGCACAGTTCCAAAGCTATTTAACTGAAAATCCTCAGACGGCTGCCAGCGCGGTCGGTCTAACCGTGACTGAGGTGACCTCGTTCGCCGCCGGAATGGGTCTCGGTACGGCATGGGCGTTTGCCGCCGGAGGCCACTACCAGCAGCAGATATTCGAAGATAACTCGATGAATAACAACGCTGGCTTTACCGTAGCCAGAGGCGACCCCAATGCGTATCCTTACGCCGGTGCAGATTATCTTGCCAACGCCGCGTGGGTACAGAACGGACATCTTATTTATTATTGGGACGGATGGCTTCTTCCCGGACCAAACAATAACGATTGGGGCGGCACGAGCAGCCTATGGATCCCGTACACGGGCCCGTGAGGGCCGTACGTTTAGCCGTTGCGGCCTTCCACGCGGCGCTCGATGAATACCACCCGCCGCGCCTGTCGCCTCCGTGGCAAAGGTTGGGGCGATCTCAGGCATGGTCACGAGTATAGCGGGGCGAGCAGACCGGTCGGCTTCGGCCCTGGGGTCTACGCCGCACCCGCTTACGGTTTCGCGCGCCCACAGCAGCATGCTGTGCCGCGGCCAACTGGCTGAAAAACCGGTAGCCGCGGTGCGCGAGCGCGTCGCGGCATCGGCGCGAAGGGTGCCGGCACGCGAGAACCGGTTGACGGCGTCGGCAGCCTGAGCCGCCAAACGCTCAACTCTCTGATCGGACCGATGAATTGCCGGGGAGGGCAGGGGGCCTTGTATATTTATTGCAAAAAAGGTATATTGCCCCGTGACATGGTCGTTTGTCTTTTTGAACACCGAGGTGAAGGGCGAGCTTGATGCTCTGCCCGGCGACGTGCGCGCGAGCTTCGAGCGCATTGTCGGGCTGGTGCGCGCCATGGGCCTCGAACGGGTCCACGAGCCCTACATCAAGCATCTCGAGGACCGCATCTGGGAAATGCGGCTGCGGGGGAGGGATGGGATCGCGCGGGCCCTCTATGTGACGGCGACCGGCCGGCGGGTGGTGATCCTTCGCGTGTTCGCGAAGAAAACCCAGAAAACCCCGCGCCGCGAAATCGAGCTGGCACGGCAACGTGCGAAGGAGGTGGCATGAGCAGAAAAAATATCCCGGTCGAGGAATCCTTCGCCGAATGGCGCAAGGACCCGGAATACGTCAAGGCGTACAATGCCCTCGAGGAGGAATTCTCGCTCGCCAAGGCGATGATCGAGGCGCGCGCGCATGCCGGCCTGACGCAGGACCAGCTGGCCGAGCGCATGCACACAACGCAGGCGGTGATTGCGCGCCTCGAGAGCGGCCGGGTGAAGCCGTCGACGCGCACGCTCGAGCGCCTCGCCGCGGCAACCGGCATGCGGCTAAGGATTTCATTCGAGCCGGCGCCGGCGCGGTGACTGGATGCTGTTGACGCGGCGCTTCAAGGATCTGGGGTCACGCCATAGAACGGGCAGGATAGCACGGGGACCGTGTTGCACGGATAAGGCGCGCAAACGCGGTGACGCCAGCCTCGTCTGGGTTATGCGATCCGGACATAGTTCGGGCGTCCGAATTCAAGCATCCGGTTCAAGGCGGCAGCTGCGATGGCGACTTCCGTGGCCTCGGTCTCGTTGGTACGCGATCGAAGGGCATCGCCGATCACGCGTTTGTATCGACCGATCGCTGCCTCGACCTTGGCCCGAAGATTGTAGCCACTCGACTTTTGCCAGCCCATCCGACCGTGCGCGACGATCTCCTGGATGTGTCGGTCTCGCTGTGTCGGAGCGGTCGTGGCAGACGGACCCGGGACCGCGGTTGCTCGCGGTGGCAACGATGACCGCGGCATCCGGATGACGCTCGGCGACCGTCTCGTAAACTCGGTCCTGATCGTACGCGCCGTCAGCCGTGAAGGACGCTAGGGGATCGGTGAGCTGGTCGAGCAGCGCGGCAGTCCGCGCGGCGTCGTCGCTCTCTTTCTTGGTCAGCTCGATCGCGACGATTTCGCCGCTCTCGCCGTCGATGCCGATATGCAGTTTGCGCCAAGATCGGCGGCGGGACGTGCCGTGCTTTTCAACCAGCCATTCGCCGGCCCCGCTGAGCTTCAAGCCCGTGCTGTCCACCAGCAAATGCAGCGGACCGGCTCCGAGCCGTCGATGTGGCGGCACTTCCAGCGTCTTGCTCCGGCGGCTCAATGTCGAGTGATCCGGCACGGCGAGCGCGAGACCGAGCAGAGCGATGACGGAGCCAATCAGCCCCTCGGTCTGCCGCAATGCCAGACCGAAAACCGTGCGCATCGTCAACGCCGTGGTGATCGCCAGGGTCGAATAATGCGGCTGCCCGCCGGGCGTGGTTCGCGGTTCGCCCGCCACGTCGCGATGGCCTCATCGGTGAACCAAACGGTCAGGCTGCCGCGCCGCCGCAATGCTGCATCGTATTCCGGCCGGTTCGTGACCCGATACCGGGCTCGCGGAATATGATGACGGTGTTCGGCGAGGTGTTTGAACGGCACGGCAGAGAGCTTCCGGTGGTGAACCGGGCCAGCCTGGCCCGTCAGGCCCTCGCCGGCACCCAGCCGATCCCTGCAACAACGTCGCGCCGAGCGTCCCTTCACCTTAACCCTGGAAGATCAGAGCCAGATACACCGCGAACAGCACAAGATGCACCGCGCCCTGCATCACGTTGGTTCGCCCGCTCGAGAACGTGACGACGCATACGGCCAGGGTTAGCAGCAGCATAACGAGATCCGTGTGTTCAACCCCGAGCACGATTTCTCTCCCGATCATCCGGCTAACTAACACGATCGCCGGGACCGTCAGCCCGATGGTTGACAAGACCGAGCCCAGGAAAATGTTGATGGATCGCTGCAGATGATTGGCTAGCGCCGCCCGCACCGCGCCGATCGCCTCGGGGGTGGCGACCAGCACCGCAATGATAACGCCCCCCAAGGCCGCTGGAGCCCGCAAAGTCTCGATCAGATAATCGACGGGATGGGCGAATTGCTCCGCCAGGAAAACGATGGGTAGAAGATAGGCGATCAGCAGAGCGGCATGCGCCAGCAGCGGGCGGGGCCGCGATGCCAGCGTGCGGAGGCTGGCATCGGCGTCGCCGGCAACCTGTTCATGGGCCGGCTCGGCGCCAAGCCTGAAGTAGCCACGATGCCGTCGGGTCTGCACGGCGAGAAACGTGGAATACAAGCCCAACCCCACCAGCACGAGAAAGATGTCCTGCTCATGGGACAAGAGCGGACCCGGGGTGGTCACGGTAAAATCTGGCAGAATCAGACTGAGTACCGCCAAGGGAATGATCACCCCGAGATAGGCGTTGGCGCCCTGAAGATTGTACTGCTGCTCGCGATGGCGCCAGCCACCCACCAGCAGCGAAAGTCCGACCATTCCGTTGAGGATGATCATCGCCACGGCGAACAATGTGTCTCGGGCCAAGGTTGGATTGTTGGCTCCATGCAACATGATGGCGGCAATGCTCGTCACCTCGACGAAGGTCACCGACAGGGTTAGGAGCAAGGTCCCGTAGGGCTCCCCCAGGCGCAGGGCAAGGTGCTCGGCATGGCGCACCATGGACAGCGCCGACCCGAGCACGGCTGTAAACAGCCACAGGAAGATGAGCACCAGCCAAACCGGTTCGGGTAGCCGAGCAAATAGAGTTTCGCCATGCAGCAGGAATACCAGGCAAGTGCCTCCGCTGAAGCCGAGAAACCACTCGTCGCGCAACGACCCAAGGGGGAACATATTCCCGACTAACGGCGCATGCTTGCTGCACCTTAGCCCGAACTAACGAACGGTCCATTTTTGTAGCATAAGGCGACTTTGCCTTCGCACTTCGTAGATAAAGTTATCGATATCAATGAGATACGCCTTGCGCCGTGTGGAGACGTCTGCTCTGCTGCAATTCTGGGCGCGGGCCGCGCCGCGGGCCGCATCCCATTGATTGTCCTGGGTCAGATCAGAAGGGATCTGATCGGTATTCCTAATTTGTCCGCTCATGCTACAGATCCGAGCGTTTCGTTAATTCGGGCCCACTCCTCGATCGTCGCGCGCATCGGCTCAAAGTAGGTGCGCTCGCAGAAGGCGAAGTCTTCCGGCTGGGCCGGACGGAGCGTGAGTTTCTGGATTATCGCTCTTTGACCTCCCTTCCCCTCGCGCGCGCGTGCGGCGAGGCTGGTCCCAAGCGCGGTTTTTGGGCTCTGTTCGGGCAGCCAAGCGAGGTGTTCCCATTGCGCCCACCCACGTTTGGGGGCGGCAGGCGTCTTACCGACCCCCTATAACTTCAATTCGCGCAACTGCTTCACGTCGGCACGGCCGGCGCTGAGGCCTCGGCTTCGCCCGCGCGCAACGCTCCCCATGGTTGGGTAGGGCGGCTGAGGATACAATATCCGACACACAGTAAGGTTTCCTGCCTTGATCGGGTTAATCGTCCGCCGCCGCCGTAATCGGCTGCCGGCGAGGGATACGAACCAGCAGCAATGCCGGCAGCGCGGCGAGGACAACCATCGTCATCAGCGCGAAATCGTCATTGTAGCTGATCATCGCCGCCTGGCGGGTGACCTCGGCATTGAGAGCGGCAAGCCCGGACGGTTCGATCAGGCTGAAGGGTGCGTGAAGGAAAGGCGCTTGCGCGAGCGGATTGTCGGGACGCACCCCTTCGACCAGCCGGGAATGTACGATCTGGGTGTTCTGAGCGAGCTGTGTTTCGAGGATGGAGATCCCGATGCTGCCGCCGAGCATGCGCATTAGAGCGCGGATCGCGGTTCCTTGGGACATGATGCGGGCCGGCAGTGTCGAGAGGGCGAGAAGGTTGAGTGGTACGAAGGTCAGGCCGAGCCCGAAGCCCTGGGTCAAACCGGCGGACAGGATCGGCCACGACCCCATGTAGAGCGAATACCCTGTCATTTGCCAGAGCGAGGCCGCGGTCAGCAGAAAGCCGACGAGGATGATTAGACGGGCGTCGATCCTGTCGACCACCCGGGCGACAAGAAACATCGCGACCATCGCACCGACGCCACGTGGTGCCATCATCCACCCGGCGTCGAACACCGGATAGTTCAGTAAGTCCTGCATCATCGACGGCATAAGCGCCAAGGTGCCGCTGAGGATCACGCCGACGGCGAACATCATCAAGCTGCCGGCGATAAAATTTGGGCTCTTCAGCAGCTCCCGGCTTAAAAACGAGCGTTCCCCGGTCGTCGCCGTGTGGACGATCAACAGATAGAAACTCAATGCCGAGATCGTCGCCTCGATCCAGATTTCGGTAGAGCGAAACCAGTCCCTGATCTCGCCGCGGTCGAGCATCAATTGCAACGTGCCGACCGCGATGCTCAGCGTGGCAAAGCCGAACATGTCGAAGGGCGCGCGTGTTGCTCCGCGGGCTCGCTGGATAAAGACGAACACGCCGAGCGCGCACAAGGCTCCGACCGGCAGGTTGATGTAGAAGCACCAGCGCCAGCCGAAATTGTCGGTCAGCCAGCCGCCAAGGGTCGGACCGACGATCGGGCCCATCATCGAGCCGGTGGCGAAGATTGCCATCGCGTAACCGTGACGCTCACGCGGATAGACGGTATAGAGGGTCGCTTGACCGAGCGGCACAAGTCCGGCGCTGCATACCCCTTGCAGCACGCGGAAGAGCACCAGTTGGGTGAGGCTCGTCGCGGCGCCGCACAACGCCGAGGCAAGGGTGAAGCCGATAACCGAGGCAAGAAAGAGGTATTTGACGCCGAGGCGGTCGGCGAGCCAACCGACCAGCGGCATCGCGATCGCCGCAGACACGATGTAGGACGTCAGCACCCACGAAATCTGATCCTGCGACGCCGACATGGTGCCTTGGATGTGCGGCAGACAGACATTGGCGATCGTCGTGTCGAGCCCCTGCATGACACAAGCACAGATGACCGTCGCGGTGATCGCCGCGCGGTTGACGCCCGCCGGTGCGCTCTCTCTGTTCACCGCTCGCACCGTCCTCGTCCTCGCCTAGCGCCGAGCCCGGTCATCGGCTGCGGTTGCTGTCCGCGAGCGCGCGGCGCACAGGTTGTCAGGGTGCTCCGTCACGTATCTTTCCCTATGGCTTGAGCAAGAGATCGACAAATCTGCTGAAGGATCCGCGTCGCTGTTGCGATCTCATCGTCGGTCAAACCCGCCAGCGCGGCCTGTCGCATCTGGCTTGACACGGCCTCCACTTGTTCGACGGTCGATCGCCCGAGTGCCGTCAAACCAATCGTTTTCGCCCGCCGATCCGCCGCTTCCTCGCGGCGTTTGATCAGCCCCGCAATTTGCAGGGCATCGAGCAGCCGCACGACGGATGAACCATCGAGCGACAGCGAGGCGGCAAGGTCTTTCTGACGCAGCAGAGCCGGTGAGCGCGCCACATGGAGCAGAGGCAGCCACGTGGCTTCGGTCAATCCGAACGGCTGAAGACGGACGTCAACCGCGCGCCGCCACTGCCGGCTTGTCTGTGCGATCAGGCTTGGAAAATGATTTCGCAACTGCATTCCTAAGACGGGTGAGGTACCATCTATTGATGATACATCTATGGGGTCCCTTCTGACGAGGGAGATAGGAGGGACGGCCGAGATAGAAATGGCACCAACGGAATGCGCGACCCATAGCGGTCCTGATGGCCCACAGCGCCTCGGCTGCTTGATGCGCTCTGGTAATCCGCTCGCGGTCAGCCGCGAGGGTGTGGGTGTTGCTGTCGGCTAAGCACGATTTGCTCCAAATGATCGATTCACTCACAAGGACGATTTGGAATTTTGGCAAGCTCGATTTGGTAAAGCTCGGACGCCATCCGCGAGCTCACCCTTATCCGCCAACCCCATACCGGCTCATGGTTTTTTGCCATCTAACCGAGGTTTCCGGAAATCGAGAGGCCCGCGCCGATGCTGATGAAAGTCGGATAGCGGATGTCCTGCTTACCATCGAGCCTCAGCCAGTTTGAGGAGGCGGTAGGGCATCGGCGGGGTCGTCGTTGCGGCGACGGCAAGACGCTCGTGGATGGTTTTCAAGACGAAGCGGCGGTTGAAGCGCCAAGCGAAGGCGCCGAGGTAACGCGGCAGATGTTTGGCACCGACCACACGGTGAGTGGCCAGGAGGCTGTTCTTGACGTTGGCGAGCACCGTATTCGCCCAGCGGAAGGCAGGGTGGCGGGCCGCGGCGCGACCGGAGCCGGTAACGTGGCGCTCGTGGACGATGCCCGGCTGCTCGGCGATGCAGCGAAACCATTGACCACCGTCGCTGACCACCGTGGTTCCGGCCGCGACGCCGGCGCACAGGCGTCTGGTTTCGCCGGCACGGAACCCGCGCACGACCTGGAGGCGGGCGTGCAGCGGTCGACCGTCGTCGGATGTCTCGATTGCGGCGATGAAGGGGGTGTGTCCACGTCGGCCGCGCCCAGACCCTTCACCGGAGCGCTCGCCGCCGGCATAGCGTCGTCGATCTCGATGCGCGGGCCAGCGGCGCCGAGTTGGTAACGACGGTCGCGCTCGAGCATCGCCTGCATCAGCTTGTGCTGAACGCGCCAGGCAGCGTTGGTTGAGATCCCGAGCCGCCGACCCAACTCGATGTTGGACAGACCCTTCTTGCCTTGGGCGAGCAGGTGCATGGCGCGAAACCACACCCGTATCGGCAGCTTGGTCCCCTGCAGGATGGTGCCGGCGATCAGCGATGTCTGGTACCGGCATCGCCGGCACTGAAGCAATTGACGGTTCCGGATCTCACAATACTCTGTCTGTGCGCACCGCGGACACTTGAAGCCCTCAGGCCAGCGCCAGGCAAACCACGCCTTCCGGCACGCCTCCTCGTCTGGATAGCGCTGTTCGAACGCATCATCCGAGAGGCCCTTCTGGTGCTGCACGCGGTTGCGAGGCATCGTTTTGATCCTGAAAATCGTCGTATTTTCAGGAAGATATTACCTCATTATTCAGCTGAGTGTCGATGGTAAGCAGGGCGGATGTTATGGAAAAATGATCCGAGCAGGCGACTCCGTCCAGCTTATTGGGCATGGTGCTGCTCACCTTTGTCGTTCGTTGCTGCTAGCTTGGCCTCGATCGTTTTTCTGTAAGGATCGTCCGGCTTAAGCATGGCAAGTGCACGCTGGTAAAAGGACTTGGCTTCATCAAATCGTTTTTGCAGGCTGTAAATGTCCGCTAATTCGACCATTTCGTGGGTGTAGCGGCCTACAATACGGTCTTGGTCTTGACTAAGAAGCTGATCAGCCAATGCAAGGTCACCTCTTTGCATCGCATCTCGGGCGTCCTGGGAAACGTCGCCGCCTACGTTGTCCAATTCGGACTTCAGTTCCTTGTATCTAGCGGCAACTTCCTTAAGACGTTCTTTCGTTTCCGCGGGAGGCACGTTCTGTTCCTGAAGAATGCCTAGGAATTGGGCGACTAGATCTCTGCTGAGCCCCAGTTCCTGACTAAGCCTTTCGATGTTCTGGCCCGACGGAAGGACGGGCGTTCCACCGGGTTGCTGGAGCGCCGTTCGTATTTTGCCGTTGGGGTCGGCAATCAGTCCCGTATCAAGGAAGAAGAGTAAATTTCGTTTGGCCCTTGCCTCATCACCTGTTTTGATGGCCTCCGCTATCATCGCTGCTTGCGATTTTCGGGTCTCGATATCTGCTATTCTGACCCTGAATGAAAGTGACCACGAGGTTTCCCGTTAGGCCGATGAATGCGGCAAAGAGCGCAACCGCAACAGGGCTAACCTGGTTCCAGAATAACGACTGACGCTTAGCTTCAGCTTTCTTTAGGTCAAGTTCCTCCCGCTTGATAGCAAGCTCTTCAACGAACTTCTCCTTCTCGAAGTCCAGCTTTCTATCATCTTCAGAGTCGGCAGCCACATCGGCTTCCTTCAGTTCGCTTGGCCGACGAGAATACCGCAGCAATTAAGGCAATCGAAGCAGGGACGGCGATCTTGCAATCCGGCTTGTGACCTAGCGGTGCCCGACAGGCCGAGCCCTGCGCGACCAGCACCGCGACGTTGCAGAAATCAAGATATTTGAAACGGCGATTTGAGGCCGAAAATTGAGGGGTTTTGAGAGATGCTCCGAGTTCTCGAAATGTTGCGCCTCGAAAGCCCGCTATCGGGAAGGGTTTCGGATGCCGGCCCGGCGCGGGCGATCGGCCCGGTGTAGGGGGCCGGCGTCCGAAAGCCTCCGATGAAGGAACCCGCGGGAGAGCGGCGAGCAGTTGGCCGGCTATGGGGATTTGACGCGGCAGCGGCGCCGGCCCGGCGCGGGCGATCGGCCCGGTGTAGGGGGCCGGCGTCCGAAAGCCTCCGATGAAGGAACCCGCGGGAGAGCGGCGAGCAGTTGGCCGGCTATGGGGATTTGACGCGGCAGCGGCTTTGCGGAGCGATAGTTTTCCGAAGATCGTCGTGAGCTGGAAGCTGCTGGTGATCGCGGACTGACCGCTGCTGCCACACTCGGCGACCTGATTGAGGCCGGATCGGTGATGCTCTGCCGGCGCTTGCAGGCGTTGGGATGAAACGGGTGCGGCGGTGGGAACGAGAGGTTCCTGCGAACGGATGCAGCGAGCAGACGAGGAGGACAGTCATCGGATCAGATCCTGATCCCAGCGGCGGCCGATGGCGGGCCGCGCGGTGTGCCGCCGCGCGAAAAGACCTCGATAATAATCATGCGGCCGCCGCAGCAAGGGCACGGCGGGCGATGATCGGTCGTGGCGTGCGGATCGGCTGTGTCGTGTGCTGCCGGAGGCTCGACCTGCGGGATTGGGGCGCCGATCAGCTCCCTGGCGCGCGCGATGTTGGCTTTGCAGCCGGCGCTGGCCAGCAGCCCGTAGTGGCGGATGCGATGAAAGCCCTTCGGCAGGACGTGGAGCAGGAAGCGCCTGATGAACTCGTCGGCGGCGAGCGTCATTGTGCGGTACCGCGCCAGCCCGTCGCGGCGGTAATCCTTGTAGCGGAAGGTCACGCCGCGCTCGTCGAGCGTAATGAGCCGGCTGTTCGCGATGGCGACGCGATGGGTGTAGCGGGCGAGATAGGCGAGCACCGCTTCGGGCCCGGAGAAGGGCGGCTTGGCGTAGACGAACCAGTTCTTCCGCCGCAGCGGTGCGAGATGCCCGACGAAGGCCTCGCGGCGGTGCAGGCCCGCGATCGCGCCCAAGAACGCCAGCCGGCCTGCCGCGTGGGCGTCGACGAGCGCCGCCAGGAAGAGCCGCCGGAACAGGCGGGAAAGCACCCGCACCGGCAGAAGGAAGCCGGGCTTGCAGCGTACCCAGTGCGTCCCATCGAGCGATATCCCACCGCCCGGCACAATCATATGGACGTGGGGATGGTGGGTCATCGCCGAGCCCCAGCTATGGAGCACGGCGGTGGCGCCGATGCGCGCACCAAGGTGCTTGGGATCAGCCGCAATCGTAAGCAGCGTCTCGGCGGCGGCGCGGAACAGCAGGTCGTAGACGACCGCCTTGTTCTGGTAGGCGATCGGAGCGATCTGGGCCGGCAGCGTGAAGACGACGTGGAAATAGCCGATCGGCAGCAGATCGGCCTCGCGGGCTGCGAGCCAATCCTGCGCCGCCGCCCCCTGACACCTGGGGCAATGGCGATTGCGGCATGAGTTGTAAGCGATGCGGCTGTGGCCGCAATCCTCGCAGCGCTCGACATGCCCGCCGAGCGCGGCCGAGCGGCATTGCTCGATCGCCGACATGACCTGGAGCTGACCGAGGCTCAGATGTCCGGCGTTGGCCCGGCGCCAGTCGGCTCCATGGCGATGAAAGATATCTGCGACCTCCAGCTTCGGGCGGCGCACGGCCGCCGGTTACGCCTCGGGTCGCGGCCTCTCGTCGATCAATGGTGCGAGCCGGTCGAGCGGGCTGGTGACGGCCCGGATCGTGGTATTGGCGACGCGGGTGTAAAGCGCCGTGGTGTCGAGCTTGGCGTGGCCGAGGAGCGTTTGGATCACGCGAATGTCGACGCCTTGCTCGAGCAGGTGAGTGGCGAAGCTGTGCCGCAGCGTGTGCGGCGACACGCGCTTGGTGATCCCCGCGGCCTGGGCGGCGGCGCGGACTACGCGGCCGAGCTGGCGGGCCGACAGCGGCTCGACCGGGTTGCGGCCGGGAAACAGCCAGCCGCCCGGCAGCAGCAGGCTGCGCCGTCGCCCTTCGCGCCACCAGGCGCGCAGCAGTTCGAGCAGCTGCGGCGACAGCATCGCGTGGCGGTCCTTGCCTCCCTTGCCGCGCTCGACACGCAGCAGCATGCGCTCGGAATCGATATCGCCGACCTTGAGCGCGACAACTTCCGAGACGCGCAGCCCGGCGCCGTAGGCGGTGCCGAACGCCGCCTTGTACTTCGGCGCCGATGCCGCGTGCAGCAGCAGCGTCACCTCTTCGACGCTGAGCACCGTCGGTATCCGTCGCGGGTACGGCACGACGGTGAGCCGCCGCGCCAGATCCGGCCGGTCGAGTGTCACCGTGAAGAAAAAGCGCAGCGCCGAGACCGCACCGTTGATGCTCGGCGGCTGCATGCCGCTCTGCGTCTGGTGCAGTTGGAAGAGACGCAACTCCTCCGCCGTCGCCGTGTCGGGCGACCGGCCGATGAAGGCCGCGAAGGCGCGCACGTGTCGCACATAGTCGCGGCGCGTGTCCTCCTTGAAACCGCGCACGCTCATGTCTTCGATCATGCGCGCCCGCAACGGGCTGATGGGCTGAGGTGAGGTATCGGAGGTCATCGGGGCTCTCCCGAGCTGAAGGTTGCTGGACCTTCGATGCTCGGGATCGGATGCCCCGATCGTCACGCACTACCGCGCGTCAACCTCGCAGAAATACGCCGACCACGACGCGTGCTCCCCTCCCGCGCGAGCGGGTTCGTTCATCGGCGCAAAGGCGTCAGGGGTGTTGCATGCCGGTACGACTTACTGATTGCCCAAACCCGCCAAAGGGCGACCTTGTCCCGAAATCGCCGGGAATCGGGCGAATGTCGGTTAAAGATGCTTATTTCTGGAACGCCCCGTGCTGACTTATGACTTCCGCCTGCCGCCCGGCCCGCGAACCGTCGAGTACGCGCTTCTTGCCGAAGAGCTCGGCTTTCGCGCGGTCTGGTGTCCCGAGATTCCCGCCTTCGGCCACGACATATGGGTCACTCTCGCCCGCATCGCCGAAAAGACGAAGCGCATCAAATTTGGCCCCTCCGTGCTGATCCCGAGCTATCGCCATCCGATGGCGCAGGCCTCGGCCATCGCGACGCTCGAGCAGTTAGCACCGGGACGCCTGATGGTCGGGTTCGGCACCGGCTTTACCGGCCGTGCGGGGATGGGCAAGAAGCCCTTGAGCCTCGCGAGCATGCGCACGCATATTGCGCAGGTTAAGGCATTGCTGCGCGGCGACATTGCCGACATCGACGGCGGTCTCGCCCAGATCCTCGCCTCCGACGGCTGGTTGCCCGATCGTCCGATCGACGTGCCGGTCTACATGGCAGGCCAAGGCCCCAAGGCCCGCGCGCTCGCCAAAGAGATTGCCGACGGCCTGATTTCCCTCGGCGGCCCGGCCGAAGGGTTCGAGACCTGCCTCGTGTCGACCGGCGGCACGGTCCTCGATGATGGCGAGGACGTCACCTCGCCGCGCGCCTCGACCGCGCTCAAACCGCTCATCGCGCTCGCCTATCACCACAGGTACACGACCGATCCGGAGAGCGTGAAAGCGCTGCCGAACGGCGAAGCGTGGCTGGCCAGCGTCGAACGGGCGGACGAAAAAATCCGCCACCTCTCGGTTCACCGCGGTCACAACCTCGACATTTCGAACGGCCATGACGCGCTCGTCGACATATCCGCCGCCAAACAGATGACCTTCACCGGCACGCGCGAGGAGTTGCGCGAACGCCTCGCCCAGCTCGAGGCCCGCGGCGCCACCGGCATCATCTTCGGGACCAGCGGTTACGATGTGGAACGGGAGCTGAGGGCCTACGCGGAGGTTGCTGGATTGAGGTGACGCAGGTGCCACGCATAGTTGTGATCGAGGATCATGACCGCGTTGCTGGTCGGCTGGTCGGTCAGCCAGCGGTTCACGATCAAGGTCGCTGGCGCGGATTGCGGTATTGTTGGAGGCGGGTGGAGCGCAGACCGGGCAGGCCATGCGCCTCGAACGCGCGCTGCCAGGCGAGCAGCTCCTCCTCGGTCAGCTGATAGCGCCGGCAGGCTTCGTCGCGCGTCATCATCCCGGCGACGACCGCGATCACCACTGCCGCTTTGCGGCGGATCGTCCACCTGGTGACGTTTGGAGGCGGGAGCTCGACCATCGCTCACCTCCGATCAACCACCGCCCCGCGGGGCGGTGCCGCCGCGGCCGCCGCGGCAATCCAATGTTCGAACAGCCCCATGACCCGTACGCTTTCGGACGAACTCGCCAATCGCGGCGGCAGGAGCGGCGCGCCGGACCATTCGGTGCCGACCTAAAGCGCCGAACTCGACCGCCCGACCTCACGGACCATGTTTTAGCACTGGAAGGTTGAGTAGTTCCCGACATTTATAGTTAATTTTGCTAAATTCGTCGTTAACCCATCCTGACACCGTCCAAAGCCGAAATTTACGGAACCGCATCAGCCCCTCCAAGCGTCAACCTCGCGCGCCATGCACGCCCTGGGCGAGGGCACGGACATCGCCGAGCACCGCCTCGACGAGGCCGGGCTTGGCGCTCCCGTCGCCGTCGAGGTTTTGGGCCAGGCGCTGGACCAAGACCGACCCGACCGCCGCAGCATCGGCGGCGCGCGCGACGGCGGCCGCCTGCTCGGGGTTTTTGATGCCAAAGCCGACTGCGATCGGCAGCGCGGTGAACCGGCGCAGGCGCGCGACCGCGGCGGCGACCGCGGCCGTGTCGGGCGTCCGCGTGCCGGTTATGCCGGCGATCGCGACATAATATAGAAAGCCGCCGGCGCCCTCGATGATCCGCGGCAGGCGCCGCTCGTCGCTGGTCGGCGTCGCCAGCCGGATCACGTCGAGCCCGGCCCGGCGCGCCGGCTCGGCCAATTCGCCATCCTCCTCGGGCGGCAGATCGACGACGATGACGCCATCGACCCCGGCCGCTACCGCCTCGCCGACAAAGCGTTCGGCGCCGCGCCGGTAGATCGGGTTGTAATAGCCCATCAGCACGACCGGCGTGGCGTCGTCGTGACGGCGCAGGGCGCGCACCAGCGCGAGCGTGCCGCGCAGGGTCATCCCCGCTTTCAGCGCGCGGTGCCCCGCATCCTGGATCGCCGGGCCGTCGGCCATCGGATCGGAAAACGGCATGCCGATCTCGATCAAATCGGCGCCGGCCTGCGGGAGCCCGGAAAACAGCGCAGCCGAGGTATCGGGATCGGGGTCGCCCGCGGTCAGATAGGCGGCGAACCCTGCCCGCCCCGCGTCGCGCAGCTCGGTGAAGCGCCGCTCGATCCGGCTCACTGTCTTGGCCTCGTCATGTTACCCCGGGCAGCTCCGAGCACCAATTCGGAGCGGCCGAGCTCATCACGAGCGGGGCGTGGGATCAGAACGGACATCAGCCACCTCAAGGTCGGTGTGCGAGAAATCATTCCCCTTGAACAGGACTGCATCTCCTCGGAATTTTGTCAGCGCATAGGTGAAGCAATCGCCAAAG